>JAUXSF010000040.1 GCA_030679955.1 Chlamydiales bacterium | reverse complement strand
GATATGGTAGCGAAAAAAAATATTTAAGACGGGCTCTCGCGTCTCAGCGAGCTGCGAACGCATGATCTTTGTTGCCTCGCTCCTCGCCTGAGTCTACAGACTCAGTCTCGTTGCGCGGCACCAAACCTCATGGTTCTCGCTTACGCTGAGCCTGCGAGATAGGTAGCCAACCGGGTTTACAATATGAGAGCTATTCGACCACTAAAATTATTAAGAGTCTCGTCGTGTGTCCTTTAATCTCATGATTTTCGCTCTCCAGGTAGCCAACCGGGTTTAAAGAGGAGTCGTAGTCGTTGTAAGCGAATGCTCTCTGATGGCGTGCCGCGAGGTGCAAAAAGCTATGCGACTCAGTTAAAGCCCCAAGCCGAAGCTTGCAACGGCAATTGGGTGCTTTTGCGTCCTGAAATGAATTACACGAAAAATGCATGCATGCCGAGGGCTAGGAATAGCCCCCCTTGGTTGATGTTGACTCCAGTAGGTTACAAATTTAACCAGCGGGAAGCTTATCTCCGTTCTTTGATTCTTGGACTATCTAGGTAGTGTCATTTTTTTTGTTTAAAAACAAAGATGTGCGTAAAACTATGATATTGATTTCACAAATTGTCTGATTATGAAATAACTTTAGGAGAGAGATAATGGACGTTCTTGTTTTTGGATTTGATCATTTTTTGAAGCATCAAATGATGCATCCTGTTGATCAAGTGATGAAATTTTCCTCCAGATTAGTAAACTATTAGTCGGCAAGAAATCAACCAGAGTTATTAGACGATGTTGTCCATAACGATTACCCAGCACAAAAACTGGACATGGAAACGGGTTCAGTTGAACAAGCCGCTCACCAAGTCCTAAAGAGCGAATACACAGATCTTGCAGAAATAGAAAAAGTGTTGGCCAATCTCATTAATGGAGATGTGTTTGTTACTGATGATCTTAATGATGACCTTTTCAGGGAGGTTGTACGTTCGTACTTTGTCATTAAATACCTTCAGTCCCAATTTGATCCAGAGTCTATTAAGGCACGCATATATGCTTTCGCCTCATATCCACGGAAGACGATTCAAAGTTTTCACAGATTTTTAGCTCACCATATCTTTTGTCCAAAGAATATCGCTCGAATGAATGAGGAAGCTGCCGCATATGTTGCAAACTTAACTCCATTTAGCTGGGCGGATCTTGCTCATTATTCAGAATGGGGAGGCGTAAGATTACTTCGAAACCAAAATGGAGAGGAACTAGTTGATGCTATGCGTCGAGAGGGGGTTTCGGACAGAGAGATTTTATCAGTGATCCAATTCGCAATAAACGCTAATTCGCAGATCAAACAATGGATTTACTTGACTTATACCCTGTGTGATAAGGATACCCTTGCGACAATTCGAGAGGAGTTCTACAGGCAAATAGTCCGTTATGGATCGCAGCTACTGAAAACAAAAAACTATGCGACCTCGTTAAAGAGGGCCTTCGGTTTAGTACCAGTGGGGGCGATTTGCGCCGTGTCACGCCGAATCGTGATGTCGTTTACTTTAGAATATCAGGGTTAGGTAAGAATCCTGAGCTAGTAGGAGAAAATCCTGAGCAGTTTAATCCTAATCGATTTGCGATGCATAAGTCCGAACATCTACCACGCTTAAAGTACTTGCCTTTTGGTACGGGTCCCAACCAGTGTCCAGGATGGCGGCTAGCGCATATTCAGGTTTTGCAAGGTCTTGCTCATTTAATATTAAATGGATCACCTATCGATCCTTAATCAAAGTAGAGGGGCTAGCCGATTGTTTCGTGCTTGCTGCGCTCAATGTCATTAATTAAGGACCTTTGTTCCCAGCGCGGTAGCGCTGGGTTGGATGTTCACTTGCCAATCAAGTAATAATTCACATATGTTTTCACCGACGAAGTCGGGATAGCATGTAGCCACACGCGTGAGCGTGTGGTAAGGTACCGATTAAATAATTAGCCGTGAATACGGCGACAGGGGAGTTCTGTCGCTGCTAACACAGCTCAATCTCTTGATTAATCTATTCCAGCGGATATACATACAGAGGAGGCTTTGTAAACGGAAAGTTCACAGGAGTGGGGACATTGTCACTGAAGGAAAATACCATTTACATGGGAGAATTCCAAAACGACCAATATCACGGTAATGGAGTTAGTTATCTATCTGATGGCGCACGCCACAAAGGCACCTTCGTTAATGGACTTTTAGACGGTAAAGGGGAAATTTCCAATGCTAACCGCTTTAATGCGATTCGCCATGGAGGTGGAGTGCACCGAGCGCAAGATGGTACGTTTATCCAAGTTCAGTACAACATGGGAAATCTTGTTCAAAATAACTAGCCAATTGTCATGTAGCGTTTCACAGACCAGTGCCAAAAGCGATTGGCGACGAATAAAAACGTTGCAGCTACCGCTAGCAGAGCGGGCAGCGCGAAGCTGTCTGCAGGATCTACCAGTACCCTGGTTGGAAAGCTGGCGATCATGCCTACAGGAATCACCATAAGAATCATATAGCGAATGCCCTGTCCATATAAACGGTCGGGTCTTTGTCCCATCTTAAAAAATGTAAAATAAAGGTCGTGGAAGTGCTCAGCTCTCGTTATAAGCAGAGCCACGGTGTTGAATATCAAGCGAGTTGAGTAGAAGATGGCTACAGCTGCCGGTACGACTAAAAAAATCAGCAGGGACCGCATCCAGGGGAAGCCTCCGGGTAGTAGCGACAGGCTCCATAATAGCCAACATAGCGCAAAGATAGCATTGAGCAGAAACCCGCACATGAGTTTTTGAGACGTCATCAATTGTTGTGAGCTTACAGGTCTAAGCAAAAGTAGATCGAGATCACGGTGAGCAATTTTTTCGGAAAACACGTTAAAGTTTTGAGCAAAGAAGATCATTTGGAGTGCATCCACAAAAAACAATATGCCCAAAAATACGCGCATTTCAGGCAGACCCCATCCTCCCAGGTTGTTGACGTGAAGGTAGAGAGCTTCAAACAGCACAATTTGTAAGAAGTACCACATAATATCGTTAATGAATTGCAGTCCCAGATTAAAGGGAACCTGCAGGTCGGCGATGGCACTTAGTTTAAAAAGTGCCCATTCCAAAGAGAGCATTTTTTTCAGTGATTTCCACATAACTATGCTCCTGTGCCCCCGTAGCGGCGCAGGCCACGCTTCCAGGCGACCAGCGCTAAAAGTGCAAAGAAAGCTCCTCCAATAGCGAGGCTAACAAACCCTTGCATGAAGGCTTGTGTGTCAATACGTCCTGACAAGTATGCGGCGGGCAGGTAGGTGCCGCTGCTAAAAGGAAGCGCGATGACGAATTCACGGATTGGCGATGGAAGCAAATCCAGGGGCATTAACTCGCCTGAAAGCAACCAGATGATCATGTTTTTGGTGTTATTGAGGCTGTAGACATGGTCGAAGAAAAAGGCCATCGCAGCGACAGCAAAGTGTAGAGAGAATAGAAGTATAACGTAGCAAAGGCCCATGAGAATAGCTGCTGGAAGTCTTTCTATATGAAACGGTAGATCCCACGACCAAGCAATCAGTGTGATGACTGGTGTCATAGCTAGTACCGTGATCAGTTTTTGTCCTAACAATTGACCAATATGGTACTCAAAAAAGGAGCTGGGTCTGAGCAGCAAGGCATTAACGGCCCCACTATTAATTTCAGCGATCATCGTTTGTTCAAAGCGCCAGTTAACAGCTCCCAGTTGTAGCATTAGGTAAAGGAAGTAGCCGACATAATAGCGTGCTGGAAAGCCAGCCAAAAGCTCACTGCCAGAGGCATTGATTAGACCCGTCCAAAACGCTGCCTCTACCAAAAATTGGCAGATTGGAATAACTGCGATCGCCATGACAAAGTCAATAGGATAGGTTATTCTAGAGGCTATTCCGAGCCTTATGCAAGCTAGATTCCTTTTCAAGAAAGATACGTATGACATCTTCAAAATCTGGTTCTTCTATTTTTAAGTCCCGAATAGAAGTACGCGATGTAATGATTTTTAGGGCATTAAAAAGCTCTTCAGATGACAGGGAACGATCAAAGGTTAGAGCGCCGACAGGGATTTTCAGCGTTGGCGAAATGACCACTTCTTCGGCTAGCGGAGCACTGAAGTCGGCAACCAACCGCTTTGTCGATGGTGTTAAGGACATGAAATGGTCGACATCACCATCGTACGCAATGGCCCCATGGCTCATGAGCAGAAGACGGTCGGCCAAGAGCGCTATATCATCCATATAGTGGCTGGTGAGTATAATCGTCACATCCGTGCCTTTTAGCTCTTCCAGGATGAACTGACGTATGTTCGTTTGCGCTACGACGTCTAAGCCAATGGTCGGTTCGTCTAGAAATAGAATTTTAGGGGAGTGTAAAAGGCAGCCAATTAATTCCATTTTCATGCGTTCACCCAAACTTAGGCGACGCAATGGCACTTGCAGAACGTGTCGACAATCTAGCCGTGTGGCAAGCTCGTCAATACGTTTCTGTGCAGCGGTTTTATCGAGATCGTAAATTGCCATGAGAAGGTGAAAACTATCGCTGGCAGGAATATCCCACCACAACTGGTTTTTCTGTCCTAATAGCAGGCTGATCTGCCTTAAAAAAGCGTTCGGGCGATTCCAAGGGGTAAATCCTAGAATCGATGCTGTGCCGCTGGTAGGAAAAATCAAGCCCGATAGCAGTTTTAATAGGGTTGTTTTACCAGCGCCATTGGCGCCAACTAGACCCACAATTTGGCCGCGAGTGATTTGCAGATCGACCGGTAGTAAAGCCTGTTTAACTTCATATGTAGAGTTAAAGAGCCCTTTCAGCGAGGCTAAGAGGCCAGCTTCCTTGCGGTAGCTTCGGTAACTTCGCGTTAGTTGATTTGTTGTAATGACAATTTCGTTCATGATTTCCTCAAAGGCATTAAGAATCTACAGGATTTCATGAGTTATTAACAATAAAACAGGAACATTTTTACAAGATGGGCATGATCGTTGGGTAAAGGGAATATTAACGCAAAGGCGCAGAGGCAGTAAGAGGCAAAGGAGGAGTATTTAAAGGTCTGTATATTAGAGAAATATATTCGGCACCTTCTTTGCGTCTTGGCGTCTCTGCGCCTTTGCGTTGAATTCCTTTTTGAAGCGTTTTAAAGCCATATAGACTTCTTCAACAGAATGATTAATTCCATTTATGATCATTGATCGAGCCCAGGAACTGGGGTGAGTGATCTTCTAGAAGGAACAGTTCTCCATTGGGCTTTATCTCAGCATACTTCGCATAATAACCATACTGATGTACTGCAGTGAAGGGTTTTGTATCAACAATAGTATGCTCTCGCATGAATATTTTATTTTCATTTCTTATTAATTTAAAATATTCTGTTAAGGCGTGGTTTATTGATTGTCTTTGAATAGGGGCATTATAATAGCGATTGTTGTACCAAAATGTTAGGTGCTGGTGGCTGCTGCGATAAGCAAAAATTAGAGCCCCATTGATGCTAACGGCTACCTTATTTCCGAGCGTAAATATTGGACACTTTCCCTCTTCGAATTGAATAAAAGCCGCGCTGAAAGAATCTTCATCAAAGCTAGCTCCGGAGAACGTATCACGGATTGAGCAACGGGTGTTAATAATCTCCAATTCGACCGCTTCATCTGAAATCACGACCGAGATCTTTCCATCTGAAGTTTGACGAGCAGGGATAAGCCCATGGGTGTTTCTGATCCCCACTACTTCTGGAGTCTCACAGGTATGTACCCATAGCACTTCATAACTAGACAAGTCTGTTTGGGTGGTTGTATGCAGTATTTCAGTGTTGTTGTAGGGTAAGTAGGCAGTGGTAAACTCTGCTAAATCGTGCAGCGATAAATACTCTGATTGCAGTTCCACAGAACGTAGACGTTTTAGATACTCCTTATGAACGTAGGACTGATCTGTTCCAAATTTTTGTACAACAATATTCCCTTTGTATTTTCTGAAAAAGTACCCTCCTGATTGTGAGCAAAGCGGGGTTAAGAACGGGGTGTTAGCTTTCACGCCTCCTTCGCATTCACCCCAATCTCTCGGATCGATCCTATCGAAGAATTCTTCGGATTTATGGCGAGCGGCGCTAATCGTATAGGTGGGGTACCATTTTCCTCCGATGATCGCATGGTTTAAAAGAGGGGATACTCTATCTGTAACCAATATCTGGTCTTCGGTGACACGTATCGCCGTCTTCTTAGCATTTTGGCGGTCATAAATTAGGGGGAATAGCTTATCTTGATAGCTTACTAGCGTTTGCATCTCCGTAGTGATATTGCCGTTGGTGTGGAATTGACGATCGGTAGCATTTTGAAATTGGGTATGTAAATCTATGCTTTCATTAATTAGCGTATAGACATTTCCATCCAATTTTACAGATTTTTGGGAGGGATCCACCGGAGTCGCCCTATCGTTTCGAATGACAAATGCTGGGCCAGCATTTATGCAAGGCACTTGTACAATTGGATAGTAAAAACCTATATAGCTTCTGCTTGCCATTCCTTTTTCGTCTGCCGTCATTAGTCCAGATGTGGTGTTGCGTGTCCATGGATAGTTTTCCTTACTGACGACTAACTCGTCGCCTTCAAAAAATAATCTGGCGCCTTCATCAGCCGTCTGAACCTCTTTAAGATAGCCATTTTTTCTGCCTCGAAGAGCTACAGAATCTTCTTTGCGCAGTACATCCCATATCTCATCATTTAGGGTGCAGATTTCACATTCGAAGGAGCGTGAATTACTGTCATAGATAAGATGTGGGGCACTTCTCCAATAGTTTACTAGATCCTGGTCGAATTGCTCGTGGTAAATTGTAGCGATATGAGAGACGTCATCTACAGTGAAGACTATTTCCTCACTTGAACGTTGAGCTAGGGCGTACTGATTCTCGAAAACCTCAACGGCGAAAAAGTTATCACGGCGATTAGCCCACAAAGGGCACTTACGTCCTTGCCAAATGATAAAGTCACTTACACGAATGCCCTGATGTACTGACTGATTAGATGCATTCTTTTCATTCAAGGCTTCTTCCCAAGTGACTGCCTCAAACATGATAGGTTCAAAAGCTACAGATGTTGGTTTTGTATAGCCAGTTTCTGTTTTGACTCCTGCAATTCGCTGTATACCGTCGACCATCACGTGCAGAACTATATTTGCGCCAGATCGTGCCCTTGTCAAAGTCCCTTCAGGTGTTGTGGTGAACTCTGAAATATTTCCAAGATCTTCTTCAGCTAAATGTCGCTCAACTATAGGTACACTATATTCTCCAAATTCCGTCGAGAATTCGGCTCCCTTCTCAGAGCGCTCCACAGGGTACTTTTGATTTTCGAAGTAAATATAAGGTCGATTTTCCGAGGAGAGCATTAATATATGTTCGGTACCATGAACAGAGATTTTCTCCACCTTAACCCTTCCCGCTTTATCGAGGACATAAGATGGTGTGCTTATATGTTCTTCGCGTAGCGGAATTGAATGAGGAGCGGTTGGTGGCTTAGGAGGAGAATGCAACAGGCGATTGTATGCATATTTTTTTGCACTTATGAATGCATATGCTCCTAATCCTAAACTTGTTAGTATAGCTGTTGCCGAGGATATCAACATTAGAGTGAGGTAGGATTCCAAACATCCACTACCGAAATCGCCTTCCTGCAAAGGAAACCAGTGATAGAAATCAATTTTCTGACCATTAAAGGAGGAGTAGGCTAGGCCAGTGTTAAGGTATGACGAAATTCCAAGGACTGAACGACCTGGTAAGCTATTGGCTAGAAAAGTTGCTAGAGGAATGCTTACATCGGTTAGCTTGGTGTTTGTGTTGCATCCTAGCGATAAAACTTGGGCGTCTCGTGCTAAATGTTGATCCATACAGGGCAATTCCTTTCTGCCGAAAAACAAATACCCTAAGTCCTGTACCATTGAGTTAGCATGGCCTTGAAGAGATAAGATATTGATTGGTTGCTGAAACAGCCTTGTACTATGCTCCAAAGCTTCACAAAAGCTTGCAGGACTGTTCACGTGATACACTTGTGTGTCACAATTTTGGTAGATAACCTCTGTCACCTTCCAAGGTATTCTTGAGGCCATGTCAGTAGGCATCGCCTCAAAAACCACTGCCTTGCAAGCTTTTTGATCGGCCAGCGTATGAAGAGATCTGAACTTCAAAACAGCTTCTTGCTGTTCCGCATCCAAGAGTTGGAAGTTTTGGTACCCACCAGGTAGACCTTTGCCAATACTAACTATTTGACTTATGTTGAGCCCTGCAAGGTACATATGCATGACTCCATATACAAGGTCAGACCCATCTGCATTCTGTTTACGAAAATAATTTTTGATTGTACGAGCACCTAGATAAATCCCTTCAATTGAGACAATGGCCATCGATAAAAGCTGAAGAGAATCTAGTGCGATGCGATAAGGCAATCCTTGAGGTAAGAGTCCAAATTCATCAAATAGGCGAGCAAAACTATTGGTTGCTACTATTACGTCCCCCTTCTTTGACCAACTAAATGACTCAAACTTAAATAGCGCCGCTGCACATTCTAAAGGGCGAAGGATGGTTATAGGAACTGATCGGAGCAGGTGAAGTCCTAGCGCTGGACTGCATTTTTTAAAAACATTTATCGCTATACGTAGGGTCGATGGCCTTTTTAACTTTCGAGTTGCAATGCTTATGCCGTTAACACAGCTGTTGTAACTGTTCCTTAAGGATCTTGTCCCTATATTTACTAATTGAAATAACTCCATAGTCAACCAATTGTAATTTAATAATGTTTTTATATATTAATAAAATGTGGTTTAAATTACAAATAAAAATGAAGAGTGATTAGTAAGAGTTGTGGAAAGTATAATTTCAGAACCTAAACTGGAATAAAGTGGCTGATGCTTTTTCAAAAATAAGGGACTTTACAGGATTGGCAGGATCGCTGCGCGGCAGGATAGGCTAGGCAGGATTTTTGGAAATAAAAGTAGAATTGATCTTTTACAAAGTGCAAAAGACTAAAAATCAGTCCCCGTCCTGCCTATCATGCCGCGCAGCGATCCTACCATCCTGTAAAAATCTTCCTTAGAGTAGATGACATTAGAGCGTCTGACACAATTATATTGCACCCTAAATCACTGATAATGAAAATTTTCGTTGATCGAGCCCAGGAACTTGGGTCGGTGGCTTCCTAGAGTGAACAAGTCTCCATTGGCTTTTACTTCCGCAAATAGAGGCGCTTCAAAGTGATTGCTCACCACAGTAAAGGGTCTTTTCTTAAGGATATTATAGCCTTTAATGTGTGCAAGGTCTCTGATTTTTATCCTGTTAAAATCGTTTGTGAGGGCATATTTCTGTACTTGTTTTCGAACTGGTGCACAATAATAACGTTGTTTGTACCAAAATGTTAAATGTTGATCACCACTTCGATGAGCTAAGACAAGCGCACCATCGATGCTGACAGCCACTTTACCATTGACAGTGAACAGTGGGCATTTTTTTTCTTCAAATTCTACGTAGTTTGCGTCAGAATCTTGTCCTAAGTCTGCACCCGAGAATATATCACGAATTAAGTGACGGGTTCTCAATAACTCTAATTCAATTTCTCGCCCGGAGAGCTCCGCTACAATTGTTCCATTAGGCTGTTGATGGGCAGACACAAGTTCGTGTGCATTTCGCACCGCTATTACTTCTGGTTTCTCACCAATAATAACCCAAAGCACCTCGTAACTAGTGGTATCTGTTTGGGCGGTGGTATGAAGTATTTCGGTATCATTTAAGGGAAGATAACTGGTGCTGAATTTGGCTAAATCAGGCAGATCTAAATAGTTCAGCTCGAGTTCAACCGATCGCAGTGTCTTCAAACGGTTTTTATGTTGCGTGTAGTGTTGGTCTGTTTCTAGGTTATGTACAACGGCGCGTCCGTTGTATTTTTTGAAAAAATATTTTCTTTCTTGAAAGCATAGAGGAGTTAGGAAGGGGCTAGTTGCTTTGATGCCTCCTTGGCATTCTCCCCAGTCCTTTGAGTCAACCATATCGAAAGCTTCCACGGTCTTATGACGTGCCACGGTAGTGGTATAAAAAGGGTGCCATGCCCCCGCGATGGTGACGCAGTTTGGAAGATGAGCTACTTTCTCTACAATCAAGATTTGGTTTTCAGATATACGTATGCCTGCATTACTCGCATTTACTGGGTCATAAATTATGGGAAGTAACTTTCCCTGGTACCAGACCAAGTGTTGCTTCTCTGTGATGATGGTGCCATCAGTTTGACAAACTCGATCCTCAGCATTTTGGAACAGCATATGCAAATCGATGGTTTCATTTGTCAACGGATAGTCAGTCACGTTTATATGGACAGTTTCCTGAAGGATATCTATTTGGAGTATTTCATCATGCAGGATAAGAAATGTGTCCCCGGCATTGATGCAAGGAACTTGTATAATTGGATGTTGTTTACCTGCAAAAACGTAGCTCTTAAGTGCCTTTCCTTCATCCTGTGTGTTAACCATTCCAGAACTGGTTTTGCACGACCATGGATAGCGTTCTTTGTTAATGGTCAATTCCACCCCTTCACACGCCACTTTGGAGCCTTCATCAAAAAGTTGTCCTTCTATAACATAGCCATTTGATCGATTTCGAAGAGCTACAGAATCCTGTTTACGCAAGACGTCCCAGACCTCATCATGAAAAGTGCAGAACTCATATTCAAAACAACATAGATTGCTGTCGTAGGAGAGGTATGCGGCGTTTCTCCAATAGTCTACGAGATCTTGATCATATTGTTGAAAATGAACTTCAGCGGTATAAGCGATGTCATCTACCGTAAAACTTAACTTATTTTTTGACGTTTGAGCTAACACAAAATGACTCTCGGAAACCTCCACCGCGAAAAAGTTTTCATTGCGGTTGAACCAAACGGGGCATTTATTGGCTTGCCAAATGACAAAGCTCTGCACGGTGACGCCATGATGTATTGATTGATCTGATGCCTTCTTCTCTTGTAAGACTTCGCTCCAACTGAATGTCTGAAGGACGATATCTTTGAGGTCTTCAGATGTCGATTCTACATAGCCGTTATCTATCTTGACGCCGGCAATTTGCATTTTGCCATCTACTTTTATGCGTAGAACAGTATTTGGACCAGAGTGAGCTCTTTCTAGAGAACATTCAGGTGTTTCAGTGAACTCAGAAATATCGCAAAAATCTTCATGAGTTAAGTGTCTTTTAAGTATTGGAACATCGTAATCTCCAAACTCTGTCCTAAAAATGGCATGATCTTTCAAACGATTAACTAGGCGATATTCATTTTCATAAAAGATGAAGGATTGACCCTCAGAAGAAAGCATTAAAACATACTCAGTGCCGTGAACAAAGATCTTCTCAACCTTAACTCTTCCCTTGTCACTGACGTAGGATGGTTTCATGGTAGGTTCCCCGTCGGGTAGCAGAATCGTTTGAGGATTCACTGGCGGCTCCGAAAGAGCATTTAAAAGCCGTCGGTAAGCATATGTTGCTGCGACATAAGATCCGAAAGATGCAAAACCCTTCATCGCTCCTGCCGTGGCTGCCGTGGCCGCGTATAGAAGCATGGGATTTTCATATAGGTACATAAAAAATTCATCGCCAATTCCACCTTCCTGAATTGGAAAATAGTGGTATAGATCAATGGTCTGACCATTAAAGGAAGAAAAAGCTAAGGCGGGATTAAAGTATGTTGCAATTCCCACGACGGAGCGACCTGGTAAATGGTTAGCCAGGAAAGTGGCGATAGGGGGGGTATCATGAACGGTGGTGTTAGTATTACAGCCTAACGATAATACCTGGGCATCAGGGGCTAAGTGTTGATCCATGCAAGGCAATTCATTGCGGCCGAGAAACTTATAACCCAGATTCTGATACCGTGAATTAGCGTGACCTTGAAGGGATAGTATATTGATCGGCTGCTGGAAGACCTGAGCGCTATGCTTCAAGGCCTCACAAAAGCTCGCAGAGCTATTTACATGATAGACGTGCGTGTCGCAATTCTGGAAAATCGTTTCTGTAACAGGCCAGGAATGCTCTATAAATAACATGTCATCAGGCCCCTCAAAAACTACTGCCTTACAAGCTTTCCTATCAGTTAGGGTGTGAAGTGACCTAAATTTAAGAACAGCATCCTGTTGTTCCGAGTCCAGCATCTGAAAGTTTGGGTAGGAGCCGTAAAGACCCTTGCTAACACTAATCACGTAAGATATCTGGAGCGAGGCAATGCCTAAGTTCATGACACCATTTACAAGGTCTGATGCATCTGCCTTTTCACGAAAGTAAACGTTGATCGAACGAACTCCTACACGAATCCCTTCAGTCGCCATTAGCGTCGTTGATAAAAGCTGAAAGGAATCTAATGCTACGCGATAAGGAATCCCTTGTGGAAAGCAGCCCATTTCGTCAAACAAACGGAAAAAACTATTAGATGCTAAGATTATCTTACGCGTCGTCGACCATTTTGACGGATCACGTTGCAGAGAACAACTAATTAAAGCAAACGTTTCAATAAGGCGAAGGATGTTAACGGGAGCTGACCATAACAGATAAGATACCGCAACTGGACTACATTTTTTAAAAATATTTTCAGCTAATTGATAGGTTGTCGATTTTGTAATCTTTTTTGTAATTTTTTTTATTCCATTAGAACAATTGTCGTAACTGTTTCGCAGGGTGTTATTATTGATGGTAAATGCTTGAAATAAAGTCATAATGTCTTGTTTTTGTTTTTAAATAGTTATTAAATTTATACTTTTGGCAGTTTAAAAGCAAAATAAATTCTCTTCAAAAATAAAACGTCAATACTTGAGTGTATCGTTTTGCGAACTATATTAGTTATTTCAAGTTCATGTTTATTAATATATTGATCTACCCGAGCCTCTCGTCCTTCGACCTGGGTAGAATGGGTCACGTCGCTTCGTGATTAAAAGCGTTTGAAGCCGGACACTATTGTGGCGATGCCGCCACAGAGGGGAATAACTTGTGTATTACTGAAGCCAGTTTCTTCAAACATGCGCTGAAGATCTGTCGCTGGAATAAAGTGGCTGATGCTCTTTCGTAGATACTCATAAGCGTTTTGGTTGGAGGTCAAAAAGCGCCCCACCACGGGAACCACGCTACGCAGATAGAGAGAATGGCCAAAACGCATAAAAGGGTTGCTAGGACGTGTTAATTCTAAAATACCAATGCGTCCGCCTGGCTTAAGGATACGGTACGTTTCACTGATGCACTGGGCCGGATAGGTCACATTGCGTATTCCATAGGCAATTGTCACACTATCGACAGACGCATCAGGCAAGGGGATCTTTTGTGCATCGCCCACAATATAGTTGATTTCGCTGCGTGAAGGCATACGATCGCCCTTAGCTTTTGCATTCGCGAGCATCTCTGCACAGAAATCGATCATATAAATTGTTTCAGGTGGCTTTGGAGCTTTCTGCAAGTAAGTGAAGGCGATATCTCCTGTACCGCAGCATAAATCTAATAGAATTTTTGGCGGTGAAGGCTCCAAAACATGCTCGATCAACTGCCGGTTCCAACGACGATATAGCTGCATTGAGAGAACCGCGTTTCCCATATCATAACGTTGGGCTATGCTGGCAAAGAGTTCACGGATGGAATTGGGATCCCGTTTATCATACACATGCATGAGCTTTTGGCGCCTGTTTAGGTTGTGGTAGGGCATCGACAAGCTCGCTAAAACGCTGCAGGCCTTGTTTTTGTCTTTCGTCAAAGACAAACCTTAAAACCTGATAATACTCTTGTAGGATGTCCAAAGGCAAGGAAAGTTGCTGCAGAGCTAACTCTTCTACAACATGCGGGTTGTTCTTTCCCCATGCGTATGACTTATGAAGCGCTTTTATGAGCGCTTGCACTTCATCGGCTTTGTTTTGTGTGACCTCTTTCCGTGCAGCAAATACTGCAAACGTAAAGGGCAAACCGGTTTCTTTATGCCATGCTGTTGCTAGGTCAATGGTAGTGTATCCAGGAACTTTGGGATTACGCAGGCAGTCGTCGCCAATCAGCAAAAAGGCATCGTATTGATGCATTTCATTGGGGCACTTCATTGTTTGGTAGCTCGGCGAGAGATTCCAAAAGTGGTGGCAAAGTACCTTTACCAGCAATGCTGAACTGGCGCTTTGCGCCGTGAGTCCGATTGTCTTGCCATCGAGATCTTGAATATCACCCTTAACATACAAGCACACGCTCATCACCTTTTCCTCCGCACCAATACAAAAATCGGGTAGCAGATCATACTGTGAGCGATTTGCAAGGTATTCAGCGGCGCTAATAGGGGAGACATCTAACTTCCCTTCGCGCAAAGCTTGGTTTAACGCCGAAGGAACGGCTGGTAGCCAGTCTACCTGAGCATCAATAATTCCCTGTTTTAGTGCGGCAAAGATAGGGAGGAAGTTAATGTAGTTGATGACGCCTACTGACAACATCTTCGTGATCTCCAATTACGCGTCAAACCCCGAGTGTACTTCCTGGGGGATGCGACCGGTGTCTAGTATTAGCTGAGACATCGTTTCTCGTGTCATTTTGGACTCCAGACCGCCAGCCATTACGATGATTTTTTCATCCAGGTTTGTAGATGATAAATCGTTAGCACCCCAACGAAGAATTTCCTGCGCTTCTTCGACGCCTAAGTAGTTCCATAGAACCTTTAGGTTGCGCATATTGTCCAGCATCAGGCGGGAAACCGCAAAAACACGATTGACATCTTTTGACTTTAAACGCTTCTTGCGCTTGCCGAGAGCGTTGTTTTCCTCGTGGTATTTCAATGGAACAAAGGTGCGGAAACCATTTGTTTCGTCTTGTAGCTCACGAACTTTGCAAAGGTGTGTGATCATATGGTGAGGGTCTTCGACCGAACCGAACAGCATAGTGATGTTGGAAGGGAGACCCATCTGGTGTGCGATCTTGTGGATCGCTAGGTATTCATCAGAGGTGATTTTTTGAGGAGCTAACGCTTTGCGGATCTCCTCCACAAGTATCTCCGCGCCGCCACCAGGAAGTGATCCTAGACCCCAACTCATCATGCGGCGGAAAACTTCTTCGATGGAAATGCCGTGCAGCTTAGCCAGGAAGTCATATTCTACTGGAGTAAGCGCTTTGATGTGCAGATTTGGATCAAGATTTTTGATACGTGTAAAGAGGTCTTGATAGTAGTCTAAGTTACAGTCCCTCCACAAGCCACCTACAATATGAATTTCCGTGAGGTTGCGGTGCAGGTATGTTTTGATCTTTTCTTCAGCCTGAGCTGGTGTTAAGAACCATGCTGTATCCCAACCGGGTTTGGCATAGTAAGAGCACATGGGGCATGAGAGCTCACACAGATTTGTGGGGTGTATATACAGCGTAGTAGCGAAGTAAACAGTGTCGCCAACCTTCTTTGCTCGAGCATAGTCAGCTAGTTGTCTTACGGCCTCTGCGTGCTCAGTCTCATAAAGAAAGAGTCCTTCTTCATGAGTTAATCGGCGTCCCTCTATTACCGCATCTGCGATATCTTTAAGGGATTGAATGGGCATTGCATCTAGCAGAACATCAGCTTCAGTCGTTAGCGTGGTCATCTTTCTTTTTCTCCGGGTTATGCTCGCAGAGGTCACATCGAATATCAGAGCCGCAATCGCTTTCTTGGCGCTTCTTAGGGTCCATGCCACAGGCACCGCGAATGATTTTAGATTTGCCCGTTAAGAGCCAACCAACAGCCATCAACAAGATAGCTAAAACTACAATAATTGCTGCAATAGCAGCTGTGGTCAAAAAAGTGGACATGGTGCGCTCCATTTGGGACAGGGGATTACGTTACCAAAATTGTGTTTGAATTATCAACTAGGAAGAACAAAATTTTAAGGGACCTTAGGGACAATAGGGACCTTAGGGACGCAACGGACGGAAGAGAGTTAAAATTTATGTCTCTATTGTCCCTAAGGTCCCTATTGTCCCTTTTCTTAATTCAAAACAAAACATTTGGTTAAGTTGGTGCGATGTGATAATGGTAAGATATGAAGAAACTATTATTGCTATTAGCTCTGGCTGTATCTGGAACGAGTTCTTTGCAGGCGATGCCCGCCCAGGTGATTATCATACGTCATGGCGAAAAGCCTCTAAAAGGCAATGATTTAGATACAAAAGGCAAGGAGCGGGCTGCGGCATTGGCGCCTTTTTTCCTAGGGACACCTTTGCTACAGAAATTCGGCTTGCCCGTAGCTGTTTATGCTCAACGTCCTTCGAGCGAAGACCCATCAATGCGACCGATTCAAACGGCGACTCCAATAGCGGAAGCTCTTGGAATAAAGGTCAATACGACGTATCAGCACCTGCAGTTTGCTCGTATGGCTCAAGAGATACGTACAAGGCCAGAGTTTCACGGTAAGGTTGTTTTAGTGGCTTGGGAACATCATGTCATCCCTGAGTTGGCGAGAAAGTTAGGGGCCAAGAACGCCCCTAAAAAATGGGATGGTGATGTTTTTGATCGCCTGTGGGTGATCACTTATGACGGAAGCCAGGTCCTATTTCAGGACCTGCCTCAACGTCTTTTATACGGCGATTCGCCTCGCTAGATCTTATAGATCGTCATCATCATCATCTTCGTCATCATCAATCACCACTTCCTCTTCTTCATCGTCGACATCAAAGTCGACAGGGAGAGGTGTTGCCTTAACAGGAATCTTGCGGCCAGCCGTTGCCTTACCGGCAGGAACTGGAACGTCGTCCACCCAAATAGGTGAGCTCCAAGCCATATGGCCATCTTCCTGTGTCACACGAATGTAATAATAGGCGAAAGGTGGCTTCTTATCCTTGTTCGTGATGGTGACTTTATTCAGAGGGTTAAGATCGTCGTACGTGAACTCGATGAAGTATCCATCGGGCTTCAGTGTCTCAATGACCTTGCCATTACGGATAATCTCAATAGTCTTCAGCTTCTTGGTGCCTGCTACGGTACCAGAAATATGTCTGTTGACTGTCAAGCCTGCCTTTTCTGCAGTAGAGGTTTCACTACCCATTGGCTTTCCAGCCAATGTGAAGTTGACAATGATTCTCTCTCCCGTGGTAGCATAGCATGAACGCTGGTGTAGTGCGTCCAACAGCGCTTGACGCGTCTGATCTTTACAGATGATAGCCGTTAAACCGGGAGTATACTGTTCCTGGTCGCTGTCGAAGAAGTCAGAGTAGATACCCCGGTCATCTAAGCCACCGGCAACAAAACCAACACGAATATTATTCTTCAATGCAGCTTGGATGGAACCTTCAGGGGTCTCCTGCACGCCGACTTTACCAGCGCGAATAGGACGTGGGTTGCCTTCTTTAGCTGTGCACTCGGAAGATCCCCAAGCGTTATAAATCTCTACTACGCGTTCAAACTCTGGATCATGCTTCGTAAAGTCAAAGGAATAGCCCTTACCCATCGTAAAGGATGGTATGGAGATGATTTCCTTAACGTTAGATTGCTTATAGATCTTTTTCAGCGTGTTAAACTTAGCGTCTTTTTTACGCAGGATCGGTTTCGCATCTTTGCTATAGACAAAGAGGCGGACACCTTCTTCCTTAGCTTCTCCAGCCCATTGGAAGCCTAGGAATGCGTTAAAACGATCATCTTCATTAAATTCTGCGACGTTTGTCGTGATATGCTTCCACGTATCTACAGGAGTCTCTTCTAGACTCTCGAAGGTAGAGGTGGAGTAGTAATTCAACGCGCGATCATCGCGGAAATGGCGAAGGCATGGTTCGATGTTTTCTGTAGAATCAAAGCGCTCTGATTCACCGTGTAGAATACCCCAAAACAGATTGACATCGCTTTCTGCAAAGCACTTAATCGGAGGAGAGCAGAAAGTTTGCTTCGTCTTGGTATTGTAAAGGCGAATTGTGTAAACGCCAGGCTCATTAAAATAGAGGTTTGGAAGCGCTATAAACCCTGTTTCAGGCACAAATAAGCGCCATTTTAGGTTTTCACGCAGGTGCTCGTGTGTAAGCTCTATTAAGGTGTCTTCACCAGAGCTGTTAGTGAGGTTGCCAAACTCATCTTCGAAACGAACAATCACGTCAAAACGCTTGTTACGAGTAACAAAGGAGGGCGTTAAAACTTTAATAACGCTTAAAGTACCGCCACGAACGTCCATGGAGAACACTTCGGGTTCTTCATAGTGTCCTTTGCCGGTAGGATCTACCCATAAATAGAAAGGCCTACGACGCTGAGCCATTGTTTGAGCAGCGTTTCCAGTCGGTTCGTCCTTATTAGCGGCTTTTGGTGGGTCACCCAGTATGATGGTAACATTTTGGCCTGAAGGCACCTCTGTAGGTAGCTTAAATTCGTAATGAGGCACGTAGCTATCTGGCGGTTCAACTTGTGTGCCGTGCACTAATTTGCCATTCGGAAGCACAAGGTAAATAGCGTTTTCAGTAGCATTAGGATCAACATCGGGCAGTTGCCAATCGATATCGCGCCCTTTGGTTCCTAGATCGAACTTTAGGCGAGTGTTTTTAGGTAGGGTAGCAGTGGTAGTATAGATAAATTTCCAAGTACCAATTTCACCCGCACGGGCAACTCCAGGCTCACAAAAGCAGATAGAACGACGCATGTTGTTGCAACTCCATCATCATAGAAATAAGATTCCGCATTGTGCCCCAACGTTCATTGTTTTTCAAGGAGAGAAGGGGAAATTCAACGCAAAGACGCAGAGGCGCTAAGACGCAAAAAGGGTAGGTAGCATAATAGATTAAGGTTTAATGATTTAGGGTATGGCAATGATATTGCTGTAGACTTCTAGATATTGATTAGCGGAGCGTGTCCAGCTGTAATCTTGTTTCATACCTTTTACGATTAGATGTCTCCAACGCTCTGGAGTGTCTCGCCAAAGAGCTACTGCTCGGTCGATACCCCAGTTAACGCCTGAGAAGTCGGCATCGTCGAAGGTAAAGCCGTTGGTGATCTCTTCGGGCATTTTGGATGTCTCGATATCAAAGACTGTGTCTGCCAGTCCTCCCGTACGACGAACCAACGGCACAGCGCCGTAGCGCATGGCGATCATTTGGGTTAATCCACAAGGCTCGAAAACTGATGGAACAAGAATCATGTCGCAACCAGCAAAAATCTGGTGTGCAAGTTCTTCGCTGGTTCTTAAGCATAGATGCAGGTTGCGATTGGTCGCGTTAGCTAGCTTGATACGTTCAAACTGAGCTTGAATGGAGGCGCTGGGGCTAGTGCCCAACAAAACAAATTGACCGCCAAGCAGCTGTGTATGCACCATAGCATGCTCAAGAAGGTGAATGCCTTTTTGTGGAACCAAACGCGACACGCAGCCAATCAAGGGGCGGCGCTCAACAATCAGGTTCAAACGTTCTTGTAGGTCCTTTTTCGCGCGCTCTTTGCCCTCCCAATTATGTTTTGCGAGTTGCTCGTACGAATAATGTTCTGTCAGCAGCGGATCCTTTTCAGGATCCCAGTAGCTGTAGTCGATGCCGTTCAAAATTCCGGCAAATTTGTTAGCAAACTGTTGTATGGTATTTTCGAGACCACGTCCTTGCGCGGGAGTTAGTATCTCCTGAGCATAAGTTGGGGATACTGTGGTGAAAAAGTCGCTATATACAATGCCGCCTTTTAGCAAGTTGACTAGATCGGGGCGGTAGTTGTCGCTTAATTTGCCTGAGTGCATCAACTCTACGCCGGGCAATCCAACACGATCTAAGTGCTCTGGCGCGCACTGTCCTTGGTATTCGATGTTGTGGATAGTCAAGACTATCTTGGCGTCAGCGATAGGTCTATCGGCAAAGGCTTCTCTCAAGAGAGGAGCCACTAGCGCGGTAGGCCAATCGTGAAGGTGGATAATGTCTGGTACACGTTCTGTTTGATTCAGAAAATCCAAAGCGGCACGAGCGAAATAGGTGAAGCGGTCAATGTCGTCGCTTGAACCATAGATCAGGTTGCGGTTAAAGAAGCTTTTTGGCGCGAAGCCCTCTATGAAGTACGTTGGAACGTCTTGCACGGTTCCAGACCAGGCTTGAACAGTATGCTCAACCCCATCATAATAGACCTCAAAGGTCTCAGGAAGAACTTTAAAGTTCTTGATATCACGCTGATGCAGGCAATCATATTTTGGCAGAATAATCTGTACAGAATGTCCTTGGGAAACATGCTCACGCGATAATCCCAACACGACATCTGCAAGACCGCCAACTTTGGCTACCGGGGCAAGCTCTGATGAAATATGTACAATATGCATGGCCTCAGCATTAAGAATCTTTTATTGAAATGCAACAAGGATATGCAGGATTTGAGAGAATCCAACGCAAAGGCGCAGAGGCGCTAAGGGGCAAAGAGGATGCAGAATATATTTCGCTAATATTCAGATCTTAAATATTCCTTCTTTGTCTCTTAGCGGCTCCGCGCCTTTGCGCAAAATTAAGTCCATGTTCTAGACGTTATCGCCCGGGAAACGGTCATCAGAGATTGCTACGTCCCTCAATCCATTTCGTATCCACGTGTCACAATCTAAAACATCTTGTCTATTCTGCTGGAGATTACCAAGGCAAATTTGTAGCCTATCGCGTTGAGCGTCGTCTAGTTCAGGCCTCTGCAAAAGTTTAGTGGCGGAGACCGTATCTTGATCAATTTCTGCTACTAAGTTGCGCACATGGTCTTGATCGCCTTGTAAAACTGACATAGCATCCTGGTGTGCTTTTTTAGCAGCGACATTGCTTGTATCGCTCCGATACGCAGCATCGGTGGTTCTAGCAGCATCTAGATGATCTCCGATTAGAGTTTGAAGATTAACTACGCGCTCTTGGATATCATCGATGTCATCAGCGAGTGCATTAGAGGAGTATTGTTTCTCCTCATTAAAGTCCAAGCCTGCACCTTGCAAGCTGCTTAGAGCCCTTTGCAAGTAGACTACATTCGTTCGGATTTCTTTATTAATTGTGCTTAAGGTCGCGATCCACTCCGTACGCTCCGCTGCATCTAGTTCGGTGGAGCCAGGTTCATATAGACCCAAGCCACCGTCAGCCATTGTTCTCTCCAGCAAAGAATCCATTTGTTCCAGACGTCTGGCCATACGGAGGTGTATAGCCTCCATCATACCTAGCCAACCTTCGATCTTGCCCTTCTCTATCCCAAAGTTATTATCTGCTTCAGCAAGTGCTTTATTGGCATCATTGCAATTGTTTTGAAGAGCTTTTCTCTCATCTTGCATAGTTTGTAGGGCATCTCGTTCTGCTTGCGTACCTGAAGGAGCTACAGCAATTTGAGCGTCTATTTGCTGCAATGCGTTATTGGCTTTTTGGACATTTTTTTCGAGTTTGTGCTTTTGATATTCATACCCTTGATTAAGACCGATAGCTCTCTTAAAGCGGTTCCAGATGGAAGGGCTTATTTCATTTTGAAATTTGGAGAATTCGGGGGATGGCTTAATAGAGTGCAGTATATAGCTGGGCACCCAACCTCTAGGCTCTAACAGAAGCTTTTTAACCCCATCATACTCCGCTTGATCACGCTCGTGTTCTCGTCGCAGCCTTGCCAAGTAAGCCTTTGGCTCCATTTGCTGTGCGCGGATCAAAGCAGTACTAATGTCGTCCGGTGATTGGCTTTGCAGAAAATGGAGTGTAGCATTGTTGTTAAAACAGGGAGTCGCCACTGTCTGATAGTATTTGCTATCTACCTGCATAGTTTTTTGACCCTCGTTACGCTTGGTCACCTTTGGACCAAAGCAGTAGTCTTTGCCGGTAAAAATCAGCTCACGTTTCTCTGAAACCTTTGATAGAGTGAAGTTATGCTCTAAACCACCTCCATAGTAAACCTTAGCCTTTTTGAAGCGGTTTTTCGCTTTGTCATAATCGCTACGGCTTACATGGAATACTTTGGCTTCCACAATATCGCTGACACTATTCCAAAGCTCATCGACACGCTGTTTTGGGTCCATGCTAGAAAGAACAGGAAACGTATAAGCTCTAATGGCTAGATTAGCGCGTGCTGCCGCCTCTGCTTCCTTTTGAGGATCCGTCTCGTCCGGATAGGGAATACGGGTGTACATCAGAAATTCTTTGTCTTCGTATGTCTCTGCACCATGTTTATCCAGATAAGTTAACCGGAAGTGCAACCTTACCATAATAACATCTAAATCAGGATCGTGCATGCTATACTTTTCATAGCGAACACCACCTGTAGGCCCTTCCTCAGGGCGAAAACTTAGGTCGACAACGCGGTTGCGGTCTTTTTCGATAAGTCCCCAAACCCATCTAGCAGGGAAATTGCCCGGCCCGGCTCCTTCGATGATGTTAACGTTTGTTTGATCGTTAGGGTCTGCGTTGGTTACGCTCTCAATCTGAAACGCTGTTTCATCATCGCTGTCGATAGAACTTGTGCTGCTGCTTAGCGAATCAGTGCTGTCTGTAAGATTTGAGCCTGAAGATAGATTCAAAAATGAGGATGAAATTAATGGATCAAAGCTATCAGTGCTTGAATGCATAGAATTATCTCGAATTAATTTATTAATACAACTATATTATACATGAATGCATAATATTATATTATAAAAAAATAAGGCATTTTTTGTTAATTGTGTTACGGTGAAGAAATTATCAAATCCTGAACGAACGTCAGAAGCGGCATATTTATATTTTTTGCCTCAAATCCTTCAGGCAGAGGCGGCTCGGCACATTGAGAGATATGGAGCCGTGATAAGTCGTTACACTGCATATTTTTTGCTTGCAAATATTAATATTCGGACGTTATCATGCCTCTTCAAATGTGATGGGGTGTCGCCAAGCGGTAAGGCAGCGGTTTTTGGTACCGCCATGCGGAGGTTCGAATCCTTCCACCCCAATTTTAAGAACCCCACGAAGGTGGAAAGTTTTTATGCCCGCCTCAATGGATGAAGTCCTGTTTTTCGCCGGATCATCTCATCCTGTTTTGGCAGAAGAGGTGGCTTCGGCCGCCGGCCTTCGATTAGGGCGTATGGACCTTGGCCAATTTCCGGACGGTGAGACTTTCGTCCAGGTTCACGAGACAGTTCGCGGGCGTGATGTATTTATCATGCAGTCAATCGCACGCGAGCCAGACCGCTACCTGATGGAGCTATTGCTAATTGTCGACGCTGTAAAGCGAGCGGCGGCCCGGAATGTGATAGTAGTGATCCCGTACTTTGGTTATGGCCGGCAAGATCGCCGCGACAAACCTAGAGTGCCAATCACTGCTAAGCTGGTAGCAGACCTGCTACAAGCAGCCGGGGTAAAGCAAGTTGTCACTATGGACTTGCATACCGAACAACTTCAAGGGTTTTTTAACATCCCGGTCGATAGCTTATATGCGCGGCCGCGGCTTATTGAAGCATTACGACAGAACTACGACGTTAGCAACTTAGTTGTGGCAACGCCAGATGTTGGAAGTGTTAAACTAGTACGCGCCTACGCCAATGAGCTTAAAGTGGGTATGGTTATTGTGGACAAGGAGCGTATCGACGCCTTTAAGGTCCGCGCCACCACTGTGATTGGTGATGTGAATGGGAAAGATGTCCTTCTCGCTGATGACATGTGCTCTACAGCAGGCACATTGGTATCAGCAGCGAAAGCTTGCCAAGAGAAGGGTGCTCGACGGATTTTTGCGGCTGTTACCCACGGGCTGTTTGTGGGTGATTCGATCGAAAAGATCGAGGCCAGTCCGATCGAAGCACTTATTGTGAGTGACACGGTTCCTCTCAATGAAAAAGCTGCTCAATGCAGCAAGGTGCAAACCACCTCTGTGGCAAGTCTTTTCGGCCAAGCAATACAATGTATTGTTACGGCGAAGTCCATCTCCTCCGTTTATTATTGCATATCGTAGTTCAGCTAGTTTTTTTGAGCTGTATTACTCATTTGGTTAACCTTATCCTTGTTTAGGGGGATACATGGAACTTAAAATGTTCTCGCGACCAGCGGAAAAGAAAAGTCAGGCCAGAAGTGCGCGCTTGACTGGTCTTATTCCTGCGGTTATTTATAGCCAGGGCAAGCCTGGTGAAAACATCTGCATCGAAGCACCTGTTTTCACTAACTTCCTGGCCAAGCTAAAGCGTGGTCGCCTGCCTACCGTTCAGTTCACTTTGGTGGACGAGAAAGGTGCAAAGCGCCGTGCTCTTATTAAAGATGTTCAATATAACATCATCAATTACAACGTCATCCACCTTGATTTCCAAGAGATTCATGCGAATGAAGAAATCAATGTGAAGGTGCCTATCGAGTGTACAGGTGTAAACGAATGCGTTGGTATCAACCAGGGCGGCGTTTTAAGACAAGTCATTCGTAACGTCAAAGTCCGCTGTTTGCCTGAAAAGATTCCAGCAGCCTTTGAACTAAACGTGACCAACCTTGAGTTGAAGCAGACCAAGCGCCTGCGTGACCTAACATTACCTGAAGGTGTACGCGCATTGGCGGATCTGAAGGAAGTAGCTGTGGTTATTGCGAAGCGTTAGGGCTGAATAGATGAAGGAAAGCGTGAGACTTGGAAGAAGCGAATGACAACAAAGCATGGGTGATCGTTGGCCTGGGGAACCCAGGGCGCAAGTACGAACGTACTCGCCACAACATCGGCTTCATGGTTGTTCAGGAGTTAGCCAAGTGCAGACAATGGGCCTTGAAAGAGGACTCACGCTGGCCGGGGATCGCTGGCAAAGGCAGTGTGGCAGACACCAACGTGCATTTGCTAATGCCCACGACCTACATGAATGAAAGTGGGCGTGCCATACAGCGATATCTGGCTTATTACAAGCTGTCGACAGTACACCTTTTAGTTGTTCACGATGATGTGGACCTCGAGTTTGGTGTAGTGAGACTGCGTCCTGGTGGCGGTGCCGGTGGCCATAACGGCCTAAAAAGCATCACAGCCTGTCTCGGATCTCCGGGATATAAAAGGCTTAGGATGGGTATCAGCGACCGTGAGCATGGAGACCTGGCAGACTATGTGTTGTCAGAGTTTTCAAGCGAAGAGCAAGGGCAGCTTGGAACCTTTATCAAACAAGGTGTCGACGTAATTGAGGAGTTGTTCCGCAGCGATTTACACACTGTAATGAACCGCGTCAACGCTCGAAAGAAGGCACAAGAAGAAAAGTTAATCATACAGCGCACCCAAAGTGCGCAGGAGAATGAGCATGAGTCAAAACAGCAAGACACATAACCTCTATGAGGGGATGTACATAATTAGCTCTACGCTCAGTGATGATGCTCGCCAAAAGGCTTTTGACAAAATTCAAAACGGCATCATTGAGCATGGCGGCAAGGTTCTAAAGGTTCACGATCAGGGCCGACGCAGACTTGCCTACGACATAGAAGGACATCGAGAAGGTCATTACTACTTGATTTACTTCGAAGTAACTCCAGAGGCTATTTCAGACCTATGGAAAGACTATCACCTAAACGAAGATTTGGTTCGTTTCGTTACACTCTGTGCCGACAAGGTATGTGAGAAGATCGAATTCAAAGCTTTAGCGGAACAGTAAGGAGAGTAGGCCGATGATGAAGCAAAAGCCAAGGCGTGCAAGTCCTGACCGTGCTAAAAGACGCAAGAACTGCCCTTTTACCACTGCGGGCATAAAGCCTAAAGAAATCGACTACAAAGATATCAATACGCTGTTGAAGTTTATCACCGATCGGGGCAAGATTCTCCCGCGGCGTATCACTGGAGTCTCGGCGCATCACCAGAGATTTCTGTCCCAAGCTATCAAGCGTGCTCGCCACATGGCGTTGCTACCCTTTGTAGCTGATGTATAGAAAGTAATAAGATCGGGGATACTGATATGGCTACAAAGTTATTATTGATTCAAGACGTGGAAGATCTAGGCCGTAGCGGTGACGTAGTCAGCGTAAAGCCTGGTTTCGCACGTAATTACCTGATCCCTCGTGGCTTTGCTCACGTGGCTGATAGGCGCACCTTGCGTATGCAAGTTCGCTTGCAAGAACAGCGCGCTGTACGCGCCGCTGAAGATCGCAAGGAAGCTGAACAGCAAGCGGATCAGTTGAAAGAAATTACCCTCACAACCATCGTTAAGGTGGATCCTGAAGGGCACATGTACGGCTCAGTATCTGTTCATGATATTGTGAAGCTATTGGCCGACGAAGCAAAAGTTGAACTCGAGAAGAAAGCCGTTCAGCTCAAAGCTCCTATTAAGCAATTGGGCATCTACAAGGTGACCTTGCGCTTAAAAGAAGATGTTGAGACAACTGTCACCGTTAAGGTGCAGACTGAAGACGGACGTATCGAGCCTCCTAAGACTAGGGAACAAGAGGCTACTGAAGCCGCCGCCGCCGCTGCAGCTGCAGCCGCTGCTGAAAGCAAACCAGAAGCAACTGAAGAATAACCTAGTTTGGGAGTTTGAAAATGATGCAAAGACAGGGGTTGACATTAGTCTCTCCGGCTAAAGTTAACCTCTTTCTTCGCGTTACTGAGCGCCGCAATGACGGCTATCATAACCTTGCATCACTTTTCCAAGCGATTGACCTTGTCGATGTTTTGCACATACGTCTTAGCGACGCCAATGTCATCACATGTAATACGACAACAGTCCCCTTAGATCGCTCTAACCTTATCGTCAAAGCGGTCGAGCTGTTTTCAGCTCGTACCGGCATTCCAACACACGTCAATATTCACTTAGATAAGCGCATTCCAGTTCAAGCAGGGCTTGGTGGTGGCAGCAGCAACGCCGCTACTACACTCTGGGCATTGAATGATCTGCACGGTAGACCAGTCACCATGCCGCAGCTAATGGCCTATGCTCTTGAACTTGGTTCGGATGTGCCGTTTTTCTTATCGCAAGGCTCCGCTTACTGCACAGGTCGTGGCGAGGTTTTAGAGCATTTGACACCACTTCCAAAGCAAAAGCTATGGATTGTCAAGCCCCCAGAAGGCCTGCCGACAGCAGATGTCTTTCGAAGAGTGAATGTCGATGCATTACCTAAGAGAGATCCTAAGGTCAGTCTTAAGGCCTGGCTTGGTGGTAAACCTATGCTCTTTAATGACTTAGAAGTTGCCGCGTTTGATATTATGCCAGATCTCGAAGCACTTAAGGAAAACCTTAGACGTTCCGGGTTCATCGATGTCGTCATGTCTGGCAGTGGGACCGCTTTTGCCTGTTTTGGTGAGGGTGAACCTCCATTCCTCCCTGGTCTAGAGTTATATCCAGCATCGTTCCTAAATCGTCGTGCCGATTCATGGTATCAGCTTTAGTAAGTGGCTAAAAATCAATTGCCATCCTGCCTATCCTGCCGTGCAGCGATCCTGCCTATCCTGTAAAGTTCGTTTTTGGTACAACAAAGCTTAGAGGCAAAACTGTACGCGGAGGTCCTTATGGTCGCTCCTGCTATTTTTTTGGTTAAAGATTGTACAATCGCCACCCTTGCTACGGGCATAAAAGCTCTGACACTTACGGAATTCAGAGATCGATTAACAAATACTCCCCTCGGGTCACTCTATTTCCACTTTTGGGGCAGACGTCTAACCACGTCTTTCGAGCATCCAGACTATCGCAACGACTTTTCTTTTTGGGTATATGACTCTTTGCACGACGATGTGCTAGCCGAACGCATTGAAACGTTGGATCCAGGGGACTACCGTAATTTCGAAGAGCTGCGTGTTGAGCTTTTGGAAATGATTGAGAATCGCCTGGACGAGCGTGACATCTTATCCACTACGCGAGCAGATAAGCCTTTTTACTTTGGTGATTCCAAGACAATAATCTTTGATACACGCCACCAGATAGCTGAACCCAAGGATCTGGTGAAGATTATGCCGGCGATGCGGAGAAGTTCTGTCTTTTACCATTTTATCGATGCGCGCCGCCGCACGGATGAGCGCCGCGACGATGTCAGCACATGGCTGAAGGACTATGATGAATACAAAGATTTGGTTGGAATGCTGTCAACAATAGACCCCTATTTCCTCTCGCTGACGGATCTACAACGCAAATTGTGCGAAGTTGTATTCAACTATTTCATTCCTCATGAAGTGAATGGAGGTAGCAGATGAATGGAGCCTTTCTGCGCACACTAGAAGATTACGAGCAGATCGTTGGGCAGGAGGTTGTTGATCAACTCTACCAACTTGCTGAACCATTAAAAAACATGACGATTTGTCATGTTAACTCTACCGCTTCCGGCGGTGGCGTCGCCGAAATCTTAAACACCATGGTGCCACTAACAAGGGCTCTAGGCATTGATACCAGATGGGAAGTGATTCAAGCGCCAAACGAGTTTTATGCTGTGACCAAGAGCTTTCACAACGGCATACAGGGCGATCGCCCAGTAATCACCCCTGCGCAGTTGAAGTTGTTTCAGGATGTCAATAAATCCAATGCTGAAACCTTGCGAGATGTGCTTACTGAATCTCAAATTGTTGTCATACACGACCCACAGCCTATCGCTATGATCAAAGATATACCTGATCGCAAAGGTAAGTGGATATGGCGCTGTCATGTGGATGCTAGCAGACCTTTTAGACCTGTCTGGAAGTTTTTGGATCAATACATTCAACTGTTCGACGCATCCATCTACTCTTTAGCGCAGTTTGCACATCCATCACCCAAACCTATTTTCATCATTCCTCCGAGTATTGACCCACTTAGTGAGAAAAATATCGAGCTGGAGGCGAAAGAGATCAATCAAGTGCATGAAATGTTTGGGCTGGATCCCAATAGACCATTAATTTTGCAGGTGTCTCGTTTTGACCGCTTCAAAGATCCTGTTGGCGTGATCGAAGCATACCGGATGGTCAAGAAATATAACTCCTCGATACAGCTGGTTTTAGCAGGAGGAGATGCCAAAGATGACCCGGAAGGGGATATTGTGCTGCAAGAGGTCCGCACGGCCGCAGCAGAGGACCCTGATATTCATATTTTGGCGCTGCCTGGTGATGCGCACCGCACCATCAATGCCCTGCAAAGTGCTGCTGATATCGTATTACAGAAGTCCGTTAAAGAGGGCTTTGGGCTAACGGTAACGGAAGCTCTGTGGAAGAGTAAGCCTGTTATCGGTGGATCAGTAGGCGGAATACGCCTGCAGGTCATCAACTGGCAGACAGGCTTTTTGGTGCATACTCCGGAGGGCGCGGCATACCGTATTCGTTATTTGTTACAACGAAACAGCGAGGCACGCCTAATGGGCGAGCGAGGACGACAATATGTTCGTGAAAAGTTTCTGATTACAAGGCATCTGCGAGATTACTTAAGTCTATTTTACTCCTTGCAGTATCCAGGAGCTGATCGTATTGAACTTCCTAAAGGTCCGAGGTTGATCTGAACTATGGAGTTATCAAAAGGAGGTGCTGTTATCAGCCAGTTTTTTGATCAATTAGGCGACTCCAATGCAGCGGTGCTATTTTTAGATTTTGATGGCACTCTCGCACCATTTCATGCTGATCCTCAACAGGTTGATATGTACCCTGGCATAGCCCCCAGGCTGGATCGTTTGATTCAAGAAACCGGAACACGTTTGATTGTTGTAAGCGGGCGACCTGTGGATAACCTGCGCACGTTTATGCGGCTGAATACGGTACCCGAGTTATGGGGATGTCACGGCGCTGAAAGGCTTGTTAACGATAACAAGCGTACCCAAGATCTTTCAGAAAAACAGGAAAAGGGGTTGAAGCAGGGGCTGGTCATTTTGCTAGCGACGCTACCAACAGTGCGCCATGAAAGTAAGCCCTACTCCATCGCTGTTCATTGGCGTGGCGAACCCATACCCACACAGCAGAATATCGCCAAAACAGTTCGTGAGCTTTGGGAGCCTTTGGCTGCCGCGCACGAATTGGTTGTCGCGGATTTCGACAATGGCCTGGAATTACGTCCTGAGAATATTCACAAGGGAGTCGTCGTCGATACCGTCTTGCGGGACTATCCAGAAGGCGTTCCTGCGGCCTATTTAGGTGATGACTATACCGACGAAGATGCCTTTAAAGCGATGGGTAAGCGCGGTCTAAAAGCATTGGTCAGGCGTGAACCTCGTGCGACTGCTGCCGACCTTATTTTAAACCCACCCGAGGATGTAATTGCTTTTCTCGATCGCTGGATCGACTGTATTGGGGGGAGTAAATGAGCGAGCCTTTAAGCTCTCAGCGCATTATCATTGCGTCGAACCGTCTGCCTTTTGAAATGGAGGCCAAGAATGGTGATGTGGAGGTGCATGGCGGTTCTGGGGGCCTGGTCACAGCGTTGGCTCCGGTATTAAAAGATCGCGGTGGGCTTTGGGTAGGTTGGCCAGGAACTGTCAAAGCATCGCAGGAAAAGGTTCTAGAGGCAGTAGATCTGGCTAGTCAAGAGAGTGGTTTTGAGTATGCTCCAGTATTTATTTCTGAAGATGAAGTAGACCAATACTACCACGGCTTTGCCAATGAGATCGTGTGGCCGCTATTTCATGACTTACAATCTTTGTGCAATTTTGTGCCCTCTTATTGGAACGCTTATCAACGTGTTAATGCGCGGTTTGCGGAAGAAATTAGTCGCTTCCGAAAGCCCGGCGATTTTATCTGGGTTCATGACTACCATTTGATGTTAGCCGGAAAGGAACTTCGACAGCTTGGAGTGGATTCAAAAATAGGATTTTTTCTTCATATACCTTTTCCTCCACTGGATATTTTCTTAAAGCTGCCGTGGCGTACAGAGCTGCTTAATGCCCTCCTTCGGTATGACCTAATCGGTTTTCAAACGAACCGCGATAAAAGGAACTTCATCCAATGCGTTCGCATGTTGCGCAAAGATGTTGTTGTCAAGGTGGCGGGTGCTATGCATGTCTGCTCAACCGATTTTGGTGAGGTTCGAGTTGGAGCATTTCCCATTAGCATCGATTTCAAAGAATTTTCTGACCAAGCGGCCTCTGAAGAGGTTGAAAAAGCAGCTTGGCTGCTGCACGAGCAATTCCCTAATCTGCAGCTTATCTTAAGCATCGATCGCTTGGATTATACTAAGGGGATACCTTATCGCCTGGAGGCCATTCGTTCTTTTTTGGAAGCTTACCCGGAGTTCCATAAGAAAGTTTGCTTCATTCAGGCTGTAATTCCTAGTAGAGAGGTGGTCCCCAAATATCAAGAACTAAAGAATACAATCGACAAGCTAGTCGGTAAAATCAACAGCCAATTTACCAAAGAGGGGTGGGTTCCTATTCATTATGCTTTTCGTTCTCTACCACGTGCCGAGCTGCTAGCCCACTACCGAACATGCGAGGTGGGATTTATCACACCCGTTAAAGATGGGATGAACCTTGTCTGCAAAGAATATGTGGCTAGTAACATCGATGAAAATGGCGTGCTCCTTCTCAGTGAATTCGCTGGAGCTGCCAGTCAGATGCAGAATGGCGCTGTGCCTATTCATCCCTATGATGTTATTGGTATGGCAAAAGCTTTACATCAAGCACTTACTATGTCGCCTGAAGAGCGCAAGCTGCGCATGAGGCGTATGCGACGTCAAGTAAGTCGAAATGATATCTGGCGCTGGACCGAGTCTTTTCTAAGTGCCGCTGTAGCGAGTGATCTCAAGACCTTCCCATTATCCATACCCGATTAGATTAAATGGACTTAACAGGATGGGCAGAATTTTAGATCTTTGTACTTCAAACCATTGTAGAGAAAAAGGTGTGTCACACGGCATAATTGCGGGATGAAATAAAACAAGGAGATATCCAAGTGTTACTTGCTCAATCACTAGTTGCTACTTGAGTTCTTTAGTAGGTTCTTTTCATCTTCGGGAATTCGAGATTCAAGGGCCTGTTCTTTAATTTCTTCGGCATCAGAATTCAGAGCTCCCTCGGAAGTCGTTGCAACGAGCCCTTCCTTTTTAGAGGTTTTGGCTGGCTTTTTAGCTGAGGCTTTAATGTCTTCAGATTCCGAAATCATACGAACAGTAAGTCCTTCAGGGAAAATGCGTTCTCTTTGCTCGTTGGCCATCGATAATCCCTTTGCCTGAAATGCTTGCTTGACCAGTCTGATGACGGATGATTTAACCTTTAATCTACTATGCTTTTCAGCATCTAACCAAAAGTAGATTCGTAATAAAATGGTAGCCTTTACGATGCTTTCCACCAAAACCCATGGTTCGGGATTTTTCAAAATAACCGGGTGATTCATTAAAACATCCATAGCAGTATCTTGAGCATCCGCAATCGGGCATGTGTAGGCCAACTCTATGGTAAAGTCTTCTCTTCGATTAGAGTTGACCGTGTAATTGCAGATATTATTTTTGTAAACTTTCGAATTTGGTATTTGAACGTAGTTGCCGTCTAGTGTAACGAGCACTGTGCTTCTAACATTAAGGCTTTTAACGTAGCCTGTGATGCCATCAATTTCAATTAAATCTCCGCCATTGAAAGGGTTATTGACGCTTAGGAAGATGCTAGCCAATAGGTTTTCTGTGATATCTTTGAAAGCTATACCTAAGATAATACCCAGCAAGCCAGTACCGCCGATGACTGTTAAGGCGATGTCAGTAAGTCCCATTAAGTGAAAGACAGTGTATAACCCGACGACGCATACAGCCAAGCCTATTGCCCAGCAAATGACACGTTGGAGTAGGGGATTTTTTAGTCTTTTTTGCAGCATCCAGCCAGCTAGCAGGGTGATGATTTTCACAGAAATCCAGGTTAGGACAAGAATCAGCAAGCCGAAGATAATTGAAGGGATCGTGCGCAGAAAGGCGCGCCATTGCTCCATCAATCCATCGATAACTGGATCAAAATCCTCGTAGATAGATGGCGGCATAACGTGGATATGGTTGACGACAGCTACGCTGTCTTGAGTGTTGCGAGCTAAGTCGCTAGCCCATTTTTTATATTCATCTTTTCCTGTTCCGCCTTCTAAGAAGACTACGCCATCTTTCACATGGACTTCTGGACGAATAAACCAGCCAGTGGACTTCAATATATTTTTCAGGCGATCACTGATCTCATGGTCGAGTGCTAACGGTTTCACATCCACTTTTGGAGGTAAAGGAGGAGATTCAGTAGCTTTAACGGAATCTTTTTTTTCGGTGTTATTCACTTCCGCAAATATTAATAAGGGGCAGAGGACAAGAGCCAGTAAAATTATTCTCGCGAGCTCTAGATAACTGCAAAAATTATGGATTCTGGATGGCATATCGACCCTATTATTAAATCTTTCCTGAAGACAGTCATTCTCTCTTTTAACATAGTACGGCATTTTACCTCGTAAATTTTAAAAAGTGGACGTTACAGGATAGGCATCGATCCTGCATATCCTGTTGAATCCTTAAATAGGGGATTTTATCCCGTATTTCGATAGTGGGCACCTATCGCATAGTTGTTGATCTGAGACAAACAAAGGAGATTTCAGATGCTACAATCAATAGGCCCAACATCAGCGTATCAAAAACTACAAGACGATCATGCCGCAGGTAAGCTGCAAATGACCAACGTCATTGCCTTGCCAAGAGCTCATGGTACTGCCGTTGAACTAATCCTGACACAGGGAGCTACCGGGCAAATCAATGAACCTTTTTCCGTTTTTGCCATGCAGCAACCGGAACGCAAGTACACTATTCTGGATAACCCTCAAAAATTAGAGGACGCCTTTCAAACAGGCTGTACCTTTATCCTCCAGCGCATGCAGGAAGAAGGTGACTCTGAAGCCACTGTAAAACTAGTCACCCACGACATTAGCCAGACCCTTACTCTTGATGATGTGCGCCGACTTGCTCGTATTTCTAACCACACCGTGTTTGTATTTAGAGATCCAGGGCAACATATGCTCTCTATGCTAACTCGGTACACCAATGATCAATGGGCGACACCATTGGGTGATGCGCTAAGTTCAAAAGATGTTTTGGCCTTAATGGCGGACGGTACAGATCTGCGAGCGACTATCGCGGCATCATCGGGAAAAATTAATGAAAGTACCCTTTGCAGATGTCTAGGCAAACCAGAAGCTTACGTGCTCACAGACGAAGACCTTCAGCTCGCTCGTCAGCAAACATTAACTCTGGTTTCTGAAGAGTTTAGCGCTGCGTGGGAAAACCTTTATTCCTTCGTTCAGGATGCGCGAGTTCGCAAGGACTGCCCTTATTCTGTTTTTGAGGGTGAAGGGATTTTTGAAGAAGAAAAAGTCAAAGCCCTAGTAGAAAATATTGGCGGACTTGAATACAGCCAAAACATGATCAAACATTGGACGATTGGCGTTGGCGATCAGTTTCGCTGTGTGACCACTAGAAATATGCCAGCGGAAAACGCTTGGAATGGTCCTGTTAGGCACAGCACTGGCGTCGGTCACAAACCTGGTAGCTTGAGCCAGGCCATATCGAGTGATCTTTTTCCTGCGGCTTTAAAAGAAGCTGTAGAAGCCAAGGTCGTTCTATATCGCGAACTAAAAGCTAATCAATAATTAATGTGTATTAGTGGACAAGCTACTAGCTAGCTTGTCCATTTCTAGCCATAAAATCAATATTGATGTATTATTGATGGGTATGACAAATCTATCTAATGCGTCAAAGTATTCTGTAATCTTCGACCGCACGATTAAAAAAATATGTGAGCCCTTAATTGATTGCCTAGGTGTAGAGGTATTTTCCTATTCCTACATCGATGCAGATGGGCGATTTTGCTACTTATCCAACGAGCCAGAGTTTACTCAATACTATTTTGAGCAGCATTATTACTTGCATAATCCTTATTGTGCTCATCCTGCATTATTTCGATCAGGGCACGCCATTCTTCCCTGCACCGTAGACGCAGAAGCTCAACAGATTCTTCGCACTCGTTTTGAGGCCGATCATTTCTTACTAAGTACGCAAGCTAATGAGAGTTCGATGGAGTCATTTGTTTTCGCTAACCGCGGAGGTTTAGAAAACAATCGGTGGAACCAATATATTGATCAGTTGGATCTTCTGAACAAATTTGGCCGTTACTTCAAACGCGAAGCGGAAGACCTCATCGGCAAGATGACTGCGGAAGGATTTAATGCTCAGATCGCCATAGGCAAAGATAAGTTTTTAACGCCTTCTCTGGTTCCACTCTGTAACAACGATCCGAAAGTAACCTCTTTTCTGAAAACAGTAACAGGTCTATCGCGACAAGAACAACGTTGCTTAGATTTATTCAAGCAGGGAAAGTCTGCCCAGCAAACTGGCGCCGTCATGGGCTTGGCCAAGAAAACTGTCGAACACTACTTTGACAGCATCAAAAATAAACTTGGATGCTCTTCCAAATGGGACTTACTCAACCACTAGTTTGATTTTACAGGATATGCAGGCATACGCATCAGGCTAACTCACTTCTTGATAGTAGAAATCAGATTCTTCAATAGCCTGTAGGCTCGTTTTCCTGCTTTTTCTTTTTTGCTTAGACATACATAAGGTCACCCAGT
>JAUXSF010000011.1 GCA_030679955.1 Chlamydiales bacterium | reverse complement strand
GTTTTTATCCGCTATACGCCTCCAAAACATACCTAGGAGGCTTTATGAAAAACGAAATTTTATCAACAATTCGGATTTTATGCCACTGAAACTTAAAGATTTAAGTTTCCTGTCAGCCTCTTCAGAACTCGGCTGCTTTTTCCGAACTAGAGGATACTGCGAAGCAGCATCTCTAGCACCACAAGGTCAGGAAAAAGATGTGGGTACAATATGCCTTGAGGAGGTTCAGCGCTCCTGCGCTGAGAATAACGCTTTCTGATAGCTCTGAAGGCCTCGATGGACCTTCTGGACGTATTTTCGTCGTTAACTGAGCATTGCAAATCTGGCAATGCCGCTGCCTTAGCGACAATCCCAGATGCAGGCACTTAGTGCCCACACCTGGGAATCAACTAACTAGAGAATCACGCTATCGCTTCTTTCGGCTCTTCACCACATGCAGAGCGAAATTCGTTATAACCAAGCAATATGTCTCTATAATCACTAAAAATCTTCGGGTTCTTGGCAATTGCAGTCTGAACCGCAAAGTCACGAATTGGAGCAGATTCCAGCTCGGTATTGAGACTCTCTTGGATTCCATTGATGACATCCTTGGGACTACCATTCACTTTCGCTAGTAGGAGTTTCAGATGAATGAGAAGAATCGCATTCAAAGTTACACTGAGACGTTCTTGGATTCCACTCTCGTCCTGACGTAATTGACGTAGAAGATTCTCCTTAGCCTGAAGATTCAACTCGGGGTCTTCAGGATCCAAGTTATCATAAAGACCACCTAGGAATTCAGCGAGGACGACCTCAGCCGAACGACCATTTGGTACGGGAAGTGCCGCACGAAGGTCACGAATCGTATCATCGACTTGCCTATCAATGATATCCTGAATAAGGTCTCTCCTTTGACGATAGACCAATTGAGCTACCGAAAAAAGCTCAGTAGTGTCAACTTTTTCTTCATCTTCTTCATCAACTTCAACCTTCTGAATTGGTGCTTTAACCTCGCTTCCATCAGCTCGAATAAACTCAAAATGCTGGCCGTCTTCAGCGACTTCTCCAATCACAAAAGCACCTTGGTTGATAACTGCAAATTCTCCATCGCTAGTGAATATAGTTTGTTCATTGCCATTATTATCGACAATAAACCACCTCTGCAAAGTACCATCAGCTGTTTGAGTCGCAGTAGTATTACCAACCGCTGCATCCCGAGCCTGCAATCGAGCTTTCTCTGCCTTAATTTCGGCTTCAACTTCATTACTTAATTTTAGGCGCTGAGCAGGGATAGAACGCCAACTATCGAAATATTCTTCGGCGGTAAACCAAAGAGGCAGCCCTTCTTTCAGTTCTAGTTCTAGTGCACCGCGGAACATGTTATATGCATGCAATCCTTTCTTATATTTATCATGCGCATCCTGGTTTTTGGCGATTGCAGTTTGAACCGCAAGGTCAATAATCGCATCAGCCTGCAAAGCGGTCATCAGACTATCTTCGATTTTAGCGATGACATCCTCGGAACTACCATTTGCTTTTGCTGCCAGGAGTTCCTTATGAATGGTAAGAATCTCCTTCAGGGTTACATTGAGACGCTCTTGGGTTCCAGTTCTGTCCTTTCGGAATTGACCTAGAAGACGCTTCTTAGCCTTAGGATCCAACTTATCATCGAGGCTACATAAGATTTCAGCGATTATGACATCATCGGGGCGATCGTCCGCTACAAGTGCCGCACTAAGGTCACCAATCGTATAACAGACTTGCCCGTAAATGATCTGTTTGAGAATTTCTCTATGTTCACGATAGGCCACGCGAGATATTGAATAGAGCGCAGGATTGTTGACCTCGTCCTTATCCTTTGGATCAACTGTTTCCTTACAAATTAGTGATTTAAGTTCTTTTCCATTATACGTAAACCTAAAATAAACACCGTCTTCGGACACTTTTCCGATCACCAGCCCATCCTTGTCGATAAGTACAAATTGTCCATTCTTCTTGCAAATAGTGGACTCGTTATCCAAATCATAAGTGCCCTCATCATCGCTAACACTATTAATAAACCATCTCTGCAAAGTGCCATCAGGTAGTGTTTGAATCGCAGTAGCATCACCAATAGCCTCGTACCGAGAGCGTACAGCATAGCGGCCTGTCGTTTCAAAGAGACCACGGTCCTGACGCCAATTAGTGAAACTCCATCCGGCAGTACACAAAAGAGGCAGCGCAATTAAGCCACCTAGGATCTTCGCAAGGGGCAAGCCAGTAGCAAGATCGGGAACATTGGTAGGTGTGCTTCCGCCAATAAAGCGGTTTACAACTAGGCCACCAAAACCCAAAGCTGCCAAGCCGGCGCCGACTTTAACAGCTAGCATAGCATTTGGGTTAGCCTGAACTTTTTTAGCATATTCCGCACCGCGCTCACGTACTTGTGTCGCTAGCGCTTTAGCTTGAGCCTGCCAACGTGCTGGGAGCTCTTTACCTTTAATATCTAGAAACTGTGTCGTAGTTAGGACAAGACGAGGCACGATAACGCCAGGAAGTGTTAGGCCTGCTTGAATAGCATGCTTAAGAGCTAACTTAACGTTTTGAACTAGAAGAGACATATTTAAAGATGGAACAGCTTTAACTGCTGCCCAAGAGTAACTAGCAGTGTCACCGATAACTCCTCCCTGTAGTTTAATAACTTGTCCCACAGCTTTAACATGGTTTGTAACACCACCAGTCTGAGTTAATTTCTCAATCTCTTTGGTGGTCTGAGCTGTCCAAGTATCATGACCTACGGGTCTGCTACCAGCTGAAGTAACTGCCATTATCTGTATCTTCCTCATGTTAAATTTTGAATGAAGTGATCATCTCTTTGCATGATCATCTAATCGTTTTTATTGAACCGGGTTCCGACTTATTGCCCCGGTTTTCCCAAGAATCTCACTATTTTGTTTCTAATTAACTATGTGTAATGCCGTATCGGGCGCCTAAGAAAAAGAATCCCAGATGCAGGCACTTAGTGCCTACACCCGGGAAATAACTAGATAATCGTGTCACTTCCTTCTATCGCTTCTTCTCGCTCTTCACCCCATGCGGAGCGAAATTGGTTGTATCCACTCAACACTTCGTAATAATCATTCTTCACCTTCGGGTTCTTGGCAATTGCAGTCTGAACCGCAAGGTCGCGAATCGGAGCAGATTTCAGCGCGGTATTGAGACGCTCTTGAATTCCATTGATCACATCATCTGAACTACTGACCGTTTTCGCTATTAGAACTTCCTCATGAATGCGAAGAATCGACGTCAGAGCATCATTGAGACGTTTTTGGACTCTATCCCCATCAATCCTGTATTTCTGACTATCTCCAAATCTCGACTTGGCGTCAGGATCCAACTTATCATTGAGACGACCTAGAATTTCAGCGATGATGACATCATCATCACGATCGTCCACTTCTAGTAGGAGTGCTGCAAGAAGGTCACAAATCGTATCATTAACTTGCACATCGATGATATTCTGAAAGATGTCTCTATGTTTACGATAGGTCAACTGGGCTACCGAACGAAGCTCGCGATTGTCAACCTCGTCTTTATTCTTGGCATCAACTTCACCCTTAAGAATATATGTTTTAACCGTGCTTCCATCAGAATGCGTAAATTTAAAATACTTGCCGTTTTTAGACACCTCACCGGTCACAAAAGCACCATCGTAGATAAATACTAATAGTCCATCTTTGGTGAGTATAGTTTGTTCATTGAGGTCATCATCATAAAAACTCCATTTCTGCAAACTACCATCGGCTAATGTGTGAATCGCAGTAGCATCACCCACGGCCGCATACCGTGTCTTAGCGAGGTGCTGAGCGAGCAGCATTTCATCGTTAGGATCCGCGATTTCATCGTTTACTTTATTATTCTGAGCCTTCTTAACCTTAATTTTTTTACCAGGAGGGGGCATTTCATTAAGGTCAGGCTCTTTTAGAGCGTTCAATCGAGCTTTCTCACGCTTAACCTCTTCGTTCACTTCAATAGTTAATTTTAAGCGTTGAGCAGGGACAGCACGCAAATTATCGAAACATCCTTCGGTAGTAAACAAAAGAGGCAGCCCTTCTTTCAGTTCTAGTTTTAATTCACCGCCAATTATGTTACATGCACGTAATGCTTTATTATATCCATCATAAGCATCCTGATTTTTGGCGATTGCAGTCTGAATCGCAAGTTCAATAATCGCATCCGCCTGCAGAGCAGTAGCAGCCAGACGACATTCGATTTCAGCGATGACATCCCCGTTACTAAAATTCTTACTGGCATCCGCTTTCGCTAGGTCCTTATAAATGGGAAGAATCGCCTTCAGAGTTTCATTGAGACGCTCTTGAATTCCAGTTCTGTCCTGTCGGAATTGACCCAGAAGACGCTTCTTAGCCTCAAGATCCAACTTATCATTGAGGCTACGTAAGATTTCAGCGATGATGTCCTGATCGGAACGATCGTCCGCTACGGGGCGTGCCTTACTAAGGTCCTGAATCGTAGACCAGACTTGCTCAATAATGATCTTTTCAAGAATCTTTTTATGTTTACGATAGGCCAATTTAGGTATCGAATAGAGCGCACGATTGTTAACCTCGTCTTTATCCTTGGCATCAACTTTCTTCTTATAAATTCGTCCGGAATCTCCGCTACCATCTGCCTTCGTAAACTCAAACCTCTTACCGTCTTCAGAAACCTCTCCGGGCACTAAAGCACCTTCGTCGATAATTTTATATTGTCCATTCTCTTTGAATATAGTCTGTTTGCTGCTGCCATATCCAATATGCCACTTTTGCAAAGTACCATTTGGTTTTGTTTGAATCGCAGTAGCATCACCAATCGTTTCGTACCGCACGCGTGTAGCATAGCGGTCAGATGTTTCAAGTAGACCACGGTCCTGACGCCAATTATTGAAACTCCATCCGGCAGCACCCAAAAGAGGCAGCGCTATTAAGCCACCTAGGATTTTAGCAAAAGGCAACCCAGTAGCAATATCGGGAACATTTGTAGCTGTGCTTCCGCCAATAAATCGGTTTAAAACTAGGCCACCAAGCCCCAGAGCTGCCAAGCCCCCGCTGATTTTTACCGCCAACATAGCATTTGGATTAGCCTGAACTTTCTTAGCAAGATCGAGACCTTTTTTAGCATATTCCGCACCGCGCTCACGCACTTGTGTCGCTAGGGCTTTAGCTTGATCTTGCCAACCTGCTGGGAGCTCTTTGCCTTTAATATCTAGAAACTGTGTAGTCGTAAGGACAAGGCGTGGCACAATAAGGCCAGGAAGTGTTAGGCCTGCTTGAATAGCATGCTTAAGAGCCAACTTAACGTTTTGAACTAAGAGAGACATATTTAAAGATGGAATAGCTTTAACTGCTGCCCAAGAGTAACTAGCAGTGTCACCGATAGCTCCCCCTTGTAGTTTAATAACTTGTCCCACAGCGTTAATGTGGTTTGTCACACCACCTGCCTGAGTCAATTTCTCGATCTCTTTGGTGGTCTGTGCCGTCCAAGTATCATGACCTACGGGTCTGCTACCAGCTGAAGTAACTGCCATTATCTGTATCTTCCTCATGTTAGATTTTCGAATGGAATGATCATCTCGGGAGTGATCATTAACCATTATTTTGGAGCGAACTGCTTAGCAAAATGATGCTAACCCAAAGATTCTACACTCCGTATGTTAAGATACGATAAGGAATATGCAAGGTAGTGATCCGAACTGGTCTTTGCGTTGCCCCTTCGGGGCGCCTAATACCACACGTGTACTCATATCTTTTTCTTGACCTTTTCTGATGCAAGATGCTGCGAAGCAGCATGTCTTATTTTAGCCCATAGTCATACCCGACGACAGGAGGGTTGGCTATGGGTATGGTAGAGAGAATTTCGCGTTGCGGCACCACCGCGTCAAATAAATATGGATTGAATCGTTTGAGTTCACTAGAGGCGGTGCTCCGCAACGCGAGCTCCTTATTATGCTTTCCCCTAGCCAACCCTCATTCTTCGGGTATGGCTAGGGGCTAAAATAAGAATTGCTGCTTGGCAGCATTAGAACGAAGGTTTGAGGGAACAACAGCAAGTCAAGGAAAAGATGTGGGTACAAGTATGGCCTTACACGGTGCTGCTATCATGAGGCTCAGCGCTTCCGCGCTGAGAATAACGCTTTCTGATAGCTCTGAAGGCCGCGATGGACCCTAATGGACGCATTTTTCGTCCATAAGGTCCATAAGGTCCATCGAGTCCATAAGGTCCATTCCTCGATCAAGCTTCGCACACTTGAAGTTGCACACGCTCTCGCCAGAAGGCTTCGCCATAATCGAAGGTTAGTTCGGACCCTTTACAAATAGGTTGGTTGGCCCTTAGAAAGAAGAAGAGCAGTCCCTTGTAACATAGACACTCCAGATTCATATTGGGGCTTTTGGAGTGATTAGCAAACCGCATCTCGTTTCCTGCTAGTTCGGCATCGATAATAAACATCTCATAAGACCAATAGCGCGTTGGGTAGTGCAGGCAGTAGACATTATGGTCGGGGCGTGAGCGGTCAAGATGTCTGACAACACCCGTGTAGGTTCCTATAAAGGTGTCTTTCTCAAAGTTTTGGTTTGCGTAGATGCCGTAGCCTAGCCCGGATCCTATCCAGGCAATGGTGATGTCCGCCACTGTACCTTTCCAGATCTGATCGCGGTAGAAATGATAATCCTCGTGGATCACATGGTAACCAAAGCGAAAGGTCCACGGGCATTGCGCGATGACTAGATCGAGCAGTGGGCGGCTTTTGAATCCTATATGTTTCAGATAGGGAATTCCGCAAAACTGTTCGAAGTCGAGTTGTTGCACAATGGGGAGTCCCTGCCTGACAACCTTAACATCCTTGTGATAAGGGGCATGATTCAAGAGTAAAAGGTTGTATTCATCGTCTGTCAGCACATTCATCCCTTGACTTCCGGCTTCTATTATTTATTATGAACAATTTCAAGAATTTTTTGGGGTTTAGCATGCGATGGATCGCATATTTATTGTGTGCAGTAGCTTTAAACCTTCACGCAGAGGATGTTCGTTGGGCTGTCTATTACGATGATGATGCTTCGTATGAGGACTTTAGGTCTTTCAAGCTTGTTGTATTCGATCGGGATGTTCATCCGAGCATCCAACCCTTTATTGCCGCAGAAAAGATAACATTGGGCTACCTCAGTATTGGTGAGGTCGCAGATTATCACCATTATTTCCAGGAAATCAAAGATGAGGGGATTCTAACTGTCGAAAATCCCAATTGGCCGGGGAGTTGGATGGTAGATTTACGAGATCCTAGATGGGCCTCACGTGTGATAGAGGAGCTGGTACCTTCGGTTCTCTTCAAGCGTTTTACTGGCATTTTTCTGGATACTATTGACGATGCTGAATACGAGGAAAGTTTAGATCCAGCGAAGTACAAAGGCATGAAAGATGCTGCTGTGAAGCTAGTGAAGGGTATTAGGTTAAATTACCCCCATATTCCTATTATGTTGAATCGAGGGCTGGAAATTGCACCACAAGTGGTTCAAGACATCAATATGCTATTAGTCGAGTCAACCTATAGCCGGTACAACCATACTACCAAGAAGTATGAAAAGGTTCCCAAGGCTGAGTATGAAGCCTACCACCAAAAGGTAAAGGTACTTCAAGAACTCAACCCATCATTGGAGATCTATACGTTAGATTATTGGGATCCAGCGGATACCAAAACGGTTAAGGAGATCTATCAGTTTCAGCGTGCTCAGGGATATTACCCTTATGTTGCCACGATCGACCTGCAGAAATTGATGGTGGAACCATGATCCGATTTTTGCTTACGTTGCAATGCCTTCTATCTGTTTCAAGCGTATTTGCTGCTGATCCTTTTCCCAGAACACTGATAGCTGTTTATGATAGCACTCTGCAAAAAGACGTTAGGGAGTCCTGCATACATCAGTTTGCCGAGATGCCTTTGAATCATCTAGGGTACCGTTTAGATTACTATGACGTGCAAAAAGGGCTTCCAGACCTAACTGAGCGTGCCGATGTTGCGGGTGTCATCATTTGGTTTAGGCCCGGAACTGCACTCCATAAGCCCAAGCCCTTTATAGAGTGGGCTCAGAAGGCCGCAGACCAAGGAAAGCGTTTGTTAATTCTAGGAGATCCTGGCTTCTATCCAGACGATGATAGCGTGAGCCTTGACGAAATTAACAAGCTGTGGGCAAAAATCGGCTTATTTGACGATGGATCATATATCTCAAACACCTACAAAGCCAAGCTAACTGTTAATACACCTAAATTGGTGAATTTCGAGTGGCCCTATAGAAGTATTCTGCCTAGCTTTAGAACGATAAAGGGTATCTCCAAAGATATTACAATACATGTGCAGGCAGAGGTCATTGGCGACCGTAGTTCTGAGTCTATCCTCGTAATGACTGGTCCTAAAGGTGCATTTTGTTCGGCTGACTATGCCATACACTGGGATGCCGACACGGATTCCAATCGACACTGGTTCTTAAATCCCTTTCTGTACTTCCACCTTGCAATGGGTGGCGATCCTTTCCCTAAGCCTGATACTACCACTATGGTGGGTCGTAGGCTGTACTTAAGCCATATTGATGGCGATGGTTGGATCAGCCGTTCGTTAGTTGAAAAGTACAAGACTGAAAAAGCTCTTTGTGCAGAGGTTATTTATCGAGAAATTCTTGTTCCGTCGAGTGATCTTCCAACTACTGTGGGACCTATCTGTGCCGATTTAGACTATGAGTGGGTAGGTTTTCCAGATTCCCGTCGCTGGTTGGCGGAAATTTTAGCTTTAGATCATGTTGAAACGGCCGTTCATACCTTTAGCCATCCTTTTGATTGGGAGTTCTTTGAGTATGGCCAGCCCGATGCCGAGATCCCGTTTCTTAAGATGTATCCCTTCGGTGGATGGCTTTCCAAAGGGATTCTAGCGCGGCTAAATTTGTACTTTAAGCATATCTTCACAAAGGAGGGTAACGCTAACTACAAATATGCTGCGCGCGACCTGAATGGAATGTATGAGATTCCCCGGGCCTATGCTAACTTTCCCTACAATCTGACTACAGAGACCTCGGGAGCTGTGGACTATGTGAATCACTTGTCTCCCAACAAGCCCGTGGCTCTTTACTCTTGGTCAGGTAACTGTGAGCCATACGCTGCAGCTATTAAGGCTGTAAAGGCCACCGGAGTCCCCAATCTTAATGGTGGAAACACGCGCTTTGATCTGGAAATGCCTTCATATGGCTGGGTGAGGCCTATAGGCCGCCAGATAGATCTACAGCAACAGATCTACGCTCCCAATAGCAATGAGAACGAGTACACGCATTCATGGACAAGTCACTACTATAACTTTAATAAGTTGCCCAGAACCTTTAAGGCTACTAATACGCCCCTGCGTGTGAAGCCGATGAATCTGTACTACCACATGTATTCTGGGGAGCGTTTAGCAAGTTTGGAGGCGCTACGCAGCAACCTGAGTTATATTCGTAGCCAAAAGATCGTACCAATAACTGCAAGTAACTATGCGCGAATTGCAGAGGGATTTTATTCTACCGAGATCACGCCGCTTGGCGAGAATGAATGGGCGGTCGAAAATCGCGGCCCTTTGCAAACTATACGCTTTGATCATGCCACGCGGCTGAAGGTTGACTTTGAGAAATCTAAGGGAGTGCAAGGTCAGATGCATTTTCAAGGCAGTCTATATGTCTTCCTTGAACCCAAGGACAATAGGCCTACGATCGCAACAACACACCACGAGAACTATTTTGAAGAGCCGATCGAGCATAAACCCTATTTGTTAGACAGTCGCTGGCCTGTGTGGGATTTAGCCATTAGCGGAGACAGCCAGATCTTTTGGAAAAGTGCGGGGTACGGCAAGGGAGAGATTAGTTTTAGGGTTGCTAAAAACGGCGCTTATCGTGGCGTGGTAACTTTTGCAGATGGTCGTACCACGAATCTATCGATGCAGGCAGAGAACAATGTGCTCACAATAGTTCTAGCTGAGCAGACAACAGTAAAGCCTGTAGCTGTGACGGTAGAGAGGGTTCTATGAAGCGAAACTGGTATTTACTTGCCATTATCTTCGTCGCCTTAGGCGGAGTGCTTGCCAGTGTTATCATTTTCCCTTTCTATGAGCAAGTGTCACTCATGTTAGAAGACGAAGGGCAGTATTCAACCGCGTTGCGCCGATATCAAGATCAGCTGGAACAAGGGGAGACAACACTTCCTTTAATTGCCGCCACGGTGAAGCTGTTGAAAGAAAATGGACGTGATCTTGAGAGCACAGAGCTTGTCGAGAAATTTGTGGACCATCATCCCAACGACCCTGAGGCTTTAGCCTTTCTCGCACTCCAATACAAGTTAGCCAGCCGATATAGCGATGAAGCACGTATTCTGCAGCGACAATATAAGATTGCGCCTAGTCAAACAATATTAGCGCATTTGGCTGGCTTATACGAGTTGGAATCTGATCACGAGCATGAGCAGCAGGTTTTAGAAGACCTTGTGTACCATTACCGCGCAACGACCAAAGAGCATTTCCGCCTGGCATATTTTTATGCCAAGGAAGGGCGGTTGGATAGAGCTGAAGATGTCATGCGGCGTATGGTACAGAATGTTCCTCTAACTCAATTGACTTACGAACAAGCGACCTTTGGCATCCGAGTTTTTGCGGCAAGGGGTAACATAGAAGGCGCAGCGCAAATCGGCGGTGCTTTCATCACTGGGTCGAAAAAGAATGACGAATTTTTTAATATTATCTCGTTATTCGCGGACGACCATATGCCCAAGCAGGGTCTTGCTTTGCTAGAGCTTTTGCCCCCAAAAATGCGCAATAGCAACCAAACCTTTGAAACGCGCTTCATGCTTCTGCAGCAGATAGGGGATACACAAGCTGGCTTTGACCTAATCACAAGACTATATGAGCAAAAAAAGCTGACTCCACGCATCGTTGAAAAGGCTATCCCTATAGTGATACAGATAGCGCCGGCGGATTTTATTGTTCAGATGCTCTCCGCCGTTGATTTGCAGCATGTTGGCATGTCCGAGTTGATGGATGTGGCCATGCGAGCCATCCAAATGGATGAACCGTCGTTAGCGGAACAGCTTCGACGCCAGCTTGGAGAAAGCTATCTACAGTCGTACCCTGCTTTATTATTTGCTTTAGCATTGGGCGCTGGCGATATTTCTGAGGCAGAAGCTACTGAACAGTACAATCAAATAAATGCACGTCTGACGGGTCGTGACCAGGGAGCCTTGGCTCCGCTACTTGAAGTGCGCGGACTAACTGATTTGGCACAACGTGCTTTGCACTCCATCCACACCATGCAGGGTTTTCCTCCTGGGGAAATCTTTCACCTTGCCGTGATGTTGGTGAGCTTCCATATGGAAGATATGGGCATAGAACTAGTTGAGCCATTAAAACGTACTTTGGCGATTCCTCCTATAGAGGTCGATGCGGCTTGGATGCTATTTCGGGCTGCAAAAGGGGATACTCAACAAGTTCTGGAGTGGCTAAGCAGCTCACACGAAATATCTGCCGATGTTCTTCGCGGGGTATATGAGGCGGCCTATAAGAGACGCTATAGCGAAATAGCATTACGAGCCGCTGAAAAACTCTACAAGATGTATTCCAACACTGTCAACGAAGCACTCCTCGCCAGTGCTCAGGTGATCTCTGGTGATGAAACAGGCTTGGAGACTCTTAGGAGGTTATTCAAGTCTAACTCTAGCCCTGAAACGACTATTCTATATGTGGAAGCCCTAGCCTATCTGGAAAATACACGACCTGAATTGCGTACTGAGCTGACCGAGGTGATACAACACGAGCTTGTAGATCCCAACGTGCGCCGTACCGAACTACGTAATCTGGGATCCACGCTGATAGACGAGGACCTTAAAGAACTTGCTGAGCCAATCTTCCGCAGGCTTTCATTAAATGCAGCTTTTGCTAGCAGTGATATGCAAGCGTTATTGGGCATTTGGGGTGCGCATCCTAAGCCCGCCCAAGCACATTGGATGGCTGAGCAAGCGCTTACCGGTTCCGTTTCTGAAGAAGCCAATTGGGTAAAGTATCTGACTGATATCGAACACCACAACCTTGTTCTAGATGTCGTGAAACATGACACGATCGATGACTTAAGCGTTCCTGCCATTGCTGATGCTCACTTTATCGCTTTGCTTGCGTTGGAGCAAAAGGAAGAGGCGATGGAGATGATTGATGGATTCATTGCCGATGAAGCCACTACGCCAAAACGCCTTGTTGAGTGGGCAAAGTTAGCTCAGGATGCGTCTTACATTGATGGAGCGGAAAACCTTTTCATGCGTGCGTTAGAACTTGAGCCGGATAACCTTGGTCTTCTGCGAGAACTAGGGCTTATCGCCTTTTCTAAAGGGGATTACTGCTCTGCGCGCTTTTACCTAACATCCTTCCTAGCACAGCATCCTGGCGACCCTCGCGTTTACTACACTTATGGCGAAATCCTTTTGTACGATAAGTGTTACGACGAGGCCAATTGTTTTTTTTGGAGAGCTCTAGATCATCTTCTCGTTCTTGAGGAGTTGACCTTCGAGGAAAATGTACTTGTCGCACAGGTCTATGATCAGCTTGAGTATTATTCTGTGGCTCTTGATCACTATTATGATTTGCTTGAGAGCTATCCTGACAAGATATCCCTCTATTCTGAGGTTGCCCAAGTTCTTATGACCGTCGAATGCTATGATGAAGCATGCAGAATGATCATGGAAGGCTTTGCAGTAGCTTCAAATACAGATCTCTGGGAGGAGAATGAGGATGCCATCGCCGCATTGCATATTGCTCGCCTGCAGCTGCTAAAAGTTACTAATGAAGTTGCCCAGGCTTTATGTGAAGCTGCCGATTATGTGGAAGTGTTTCCTGGTAACGCCTCCTTAGCTGTTACTACTGCTGATCTGGAGTTAGCTGCCGGTGATTGGCGCGCTACGTTATGCTGGCTTGATCGGGCCATCGACCTTGAGCCAAACCGAACCATCCTTAGTGACCTGCGCGATGCTGTGTTCAACGATCATGATGGCTTTGTGCTGGTGAACGAGGAAACACGTTCCAGCTTAGGCCAACATGAGCAACTAGAGCGCTTTCATATTGAAGACTATGTGTGGCCGTGCCGACGACTCTATGTTCATGCGGAGAATGACCACGTCTTCTTGCGCGATTTTATTCATTTTAGTACCGGTGATGTCACAGTCTTTGATGGCTACCGACAGCGCGGCGTTGTAGGTATTTTGCAGGATCTATGCGGCGGAGGTGTTCTCGATGCTGCCATGCTATTGGGTCAGGATGTTATTGGCGCGGGCCTAAAAATCTCTATTCCAGATCCTTGCGGAACGACGGTTGTAGCGGCTGCCTATCGCGAGCCATGCTGGGACCTATTACCATCGACCATCCAGCGCGGTGTTCGCCACCATGCGGGAATAGCACGAACGCAGAAGCTTTATCCCCGCACGGAGCTTTATGGCTCCTTAACCTATAGTCAGTTTGATCTAGAAGTAGACCAAAAGGCCGCAACCTCCTATACACTACAGGCAGGAGTGCTCTACCGACTATCCCCACACAACTGCTTCGTGAAAATGTGGGGCCGGAATGCTGAAATGGGTTTGAACTATACTCTCGATAAGGAACATGTGTTGTGGCAATTAGAGAAAACAACAGCAGCAGGCACAACCTATATACCGTTGGGGCTTTCCAACCGCGAGATGTATACGGCGGATGTTTTCTTTACCAAAAAATGGTCGGAATGCTGGTTTATGGAGGGTGCCCTTGGCTATGGCTATGACTATGCAGCTAGCCATGGAGGTATTATGGGTAATTTTGGACTAGTCTGGGGCAAAAAAGGCTGCTTTCAGGCCAGATTGTTCTACTATCACAGTGTTAGTTCCGAAGCTTCCTCTTCCGCTATAGATAGCCTCTCCATTGACCTAAGACAACCCTTTTAGGATAACAAGTTAAATGACTGTTGAGCAAATTCCAGATCTGGTTGCAAAGCGAAAAAAGCGTAAGTTTTTGGGCCTGCGTTTTTCGGCGATTGTTGAGACTTTGGCCTTACTAGCTGTTTTGATTGCTGGAGATTACTATTGGGGCGCTGGCGAGCGCTTTATGAACATTTCCCCACATCCCTTCTGGGCCATTGTTCTATTGATTGCGGTGCAATATGGCACGGTTGAAGGTATCGCTGCCGCCTTTCTGTGTAGTTTAGCCCTTTATGTGGGTAATATGCCTCCGCAGGTCTACAATGAGACACTTTTTGACTATCAACTACACATTGCCAAGGTGCCCTTTCTATGGTTTGTTGCCGCCTTTATTTTGGGTGAAATGCGTCTGCGCGTGGAGGGGCAAAAGATCCAGCTGGCAGATAGATTGGATGAACTTACCGAACAAGCGACTGTGGTTTTCAATGCCTACCAAAAGCTAAAGGCCACTAAAGAGCACCAAGACCGCCTGCTGGCCAGCCAAAGAAAGACCGTCGCGTCCATCTACAAGACCTTTCACTATCTCCAAGCCGTATCGCCTTCACAAATCCTGTTAGATTTGGACAAAATCTTCTACTTGGCACTCAGCCCAAAAAAGTTCTCTGTTTTTGCCCTCGGTCAAAATGGCTTTGAGATCGCTACCTCGCATGGGTGGAACGAATCAGACATCTATCAACGCCGCATTTCCACGGAGACACCCCTCTATCAAGCGGTGGGTGTTCAGCGCCGACTTGTAGTTGCTATTGACCCCAAAGATGAAGAGATCCTGCAGGGACAGGGCGTTTTGGCCGGACCCCTGTTTGATCCCGAAAAGAAGCAGCTTCTTGGTATGGTCAAGGTCGAAGAAGTCGACTTCCTAGAACTTAACGTGAATACGCTAGAAGCTTTTCAGGCGCTGTGTGAGATTGTTGGTATTGCCTACGCACATGCTCGGCGCTTTAGAGCTTTGGAGCGCAATACTCTCTTTTCAGAAACTGAAGGAGTATACTCCATGGCGTTCTTTAAAGAGCAACGCCGCTATTTGCAGATTCTTATGCAAGCAACATCCCAGCCCCTTTCGGCTATTAGCATTGAGGCAGGCGTAGAGGCTGAATTTGCCCACGAGGAAGCCTTAGCTCGCCTGATCGAACCTCTCATTGCGCCAGGCCAGCTGTTTAAGGGCGGCCGACGAAATACGCAATTAGCAGTGCTGATGCCACAAACATCCAAGGAAGCAGCGACGGAACTCGCTTTTCAAATCATTAGTGCTGTCGAACAGAATGAATATTTGCGTTCTCTTAAGATCACACAAAGAGTCGAAGCGATTGTAGAACCCGCTGTTATCGTGGCTAAAAAAAATTAAGGCTTTATGGACGCACAATCTCCAGAAACAGCTTTGAAGTCAGTCGTCATCCAGGAATCTATTCGATCCTTTTTATTTTGGATGTGCCCACTAACAGTGCTAGACCTATGGTTGTGGACACTTGCATTTGCAGGGCTTATTCCCTTTATCGCCCTGCTATTAGGTCATGTCCTTGTCCTTGCAGCTCTTTATGCCTTTGTGTGGGATTTTAAAAGGAAGCAGCGCGATATACGCTACTGGGCGCTAGCAGCGATCTTTGCCACCTTTTTAGGGCCTATTGGGCTGATTATTACTCTTCTCAGCGCCATCATCTACTGCTTATTTCCGCATCGCCTTATCGATCCCAAAGCGCTACTGGACGAGTTACTTCCGGAATTCGATGATCACCCAATTGCCGAGGCGTCGCACCGCCTACGCACTGGACTGGACAGGGTAGATGCCGATACAACACCCATTCCCTTTATGGATGTTATGGCTTACGGATCCATGATGCAAAAGCGTGCGGTTATCAGCGTTTGCCTGCGCTACTTTTCCCCTGAGCTAACAGAAGTCCTACGTGTCGGTTTGCAGGATAGCAACAATAGCGTCCGCGTGCTAGCCGCTACCGCTATGGTGGCGCTAGAGGAGAAGTATCACGCACGTTTTAAAATTGTTGAAGCGGACTTAGAGAAGCATCCAGATGACTTCGATACCATTGAGGCTTTTGCTAACCACGCTTATGCCTTTGCTCTCTCACATATCATGGGGCCTGAGCGTACCGCTAGAATGCGCAACCTAGCTATTACCGCCTATGAGAAAATCAATTCCGGTCCCCATTCTTCAGCTTTTATAGCTACGCACTTGGCTCGTCTTTACTTAGCGGAGAGCAATGCAGAGGCGACGATTGCGGTTCTGAGCCCTTGGATAGATAACGCGCATGAAATGATGCTAGATGTGCTGAATCTTTATGGCGAAGCTCTGTTTCGCCTAAAACGCTATGACGATTTGCGCCAGTTTGCTAGCAAGGGACTGGCTGATATGGCTAAGGAGGAGTTTGAGAGCGAAGAAACCAAAGACTTGCTGATGATATGGTCTCGAGGTCATATTGAGCCGGTTAAAGTGGGGGCGCTTTATGGCTGAAGGGCAAATTGCTGATGTCTGCATTATTCTAGAAGGCAGCTACCCTTACGTCGCAGGAGGCATATCTACGTGGACGCATGAGCTTCTGCGTTCACAGCCCGATCTTACCTTTCATCTTGTGTGTTTGCTACCCCCAAAGGGTATGGGGGAGATGAAGTATCAGCTACCTTCTAATGTCATTGGTTTAACAAATATAGTACTTCAGAAGTTACCCACAGGTGTTCCGTCGCTGGACAAGAAAACTAGCGAAGACCTGTTCCGTTCACTGGAACTGCCACTTTTAACGCTGCAGCACCGAGCTAGCCTGAAAGTTTTGCGCAAGATTATGGAAGCTCTAAAGCGGCCAGGAGTACCATTGGGGGCAGAAGTTCTTTTGGAGTCTCCCGACGCATGGAATATGTTGGTGCGCATGTATCTGGAGACGATGTCTGAAAGCAGTTTCCTTAATTACTTTTGGACCTGGCGAGGAACCTTAGGGGGCTTTTACTCAGTTTTATTGGGTGACCTTCCCGAATGCCGCATTTACCACACACTTTGCACTGGCTATGCGGGCCTTTATCTGACTCGTGCCCATTTGGAAACTGGCCGTCCCGCCATTATTACCGAGCACGGCATCTATACCAATGAACGACGTATCGAGATTACAGCAGCAAGCTGGTTGGATGATGCGCGTGGCAGTAACTTGAGTATCTCTAAGCCACGCTATGAACGCGATTTAAAGGATTATTGGATCGATAGCTTCGCCGGATACTCTAAATTAGCCTATGAATGTAGCACCAAAATTATCACGTTATATGAGGGCAATCAGGAACTGCAGCTCATGGATGGCGCTGACCCGGAAAAAATGCTCATTATCCCCAATGGCATCGACTACCCACGCTACTCTGTCATCGAACGCATCCCTCAGGATAGGCCAACCATAGCTCTTATTGGTCGCGTGGTTCCTATTAAAGATATCAAGACCTACATCAATGCCTGCAGCATTTTAAAGGCAAAGATACCAAACCTCCAGGCCTATGTCATGGGTCCGACGGATGAAGATCCTGCCTATTACCAAGAGTGCGTTTTACTTGCGAAGCACCTTGGGCTCGATAACATACTCACTTTTACCGGAAAAGTTAAGATTGCCGATTACTTACCCAAGATTGATGTGGGTGTGCTGACAAGTATTAGCGAAGCACAACCACTTGTAATGTTGGAAGCAGGGGCAGTGGGCATCCCCTCTGTCGCTACCGATGTAGGTGCGTGTAGAGAGATGATTTTTGGCCGCGCCAATGAGTATCCTCCTTTGGGGCAGGCGGGGGATATTGTATCGCTGTCGAATCCAGAGCAAGTAGCTGATGCCGTTTACAAGCTGCTTACCGACAAACCCTATTATGACAAATGCTGCATTGCTATGAAAAAGAGGGTGGAAGCTTATTACCAAGTTGCTGCTCAAGGCGCTGCTTATAAAGAGATTTACGAGGGGCTACTACAGCCGACGGTAGCGTTATCTACTTAATGCGTTTATGAGGTTAAAAAGCTAAGTCGAGAAATAGGATAGGTTAGGATAGCATGGCTGGTATTGGATTCGTTTTAAGGCGTTTGACGCAAAAAGAAACACTTTCCGGAAGCTTGCAGGGCTATTTGCACGCTGCGGTGGTGAGCTCTGGGCCTTGGCTATTGACCATTATCGCCCTCGGTACTGTTTTTCTTTTCACTAGCCATGTGACGTATGTCACCGAAGTGGCGGAGTTTCGCAATGTCATCATGTATAACTTTTGCTTTTCGGCAGTGTTTTGTAGCCCTATCTTGATACTGACCACAAGGTACCTCGCTGATTGCGTTTACAGTAGTGACCTGCGAATGGCTCCAGGGCTTATTGGTGGCTCGCTGACGATTATGTTTCTTATTCTGACGCCAGTAGCCATGTTGTTTTACTTTGGATATACCAAGCTGACATGGACCGAATCGGCGATGGCTGTCGTGCACTTCTTAGTTGTTAGTACGACCAACATAGTATCGGTTTTTTTGTCAGCCCTAAAAAACTATCTCACCATCACGCTATCTTTTCTGGTAGGCCTAACTATCTCGGTACTCTCTACAGTTGCTTTGGCGGATTCTTTCCATATTTCTGGCATGCTGTTTGGGTTTAGCTTGGGTTTCGCCTTTATCATCGCCGCTATTATCGCGCAGGTGTTTTCAGAGTATCCCAAAGAGTTCAGAAATGTCTTTAAAGTTGTCAGCTATTTGCCCAAATACTGGGACGTAGCGCTCACAGCACTTCTATATTCCTGTGGCGCATGGATCGACAAGTGGATTATGTGGATGTCTCCGCAGGGAGAGACTTCTCCAGATGGCTTTATCATGTACCCGCACTATGACAGTGCTATGTTTCTGGCATATCTGACAATCGTTCCTAGTATGGCAGTGTTTGTGATGAACCAGGAAACTTATTTTTTTGAAGTTTATCTGCGTTTTTACCGTGGCGTCCTGGGCCATCGAAGTTTTAAAACCATACAAAAGTATCATGCAAAATTAGAAGTGGCCTTAATGGACATTGGTAGGGGAGTAATTCTACTCCAAGCCTTTATATGCACGGTCGTTCTGGCTATGGCGCCTAAGATATTCACTTCTCTGGGTTTAAGCCTCGCGGGTCTGGGCATGTTCCGCTATGGTGTTTTGGGTGTCACCTTTCATATTTTTCACCTTTTTATCTGTATTTTTCTCTCTTATTTCGATTACCGCCGTGGTGGACTCATTGTCGCGACAACATTCCTGATAACCAACGGGTTATTCACTTGTATGTCGGTGTGGTTAGGTTTTCCTTTCTATGGCTATGGATACTTTCTCTCCTGCGTGGTGACCTTTCTGGTGGCAGCCGTTATCCTGGAGCGCTACGTTCGCCAATTGCCGTATAACACCTTTGTAGTCAATAATACGGCTATATAGAGTGCGGCGATATTTGTGGACTTAGTGGACGCTCATTATAAAATGTCCCGCTTTCAGATCTAACACGAGGTGTGTATGAATGGGGCTAAGATAAAGCTCGCTGTGCTTCTATTCTTGGCTGGCGTGCCGATGTTTTTGGGCCTCTTCGTTCTGATTAGCCGCTTAGTATTTAACTTCACACCGTTGGCAACAGTCATTGGGACTACTGTGATGCCCGTTGTGATAGCTTTGTTAATCGTCTTGTCTGGCGGCGCTCTTTTTGGTCTGATTTTTCATAATAAGACAGTCGCTATCTTTTTAGGTTTGGTATCCTTCGTCTTCTCTTCGTTATCTCTGATCTTCGAGTTCACCGGATTACTAGCCCTTGATCCTTTTTGGGATATAACGCCGGATGAGAGTCCACGATTATACGCTGCTTCAGTGGTAGGATTTGGGTTTCTTGGCTTTAGTGCTTGGTACTATGCTGCATATAATGACCAACGCGGGACTTTTACTTCACGCTCCATATTGAATTTCGCAGGCTCCCTAGCCATGGCACTTGGTGCCGCTGTGGCGGTGGACGATCTTTTTGCCTCGGTTACTTACTCTAATTCTAGCTGGTACATACGAGTGCCCCTGCACACGTTATTGACCTTGGGCCTTCTTGGTTTGGGTTACGTTCTATGCAGCATTTGGCGTGGAGAAGGCAAGACCGTGCAACCCTATTGGTGGTATCCAGTCCAGGCTATCGCAATTTCTGCTGTTGCTTCCTTCGCGTTTTGGGAAGGCGCACTTATAGGCCAAAAAGAACTACAAGCCAGTATCCCTACCGGATCGATCTTGGCGCATCCAATGGCCATTTTAGTTTTTGGAACTTTACTAACCATTTTATCTGTCATCACTCTATTTTATGCACAAATGGGCAGGAGACGGCAGCAAGAGTCGGAAAAGGCTTATGCAACTCTCAAAAAGGTGAATGAGCATAATCGACTCATCCTGGCATGCATGGGAGAAGGTATTTACGGTCTAGATATTCAAGGCAGAGTAACCTTTATCAATAGCGCCGCTTTATCCATGCTTGGATATACCGAGAAGGAGCTGCTAGGAACGAAAATACGTGAGTACATCGAGGTAGAGTCTCCCCTTGGGCGGGAACCACAAGCCTCCCTCGTAAATGGCTCCCATGTGGAGGTTACCGATGAATGGTATCGAAGAAAGGATGGGACTGTATTTCCTATCCATTATACCTGCTCTGTTTTAGGTAAAGATGCCAATGTGGAAGGTGCTGTCATCGTCTTTCGGGATGTTACCGAACGAAATAAGCAGGAAGACGAACTGAGGAAGAAGGCCGATCTGATCACAGCAATTATCAATAACTCCAGCTCTGTTATTTACCTGAAGGGTTTGGATGGACGCTATATAATGGTTAACCGTCCCTTCGAGATCGCCCACGATTTGAAAGCAGCAGAGATATTAGGGAAAACTGACGCGGAGCTTTTTAGCTCGCCCTACGCCGAAGAGTACTCTCATGGGGACCAATTAGTTATTGAACAAGGCTCTGAGCTAACTTTTGAAGAGCAGGTGGTTCAATTCGACGGTGTACACTATTACATGGCTGTGAAATTGCCCTTAAAGACTGACAAAGGTGCTGTATATGCCACAGCGGGTATTAGCACGGATATTACACAGCGCGTTCTTCAAGAGCAGCAATTACAAGAGTCTATGGGGAAAATTGAGCAAATCAACCAAGAATTAGAACAGGCGCGAGCGAAAGCTGAAGACGCTAACATTGCTAAAAGCGCCTTTTTGGCTAATATGAGCCATGAAATTCGCACACCCCTCAATGGCGTAATCGGTATGGCCTCGCTACTAGAGCAAACAGAATTGAATGATCAGCAGAAAAAGTATCTGGGCCGCATCTCGATGTCGGGAAAAATTTTGCTAGAACTAATCAATGACATTCTTGACCTATCAAAAATAGAGGCAGGGGAGATGCGCATCGAAATAGCCCCTATAAACTTGATCAGCCTGATTAAAGATGTAACCCATCTCTTCGCCAGTCGAATTGAGGAGAAAGGGCTAGAGCTAGTGGTCCAGATAGACGAGAACATAGAGCACAATGTTAGCGGTGATGGCTCACGAGTTAGACAAATCATCACAAATCTTATGGGAAATTCGGTGAAGTTTACCCATAAAGGTCATATCTTACTAAAGATGGAATGCGTATCAAAGGTGCCTGATCAACAGGTGGTTAGGTTGTCTGTAACGGATACTGGGATCGGCATTCCCCAAGATAAGCAAGCGGGCGTGTTTCAAAAGTTCTATCAAGGTGATACTTCTACCACCCGCAAGTATGGCGGGTCAGGCCTAGGCCTTTCGATTTCGAAACAGCTAGCTCAATTATTGGGCGGGTCACTATCTTTTGAGAGCGTAGAGGGCAAAGGTTCAACGTTTTCTGTTGAGCTTCCTTTCCTTTATTCTAAGCGCAATGAGCCTATTGTAAAGGGATGCTTAGAAGGAGTAAAAGTCCTTGTAGTTGATGATCTTAAGGTTAATCGTGAAGTATTAGAGAGATTACTGGACTGGTGGGGAGCAAAATACCACTCCTGTTCTGGGGCAAAGGAATGCCTTGACTATCTAGCAGAACATAAAAATAATGGGGATAGGCCTACCTTAGCATTGATTGACTACATGCTGGATGATATTGATGGCCTGGCGTTAGCTAAAGCCATTAAACAGACTGAGGCAGGCAAAAATATGGTATTAATCCTTTTGTCATCGGTGCACGACATAGGTAAACAAAAGGTAGAGGAATGTGGGTATGCCGCGTGTATGAGCAAACCTATTTTTGGCGATGACCTGCTACAGGCTATTCGAAGCGTATTGGCGACGACCACCACCACTAAGGTTTAGAGGGTTTTATGCAAAAGATAAGTGCAAGGTTTCCGGGTAAAAAAATACTTCTGGTGGAGGATTATTTCATCAATCAGGAAATCGTCCAAGACATGCTAGAGCTTATGGAATGCACCGTGGATATCGCCGAGGATGGCGCCGAAGCAATCAAGAAATTTGATGCCAAGAGCTACGACCTTATCCTCATGGATATTCAGTTGCCTGAAAAAGATGGGTACGAAGTCACCCGCACTATCCGGACAAGGGAACAGACGGAAGATAAGAAACCCGTTACCATCGTAGCGTTAACCGCCAATGCGATGGTAGGTGACAAGGAAAAGTGCATTGAAGCAGGGATGAACGACTATATCGCCAAACCAATTGAGCTAGCTATTTTAGAAAGTGTCTTGAAAAAGTACCTTCCGGCCTAGTCGGGCCAGTTAAATACTATTGTAGACTCAATGTCGGGGTGAAGGCTTTTATGTACCGGACAGGTCATCGCAGCCTTTTCAACCATCGCTTGTTTTTCAGTATCCAAACGTTGAGGCATCCACACTAATACTGGCAGCGATCGAATTCGACGAGGTGAATCATCAGACATAATTTTCTCAACCTCTAGATGCATGCCCTCGACATCCCATCCCTTTCGCTTTGCCAATATGGCGATGGTAGTGGCAATACAGGAACCTAAGGCGGCAGCAACAAGGTCCGTTGGGGAAAATTGCGATCCCTTGCCCATGTTATCTACTGGGGCATCTGTTAGAATCTTAGAGCCAGATGGGCCATGCTCCACATTGCAGATTAGATCACCCTGATACTTGACTATCGCCTTGACCATTTTGCGCATCCTCAGTTGTTGGGTGAGTATAGTTACCATAACATGCCAATAACAGAAAAGGAAAAAAGCACAACCGCATGCTGCTGGCTAAAATCAGGGGTTATTTGTTAATCTCTCCCCCTATGATAGCAAAGACACACCCTACAGAGCTTAATCAGCCTTTTATGGCTCTGTTAAAGCCCATTCGCGAGCATTTGGACCTTATCTCCATGACTATTAGCACCGTCGCTAATGCGGTTTTCCTGGCTGGAAAGCTATTTACGCAAGTGCCTAGCAGAGTCACGCGTTCGGCTTTTGTTGCTCTCAATGTGGTAGGTTTTTTGTATTTGGATTGGCAGGTCAGTTTTACCATAAAGACCGCAAGGGATAGTCTGCTGGCTCTTAAGCTAAAGGTATGGCACATCGCCATCTTAACTGCAGTCTGTACCGTGAATGCCATTAGCGACATGGCACTAATGACCGCAGGGCTGGCAGCTGCGCTAGCAAGCTGGGCTAGTAGACCCGAAGTCGCCACGGCAATCTATACCGTTACACGCCCATGGGGTATATCCTTTCTGTTTGTCGCTATAGCCATGGATGTTTCGTATTATGCCTTGCGTCGGTCTGTGGCTTGTGAGTTAAAGGATTTGAACAGTTCTCGACGCTTCCAAAACATCTTTTCCGCATTGGTTGGCAAGGCACGGAGATCTAACGGTGACGATGTCACGGCAGTAAAGATCAGAGCGTCTATGGATAAGTACACCCTTGAAACACTTTTGAATAAGCTGCAAGGACGCTTCGACCCAACGGTATTAATGAAGCAAGTCAAAGAAAATGTTAACACTCAGCTGGATGCCGAGCGCAACAACTTGGGTCTGCGTGCTATTGGTTATGCGGGTCTGTTTTTGTGTAAAGCCTATCCAGATAGCCTTGTTCAGGCCATAACCTTATTTGCTACATCGCTACTCTATACCGCTAATAATGCCTACAAAAAGTGGCATGAAGCCCGCCAGCGTGACGTTATTCTAAGTTGAAAATTATTTTTGCATACAGGTATTTTGGATGGAGTTAAATCCAACTTAGGAGCTTTTGATGAAAGTTGCTTACAGCCTATTTATTCTGCTGCTTGGCTTGCCGCTATTTGCCTCGGCCGATACGGACAGCAATGTTCGTCTTATCCGTAACATTTGGGAGGTTCCGCTTTCTGAGGAATCGGTCGCCAACTATGAGAATTCCATTGCACAGGACGTCAAGGTTCACGGACCTCATGGCCAGGAGCATAGTGGTCTTGAGTCTGTCAAAGAGTTTGATGCTACGTTTGCAACGGCATTTCAGGAAATAAACACCGAGATTAAGGAAATTCTAGGGTTTGACGATCGAGTTGTGGTTTGCTGGAAATGGCACGCTGCGCACATCGGCGAGTATGAAGGCATTCCTGCAACTGGTAATACCATCACCATTGATGGCATAGCCATGTTTAGGTTTGATAACGCAGGCAAAATTGTTGAAATATGGACTGGTTGGGATAACCTAAACCTATGTCGACAAATTGCAACTGTCACGATCGTGCCCAATACAATTTGATTGTTAATGGACGAAGTGGATCGCGTCCACTCCGTCCACTTAGTCCATTTCTACTTCAACAATTCCATTACCTTTTCACAGATCGCTTCTCCGTGGCATTCACCACCAAAAGACAGAGACGCCTCGTAGGTTGGGTGTCTCCAGGCTTCGCGTGTCAGGATATAACCATGAGCGTCATTTGTGAGGCCAATAACTGACAGGTGGGCATACCCCAATGATGCTGCGGCTAGTTTTAGCGACTGCTCTAGACAAATGCTTAGTTCCCCAGGGATAGTTGCAAAGGCATGGATATCATCCACCACGATTACATTTACTTCACTGTGGTACTTATCCATTGGTAGTACAAAGCCTTGCGGAGTAGCCTGAGGCACAAAGGAAAAGCTATCTTGATGGACACGTATGTTTACATCTTCTCTAACTGGGATATCGTTCCAGATACCATTTACCGAGTGTGCAAGCTCATCGCCAAGATGCTTGGCTTCATCAAAGGTGTTGTTGCAAGAGTTTGGAACAATTTCCGCCTGAGCACCATTGAAATATACTGGCTGCACATCGGCTCCTAAAAGCTCACGTAATGCATTACGCGCGTAACCAATCATATCAGCGCTGAAGGCTAAGTTCGAGGCTCTTAATACCGTCGGGTGCATCGCATAGTTAAATATCACCGCTAGTGGCTCGTCATTTTTGGTGGTGATCTTAACGACTGTCAGATCATTGCTTGGGGTAACATCTTTAGGCCAGGCGCTACGGAAGAGCTGTATGCCTGGTCCCTTGCTATAGCCCACACCGATTTTCGCTTCTTGTCGGCTATCAAAAGCCATAATAATGGCTTTAGCTGTTTTTTCAACGTAGTCTTGCGTAATTGTTGGATTGTACTCACCCGCCAACATCTTCCCTACAACAGGAATATTTAAGAACGCTCCTCCGCCTGAATGTGTGTGGGACGAGCCGACAAAGATCTCACATTTTTCTAAACCAGCCTGACTAGAGACCAATGTTCTAATGGCCTCGACCATGTCGTGGGTAAAGCCTAGATTATCCACGCCGCAAAGAGCGATACAAGTGTCGTTAGTTTCGATGACGATAGCGGTGGCTAGCAGCGGATCATGGCTAGATGTCATGCCACAAGATCTGTCGTAATATCCTGCTGATGTTGTTCCTAAAGGAGGGGTGATATCGACCTCGCCTGTCCCAACCATTAATGCAAAAGCCAGGCTGTTCTGAAGGAGCATCCAAGCGAGGATTAACGACCGATTCATTGCAAATTCCTTGGTTTTTTTTAGGCTATATTATATCACATGATGAATTTTCTAACTTGGAGGGCAATTGAGATGAACGACTTATATCGCGTAGGGCTGAGCCGAGAAGCTTATAGGATACCTCCGGAATGGCAAGCGCACATTCCCAAGACGGCAAAAGTTAAAGGATTCAAGGTAGAGTCATGCGATCCCAGCATGTATTCCTTGCCATCGCCACGAAAATTCAACGACTGGTATTTGTCAGACCCTAATTGGGCACAAGGTAAGGTGGGCGATCTGGTAAAGCTCCTGAGGCATCAGTGGATGCATTATCAGCACGAAAGAAATTATGACCCCTTAGCTCTGGCACCAAGTATTATGAAACTTTTAGTAGCCACAGATGACTTGGAAGATAGCAAGATAATCTCTCGCGATCTGCCCAAATTGCTTTCTCTAGTCTTTATTTCATGCATTCGCCAGAAGCTACCCTATCCCGTTGATTTCCGAGATACATTGGGCACGCGACTAGAAAGATTTCCCGGAAATTATCAAACGGTTTTCGGCGAAGCTATGGCTCTTGTCTCATTTGAGTCGTTTGATACAGATGGTTGGCACCGACGTTTGTGCAGAATTTTTGACGAGAAGGTCTTAGCGAGTGATAGCGAGGCCAAAAAACTATCAGACCAGACAAAAGCCTATGCAGAGCATTGTACTCCCTCTGCCGGTGTAATGGTGGGGCGGTGTGAGGTGTCCTTTGACACCCCCGAAGAGTTTCAGCAAAGCGAAACGGTCGGCTTGGCACGCTCCATTGGAAAGCGATCCGGGCAACTGGATGGGGCCTTTTATTCCCGTGATATTTGGGCGGTCACTGATGGACATGGCAAATCGGAATGTTTTACTTACTTTCTAGCTCATATGGAGAAGCGCATAAGGGCAGCGCTTGCCTCGCGATCAGAAACAAATCCTGCCTCTACTTATAATGTGGTGACCAAAGCCATCTTAGATTTTAATGATGAAATGGCTGAAGCGGTAACTGATGCGAGCGGCTTGGTGTTTGTGCTAGGGATTAAGGATGGTGAGTATCTGCACCTATTTAGTTTGGGTGATTGCACAACAGTGCTATGCCACCCAGATAAAGACACAGAAAGCTTATTTCCTCCGCAGCACATTTATCTCAAGAATTTCGAAAATAAAGAGATGATTGATAAGCAGTTGTTCCATAAAGCTATGCAACGTGGTGGAATGCTTGTTCCTTTCGGAAAAAACCTACGGGTATACCATAATGGTCAAGTCTTGGAAATGGTAGGGGTTTTAGGAGACAAACCTGTTGTTGGGGTCGTACACAGGCCTTTATACCGTATGTTGCCGTTAGAGGAGCTCAAGGACATGACCCTCTTAAGTTATTCTGATGGCGTAGGTGGTCACATGTCGCCTAATGACGTTAACCGCGTGGTGAAAACTTCCATAACGCCTTCGTGTATTGCTGGTGAATGTGTGAAGCTTGCCGTACAAAAGGCATATGCGAGGTGTATTGCAAATGCGTCTCGTTCGGGGAGGCAACCCAATCTTTCTCAAGTCGACAATGCCACCTGTATGGTAATAAAGCTCTAGAGGAATTTTGTTCTCAGCGCTCCCGCGCTGAGAACAAGACTCTCAGGCTACAAACAGCTTAAAACCTTAACATTCAATAGCTTCTTTGCGCCTCTGCGTCTTTGCGTTTAAGGTCCCTTTGGCCTTCTTCGGAATACTGATCGTATTTCACACGATAAATAAAGGCATACAAAACCGGACAGAAGCCCAGCGTTAATGCTGTACATATCGTTAGACCAAAGATAATTGATATTGCCATGGGCCTAAATAGGTCTCCACCGCCAAGCCAGAGAGGCAATAGACCACCAATTACCGTGATGGTGGTTAGCATAATAGGACGCATTCGTCGCTGAGATGCCGTGATGATTGCTTCTTGCGCTGGTTTTCCTAAGATATGCTGCTCGGTTACAATACGGTCCAGCAAAATAATCGCGTGGTTAACAACGATACCAGACAGTGACACAATACCCAGAAAGGCCATGAAGCCAAGGTTAGCTCCTGTGACGAACAAACCAACGGCCACGCCGATGACTCCCATAGCGATTGTCGAACAAATGACCACAGGAATGCCAAAGGAGTTGAACTGCATGATTAAGATCAAAGCCATAAGTAAGCCGGCAATAGGTAGCTTCTCGATGATAGACACGCTGCTCTTTTTGGATGTTTCGACTTCACCACCAAATTCCCAACCGAAACCAATTGGCCAGCGTTTTTCTTGCTGATCAAGGTAAGGGCGAATAGCGTTGGCTACTTGCGTAGCAGTATAACCATCTTTTAGGTCAGATTTAATGGTAATGGTCCTGATGCCATTACGTCGGTGAATTTTACTGGGTTGCCAAACGAGCTCAAGATCAGCTACCTGTTTTAGTGGCACAGACACACTACCTGCTTGAGAATACACATTTAAGCTTTCAAGACGGTCCAGATCGTCACGGTCTGATGCTACCGAGCGCAACGTCACAGGGATAATCGTGTCGTTTTCACGATATTGTGTCGTTTCGAAGCCGCTTAATCGTGTCTGCAGTGATATAGCGATATCCCTGCTGCTGACGCCGGCGCGAAGTGCTCTTTCTTGGTTAACTTTGACAATCAGCTTCTTACTGCTACCGACCCAATCGTCGCGTATGTTCTGGGCCCCAGGAGTAGCTGCAAGCTGCGCCGATACATCACGCGCTATCGCCAGCAGCTTCTCCTTGTCCTTGCCCGAGATTCGGATAGCGACAGGGGAGTCAACCGGCGGACCATAGGCTATTAGGCGGGGAGTTACGCGGAGCTCTGGGAAGTTTTCAGCACAGAAAGCTAGCAGGCGTTTCTCCATCTCTGGGATATCCTTAGGAGATGGCGTAGCGATCATTAGAAAGGCGCTTTCCGGCAAGATGGGTTTTGGGTTGAAGTTTAGGATATAGCGTGGGGCTACCCCGCCGATAAAGGCGATCCATTTAGTAACGCCGGGCTTTTGCGAATCTGCGCTGACTTTATTTTTGGCTAGAAAGCCTTCGATTCCTTTAACAACCTCTTCCGTTCTTTCTATGCGAGTCCCAACAGGTAGGTCGAGTTCGGCTGTAAACATAGCGCGATCGGTAAAGGGGAAGAAGGCTTTGGGCACAAAATGGAACAGGCTTAGAGACGCGACAAAAATAACTAAAAAGCTAGCAAGCACGAGTTTTTGTCGCTTTAGCATGCTGAGCAAGAGGTGGCGGTACTTCTGATATACCGGAGAATCACTGGTGCGATGTTCGTTAGGCGTTACCTTTAGAAATTTCACGCAGAGTAAAGGAATAACCGTCAGAGAAAGTATCCAGGACGAGGCTAAAGTGATCGTTACAATGGAGAATAGCGCGGCAGTGTATTCGCCAGCTGCCGAATTAGCCAAAAAAATTGGCAGAAAGGCTACCGAAGTGGTTGCTGATGAGGTTAGCATAGGCAGGCGCAGCTCACGCGTGGATTCGATCGCTGTTTCCAACATTCCCTTTTCATGCGTGTATTCGGTCATGATCGATTCTGCGATCACGATAGCATTGTCAACAAAGATACCCAGAGAGATGATCAAAGCTGCCAAGGAAATCTGGTTAATGCCGATGCCAAAGACTCCCATAATGGCAAACGTCATAAAGATCGTCATAGGGATAATGCTGGCGACAACTAGTCCTGAGCGTATTCCAAGAATCGCCAACGTAGTGCCTAGAACGATGACCAGAGCCTCTACCAAGTTGTGATTGAATTCGCTGACTTTGCGAGCAACCTCAACAGGTTGGAATATAGCATAATCGAACTGAACGCCAACGGGATATTGCTGCTTCATTTTGTTGATCAGCGTAGAAACCTTGGCTCCCATAATGCCGATATTACCGCCTTCTCGCAGTGAGATCGCCAGGCCAATGCTGCGCTCGCCGCTAGCACGCATGATACGTTCCGGAGGGTCGACATAGCCCCTGGAGATATTGGTGAGGTCCTTAAGATAAGCTACTTGCTGTTGTCCAGGAACGTGTATTACCGTATTCTGCAGCTCCTCCAATGATTGGAAGTTGCCGGAGGGTTCCAAAATAATGCGTTCATTGTTAGCGTAAACAGTACCGCCAGGGGTTAGGATATTGCGGCTCTCGAGTAGCTGCCTTAGCTGCAAGGCAGAGCTGCCTACTTTGGCGAGTTTGGCATCCTGAAACTCTACGAAAATGCGCTCATCCTGAACGCCATAAGTTTCAACCTTGGCGACCTCATCGATAAGCAGAAGCTCGTTGCGTACATCGTCGGCAATATCTTTGAGTTCTCGTGGTGAGTAGCCTTCGCCGGTGATTGTAAGAATAGTGCCGAAGACATCGCCAAATTCGTCGTTGACGAATGGGCCTATTATCCCTTCCGGCAGATCTCGCGTAACTTTTTCTACCTTGCGGCGCAGCGTGTCCCAAATAGGCCGCATATCTTTATAGCGCTCAAGAATATTCACTGTGATCATTGAGAGGCCAGGATAAGACTCGCTGCGAACATATTCTAGCTCAGGAATCTCCTGAATAACCTTTTCAATCTTGTCGGTGACCAGGTTCTCCATACGTTCGGGACTAGCTCCGGGAAAATAGGTCGTAACGCGGGCGATACGCACAACAAAGCCGGGATCCTCGGCTTTGGGTAGCTTTTGGTAAGCCATGATCCCAAAGAGAACAATCAGTGCCAGGAATGTGAGAGTAATACGCGGTTTCTCTATGGAAAAGCGTGTCAGATCGAACATCTTTTGGTCCTTGTATTACTTCATGACTCGCACTTTCTGACCTTCGACCAGGAACTGCTGTCCTGCCGTCACCACAACGTCACCTGGTCTCAAGCCCTCTTTGATAGCCAAGCCATCCCCGCTGATATTGTTCACAGCGACCGATCGGCGCTCGACCTGGCCAACATCCTGCGAGATACCCGATACAACCCACACGTACTGTTTGCCATCTTGTTCTGCCACGGCCATAGGGGGGATAACAATGCCTTGATCATTTTTGGCAGTAGGAAAGTTAAAGCGCACTTCAGCACTCATTCCTGAGCGCATATCAGGCACGTGGCGCAGCAACTGCACCTTTACAGGATATGCAGGGGCTAGCTGTCGGGAAACTCCGACCTCCGTCACCACAGCCGGATAAAAGAGTCCGGGCTTGGAGTCGAAGCTAACAGAAACAAGATCATCTTCGCGAATGCTGGATATAAGGCTTTCTGGGATAGATACAGTCACTTCCATGGATTCCCCAGCATTTAGTCTAACAACTGGCTGTCCAGCGGCAACGTTCTCACCTTCTTCAATATCCACAGCAGCGATGGTGCCATCTTTGGTTGTTCTCAGGGTGGTGTAGGCCAACTGCGCTTTAGCCAGTTCTAGCTTTTTCTGAACAGCTTCTCGCGTAGCTTTGGAAGACTCTGCTTGGGCTCGCGCGGCATCTAATTCAGAGCGCGAAGCGCTTTCGGTTTCATAGAGGTTGCTGACACGGTCATATTGTGCGATGGCATGGCGCTCTTGAGCTTCAGCGTTTAGAACGGATGCCTCTGCCTCTTCTACCTGCAGGTCATAGTCATGAGGATCCAGGGATGCGATTAAGGTACCTTTTTTTACAACATCCCCAACCTTAACTGGTCTGCTAATGATTGTGCCGGCAACACGAAAGCTTAATCGTGACTCCACACCAGCTTTAGAAACACCACCAAAAACGCGTTGCTGGACGGGACCATTGATTTGCACTGCCACGGTGCGAACCGGCCGAACAACTTCATCTGGCGTCTTCGAATCGCCGCATGAAGAAACGCAGGTAGCAACGGTCAAAAGACAGGTTAGAGTTTTTAAGGAGTTGACACGCATGGATAATCCTTTCGGTGTTCTTCTATAAATTCACTCAGTCGGCACATAATGGCTGCGCGTTCGACTTCATTGGACAGAAAGTCAAAGCGGCCCATGGCACGCTGTAGGCGAACTAAATCGATTAGAAAGTCATATTCTGCATTCGCCGCAATAAGCTCGGCGATAAGCGCTTGGTTCTGGGCATCTAGTAAATCAATGATCGTGGCGGCACCTTTAGAATAGGCATCGGTTACCAGACTAAGGTTTTTGCCAGCTGCCGTCGCAGAGGATAACGATAGGCCAATTGCCGCGTAGGAAGCCGAGGCATTATTAATGCTGATACGAACGGCCTCTTCAATTTTTTGCTCTAGTGCTGTTAGCTCGCATGAGAGTCGTAACAGATCATCAAAGGCCTTGCGCTTGTCCGCGTCTCGAGCTCCGCCAGTGTATAGCGGGAAATTAACGGAGAATGCTAGTACCCAGTCTTTGCCATTGGTAGAGAGGATACCATTAGTTCCTTTCCCGCCCTCATACCAGCGATCACGGACCTCCGCCGACAGCCCTACATCGGGCGCAAAGAAAGCGCGGTTTGCCACGCCTAAAGCTGTAGCTTGCGCGCAAATGAGGTGTTTCATCTCATGGATAGCGGGGGATAGCCTGTAACCTTCATGAACCGAAAAATCACTGAGGGCTTCTAGCCCTTTGCTGTCGGCGATATTATGCTCGAACCAATCGGCATTCAATACCCAGAAGCAATCGTTCGCTGTAACTTTTTCCACCGAAATAGGGCAAGCCTGATCTCTATTCAGAATCTGATTAAGATTCACGCGTGCTGAACGCACATTATAGGCAGCACGCACGGCGTTGGTGCGATTGGTGGCTACTTCACTCTCCCAACGGAAAACCTCGCTAGAACGTGCTTGGCCTACAGCCACGCGTTGGCGGGCTGTTACCAAGTTGGAACGTGTCCGACGCAGGTTAGCCAGCTGAATATCCTGCAACGTCTTCGCTCGCAGCAAATTAAAGTAGGAAATGGAGACGTCCAAAACTGTGTCTAGATAAATGGAGTCGTAGTGGTCGCGTCGCGCTAGCTGTTTGGATTTCTCGATGCTATAGCCACCCAGCAGACGATTGGAGTATACAACCTGCGTAGCCGATGCTCCGCCGTACAGCGCTTTTTGTGGCTCCCATCCCTGGCTTTTTATCGCACGGTCTTTATCGATAATTCTGCCAAAAGTTTTTACTTCTACCTGTGGAAGTAGCGGAGCAAAGGCTTTGTTCACATCCTCACAGCCCGACGCGACGGCATTTTGCGCAGCAATTAAGGAGGCATTGGCCCACAAGGCTTCGTCGACAGCCTCCAGCAGGCCTATCGGCTCTTTTGGTACGATGTCGCGCTCTTTCACCACCTCAGCATCTAGCAACAGTTCCCATGAGGGTACTGCATCAATAATGCAGGCTGTCTCCATATTTAGGATAAGCTGTTCGCTCGTTGGCACGTCTACGATCAGGTTGCCGGGCTCTTCGCCAAAAAGCGTCCGTTGAATATTCAGCGCCAAGCGGCGGCCTAAACGCGTTAGATTGGAGTCAGGGGTCATTGTTGCCAGAACACCAGCTTCGACATAGGTTCTGCCAGAGAGCGTAAAAGAGGGGATTTTACGTTCGTTTATGCCATCGATAAGCTCTTTAGTCTCTTGTAACGACATTTGTAGCAATGGCAATAAGTAGATGGCTTCGGTGTTATCAGGGATGGCTGCAAGAGCCTTTTTTGACGAATTGGCTACACCCACAAAGCGCAGATCAATCCCCAGCTTATTGGTAATAATCTTCAGAGCTGTTTTCAAGGCAGGGATAGCGTCGGATAGCGATCCAGAGGTGAGGAAAGTTAGATGTTGAAAAGGCTTTAGCTGTTGGAAGATCTGAATATCGCGCTCAACATCCGTGGGAAAGGTGAGGTAGTTCAGATTGTGCACGCCTGAGGCCCCTTCATGGAAAGGCAAGCCTTGCAAAGCATGATCAATAATAAAAGGAGCAAAAGAGGGTTTTGGCAGGTTCTTGCGCAGCCCTATATCGTTAGAAGCAATAGGGCCTACAGCGACAACAATATCGATTTGTGGGTTTCGCAGAGCTCGCGAGACCTCTTTGCTAATAAGCGCCTCCGACCAATCGCCCATAAATTGTGTGGGATCCGAGAACTCAATGAGTTGTTCACGGTCCATCAAGTCAGCGATTTCTTTCTGAAAAATGTCGCGGATATTCTCTAGCGACTGTGATGGGCCATCCATCACCATAGCAATGCGTATAGGTTTCCTCGACGCTTCAGCAAAAAGCGGCGCGATCAGACAAAAAAGCAAAAAGATAATTCGCATAAGGGGCGATATATACCAAACCCCAGGCAGATTGAAAACAATAAAGATAAGCAGCGCTCGACTTAAAGATTCGTATGAGATACGATTCTCCCTTCATCACTCTAGCCTAGAGATAGATAATGTTCTGGAATAGAAGTCTTTATTCGCTAAGCAAATCACGTCACATTTTACGCGAACGCATTAAGTGGTATGAAAAATACGGAAGCACGTTAGAGACGCGACAACTTACCAGGCTTGAAGGACTCTTGTCTGATCTCGACGAAGCTAGCCTGCAGAAAGACCGCAAGCGCTCTGACGAATTGGCTCGCGAGTTGGAAGCATTAGAATTTGCCAAGCAGAAGCGAACAACTCTGTGGTATGTAGGAGAGTTTATTCTAGCCATCGTCGTGGCACTTATTGTTGCGACATGCGTCAGACAAATGTGGTTCGAACCGTTTAAAATACCGACAGGGTCTATGCGTCCGACCTTTGCCGAGCAAGACCATTTACTCGTTAGCAAAACAGCGTTTGGTATCAATCTTCCATTACAGAACAAACATCTCTATTTTAACCCAAGCGCGGTTAAGCGCGGAGGTGTCGTCATTTGGTCGGGAGCTAATATCGACCTTCCAGATACCGATACCGTTTACTGGGGATTCTTTCCCGGTAAGAAGCGCTATATCAAGCGTGAAATGGGCGTGCCAGGCGATAGCCTATATTTCTATGGCGGCCGCATTTATGGGGTCGATCGCGATGGCAATGACATTTCGCCTGAACTATCTAGCCCAGGAATGGAAAAGCTTGAGCATATCCCTATCAACACCTTTGAAGGTCGTGTTTCGTTAGACCGTCCGAACCGGAGTTCATCAGGTTACGAAGTCATACTGAAGCAGTTTAACCAGCCAGCTGGAAAGTTTACCGCAACATCTTACAATAGTTCGGAAGGTATGGTCTATAACGGGCATGAATGGGTGAAGGATAATCCTCTTGCCGCCTTAGAGCCACATGACAGCATACAAACATACACCGATTTCTTGGGAATGCGCAACTTCGCTATGGCAAGGTTGTTGACGAAGCAAGAAGTTAAGTCATATAGCTCGGTTGATACCAAAAGCTTGGAAGATGCCCCGCTATATTTGGAGCTTCGTCATACGCCAAATCTGACAAACCCAAAGCCTCGTGTTGGTGATTCCTCATATGGCCAGATGCGTGTGGCATTAACACCATTTGTGACCGTCATACCTCTTCGAGAGAGCCAACTACAGGCACTGATGGCAACTATGTACACATCTCGCTTCGTTGTGCAGAAAGGCTTTGCGGCACCTTGGCAAATCGAAGGGACACGTTTTAATCCTTCTAGCCCTGAACTGCCAGGAGTTCCAGACGGCACCTACGAGATGTATTATGGCAAAGTTTACAGCATGGGTTGGGGAGGAGTTCGCTCAGAAGTTCCTGCTGACCATCCCTTGTACAAGCCCACACCAGAAAACATACAGTTTCTCTACAACCTAGGTATGGAGTTTAATAACGTATTTGCTCCATATTCACCGGACCAGTTGGGTTTTCCTGCTCGCTTTGCGTATTTCAGAAATGGCGACTTATACACGATGGGTGGCTTATTGCTTCGCAAGGATGATCCTGTTTTAACAAAGTTCAACGAATCAGAGCTAGCGCGTCAGAAAGCAGCGACACCAACACGTCCGTACATTGCTTTCCGCGACCATGGACCACCACTTAAAGATAACAAGATTGATGCCTCTTTTATCCGTGCTTTTGGCCTCACAGTTCCTGAAGGGCAGTATGTTGTGCTTGGTGACAACCATGCACGTAGTGCTGATAGCCGTACCTTTGGTTTTGTTCCGGAAGCGAATATTGAGGGGTCCCCGATAACTATTCTTTGGCCGATAGGCGATAGGTGGGGTTTCCCTAATCATGCTAGTGGAGCATGGTTTGGATTGCCAACAATCATCATTTGGGCGATTGCAGCGATAATAGGCCTCATTTGGTGGTATCGTCACCACCTGTTGATGACCACACCGCTGTACCACAAAAGAAAAGCGGCTTAATGGACTCGATGGACCTTATGGACAAGTGGATCTAGGGTGCGGCGCATGCTTTCGTGTTCGCTGAGTTCACACTCCAATCTGGCCTATGACATGGCAGCCTTTCAGGCCGCTAGGGCTATCCTGAGGCCCGAAGGGTCGATATAATACAGCCCAGGTCGAAGGACGAGCGTAGCGAGGACGAGAGGCCTGGGTATTTCCAGTAAAGCAGCCGAGTTCTGAAAGAACGACATAAAACGTTGCAGTGAGATTTCTGCCCAATTAAATCAAATTTTTGATCGCTGAAATGACGATCAATGTATTATCCTTCATGCTTGTAGGCACAGCAAAGCAACCTAGAAGGGGAAAATATGGCCGCCAATAAAGAATTAGCTGCACATCTAGCACTAGCTCTACAAGAAGTTGGGGAAATTAAACCTTGGTATGACCGAAAGTTCAAAGCTTGGATTTACTCGTATCGACTCTATCCAAACGTAGAATATGCTGGTCAATCTAATCGAGAAGTCATCGAAAGATACCCACTTTATCTGAAGGAATTTATTCATCACCGTTTGAACGAATCCTTGAGCGATGTTTCAGAGAGGGGAACGCTTGGAACTGCTGGGCGTATATAAGCTCCTCAGACTTAAAAAATCAGAAAGCCAGCCTAGCGCGAAGGTTGAATAGAGATCGCTAGACCACACGCTCCAAGAACTGAGCGTAGGCTAGAAAGTCGAGGATTGCCACGCATTGAGAGTGTTTTGTACAAGCTTTCACGGTTAAGGTCGGTTTCTTTGGCAAGATGACTCATTCCGCCTTGCGCTTCTGTAATGTCGCGAAGTGCCAGAAGGAATACATGGAGATCTTCGTCCTCTAATGCAGCGTTTAAATAGGCTGCTGCTGCGTCGGGTTCTTGTAGCTGCTCATGAAGATGTTCTTTATAACTATTACTTCTTGCCATATTAGTCCTCGTCGGTTCGAGATTGATAATCTTGCCAGTACTCGCTGGCCTTTTTTATGTCTCTGTTTTGGCCACGTTTGTTGCCACCACAAAGGAGAATTACAAGTTTGCGTCCTTGCTTAGCAAAATAGATGCGGTATCCAGGTCCGTAGTCGATTCGAAGCTCAAATATCTTAGCACCAACTACGGGCTTGCAGTCACCAAAATTTCCTATCCGCAGCCGGTTAAGTCGTGCGCGGACCGCTCCTTTTGCGGTGGAGTCTAATCCTTTTTCCCATTCAACGAACGGTGTCTGTCCGTCAGCAGTTTCGTAGATTCGAAGGTCGGTAGTCTCGTGCATATCTTCATTGTAGCAAATAAGCTACATCTATACAATACTAGTTTTTGCGGAGTGGAACCACTGACGAGTCAATAGGGTGACTGTAAGGATTGATAACCTAGAAGGTGTTGAGATGAGTCAAGTATCGACGACGAAGAGGACGGGAACCAGTAAGCCAGAAACAATAAAGTTGATAGTTACGATCGCGGGAAAGTCATATGTTTTGGGGATATTAAGCTTTAACACTTCAAAAAAAGAATTTTCATATCACTTTACATATCCGAAAGGTGTATCCGAAACTCATTTTGATTGTGACCAAGGTAAATTAACCGCAAGGCTAGATCACATTACTTGGCACAAACATAAAATACATATTAAAAGACGCGATGACGTGGCAATTGAACAGGTGGAGTTCGAAAACGGCCCTCTTTTTTGCGATACGCCGGTCGTTACGCCGCTGTATATTGAATCTCTTTATTTCGCTGATTCCTCTCCTTGTTTACGAGATAATGAGGAGTTCGACGGCTGGAGGGCAAGTCGAACACAGGAGATCTTAAGGCTAGAAGACTCTAAAGGTTTTAGCGTAATGTTTGTGCTGGTACCATCCTCAACGATAACGGTAGCTTTACTGCATGGCCTGCAGTTTTTGAAATTTCCCGAAAGCTTGAGATCGCCCCCTTGCCTTGCAAATCTTTGCAACGAAACCCACTGCCCAGGACGACTTCAATTAGGGGCAGGTTGGGACTTAGTTATTTTAACATCCCCTTACATGCTCCGGATCGGGTCTAAAATCCCTGAAGAACTTGGAAACAGCTATAGATTGCCTAACTATAAAAACGTTCCGGCAGCGATGACCGATTTACTAATGCAAGCTAATAATTTAAAAAGGGTGGGGGATAGGCTTGAGTAAGCCTTGAGCCAATTTTTGGGAAAGAGCTAGCCAACGCGGGATGGTCAAGACTTGAATGGGAGGACCGTAAAGTAGATGTCCCAATGAACTTGATTAACCAAGTTTCTCTGCTCTTCGGTTAGCAACGGATATTTGACATCTCCGCTATCATGTAAGGAACGAAGATGCTTTATTATCTTTGATAAATTCAGTTTATCACTCTTCTTTAGGTAACGGGCAAGGTCTACAGAACGTTCAATAATGGCGTTCTTGTAGTTGTTCTCAACGGTCTTCAACTGGTCGTCGCTATTGATGAAATCCAAATCCAGCTGACTTACCTTCAAGTCAAACTCACTATTATCCTTAATGTCGTGAAGCTGAACAACTGCTCGCAAGGAAATGCACTTATCTAAAGAAGTGTCGAACCCGTAGGCCAAGGATGGGTGAATGTGGACTTCTCTCGTTTCACCGATTCGCATTCCTTTGATCCCTGCCGCAAATCCAGGAATGGTGTTTTTTAGATTGACCATGACGTTCTTCTCAGTCGCCAAAACCTGATCCAAGGGAGAAAAAATGCTGTAGCTTAATGAAACATAGCAACCTTGACATTTGGTTTCTCCATGGCCGTTTTTCAGGGTTCGAAAAGCCACTTTTGACGGGATCGATGAGACAAAGCTCGTATCTTGGTTCAACCGCACGAAAAGACGGTCAGCTTCTTGTAAGTTGGCCTTGGCTTGAAGAAATGTTCTTCTATAATCAGGGAATCTGGCCAAGCGATCTACTTTTCCCTGATATTTCATGGTTTGCATGCCTTCCACAACATACGGGAAATAGTCGGAGTCATAATCCTGAACTACTTCCCAAATTGCGCGAGCCATTAGCTCGTCAATGTCTTCTGAAATAGCAGCAGAGTTAGGCGTGGTCTTTTTGGAGGTGTGCTTCTTTTTCCCAAATTGTTGAAGCGTCTGCTCTAAGGAAGAAGAATACAAAAGTGATCTATTGATCACATCTTGACTGGCTTCCAGTTGAGAGATGATTTTTTTTGAATTTTCTGAATTCTTCACCCAGCCAAAGATAAATTGTGGCGATTCTGTAATTAACTTTGGGGAAGAGGTCGTCGTTTGTTGCTCAAAATTGTTTATTTCGTCCGCTACGGACGTAAAGCCAAAAGTAGGAGAGAATGGTAAAAATTCTTGGTTGAACTCTTGCTTCACTAATGTATTTGCTAAGAAGGGTGGAACCTCTTCTTCCATAGCTTCTTGGATGTTTTCTTTTCGTCCAACGTACAACGAATTTTGCGGACCATAACCAAGAACGATCCCTATTAGAACCTTGTTACCTTTAAGAAGAGAATATATTGTTTGGTGGTTAGAAAGTAACTCATCCAAAAGAGTTTGAGAGGTTACGGCAGGGCCTAACACATATTGAAATAGGGGCAAATTCTCATCCACCACTTTGTAGAAAAGCGGTTTGTTGATGACAAGAAGATGAATGTATCTAGGTAGCTGAGGGTCTTCTTTGTCGCAAACGTGGATAATAGTGTCGGAAGGAGAGTCTGCCAGATCCTTCCATATCTTAGCTCCAGCTCTCAAAGCCGTAGACTGTTTGTGAGCAGAGGAGTTAACAGGTAGAGGATCCTTAGAAAAATAAGCTTCCACACATACTGGCTTTTGACCAAGAACCACATAACCTGCCTCAGAATCTTTAAGCAGGGTTTTCACAAAAGTACTTAGTACTGTTTCCTGTTCTACAGAAAGATCATGAATTTGGCCGAAGCAAGCAGTTCTGACTATTAGGAAACATGTGATGAAATATCTAAGCATGGTTTTTAGGGGTGTCTATGCATTTGGATTCTTTAAGGCCAGGCCATACAGCTACAATGATATGGACAATCCCTTATAACGCAACCCCAGCATCGTGAACACCAGACTCTATGGCCCATACGGCATCGATCTGAGATTGAATCCATGCCTAAGTCCTCAACGAGGCAATAAATGCCATTTTCATCCCAAGCTATTTTTTCCGTGAAAGCTTGATGTCCGTTCACGAAGAAATAAATGCCTTCATTGGAGACCATTACTTGAGAGGGATCTAGGTAAATTCTATCACCGACGATATTATGCTCCATAGCAATCATCGCCAGCGGGTCATCGTGGTCACAAGCTGTGGCAAGGTCAGGAGAGAATAAGATGTTAAGTACGAATAGAACAATGACCGTTTTCATAATAATCCTTGTCAGTCGAACTGTAGACTGGCCAGTATGTGAAAAATTTATTTTTACTAGCAAGAAAAAGGGTGTGTTGGCTGCATCTAGTACTACCTGCACCACCAGTTGATGACCGCACCGCTTTAACACAAAAGAAAAGCGACTGATGGATCTTTATGGACTAAGTGGACGTAGGGTTTTGTACATAAAGGATTTGTTCTCAGCGATCCCGCGCTGAGAACAAATTTCTTACCCGTGATGGTTTACTTAAAGCGCCAGCTTGGGTGACTTTTTTCGACATTAGGCCACTTCCGAGGATCGGGATTCTCTATTTTGTTATGCGGATTCTGGATGATGTACTCTAGTTCTGGAATAGCATTGTGGATATCCCATCGATCGGTATTTGCGTTGAAGTATCTCTTGTGAAGATCTTCAAACTCTCCGCCAATATACTTCATATTGCCTTGGTAAAGCTCTTTGGTGGGCATAAAGATAGAGGAGATTTCTCGCATAGTAGGTTTGTATATTGCCCCCGCCTTGAGGGAAAATAGAGTAAGCTTTAGCAAATCCCAAATACGTGGTGAAACTGTTATACCCAGCCTATCCTCGTCATCAAACATTCGCGCACGAGTCTCATCGACAATGTCGTTCACATCCATATTCGCTAGTGCTTCCTTCCAGTCATCCGTTAGGGGAAGTGCCGCTTTATCATACATTTGCCACGGAAACCAGCTCCATGTTGACTTAGTGGAGGGAAATGAGTGGGTTAGATCCACAAGATGCACTTTATAATAGTGATTAGGACTTGTGCCAACTTTTTGGAAAAGAATGTTACGCTTATGCGAGTCCCAAGAAAGCATAATTACATGATATAATAGTTTCTGAAATTCCCTCTGAGGGATTCGATCCATTTCTCGTTGGTCAAAATCATTCCAGGTTACGGCGTTAGGTATGTACTTAATAACCTCGGCAATTGTCAATTTGCCGTCATTTTTTGGGTCAGGCAGACGTACAAGATAAGTTTCGGGTACTCCAAACGTTAATCCAATTTTATCTTCTAATACTTGTTGTAAGACATATGAGATGCGTTCGTTTTTGACTTCTACCTCATGACCGAATTTAAGAACGCCGCATGGTTTGCCGTTGCAGTTAAGCATATGAGCGTTATAACTAAATCCATTTGGCATGTTAGTTAATGGTTTACGTAACCCATCAACTAGACACTCATGAAGGGTTGTTTCTCCTGGTTGCGATACTCGGCTTAAGTACTCAACCGCTGTATCTAATGGAGTTTGAGCTGTTAGATGTGAAAACCATACCAAAAAAAACAGGCTTATTCTTATTTTCATAATACCCTAATATTTTAATTTTTTATAATTATAATATATTATTAAATATTATGCAATTCAATTAATTATTAACAGAAATAAACAGTTCGTTTAATGAACTCACTAACTTTGACATGAAATCCCTAAGGTCTCTATAGTCGCCACGGTCCCTTTGTCCGTCCATCAGCTTTAAACAAGAGAGTGGTTATGCATAAAGTTGTTATCGTCGGGGGAGGTCCTGTTGGTTTATCAGCAGCGATTTGCCTAGCTCTTCAGGGGATTGAATCTGTAGTAATCGAAAAGCATCCAACAACAACCAATCATCCCAAGGCAAGAGGGGTGAATGGTCGCACTATGGAATTGTTTCGGTCTTGGGGTCTAGAAAGCCAAATGAAACACTATCAAATGCCGAAAGAGGCTAAGCGTTTTACATGGTTGGAAGATCTTCAAGGAAAAGAAGTCACTCGTGTTCAAGCGACCGTTGACTACAGCCCCTACAGCCCAACTGAAAATGCAATAATTGCTCAAGACAATGTGGAGGAGGAGTTATTTAAAAAAGCTCAAAGCTTGTCTCTGATTGACTTAAGATTTAATCACGAAATGCTCCACGCGACACAGGATGATGAAAAAATCACTGTTGAAGTCCTTAACAAAGATTCGGGCCAAAACGAAATCATTTCCGCTCACTATTTGAATGCTGCTGATGGCGCGAACAGTTCCCTTAGACGATTGTTTGATGTAGAGATGGAAGGGACAGACAACTTAGGTACATTTTGCAATATCTACTGCGAAATGGACTTGGATAAATACGTTGCAGATCGACCAAGCGCTGGCTTTATGTTTACCAGGCCTGATTTGCGAGGAACTTTTCTTTTATCTAAAAAGGATCAAAAGAAATGGCTTGTAGGGGTTCGCATAGGTTCGAATCCTAATTTAACCAAGGAATCATTCACAGATGATTTCTGTGTCGACTATGTCAAAAAAGTAGTGGGTGATCCTGAAGTAGAAGTGCGTCTCATCAACAAAGCTTTTTGGACGATGGCTGCTCTAATTGCCAAGCAATATCGTGTGGGCAGAGTTTTTTTTGCTGGGGACGCTGCTCATCGTCTTCCGCCAACTGGCGGCTTTGGCATGAACACTGGCATTCAAGATGTTCATAATTTAGCTTGGAAGCTTGCAATGGTTTTCAAAGGGCAAGCTGACGACGCGCTGCTAGATACCTACTTTACGGAACGTGTCCAAATCGCAAACACAAATACCCGATGGAGCGTTAGTAACGCTCGACGATTTGAAAAGATCTTCACAGCATTAGCACAAAATGACCTAGTTACTTTTGAAGAAGCTTTAAAAGACCAGGCACATCACATTAACAATATTCTGCTGGATTTGGGCTTTGTTTACGGTGAGGAGTATCAAACTCAAGAAGCTTACAAGTCATCTGCCAGAGTAGGAGCCAGAGCACCTCACTGTTGGCTAATGAAGGATTATGAAGAAAAGTCCACTTTAGACTTGTACGACACCCAATTTGTTTTGGTATGCCATCCTAAAGCGGACCATTGGCAGGAAAAATATCGGCAGTATCCATGCAAGATCATCACCATCGGTGATCAAGGTGAATACTTAGATAAGAATCATGATTTTCTTGAAAGGTATGAAATCTCTGAAAAGGGCGCCGTATTAGTTAGACCCGATGGTCATGTGGCCTGGCATTCAAAAGATGAGAATGGAGCAATAGCGGATTTATCCTGGCTACTTCATGTGAGTGGGAAGTAATAGTCGAAATTTTGCTAGGACATCTTCCAAAATGTCGGTTGGAATTTGTTCCACAAATTGAGCATTGCGAGCCTTCCAATCTAGAGATCTGATTTGATCGCAAAGGACAGCTCCTTGAATTTCATCGCTCTCGACAATTACTTCAAACGGATAACCTTTAACTTTGCTTGTAATGGGCATGAACAGCCCCAAGCCAGTTTTTAAATTATAGGCATATGGCGAAATGGTAAGAGCAGGTCGTGTTTTTTGGATTTCTTTTCCTTTTTGTGGGTCAAAATCCATCCATACAATATCGCCCGCGCTTGGCGCAAATTTTACCATTCCTCGTTTCCTTGCTGTTCATCCTCTAACATCTGATGGTGCATGTTTTTTGGTTGAATCTCTTTGAGCATCGCGTCCAAATCATATTTAGGAGATTGAATGATTATCCGGCCATCTTCTATTTCAATGGTGACAGGACTTCCCGAATGCAGCTGTAATTGTTTGGCTAGCTGTAAAGGTATGCGCAGTCCGAGGCTATTGCCCCATTTCTGGATGCGTGCCTGCATACTAACTCCTTCCTATTAATGTATACACTTAGTATATACATTCCACGAAATGTGCGTCAAGTTCAATTGATTGGCCTCCGAACAATGCCGGAAATGATTTCGGCCATATCGTCCATAGGGTCCATAAGGTCCATGTTCCCTCGGCCATTACGCTGTGGGGCGTCGGGCCAGTAGAATTAAATTACGAATGGCGGGGATGACGGTGAAGGCGTTGTTCATAATGCTTACCGTATCGTCGATGCGCACAAAATAAAGCAGAGACATTAGATTTCCAATGATGCACAGCCACCAAAATGCATTACCGAGATGACTTGCATGGCTTTTCTCTGCCAGCCACCATTGCACCCAAAAGCGGCTTGCGAATAGACACTGACCCACCGTACCTACCAAATGCCAAGCTAGGGAAACATGCAGGGTAGTTTTCCACGCATGAACAGGTATACGTGTCCAGATGATTTGACCTTCGGTAGATAAACTCAAGGTCACAAAACAAACCGTAAGCAATGCAATACAACTCAGGAAAACCTTGATTGCTCCGCGCGTTGAGACGTACGCACCTTCTGCCCGCATAAGGTCTAAGTTACGCCAGGAGATGACGGCGTTAATCGTTTGAAATAACGCAAAGGGAAATTGCAGCTGGATGAAGTAGTGAGCTACGGATAGCAGGTTGCCGGCTAATGATAATCGCCAAAATAGAGCCGACACCATCGACGTTCCGGCCCGTTCGCTTTGTAGCCATTGAACCAGAACTCTTAGGCCAAAGAACAAGGCAGGCAGCATGCCTAACGGATAATACAGAAGTACGCGCCACTCATCCATGATGTCAGTTTCCAAATCTTATGCCGATAGATGTTACCATAAATGGTCTGAGAGAACAATCACTTGTCCTTGGGAGTTGTCAGCAAAATAAGAAATCCAATGGTTAGTAGGGCTAAAATGGGAGTCATCCCAATCCTTTCATCTCCCGATATATAGGTAGCCCATCCTACCAGTGCTGGGCCGAGGAAGGCTGTGCATCTTCCGCTAAGTGACAGAAAACCAAACATTTGTACTTGTAGGTGAGGTGGCGATATACGTGCCAAATAGGATCGCGTAGAGGCCTGAACAGGGCCGACAAAAATTCCTGCAAACAAGGCCGCGATCCAGAATAGAGTCTTCGTCGGTGCTAGCAATACGAGTGAAATAAAGACTAATAGGTTGATCAACCCGATGATTATTGTCTTCTTTGAGCCCAAACGGTCATCAACAAAGGCAAAGAACCAGGCGCCCAAGCCGCTAACGATATTTAAGGCGATTCCAAAGGCTATGATTTCTTTTGCCGACATTTGGAAAACAGAGGCAGCGTAAACACCACCGAAGACAAAAAGAGTAGAGAGAGCATCCAGATAAAAGAGATGTGCGGCTAGCAGTCTAGCAATTTGGCTATATTGGTGAATGTTTGAGATGGTGGTCTTCAGCTGTTTCAATCCATCGGTCACAGCCTGCAAAAAAGGTTTTTTGGAGGTCGATACTTCTGGTGTAAAGAAAAACAATGGCAGGGCAAAAAGCAGTAACCAGGCTGCTGTCAATAGCGTTGTCGCGCGTATAGGTTGTGCTTGTGACGCATCTAATCCTAGCAGGTCAGGACCTTGATAAACTAAGAACAGCGCTATTAGCAGTGAGACCGTACCGCCCGCATAACCCATTGACCATCCCCAGCCTGACCAGCGTCCTATCATTTCCGGAGGAGCCAACCCTGGAAGCATGGAATTGTAGAAAATGTAGGAGTATTCAGACGCGATAATGGCGATGCCTACCAGTACTAAGGCGCCTGTAACGTACTCGGGTGAGGGTTTGATGGTCCAAAGTAACCCTGTTGCTATTACGCAGATGATTGTTAAAGCTATGACCCACTTTTTTCGATGTCCGGAATGGTCGGCAATGGCTCCGAGGAATGGGCTGCCTAGGGCAACAAATATTCCAGCAATACTGGCTGTGAAGCCCCACTGAGCTGTACCCATCGCATCATTAACCGCAACACTACCGGTAAAGTAAGCTGCGAAGACGAACGTTTGGATGATAGCAGCAAAAGCGCTATTGGCCCAGTCGTACATTGCCCAACTGAAAAGGCCCAAATTTGACCTATTTTTCAACAGCTTCCCCGAGTGTTTTTATCGCGTGATAAAGACCATTAGTAATGCGTTCATGCGGAAGTTTTCCGCTGCCTTTCTTAAGCAGCTCCTCAGGAGTTAATGGAGTCCCAAAAGTGACGGTTACTTCACGGAGGCCGGGTATCTTTTGCCCCATTGGCAAAGCTTCATAGGTGCCTTCAATGTAGACTGGAATCACGGGCACATCATAGTGCTCTAGCAACATGCCTATGCCTGGTTTAAAGGTTTGAAGTGTGCCTTCAGGCGAGCGACGACCCTCTGGGAACCAAACTAGATTATGATTTTGCTTTAAGATTGCTGCACCTACGGCCAAGCTTGAAAGCGCCGCATTTTGTGGGTCGATTGGCACGGCCTGGCTTAAACGGCTGATAGCGCGGTTAAGGGGATTGCGCATGACGACACCTTGCCATCCGCCCCAACGTAGTGTAGAGAGCTGCGAGTAGTCGATAGCCGCGGCGATAGCAAAGGGGTCCAAATGGCTGACATGATTAGGACAAATGATATAGGGGCCTTTTTTAGGTACATTTTCAAGGCCTTTTACCTTCAGACGGAAGAATACTTTTAGCAGCATTTTATTGAAGAAATGCAGCATGTGCAGCAATGGTTTGGCAGCGAACCCTAAAGGCGTTAGCCAATGCTTTTGCTCTTCTGTAAGGAAGTTCTCAGGGTTATCGAATGGCAATACTTGCACTTCTTCATCTGTTATAGCTTCAGAGGCAGCTACAGCATTAAGGAGATCTCGGATGCTTTCAATTTGGCCAAATGCCTCTTGGCCTAACTCAACGCCGGCTCTATGACGAATTTCCAAGGTGTAGTTTATCCATTCAAGCGAGTCGACACCCAGATCTAGCTGGACGCTGCTATCTAAGGTTAGGTGCTTATTGGGATGCAGGCTACAGAGCCATTCCCATACACTTTTTGGAGCCGGTTTAGTCACTAGCGCGCGATCTTCTGGCGGCATTGAATCAACGGTTATGGGTGTGCCGACAAGCATAGAGCCGTTTTTGGCGCGATTGTGCAAGTCGGGTAGTAGATGTCGTCGAAGTTTCCCTAGGCGTGTACGCGGAAGGGGTTCGCGAGTCATGACGAAGTCTGTTACGCGTTGGTACGATGCCAAAGTTCTAGACTGGCTAGTCAGTGCTTGGCGGATATTCCAATCAACATCGCCGCCTTCCTTACGTATTGCCTCGACATTTGGCACAACGAGCGCCACCAGACGTCCATTTTGCTGGAAGATTGCCATCTCTTGAATAAAGTGGTTTTGTTGGTACACAGCTTCAACGTCTTCAGGCTGAATTTTCTCGCCACCACTTGCTACGATGAGTGTGGAGGCTCTTCCAAGGACGCGCATGCGACCACTGTCGTCGATGTAGCCTAAGTCTCCTGTGCGGAACCATCCATCTTCTGTAAACACTTCCTTAGTTTTATCAGGAAGGTTTAGGTAACCTGAGAAGACGTTGGGGCCCTTAGCGAGAATTTCACCGGTGCCGTCTGCACCTTTAGCGATACGGATGGTAACACCTTCGATGGGCATTCCGACCGTTTCTACAGCGCCATCACCGGGATGTGTAAACGATAGTAGAGGGGCTGTTTCTGTTAGGCCATAACCGATCGCAACGTCCCACCCCATACCCTCGAGGGTCCAGCCTAGTTCACTATCAAGCTTGGAGCCTCCGGATGCTAAGATTCGTAGACGTGTGCCCATAGTGCGGTGTAGGGGAGCTAAAAGCGTCTTACCAAGTTTTAGTCCGAAGCGCTTTCTTGCAAAGGTACTAATGGCTAGCAAAGATTTGAACAGTAAATTTTTTATGGCACCACCAGCTTTGGCACGTGCTTGAATGCCTGACACCATGGCACTGTACAGTCTTGGAACGCCGATGACCGCGCTGACATTACCTGTGGTGATTGCACGCGCGATCGCTGGTCCTGTTAATTCTTCGGGAAGAATAATTTCCAGGCCTTTGCACAATGGGTATAGAAAACCCATGATGATAGGATAAACGTGGTGCAAAGGCAAAGGCAGCAAAACGATATCGTCAGGTTTGACAATTTCATCTGCCAGCAACGCGCGCAGCGAGAATGCCATCTTACCATGCGCTAAGGGCACACCTTTCGGACGACCGGTCGTTCCAGAGGTATAAAACAGAACCGCTAGATCTTCGGGATTAACCTGTGGCAGATCGCCTTGCGTATGCTCTAAATTCAGTAAGTTACTTTTATCCAACAAGGTAATAGTTGGTACGGTCGCAACCTTGTCTTGAAGCGCTTCCGTGGTGAAAATGCGATTGATGCCACTGTCAGAAAGAATATGTTCCAAACTTTTACTGTCCGACTGCATATCAATCGGGACTATGATTCCACCGGCTTTTAAGATAGCCATAGCGGCGACAAACCATTCCAGGCTATTGGGAGCAAATAGACCAACCGTTTCGCCCTTTTTAATGCGCAGCCCTTTAGCTAGTGCGCAAGCACTACGATGAAGCTCTGGATAGGTCAGGGGGATGTTTTTTTGGTTGGTGATTAAGCGTACGGCTACGCGGTCGCCCCAAGTAGGCAAATTATCGATGACAGAAACCAGCGTCTCAATAGGCTGCATAAGTTATTCCTTATACCGCCCTTGTATCCGAAAAGGAATTAAACTGAAACGCTTAGAGGGAGATGCAAAGAGGATATCCCTCTTTGCATCTTTAGATATTGATGCTTAGCGCCTAACAGTATTAGGCTCTAATGGTACTAGCTTACAACCCCAGGCTACTCTTCCACTGCTGTTGTAGATGTTAGCGCAATAGTCATCGCCCCATCCGCCGGTACCGTCCCAAATGGACTTATGGTACTTTCTTTCCTCTCCGGGAGGAATTACGGGTGCAGGGGTTCCATCGACAAATTCGTCTAGGTCATCGAGAGAGCCAGGCTCATCTGGGAACTTATCATCGAATGGTTCGGTGCTTGGACCGCCGCCGCCGTGCTCATCTGGTGACAGGGGATCGAGCGGTGCCACTTCCTCAACACGTGCAAAACCGTCTTTGGTATAGGCCCAGCCCCTTGCGAGATGGCCGCTGTTATCGGCTATGCCTTCTTGCTCAAGTTGCATCCAGCTGATTTTGCCTCCAGGGAGCAGTAACTGGGGGACGCCGTAGCGGTTGAGCTTCCATTCGTGGCCATAGAGTTCTGACTGTCTATGGATATCACTGTTTTTCAACCAAGCATAAAAGCCAGGGTAGCTCTTAAAGGTCACTGGTGGAAGTTTCATTTGGAGACCTATCGTAGTCATTAGCAATTGCTGCTGCACTGAATCAGGCGGTTCGGTTTTGAAAAATTGCTCGTGCTTACGCGCAAGGAGTTCCCCTGCTTTTGCCAAACCGATATCGTTGGGGTTCGCAACGGCCGCTTCCCAGTACAACGTGAGGTATTGCACATCATTCAATTCAGGTTTGTCTGCAGGGAGTTTTGGCGAAATGGTAAGACGAACCACACCATCAGATTTCTTCTCCGAGGAAATTCCATTACCATCATATACAGCCTTGATTAGCGCTTCGCGAAGCGGGCCTTCAATCTTAGCCCCTTTTTTGTAGTCGAAGGTGGCGGCGTGGGCACTGAATGCAAAGGCAAGGATTAAAACTCCAAAAATCTTTGTTATTTTATTAAACATATTAAATATACTCCGTAGATAATTATATCTTTTATTTATAAGAATAAATGTTACTAATTAATAAATCAACTAAACAACTCCGCAATTGACTAGCTACGCAGTAAGCCTTTGACAAAAAAATTTTCCAGAGCTTAAAAGACTTTTTTTAAACAATAGCAGCCCTTAGGGAGCGGACTCATGAAGAAGACGACATTTTGGCGTAATTTAGCGATTTCGATAACGACGACCTTTCTAGCCGTTATTTCTACAGCCCAGGCGCAGCCAATCGCCGGTATTCAGGCGCTAGGTATGGGCGGTGCTAGTGTTGCCCATGGACTGGATAGCATAAGCGCTTTTTACAACCCCGCCACAGCGGCACAGATAGGTTGCAGAGTTGACTTCGGCGTAACCTCTCGCTTCACTAACCAGTCGCTGCGCATTGGAGACCGGCCTGCAACGCCAGTCAATACTCAGCTAGGTAATTTCAGCAACATCAAGCTATGGGATTTCTATGGCGAAGGTGGCTACAACAGCCACTGGGAGTGGAATGGGCATTGGGTGTTAGGCGTGCAATGGAACAACTACGATCATATCCACACTCATTATCACGAGCAAATTACTGACTTTTCTGGTTTTGTAGGAACGGATCCGCTTGGTACATCCCTCAAGTTTAACTATCGCCCCGAAGTGTTGACCACAACCCTGGCGTATCAACTTAATCCACAGATGTCTATCGGTGTAGCTGCCAACGTCTATTTTTCTTGGTTGGATGTTACCGGCCTTGAAGGTATTGTTTCTGATGACCTCTCAGACGATACTTCGAGGGTCACGAACCAAGGCTCCGATTATGCGATGGGCGTAGGGGTTACTGTTGGTTGGGCTGGTCGGCTTTTTTGCGACACTGTTGAAGCTGGCTTCTCCTGGAGTCCAAAGGTGCATATGGCCGATTATAAGCAATATCGCGGGTTGCTTGCTTCTGGCTCCCTAGACATTCCTGAGACCTACCGTGCGGGCCTTTCCACATCCTATTGCAATAACCGCTATGCTGTTGATGGAGAGTACCGACGTTACTCAAGAATATCAAGCTGGGCTAACTATTTTCCTGGAACTAGTGGCGGGGCGTTTTCGCCACTTTTTGGCACACCTAATGGCCCTGGCTTCGGCTGGAGTGACCAGTGGATTGTTCGCGCTGGTGTCGAGCGAATTTTTACACGCTGGCTTGTAGGGCGTTTAGGATATCGTTGGGAACAGTCTCCAATCCGTAAAAATGGCGGTACAGATACTGCTCTAAACGTTTTGACCCTAAACAATGTTGTGGAACAGTATGCAACTCTGGGTTTTACGGTACGTCCCGACCAACGCTCTGAGTTTTCTGGCTTTTTTGAATACGGGTTCTTTAATCGTATTCGCTCACAGTACCCAGCAATTGGCACAGCCCCAGACTTTGTTGCTGCAAGCTTGCGCTTCAAGAGCTATAACGCCAAAGCTGGCGTAGCCTATGGGTTGAAGTACTAAGCCGTTCAGAAAAGGGATTGGGATACTTTTACCACAGAGGCACAGAGACACAGAGGAGGAGGGAGAGAAAGGAATTTTGCTGAGGCAAAATCCCTTAATCTCAAAAGGTTCTACAACATGCTGCTAGCAGCACAAAGGTGCTGTGAAGCCAGGTGAAGACGTTTTGCCTTGGCAAAATGTCTTTCCTCCTCTCAGTTCCTTCTCTGTGCCTCTGTGTCTCTGTGGTAAAATAAAAAAACTATCGAAAGTACTCTGTCAGGTACTTTTCACCTTCATCGCAAAATAGCGTCAGAATGGTTTTTAGGCTCGGGTATCTACTACGAATCTCTTGAACAGCTACCCAATTGGCGCCGGAACTAGGGCCGACGAAAAAGCCTTGTTCTTGTGCGAGAGAGCGCATAGCTTTAATAGCATCTACGCTAGACACTGTGATCACATCTTGAATATCTTTCCTACCCATTTCAAACAGCGCTGGAACAAATCCATCCGATATCCCTTCGATCTGATGGGCAGCGCTGCGTCCGGTGAGAATAGTAGGGGATTCCGTTGGCTCCATTGCAAAGAGCTTGATTTTTGGATTATGTCGCTCTCTAAGAGCCTGACCTACGCCGATAAGCGTGCCGCCGGTACCGACGCCTTGAACAAAGGCGTCAATGGTGACATCTTTGGGCAGTTGAGACAAAATCTCCTGCCCTAGCCAAGTGTTATTCTCTTCGATATTCCAGGGATTTTCAAACTGACGCGGGCAGTAGTAGCCTTCGCGACCGCCGAATTCTTTAGCGAGCTCGACGGCTATGTCTACACGAAATTCTTCTACGAGCCTTACCTGAGCGCCATAGGCCTGGGAGATCAACAAGCGCTCGTGAGAAAAGCCCTTAGGCATAATCACTAGCATCTTATAACCCTTGGCTGCTGCTACCATCGCAAGAGCATTACCCATATTTCCGCTAGTAGCTTCCACGATGGTATCGCCGCTTTTCAGCAATCCCTCCCGCTCTGCACGTTCTACGGCATACTTGGCGTAACGGTCCTTCACCGAACCCGAGGGATTCAGAAATTCGCATTTCACCAAGGTGTCTTCCATGCGAATGAGGGGAGTGTTCCCAATAGCCTCTAGGATTTTACCGCGATTCTGTACTAGCATAGTTGGCTCCTTATCCCTTCCTAACATGCGACTACTTAAACGATCAAGCTTTGCTTAATGAGATAAAGTATTACTATAATTAAATTACTAATGTTATAATTTGTTTGTTGATGATTATGGGGATTATTATGAAAAAGTATATTACGTTAATGTTAGTTGTGTTGATAACTTCGATATCTCCTTCGCTACATGCACGAGAGATAAAACCTACAACAGACTTTTCAGATTATAGTCGACCAACTGCCCAGCAACTGGAAGCCTATTATGAGCAGTTGCAAGATCAACTTGAAAAGTCCGCTGACAGAGTAACAAAGATCAAAAATCAGATTGCTGATCCGGATAAGATTAGTCCCTCAGCACATATCGAATTCCAATTAGCCATTGAGATGCTACAGGCTAAAACGGAGCTCGTTTCTAATCTTATTGGAACAGAATCTTTGCGCAGTCCACAGGTGCGATATGCGTTGTTAGAGCTTCTAACTCTCAATGAGATAACTGAAGCCAATATCGTAGAATTTCAAGCGCTTATCAATACCGAAAAGCTCAAGATCGCGGAGTATGATCGAGAGCAAGTACGGCGCATGCAGAAAGAGGAAGTTAAGCGCGGTAAAAAAGATGGCGACAAGACTCCTGATGTGAAGCCAGCTACTCCTGAGAGTTAATTTGTATTGATTTCGACATATTGAGGTGATCCTATGAACTACTTTAAGTCCCTGATTATATTGTTTGCTTTTGGCGGCATGATTTTAGGCTTAGGAAACCACGCTGTCGTGCACTTCCTAGCAGCCTACAATGTTGATGCTGCTGTAGCTTACAGCAAGTCTGAATCTATTTACTTACTACCGGCGACATTGATAGGTCTGATAGCCGCGCTGACTCTGCCGCGCTTCATCAGCTTTCGATGGCTGGGTGTTGGATTATCTCTTACTTGCCTTGTGTTGCTGGGACTTTTTGCAGTGATATACTATACCCCTATGTTCGCAGCGGCTGTTCCCTATGCCGCGATAGGTTTTGGCATAATGGCAAAAACTTTCCCTCTACTACTGATGGTATTTCTATGGGGCTTAGCTAACCATATGTATTCCTTTTCAGAAGCCTGCTGGCACTATCCATTTCTCGCTCTGGTAGTGGGAGTGGGTGCAGCAGTCGGCACATTGATGACAATGGCTGGAGCTGTGCAAGGAGTCAGTGCGTTAATCATGCTAGCTGTATTGCTGGCAGGTTATGGAGCCTTGATTGCTTGGCTAACAAATTCTATGGAGCCTGCTTACGATCGGCCGATTGTAGCTAAAAAGATTAATCACAAGGCTACCTGGGTGGATTATATCATCCCAGCCACTCTGCTTATCGGTGGTGCTGTTCTGATTTCCAAAATCAACTACTTCGTCACAACTTCTGAGGCTAGAGAAATCTATAAGGATTCTACGGAAGCGTTAACAACCTTCCTACAGAACCATGTGATTTTGCTGGGTCTGGGAGGTTTAGTGGGCTTTATTGCATTGGTTGGTATGGCCTTCTACCTACGCCACGACAAGGATCGTGCTTGGAAGGTCTCGGGTTGGGTACTAGTCGGCCTGGGTATACTTATTCAGGTATTGCCTTTCGCCATACCTGGAGATCTACGCGTAAGTCAACTTGCCTCAATCTATGATATGAGCCTATTGGTCGTGCTGATGTCATTGCTAGCTCGCATTGCCTTGACCGCATTGCCAAACGATGCTCGATTTATTGCCTTGGTTTGGCTAGAGGTTCTGCTCATACCTATCATGCGCTGGAGCGATGCTTTTACGGACTCTTTGGGAGCTGGTCTAATACCAGCTGTGGTAGTTCTTTGGGTAGCAGTGATCGTGGGTATGTGGCTCCTAAGCAAGCTTGTAGAGGCACATCACTCACGACGTAGTTAAGTAAAGGGACCTAACAGGATAGGCAGGATCGCTGCGCGGCAGGATATGCAGGATGAGAAAACATCCTGCCATCCTGCTTGCATCTAGTCGTAAAGTTTTTAGTTCAGGTGACGTATTCCCTTCACTTTGGCATAAGATATCCTTTTACACACAAAGGGGTATTTATGTGGGCGACTATTGGTGCAGGATTGAGTGCGGCTAGCAGCATTGTCACTTTAAGGGGTGCTATAGGGGCAAGTTCAGGCAGCGACAAGTACACCGACTACTTTGCAACATTGTGGAAGCTGGCAGAGCTTAACTTTTGTCCTCCTGGAACCAAGCTCATCTTTAAGGGCCATCATATCACATTTTCATATCCGGGGATTGGGCAGGCAGCTCAAAGATCGGTTGCTAATGCTACTACGGGCGGGGCACATGCCGTAGATCTTGTTAACTTACTACCTGGTATCTACTATGGTTTGAAAGCTCTAGATCCTTACAAGAATCCATGCACAAGGTTGTTTTGCTTACTAGCTTGGCGTGGTACCCTCTTATTACAATCGACATACCGTGGAGAAGGGGATTTCGCGACCGCGCAACTACTTCAACGTCACGTGTCGCTATTTGAAAAGTTCTTCAAAGGAAAAACAGTTAACCCTGCGGACTATGATATTCCCGATTTATCTAACCATACATTGAAAATCTTGAGCGATAATTATTGGATGGAGAAGGGGCGTTTCGCTGGGCTTCATAAGGGGATGATGGATGCTATTGATGCTTCTGTGAAAAGACAGAATGTGTACACGACCGTATCTAGCTTCACTCGTGCTAAAACTACTTTGAAGGACCTTGCGGCTACAATAACTGATGTCGTTGCTAAGGTGGGCAGTAACATCGCCGCTCCAGCTAAAGTCGAGTTACCTGAAATATTGTTATCCCCGGAAGAATTTGATAAACAGCTGACTTCTCATATCTCATGGAATTTATGGAGTTGGATTCAGAATCCCTTATTCCAACAAGCATCATCATCAGCCGAAATCGCTCCAGGTTTTCAGCAACCTACAATTATCGACCGTCTTCGCCGGCTAGGCATACAAATGGACGCTTCCATGCCCCTCGACATCGGTACGCAGACGCTGATGACATGGATTAATCCTCCTCCCCAAATAGATGCCGTTCCGCCACAAACACAAGGAAGCGGATCTTTACCGCCAGCTCCAAAAGTTCCTGTCGATCCTGGTCAAAATTCTAAATTTGTACCTCCGCATGTATTTACCCACCAGAACCGCAGCCAACAAAGAGAACAGGGTACTGTCGGCTCAATACCGCAGTCTTATAACCCTAGGCAGCTCAAATCTCCTGAAGTTCGTGGAATTCTTCCACAATCCACTCAACATAGTGCTCCTAGCTCCACTTCAATATGGAGTCAAGTTCCTCCTCAACCCAATCCAACGTTTCAAATGAATATTCCTCCTCCGACGGACAGTTATACCTCATATTATACCTACGAGTATCCTGAAGAGACCAGTCAACAAAGTAATGGCTGGAACACGACTGCTCCTTCTATAGATATTCAAGAAACTAATCCTGCTGTGCAGCCTATCGGGCAGAGAGGCTCATCCAAGAAAGAAGATGACGACGGTGTGCTCTTTGCTTTCGACGACGATGAGTTTAATCTCACGGCGGTGACTGGAGAGGTTTCTCAGTTTGACTTTTCTGATGAAGACAGTGATGAAGGCAAAAAAAAGCGGTAACTAGTGTGGTTTGATGTACAAAGGCTTACGCTTGTCGCAAATGACCCTCGCTCTTTAGCTTATCGTAAAGAGCGGGGAAGTGCCGCGACATGATACCCTCGTACTCCTTTAGCGCTTGCTGTGGCGTTGAGCGTTCGTCGGGATCATCAGAGAGGTTCTTTTTAAAGAAATTAACCACTTCATCCGGATAGCCATGGTCAGATAAGGCTTTCAGGTACTTAGTGTCTGATGGAACTCGTGCATATCCATCAGACGTTGTTTCGAATGGCTTGACCCCTGTGATCTGTCGTAATAACGTTTGGGTTGTAGCGAACACGTCACGTTTATGTTGCAACTCAACAAATCGTGTTTTGTTATCATTTTGAGCCGCTTCTCTGGCCTTGGTCTCATCTAATTTGGTGTAATGTCCTGGCGTCTTTGTACCTAAGGGGCTTTTCCTTAGTTTTGAAAGGTTCAGGTCCTTAGTTTTTTTTGCGCCTCCTAGATCTGCCAGCCCTACTTCTTTTGGAAGTCCGGTTTGTTCATCAAGGGTTACCAAAATATTTCCCCCTTTAACATCTCCGAGAATGACACCTTTTTCTTCTAAAACTGCAAGACCACAGAAAAGCTGATGTCCACATTCCATACCTGCTGTTTTGTTTTCTAGAAATGGTTTTACTTCGCTAAGACTGCATGAGTAGAGATGACCAACGAAGCCTACCCATCCTGCTTTGTCAATCGCAAAAGCCTGGTGAGAAGGTGGTCTTTGAACACCTCTTTGCAAACCAATATAGCTCAATAATTTCGCTTCATTTTTGACATCTTTAATAGCCTTGTAGTTATGATCGGCTTCTTCTTGCATGACGTTGATTTCAAGTTTAGCTAATTTCATTGCATGTGTTGTGGCGCCAAAGACATCTACCACTTTGTGCACTACGCCAAAACTTCCGCTGCCTAATGTAGAATCCATAGGCTTAGCGATGATACGCGGATGCTCACCATTTGTTTGCTGCACTAATACTTGTGCTTTTGAAAAGGAAAGGACTTTTCCAGCTGCTGTAACTTGAGTCAGCCCAATCCGAATAACCTTCTGCAGCTCCTGTTTGCTCAAGCCGGTGGCGATGCCACCATCTTTTGATCGCATTTCCTGCTTATCCTCAGAATACTTGTTAAGTACCGCGTCATACTTTTCCAACTTCGCTTTCATTTGTGGCGCGCGTTCTTGGATCAGGTTCTCCAAATTACCTGCCTTTGAGGCGGAGCGCGCTTCGCTGGAACTGATCCCAAGCCGCGATAGACTTCCTATATTCAGATAAATTTTGTCGCCATCCGCACCTTTGACTTTGATGTACTTAATCTTGTCTACCAGCCGTGTCAAAAAACCACTCTGTTTCGATTCCGTGATCGTTTTGGCAACAATGCGCATGCGGGAATCTTCAATCCCTTTAATGGCGACACGGTTTGTTGAAGTTCCTTCGTCAATGACTTTACCTTTTGCACTAAAAGTTTCTCCAGATGCGCTAATACTCGGACTGCTAAAATCAACACTCATATTAATCCCTATAATAAAACCTATTTATTAATATTATACTTTGTATGTAAATTTAAATTTTACTAGCATTATTTAGTTTCTTGCATCTCTCTAGGGGAGAGCGCTCAAAAAACTTTGCAAAATTAATCCTGTATGTCTGATAGTCCGCGGAAGAGGGATCTAATGATTACGATCAAGCGCGTCGAACTCATAAATGGCTCTATATCAGACGTCACCATTGATAGTTGCACCGAACGGTTGATCGACGGCAATGGGCTTACGTTACTTCCTGCTTTAATTGATCCTACCGTTAACTTTCGCGTGCCTGGATCGGAGCATAAAGAGGATTGGGTGACAGGAGCCCAGGCTGCACTTGCTGGTGGTGTTTCCACCGTGTTTGATATGCCCGGGAATAATCCTGCATGCTGCTCGCAGGAAGGACTGCACGCTAAATTAGCTTTGATTAAACTGCAGCTGCAGGAGGCTGGTTTACCGTTGCGTTATCACTTGTATTTGGGTGCTGACCGGGAACATTTGAATGAAATCCCCAAAGTTAAACACGAAATCATTGGCATTAAGATGTTTATGAGTTCCGCTAGCGGCGGAATGCTAATAGATGATGAAGGGACCCAAGAAGAAGTGTTTAAGCTTGCTGCACAATACAAGTTGTTATTGGCTGTGTATGCCGAGGATGATAGCATCATTCGCCGGAACAAAGAATCTCGCCCGGATCGCGTTGACCCCTCAATTCACTCAAAAATCCGTAGCCGTGAGGCTGCTATTAAGGCAGTTGAAAGGGCTGTAGCGCTTACAGAGAAGTACCAGACACGTCTGCTACTTCTTCATTGTAGCACCAAAGAAGAGGTAGCTATCGTTCGTGAAGCAAAGGCCAAAGGTCTTCCAGTTTATGCTGAAGCCTGTACACGCCATATGTTTTTAGATGAAAGTGCGTACAAGCGATTCGGCATGCTGGCAAAGATCAATCCACCCCTAAGAACAGCCGAAGACCGCCTGGCCCTTTGGGAAGCTATTCACGATGGTACTATTGATATCATTGGTAGTGATCACTCGCCGCATACTCAAACAGAAAAAAGTCGTCCATACGATCAGACGCCTGCAGGTGCTCCAGGAGTGGAGCTGACGCTTCCATTGCTTCTAGATGCCACTAATCACGGCTGGCTCACCTTGCAAAGATTGGTGGAACTTACACGAACGAACGTGGAAAAAATCTATGGCCTAAGTCCTAATGACGATGTCGTTTTGGTAGATCGACGGTTACGAAGAACAGTGACAGACGAAGATCTAAAAACGCGTGTCCGCTGGTCATTATTTAAAGGGCTTACCCTAACTGGGTGGCCGGTTACGACGATTATTAGAGGTAATATCATCGACGTTGGAGTCTCATTATGTCATCGCGTGTCTTAGAATCCCTTCCTGAAGTTGCTCTACGCCCATCTTATGATATTAGTAGAAGTTACAACGATAACGCCGAAAGAGGGCCGCAGCTATCTGGTCCAATGCCGGAAAGGCGTTGGCCTCCACGCTCTCAGTGGGGCGATTTTTTGGGCTTTAAAGTTGCTTCGCCACTTGGGGTGCCTGCGGGGCCTCTTTTGAATGCAAAATGGGTTTGCTTTGCATCTCAGCTGGGTTTTGATATTCTGACCTACAATACGATTCGCTGTCGGTCAGTACCTTGTCAGCCGGCGCCAAACATGATTTTCGTTGATGTGAAAGGGGATGTCGCGGTGCTGACAGCCAAGCCTACGTCAATTGAAGACCTCACTGTCGGGTGCTCTTTTGGTTACAATTCCAAAGATCGCGAATTCTTACAGATGGATATCGAAAGTGCTCGTGAAAGCCTCAGAGATGGTCAGTTATTGATCGTAAGCGTTTATGGTTCGGGACAGTCGTTGTATGATTTAGCGGCTGACTATGTGCGTGCAGCAAGTATTGCTAGAGAAGCTGGTGCGCAAGTGATCGAAGCGGATTTTACCTCCGTAAGTTTGGAGGCCGCTCCCGCAGTGGCTAAAGCTATCATTCAAGCCATTGGCGTTTGTCCTTTGTTGATCAAAACAGGGAATTTTGAATCACAAGAATCACAACGTGAATTTATGGTAAGCTTGGCACAAGCCGGCGTTAGGGGATTTAGCGGTATCAATAGCTTGTCTATGAAAGCCTCTCGCCCTGACGGCTTTCCTGTCCTTCCCGGAAGACCTGTCGTTGACGTCAGAGGCAGTGGAATCCGCCAGGAGGCGTTGAAGTTTGTTCGTCAGGCGCGATCGATTATTGAATCAGAGAAGCTAGAGACCGTTCTCATCGGTTGTGGTGGTATTGTCAGCAAAACTCATTTTAATGAGTTTTTACAAGCAGGCGCCAACCTCGCCATGTCAGCCACAGGAATGCTCTGGGATCCCTATATCGCCATGCGTTGGCATAGTTAGAGAGAAGGGATTAAACGCAAAGGCGCTATGGTGCAAAGAGAATATGTTGCTCTTAGCGCCTCTGCGTCTTTGCGTTTATTTCCTTTTTACTTTTCTTCTTTCTGAAAGCTTAGTGCTGCGGAATTGATGCAATAGCGTTTTCCTGTGGGGGCTGGTCCATCGTCGAAAACGTGCCCTAGATGAGATTTACAGTGATGGCATTGCACCTCTGTGCGCGGCATTAGGGGTAGTTTGTAATCTTGTATATAGTCGAGGCTTTGGTCATCATAAGGCTCCCAAAAGCTTGGCCAACCGGTGCCAGACTCAAACTTGGTGCTCGATTTAAACACGGGTTTGTTACATCCCGCACAGGTGTAGACACCTGTTTCATGATGATCGTAAAACTTGCCAGAGAAAGCTTGCTCAGTGCCTTTTTCCCTCAGAATCCGGTATTCTTCGGGGGTAAGCTTACTGCGCCATTCGTTGGGGGTTAAATCACATCCCATAGTTCACCTGCTGTTATTCTGAACCATCTAGATCCAAAGGAACTGATTCATCGGGTGGTTCCACCTCAGGCTCTCGGTTTGAACGTGGCGGGGATTTCGGAAAGGTCGGTATCTGTGCCGCTTGTAGCTCAGTGGCATGTGCCTTCAGGCTAGCTGTCTTCTTTCCAAATGGATTGCGTTTGGGCGAGGCGATATCCGCTGTATTTTCCAGGTCTTTCTTGGCCTGCATTAGTTTCTCGCGTGCCTCTTCGAGCTTTTCCTGTGCTTCGTGTCTTAGTGAAGAGGCACGGTCTTCGACTTCTTGTTCCGGTTCTTGTTGATCCTGCTTCATTGTCACCCCTCGATTTCTGGCTATCCATGTGCCCTTAGCTCATCCTAACCTAAGTCATTTTTAATGTTCAATTTAACCTTCTGCCAATCAACTCCAAATTTGTTATAATTAGTTGTAATGCAATGGCTTATTGTTTATCTGCTAGGTCATTGTATTATGTAGCCAAAAAAAAGCCCTTGGCTGTTATATCTGGAAGAAGGGAACTTAGCAGGAGTAAACCATGAAAAATAAGACATGGGTAGTGGTGGCAAACAGTTCTCAAGCAACAGTTTACAAAGCGGAGAAATTAGGTGTTTTGAATGAAGTGCACACCTTGTTGCACCCAGAGTCACGATTGCATGACCGTGACATCGTCACGGATAAGCCAGGTAGAACAAATCCTAGCATTACAATAGGGCGAAGTGCCTATGAACCTCAAACCTCGCCAAAGCGGCATGAGATAGAGGTTTTCGCGAAGGAACTCTCAGAATTCCTCGAACAATCGAGAGAACAAGGGCTGTACAGCAAGTTATATATTGCTGCCGCACCATCGTTCTTGGGTCTGTTGCGCGAGAAGCTTAGCCAAGCTACTACTCGTTTGGTCGCCGGAGAGGTCGACAAAGACTGTACTCACCTGAAGCCCAAAGAGATTTGTGACGCTGTTCCTTTCATGATTTAATGAAGATCATAAAGCCATTTTGCTTAGGCAAGATGGCTTTTCTCCTTTACCGGGTACGCGGAAAACGGAGCGTATGTTGTGGCAAAAAGTTCTGAATTTTCTGAATTCATCAACATCATGCCGATTTCCTCGTGAATTTGCACTACTGTAGGTCGCGCTTCCGGTGGTTCGGTGAGCATACGGACTACAAGTGTAATTAGTTCAGGAGGGTAATTCTCATTTAAGAGCCTTATTTGATTATGGCGTTTTTCCGCGTCTTTAATGTAGAATTTAGATGTTAATAGGTTCCATAAGGTTGCTCCGATAGCATAACTCTCTTTGGCGATCGCTATTTTTCTTGCCTGCACCTCATCGCAACTTTTGACTGCGTTAGCGAGCGCTAATTGGTCGATATCATTGCGATAGTATTGCGTGTACGTCTCGCTCCGATTAGCACCGATAGTGTCTTGGATAGATTTAGCGCTACCAAGATCGCACAGCTGAAGGCGCAAGCCTTGTTCTTTATCAATGGAGTACAGAATGTTTGACGACTTAATATCTCTATGCAGCGTGTTGCGCTTTTCATGAAGTGTGCGTACCGCCCCGATGACCTCGTACATTTGTTGTAAGACAGCTCCTTTTGTGACCGCCAGTCGTGTTGCGTTGAGAATTAGGTTTGTCAGATTGCCTGCGCATACCGGGCTAATATATCCGGCCAGTCCCTCGTCTATTTGCTCTATAATTGCGATAGGCTCGGGCTGGAAACCCTGCGAATCACCTTCTAGATAGATAGAACGCAATAAGCGGGCCTCTTTCACCGTAAGGGCCATCATTTGTAGCTTATGCTCTGGTTTGATATCTGTGCGCGCAACTTTAAACGCGTATTGGTTCCCTGTGGCTAACTCATCTACGAGCTGAACAATTCCGTAGGAACCCATCCCAAGCTTGATATCTTCAGGCACCTGTTGGGTGGTAACGCCACTCCACAAAAGGACGTTGGTCTGTTTGTCAGGTTTTTGTGTGGCGATAAAGTTATAGGGGCATGCCGCCTCAGGAGATTTGAATGCAACCGGAAAATGAGTTTGGTTATGTCCTTCTATCTGTGCGAACATCAGAATTTTCTTCAGCATGTTGTTACGCATATAGAGATTTCCAATCGGAGAGGCTATTAACTTCCGCCCATGAATGTCTTTTTGTACCCGAGCTTTGATTTCCCCGTACCTGGCGGTATCTCTCAGAACAAAAGTGCACAAAGTTTGCAGATTTCCCGTAGCTATAGCGTTGTTAATTTCTTGAGAGCTCTTGTGAAGCTTTAAAAAGGTAATACTCTGACTCAGCACACGTGTCTTGAGGGCTGCAAGAGAGTCTTTTTCAATAGCTGTTAGAATCAGATTCGTCGGGGCACCAACATTCATAAGAGCTTTAATATCTTTTTGCTGAGCCTCAAGCGTTGGATAGCTATTAACAAGCGTGTCGTCCAATATCATCTCGCTAATTTGCTGTGGGCCAAAACCGATTTTTATTAAGAGTGCGATCTCGCGGTCAAGCGGTAAAATGGGCGATTTGAGCGTAAATGCAAGGTTCTGTAACAGGTATCGAGTAATACTTATGCGCTGGTTCCGTGGTAGCTTAGCCAGTTTAGAAGGTAGCGAACCATCCAGTACGCTTTGTTCTAGGTCAATTTCCCCTGCGTATAATGACGCAGCCTCTTTATACAAGTTTGCTAGGACATGCCCCACTTGATGAAGGATTTTACCCTGTCTTAGATTTTCGATTTGTTCTTCGGAAAGGCCAAGAGCCTGAAGGAAGGGGAGATACTCAGTATTATTTTTGGATTCAAATTCTAAGATAGAGGCCATATGGTCTGATAGACCCAAAGGTTTCAAGAGCTTGGCTTCAGGTAATTGTGGCAGCATTTCCCTTAAAAGCCTTTCAGCGCCCAATGGCGTCTCCAGCTCATCTTTCGTGAAGTGATGTTTTTGTAAGGCCTTACAATTGATCCAAAGAGAGGCGGCGTTGCTTCCAGCGCGATAATGAATGGCGACGTACGTCTGTTCCTTCCCTTTAGGTGGCGCGCTTTTTCTTACATTGCTGGAGCCAAAAAACTGTTTATATTGTTCAAGGGTGAACATCGCCGTGGTTAGCGCTTTCCGTTTCGGCGGTGGTGGAGCTTCAGTATTATTTTCTGGAACAAAGTTTCTTTTTATGTTTGTTAGTTTTTCCATGCGTCATCTTTTATTAGATTAATTGTTATAAAACGACATGTTTATAACAATAATTCAATAAAATAACAACTAAATTGTCTTGCGAAGGAAGTAGAGTTTGGAATTATGGCGGAAACCTTCGCGAATGAACTCAACCTGATACCCGAGCTTTTGGTAGAAGGGCAGGGCTTCCCAGTCCATTGTGTTCACGGTAGCGAAGGTGCAGTTTCTTTCGCGGCCGATAGTCTCCGCCAGAGCCATTAGCTGGGTTCCCCAGCTTTGACCCCGCAGGTCGTTATGCACCCATAAAAGATCTGTATAAAGACAGCCGTAGAAGGTGGAGCCTTTGACACCACCCACAACCTTTCCATTTTCATCGCGGATAAAAAAAGCGAAACCTTGCATCAGATCCTGCTCCCTAGCTATCCAGGCGTGGGAACTTAGGCCTCGCATCAGGACGCTTTCATCTTCAGCGCTGGGATTGTGATCTGGTAGGATGGTGTATTGCATGTTGCTAACGTAACAATTTATTGAGGGTGGTACAACTGATTTGCCTCTTGCCACTGGTAAAAAATGCAGTTTCTTAGTATATTGTTAAACTCTTTCCATTTAAAAGGTTTGGATTCTAATGTTTGCACCACAAAAAATTCGTAATATCGCCATCATCGCCCACATCGACCATGGCAAAACTACTATGCTAGATGCTATGCTAAGGCAATCGAATGTCTTTCGTGATAACGAGGACATTCCAGAGCGTATGATGGACTCTTATGACCAAGAGCGCGAGCGCGGCATCACCATCTTTGCTAAACATACCGGTATCCGCTATGGCGACAGCAAGATTAACATCATTGACACTCCAGGACACTCCGACTTCTCTGGTGAGGTAGAGCGTGTTCTTGGTATGGTTAACAGCGTGTTGCTGCTAGTTGATGCTCAGGAAGGACCAATGCCGCAGACGCGCTTCGTGCTTTCTAAAGCCTTGAAGATGGGTCTACGACCGATTGTCGTCATTAACAAGATTGACAGGCCGCATGCTGATCCACACCGTGTCTTAAACGAGACTTTTGACCTGTTTGCTGAGCTTGGTGCTAACGACGAACAGCTCGACTTCCGTCATTGCTACGCATCAGGCCTGGCCGGCTTCGCAATGCAAAATCTGGAAGATCCTCGTGACAATATGAACCCTCTCTTCGACCTGATTGTCGAGGCCGTTCCACCACCAGAGGGTGAGTGGGAACAGCCATTCCTCATGCAAGTACGAACAGTTTCCTACAACGATTACTTGGGTCGCCAAGCTACAGGACGTATCTTGCAAGGTACCATTAAGAAAGGCCAGTCAGTTGTTTGCACGGATACCAACGGCAAGTCGCAGCGCTTTAACATTTCTCGTGTTGAAGGCTATGAAGCGCTTAAGAAGGTGGAATTTGACCAAGCCGGTGCTGGCGATATCGTCAGCTTGTCTGGTATTCCAGAGGTTAATCTAGGCGATACTTTGAGCGATCCTGATCATGTTCAACAACTCCCTGCCATCACCTTGGATGAGCCTTCCGTTTCTGCCAATTTCATGATTAACTCCAGCCCATTTGCTGGACGCGACGGCAAAAACGTAACCTACAATAAGATTAAAGAGCGCCTGTTTAAAGAAAAGAGATCCAACATTTCCCTGCAAATTCAGGAATATGTTGGTGACACAGAAGCGATTACAGTGTCTGGCCGTGGCGAGCTTCACTTAGCTGTATTGATCGAAGCAATGCGCCGAGAAGGCTACGAGCTGAGCGTTTCGAAGCCGCAAGTTATCATTAAGCATATTGATGGCGTTAAGTGCGAACCGATCGAATGCGTACACGTCGAAGTGCCTGAAGAGTTCTCCGGTATCGTCATCGAAGAACTAGCACGTCGCCGCGGTGAAATGCTTTCATTGAGCACCAACGAGCACAACGTGACTTCTCTAGAATATCGTATGCCTACTCGTGGTTTGATGGGATATCGTAACGAATTCCTAACGGTCACTCGTGGCTTGGGCGTTCTGACCTCTATTTTTGATTCGTTCCAACCTTACCGTGGTGAAATTCCTCACCGTAAGAAGGGCGTTCTCATCTCTATGTGCGACGGTCGTGTGACTGACTACGCCTTGGATGGTCTACAAAGCCGTGGATCCTTGTTCGTAAAAGCAGGCGACAACGTCTATGAAGGCATGGTCGTTGGCGAAAACAGCCGCGAAAACGATTTGTTAATCAACGTAGCGCGAGCCAAGCAGCTCACTAACTTCCGCGCCTCTGGCAAAGATGAAAACGTGGTATTGGCGCCTCCACGTGTCTTTACGCTAGAACAAGCTATCGACTACATCGAAGATGATGAACTCGTAGAAGTGACCCCGATTAACATTCGTCTGCGAAAGGCTATTCTGAAGGAACAAGACCGTAAGCGGAATCGTCCTAAAGATTAAGCGTTAAAAGACCAAAAGGACCTAAACGACCAAAAAGAGCTTCCTAGGAAGACCTTATGGACATTTTAGGTCCTTTTCGTCGTTTAGGTCCTTTGTCCACTTTTAAAGACAAAAAGGTATCAGTAAACAAAACGTTACATTTTGAGCTTGAATCGGGGCATTCTCGCCCCACACTCGAACAGAATACTCTGCCGTTAGACTGCGGCCATAGCCGTCGATTAGAAAGCTGTAACCCGCACCAGCATCGATAGTGCGGTATTTAACTTTGCCATATCCAGGAAATGGGGAGATAAGCGACAGACGTCGCTGGCCCATGCCTCCGGTTCCTTCGGCAAAGATCTTCCATTGATGTTGATTCCAAAAGTTCTTCTCGAAAGTAGCTCTTCCGCGCAGCCACGGGCATCCAATGTCAGCTTTACCAAGGGCTACGGCTGCCCACCAGCGAGAGTTCCAGAATGCACCGCATGAGGCTTCACGTCCTACGGCAGCGTGGCCTTCAAACTCAACTTTGCCATGATAAATGGTATTGTAGTCGCGAAGAGCGCGTGTCGTTGGTACTGTCACGGTCGCCCCTGTCACCAGTGTGAAGGGATCGCCCACGATGTCGTTCAACCACTGACGTCGTACGGTGATGCGCATATTTTCTAGCGTGAAAGAGTGCTGATTAGTGCGAGAGAATAGCGACTCACCGCTAAGAGAATACTTGTTATCAGAGGCGATGGAAGCGCTGGTGCCGAAGAAGACGTTACGGCCTTGCTTATTGACTTTGCCCTGATCGGTATCGATCTTGGGATACCACTGGTAGGAGGCCCAAGGGCGTACCTCTATCAACTTATCGCGCCCAAACCACGGCGTGAGGTCGACAGCACTTAAAAGTGCGGGCGCAGCAGTGAGCAACAAAATGAAGAGCCGGCGTATACCAAGCATTCATGCAACTGGATAAGGTTTAAAGCTTCTTTCTAGGGCAAATAGGAATAATTGTCTAAATTATTACTCTTCCCTTGCGGCCAACCAGCGTTCTGCTTCGAGAGCTGCCATGCAGCCTGTTCCGGCTGCAGTGATTGCTTGGCGGTATACGAAGTCCTGCACATCGCCGGCGGCAAAAACGCCCTCGATACTTGTTTGGCAGGTGCCTGGTTTAACGGCAATATAGTCGTTGTCATGAAGCTTTAACTGACCATTCAAAAAGGCTGTGTTGGGAACATGTCCCACAGCAAAGAAAAGGCCACCTGCGTCATACTGTGTTTCTTCACCAGTTTTGACATTGCGGATAGAGACATTTCTAACTACTGAGTCGCCAGTCACCTTGGCAACCTCGGAATCCCACAGCACCTTGATTTTGGGGTGCTTCAAGGCGCGCTCGCCCATAATTTTAGAAGCTCGAAGTTCATCGCGGCGATGTACGATATAGACAGTGCTGGCGAATTTTGTGAGGAATAATGACTCCTCCATGGCGGAATCGCCGCCGCCGACAACAAACAAGGCCTTATCACGGAAGATTGGCATAGCTCCATCGCACACGGCGCAGGCGGTAACACCTTTTTGCCAAAATTCATTCTCACCTGTTCCAGGAATAGGTAGCTTTTTGGCCATTGCGCCGGTACAAATGATGACGCTCTCGGCTTCATACTCTTCGCTTTTACCTTTGACAATGAAGGGGTGGCGCTGCAGATCAACGCTCACAACATCTTCTGTGTGTACGATGGTGCCGAAGCGCTTCGCCTGTTCACGGAATTCTGTGACTAGCTTTGGACCTGAAATACCTTGTGGGAAGCCGGGATAGTTCTCGACGTCGGTAGTTGTCATCAACTGACCGCCAGCGGGTCCGGAGAAAAAGCCTTCAAATAATACTGGTTCGAGGTTAGCACGTGCGGCATAGATTGCAGCGGTGTAGCCAGCGGGTCCAGAACCAATAATAACAAGCTTACTCTTCTTCATTGAACTTCCATCTTTTCTTCATGTTTTGGAGATTCATAATAAGCAAAAATTCACATAAGTTCCACCGAAAAACACACTCAACTAAGGCTATGAGTGCTCGGGCGCAGTGGCGCTAAGCTCTCAAGGAAAGAAATGACCAGAACATTCTCAATTTTTTTTGTGTCTTAGCGTCTCTGCGCCTTTGCGTTTAATTCCTTTTTCCTACAGATCTTTTAAAGTTAGTTATTTACAATTGCGTTATATTTTGTAATGTTGTACAATTTTTCTTTAAAGTGTTGGAAGGAGCTCATGATTTCTCAGACATTCATTGCTTTTGTCGCATATCTAACCATATTGTTAATTATCGGTGTATCTGTTCACAAGAAGAGCTCTAGTGAAACCGATTTTATCATGGGTAATCGTGGCTTAAATTTTTGGCTGACCGCTCTTTCTGCGCATGCTAGTGACATGAGTGCCTGGTTATTTATGGGCTTTCCAATGGCTATTTTCCTTGGGGGGCCTGCACATGCATGGATCGCCATAGGTCTTGTTCTGGGGATGTTTCTGAACTGGCATTTTGTTGCGCCGCGTCTCAGAAGAGCTACAGAGCATTACGGCGCCTATACTCTTTCTACATACTTCGAAAAGCGCTTCAACGATAACAGCGGCGTCATTCGTCTGTTGACGGCTGTGATGACCTTGCTTTTCATGACCCATTATCTGGCTGCCGGGTTAATAGCGATGGGGCTGCTTCTTGAGTCCGTTTTTACTCTCGACTATTACTTAGGAATCACTCTAGCCACCTTGGTAACTTTGACTTACACCTTTGTGGGCGGGTATATGACAGTAGCCTGGATGGACCTGTTCCAAGGCCTCCTTCTGATCGCCGTTATCGTATTGGTACCTGTCCTGGCCTACCTTAGCTTGCCACCGGAAATGACAATAACAGCTGCCGCCGCTGCCCAACAGATACCCATGGCGCTAATTCCTGATTATTCTTCCGAGTGGATTGTTACGACATTCTCTTTAGCATTTGGCTGGGGAGTCGGTTACTTCGGTATGCCGCATATTTTGACCAAATTTATGGGTATCAACAATCCTTCTCATATGTACAAAGCCAAATATCTTGGCGTCAGCTGGCAGATCATTGCTTTAGGCGCTGCTACCGCTGTCGGCCTGGTGGGCATTGCTTTCTTCCCAGAAGGTTTGGTGAATCCCCAGTTGCTTTTTGTCGACATGGTGAAGATTCTATTCCATCCACTGGCTGCAGGTTTTATCCTATGCGGTTTGCTTGCTGCTAATATGTCTACCATGGACTCGCAGATTCTCGTATGTGCCTCGGTCATCAGTGAGGACTTATACAAGTCATTCGGCGGCAAAAATGCTTCATCAGAACGTCTACTTCGTGTTTCTCGCGGTGGGGTGGTAGTCATTTCTCTCGTTGCACTCCTGATCGCCTATCAGAAGCAGACGGCTACGGTTATGGACACGGTTCTCTATTCCTGGGCGGGCCTTGGTTGTACCTTCGGTCCTCTAGTTCTTATGGCTCTATTTTTTGAGCGTACTAACCGCTTCGGCGCCATTGCTGGTGTGGCTGTCGGGGGAGTCTTCGCAGCCATCTGGCCTACCTTGAATCCATTAATCTTACCTTACAGTATTGCCGCTACCGTCCCTGGCTTCTGTTTAAGCTTGCTGTCGATATGGAGCGTCTCGCTTTTGACCTCTCCCAAACTCGCGGTGGATACCACTCTCCCTCAGTAGACTATAGATCAAAAGGACAGGCGGTTATCACTGTATTAAGTCGTTTTAGTCTTTCTTCGTCTTGATACTTAAAAAATAAATATTACATTAACCTTCCTTGAATTATAATAGTTTTAGCAGAGGAGGCCGCTTATGAGCATGGATCCTATTAAAGGACGTCCCAATCCTGTCGAAGAGGGAGGGAATGCTAAAGAAGTAGTTTTTGAAAAACCTGACGCTAAGAAGCTTCCCAAAACTGTCCATATTTGCAGAAGTGGTCAGTTGGCAATAAAGGCTACGCGATTGGTCCATCAACAAGCTTCAACAATCCTCGGGCTTAAGCTTAAAAGTGGAGAGCTCTTCAACCAGCTGAAGGGGGTAATAAAAAATGCCGGCGGACCCTAACATGGATGAAGATCAACAAGAATTTCTAGTCCCTCGTGAAGCATTAGAGCGTCTTAACGATGCCGACTTGCTGCGGGAGTACGTTGAGGATGGCAAGAGCTTCCAGGAAATTCTTGGTTATTCTGATGAGACTATGGAGCAATTCTACAACGCTGCTTACTCTTTGATGCAGAAGCATCGTTACAAGGAGGCATCGGACGCCTTTGTATTCTTGACCACGTTGAATCCATTTGTCCCAGAATACTGGCTCGGCATGGGTATGTGCGAGCAAATTAACCAGGACTATGAGCAGGCATTAGTGGCCTATTCCATGGTTGTCATTGGTGACCGCTATCAGCCTTTGGCGCATTATCATTCTGCGGCGTGCCACCATGCTTTGGGCGACAATAATGCAGCACTAAGATCATTGGAAAAGGCGATTACTTTGGCCGAAGGCGAACCAGAGTTCGCGGATACGTTAGAACAAGCTATCCGGTCAAAAAACTTACTCTCGTCTAGAGAGAGGTAATTTTATAGTCTCGGGAGGGGATATGCTGGACGACATGTACTTGCTAAGCGACCAGGTCAAAAATGAACTAAAAGACCCTACCCAGTTTGTTAAGAAGTTAGAGAGTACGAGCAGTTTTCAAAAAGCCTTGGGTTTTAGCGATGAGGCGATATTAGGTTTTTATGAGGCGGCTAAGAGTCTTTTGGAGCAGAAAAGATATAGTGACGCAGGAAATGCCTTCTTCTTTCTGTCGCAGTTAGCACCCCAAGTTAAAGCCTTTTGGCTTGGTATGGCGCGTAGCGAATATCTAAACGGGTCTGTTGAGCAAGCTATTCCTCTATATGTTGCAGCATTGGCCTTTGATGATGGTGACAAGGAAGTCTACTTGGAGTGCGTCAGGTGCTGTCTCTCTGCACAAAAATATGAGGAAGCCATACAAATTCTGGATATGGCTCTAAGCTATACAGAGAAGCACCCGGATGAACCTCAATCTCTAGATTTATATGATACCAGCGTTGAATGTAAAAACTGGATAATTTCTCAATATAGAGCAGGTGCATCATGATTGGTGATTCTCCTCCTCTTCATAACGATGTTGGGGTGCATAACGATCAGCCGATCAACAACGCTCACAATAATCCCCCTCCACCTGGTATTGATCCCCATGCTCCCCCAGCCCCTATGCCAAATGGGAACGGGGTAAAAAGGGGGTTAAGTAGCGAGCCATCAAAGATTGCCAAAGGAATTTTAAAAGCGCTCAATAACAATAGAGTCCTGATTGTTAGCGTTGCTGGCCTTGGCGTTATGGCGTTGGGAGCAGGTTTAATGATTTCTTTTGCCTTTGTACCGAGCGTAGGGATAGGGCTTATTATTGGGGGCGCGTTTCTGGCTTCTGCTGGCGTAACAGTGGCACTACTTGCTCCATTGCTAGACCCGGTTGTGGACAAGGGAATCGGCATAGTTATTGAAGGCTCAAAGGTAGTTATGGATGCAATCAGAGATAACCCCAAATTAGCGGAAATACGCGAAAAATTTAATAAGTACGCAGCGTCATGTTGTGGGAGAATTCATAACGCGATAGACGATTCGGATGACTTCATTAAACGAGGTGTTAACGATGTCAGAACCCACTAGGAAGAACTCCATAGAAAAATCTATTGAAGAATTCGCTGACGTAACGGTCGAGTTGCTTCGAGGCGATTATCACAGCAGTTTAGAGCCTTTTGAGGCTTATTCAGCCCGTATAAAACTTGAATTAGTTAATCAGATGGAGACCTATCAAGAACGGCTTCTCAAAGGGTATGAAGTTTTATTACGAGAGCTTGCACAGCCCAAAAAGAGCGATACTAATCCTCAACAGAAGGTATAGATTATGGGTGGTGGACCTCCTCCAATCCCACCAGGTGGTGGTGGACCTCCAATCGGTGGCGTCGGTGGACCAGGCCCTCCGCCCCCTCCTCCTCCTGCACCTCACGGGATAGGGGGTAATGCTCCACTTCCACCGCTGCCTGCTGCAAACCCCAACGCTGTTGCGCCAAAACCTAACTTAGTTCAAAGCTTAGTGGGTTGGGTATTTACCCATAAAGTAACCATTCTGACTGCTGGAGCCATGTGCATAGCGGCTGGTGTTATCGTCGCTGCTACGGCTTTGGGAGGCGGCGTTGCTATCATAACTGTCGCAGCCTGTCTTTTCTCAATGTCAGCCTTTTTCTTTGTTATTTCAGGCTGGTTAGATCAAGCGTTAACTGAGATGATACAAAACGCAATGGCAGGTGGAACGCCAGATCTAGTGCCACAGTTTATGAAAGATCTCGCTAGTGGAGCTGGCAATATGATCAGTCACGTCCTTGGTGGCTTGAGCTCTATCTCGGACAGGGTGCAAGATTGGGCAGCTGGACGGAACCCTTAGATTTTAACGACTCTGGTTGGACGACATTGTTCGGAAGGCAAACCAGAATTGCAACGAAGGGTAATGTTCCTGGAGAACCAGCGCCCAGGATTCTACATCAGTACGATTTTCCAACACCATAGCTGCCGTGGCTAAGGCATCGGCCGCCGCACAGGTAGATGTGAGTACCGAAGCGCTTGCTATAGAGCTCTTACGTACTTCTACAGGCTGTAGCGTAACAGGGTTGATGATGTGGCAGTAGGTTCTGGAAACACCATCAGGGCATAGCACAGACCAGTTTTGGTGATAATCACCGCTGGTAGCTAAGGCGGACTCTACTAACTCAACAGTTGCAAGTGCTTGCTTCACCTGGGAACTCTGCAGACCGCTGATATAGACGCGCCAAGGTCTGTTGTCGGGGTGATTGCCCGCTACCTTAATCTCTCCACCCCATTCAACAAAAACAGAGGTGAAACCGGCCTCAACTAGGTTGTATACCAATAAATCTACGCCAAAACCCTTTGCGATGCCATCAAAGTTAAGTTTTATCTGGTCGCTATCTTTAGTAAGATGTTTGTCCTTCAAATGAATATGTGACCAGCCGACAAGGGGTCTGAGCGCCGCAACTTCTTCATCTGACGGAGTAATCCCCGCGGCCAAATAAGGCTTCCACATCTGTACTGCGGGCTCGACAGAAGGATCGAAAAGCCCTCCAGTAACCGCAACTAAACGATCGACAAGGTTCAAAAAGTGACTCATCTCGGAAGAAATGGGTATGTCAACGCCTCCAGCGGCAGCATTTAACTTGGAAATTTCGCTTTCAGGGTTCCACTGGTTATAAAGGCTGTCGACTTGTCTGAAGGCAGCAGAGACGATGTTTTGAACCGTTTTAATCTTATCCGACGAAAGTTTTTCGCCGATGACAACTCGGTAGGGAACAGTCATCGCCATACCGGTTAATTCGGTAACACGTGGGGCTGATGCTTGCGGCTTAAAACAGAGGTATAGAAGGCCTAGAACAGCTAAAGAAACAACAAGAAGATTCTTAGTCATTTTCAAAGGCCTTCAAAGTGTTGCTTAAGAGCATAGCAATAGTCATTGGACCCACGCCGCCTGGAACTGGGGTAATCCACGAGCATTTTGTTTTCACAGACTCGTAGTCTACATCGCCGACAAGTTTATAACCTTTTGGAGAGGTTGCATCGTCGATTCTATTTTGGCCTACATCAATGACGACGACTCCATCCTTAACCATATCAGCGGTAAAGTACTGCGCTTTACCAATGGCTGCCACTAAGATGTCTGCTTGGCGCGAAAACGATGCGATATCAGGAGTCTGGCTATGCACCACCGTTACAGTGGCGTTGGCACCTTTTCCTTTCTGCATCATCAAGCTGGCTAACGGCTTGCCTACGATGTTGCTGCGTCCCGCGATAACGACATGACGACCCTCCGTCTCAATCCCATGGCGCATTAAGAGAACCTGAATGCCCAAAGGAGTGCAGGGAATGAATCCTGTGAGATCTCCCATCAATAACTTGCCGTAATTAATAGGGGAGGCACCATCGACATCTTTCTCAGGTCTGATCTGCTTAGCGATTGTCAGAGGATCGATGTGTGCGGGAAGTGGAAGCTGTACCAAAATACCGGTAATAGACGGATCGTTGTTGAGGTCATCAATCGTTTTTAACAGAGATTCCTGCGAGGTTGAGGCTGGCAAGAGTAATTTATCCGACGCCATGCCGATCTTGTGGCATGCACGAACTTTGCTCGCCACGTAGAGGTGCGAGGCGGGGTTGTCTCCCACTAAGACCGCAACTAGCCGTGGTTGTCGGGGCAATAGTGCTTTTAAGCGACTAGCCAGTTCTTGGTGTATCTGAGATGCTGTGGCTGTTCCATCAATAATCATGTATGCAGCTTAGCAGTTTAGGCACAAACTGCTCCACATGAAAAAAACATCCTAGGTTGGCACGCTTTTTGCACGCCGTGCCACGCTGTTGCGTCTGCCTTGTGGAACAGAGTACAATGACAAGTGAGAGGAAGTTATCCTTTGAGGAGGTACTTTATGAAGGGCATCAGTGGTTTTGCTCTATTAGGAACTGCAGTGTTCATGAGTTTAACAGCATCGGCAGGGATGCTATTCGCTGAGAATAACTCTAAAGCAGATAAAGAGCCCGTTGTGGCAAAGGAAGGAGTATCTGTGGAAGAGTGCCGAAAGGCCCTTGTCAATGAACCATTTCCTGAACTAATTGTGGAAAATGTGTTGGTTGAAAAAGGCATACCAAAAAGCCAAATCAAGGAAATTAACGGAAAGCTCCAGGGTCGAGTGCATCATCAAGCTTCCAGAGAAGAAGTGAGGGAAGTGATTGAGGAGACTGAGCCTGTGGCCACTAACGATCCGTTAAGTGGTGCTTATGACGCTGAGGGAATGGCTGATATCCAATTTGATTTGTTTGTAGACGTAATGAAGGAATACATCACAGATGCTGACCTAGCACGTGCCATGTATACTGATATTTCGGCCAAGCGCAAGGCTCAGATTGAAGCTTGCGGACAAGAATCTGCCAAGCACGACAAGTAGTATTTAGGGAATTTAAACGCAAAGGCGCAGAGGCGCTAAGAGGCAAAGAAGGAACGATTTATATCTTCTTTGCTTCTTAGCGCCTCTGCGTCTTTGCGTTTATTTTTTTTCTCCAAGTTGTTCGCGTAACTTGGCAAAATAATCCAAACGCTTCTTCATGTCGCGCTCAAAACCTATGTTGGCTGGATCATAGAAGTAATGCCGCGACAGCTCGTCAGGGAAATAGTTCTGTCCGGAGAATCCATGCTTGGTGTCATGATCGTATTGATAATCTTTGCCGTAGCCCTCTTGCTTCATCAGACGTGTGGGTGCATTCAAGATATGCTTGGGTGGGGGAAGGTGTGTCGTCTCTTTAGCTAGCGCTTGTGCAGCCCCATAGGCGCGGTAGATACTATTACTTTTTGGCGCCAGGGCTAAGTATACCGTCATTTGAGCTAGTGCTAGCTCTCCTTCCGGGCTTCCCAGCATATGGTAGGTTTCGCGCGTGGCTACAGCAAGTGTCAAAGCATTGGGGTCTGCTAGCCCAATGTCCTCATTAGCCATGCGTATTAAACGTCTAGCGATGAAAAGGGGGTCCTCGCCACCTTCCAGCATGCGGCATAGCCAATAGAGCGCGGCATCAGGATCAGATCCACGCACCGATTTGTGCAGGGCGGATATCATGTTGTAGTGTTGGTCGCCAGCACGATCATAAGAAGCAGCACGTCGTTGCAAATACTCCGTTAACTCATCTGCAGTCAGGGTTGCATCAGGCTTGGATGCTTGCAGGTTTTCGATCATGTTGTAGAGGTATCTTCCATCTCCTTGAGCGGAGTGGACGAGGAGCTTTCTCGCATCACTATCCAATGGCAGCTGGCCATGGCGCTTTTCGTAACGTCCTAGCATAGCTTCTAGCGCATTATCATCCAGGGCATGGAGTGTCAAGACTCGCAAGCGTGACAGTAGGGCATTGCTTAGGTGAAAGCTTGGGTTTTCTGCTGTAGCACCTACCAAGACAAGGGTGCCATCTTCTAGGAATGGCAGAAAGGCTTCCTGTTGGGCTTTATTAAAGCGGTGTATCTCATCGACAAAAACGACCGTACCGCGGTGCAGCAAAGCTGTGGCTTCCGCCTCCTTCACAATGCGCCGCAGGTCAGCAATGCCACTAAAGATAGCGCTAAGGGTGACAAATCGATAGGAAAAGGCTTGAGCGTATAAACGCGCGATCGATGTCTTGCCACAGCCAGGTGGCCCCCAAAGGAGTATTGATAACGGAACACCTGACTGAATGGTGCGCGTGATGAAGCCGTTATCGCCGACGAGGTGATCCTGCCCGACGACATCGCTCAACGTTTTTGGTCGTTCCTTTTCGGATAGTGGTGCGGTGCTCATGGAATCACCGGAAGCTCATAGTGTTATCTCGGGACTGTGGACGTCTTCGCAGCAAATAGCTGGGTATAGCAAACCATAGCAAGGCATATAAAGCATCTGCTAATGGATACATCAGCAGGTCGGTAACGACCCACTGTCCAGTAAGATGTAAAGTAACTCCCATCGCGTTTAGCAAAATGGCTTGGATAATCGTGGAGAAGATAGCAAAGAAAAAGGTCATCACCGGCAGGGTGGACAGTTTATCCTCAAAGAACTGCTGTTTTAAGCGGTAGAGAATGGCAGTTGTTATCCAATAGGTCACAGCAAAAAAGCCAATACGCGTGTGTGCTCCTAGCATATCCATGATGACCCCACAAGCAATGCTTAGCCATAAGCAGGCGAGGAGTGGACGCTTATAGCACATTAAGCTCAGAAAGGGTGCGAAGAAAGTCAGACGAAGGTGTGGCCAAATAACCGGCAAAAAAAGCGCGGGAATAAGGCTGAAGATAAAGGCTAGAAATACGTACTTTCTGTCTTCGGAATACACGGCTTCTTAAGAGGCGCCTCTAGGTCGCACCATGGTAGGTATGGTTTTAAGGACTAACAGCAGATCCAGGAAAAAATTCTGACGGTCTATGTATTGTTCATCGAGGTTGATGCGCTCTTGATAGGTCATTTCACGACGGTCAGAGGTCTGCCAAAGGCCTGTTATACCAGGACGCACACTTAAAATCTTGTACGATTTCACGCCATAGTACTTTTGGATTTCGTCAGCACAGACAGGGCGAGGGCCAACAATACTAAGGTCACCGACTAAGACATTCCAAAACTGTGGGATTTCATCTAATTTGGTTTTGCGAAGGATATGACCGATGGGGGTAATGCGTGGGTCATTTGTCAGCTTGCGACAGATATCCCATTCTGCACGAAGTGCTGGGCTTTCATTTAAGACGCTTTCAAGCATTTGATCGGCGTTCGGGTACATCGTTCGAAACTTGTAGCACTTAAAAATTTTCCCACCACGTCCAACACGTTCATGGCCAAAGATGACTTTGCCTGTCGATGACAATTTCACAACCAAGGCCAGGAGTGCATAAAGCGGTAAACCAATGATGATAGCACATAAGCTGAAGGCAATATCAAAGGCTCTTTTAAGCGGTGAATGCTTAATATGACGCTTAGGTATTACCGGCTGTTCTATTGCGTAGGATGTGTGTGAGCCAACAAAGTCCATATTTTGTCCTCAAACAAATCTTTATACCAAATATGGGTATGCCAGCAAAGAAAAATATTCATACCCACATTTGTACGCGTCCCAAGTCCACATAAAAAAGGAATATTTTTACAGGATAAGCAGGCATACGCATCAACGTAATTTCAAAAATTCATAGCAAATAGTTCTACTTCCACAAATTATGCATACCACATGGGTTGAAGGGTACTCTGCGGCTAATGCTGCGAAGCAGCAATTCTTATCTTAGCCCCTAGCCATACCCGAAGAATGAGGGTTGGCTAGGGGTAAGATCAAAAAGCCGTTCGCGTTGCGGAGCACCGCGTCTTGGGTAACGCATTATCGTGCATTAAGATGGTTTCCAACTAGACGCGATGCTCCGCAGCGCGATGAGATTGCTATTCAACCCCTAGCCAACCCTCATGCTTCGGGTATGGCTAGGGGCTAAGATAGGATTTGCTGCTTCGCAGCATTAGCCGCAGAATACACTTCAACCAATGTGATATGCATAATTTTATTGAGGTGCGAGAACTTGCGATGCTTTTTCCGGAATTAGGTTGATGCGTATGGGATATGCAGGATAGGCAGGATTTTGTAGTTTTCACATGTTACGGTTGACCAGGCGGTTCGCCAATGCCTTCAAAACATGAGTTTCGCCAGGCAGCTGCTCGAGCAATTCCAAGCTTTGCGCTAGCAAATCCCGTGCTTTCTTTGAGGAAGCTTCTACGCCCATCAGGGAGACGTATGTTGTTTTCACGTTTGTGACATCAGAGCTATGTGCTTTGCCATGCTTTGTCTCGCTCGCTGTGACATCTAACACATCGTCAACTATTTGAAAGGCAAGGCCTAGCTGCTGTCCAAGTTTTTGCAGCAGCTTCATTGTCGTGTCAGAGGCATTAGCAACAATGCCGCCGAATTCAAACGCTGCGCTGAGCAAGGCACCTGTTTTACATTGATGAATAAGCTGTAAAGCTCGCAGGTCAATTGCTTTGCCTTCAGCTTCTAGATCCATGACTTGACCACCGACCATGCCATGGCCTCCAGCAGCCTGAGCTAGCGTGGAAACGAGCTGCAGATGCTGTTCAGCTGTAAGAGAAGGTGCTTTAGTTATTACCTCAAAGGCATATGTCAGCAGAAAGTCTCCGGCCAAGACCGCAATGCCTTCAGGGTAAAGCTTGTGAAGAGTGGGCTTTCCGCGACGAAAATCATCATCGTCCATACAAGGAAGGTCATCATGAATCATTGAGTATGCGTGAATAAGCTCTAGAGAGCACGCAGGAGTTAGAGCAGTCTGAGCATCGGCACCAAGGGCTTCTGCTGTAGCAACTGCCAGCAAGGGACGCAAACGCTTGCCCCCTCCGAGCAAAGAATAGCGTGCAGCACTATACAGCACGCCATAGGGCGATGGCGTTTCTTCCACAAGTTGGTCCAAACGTCTGTTGATCAAATTAATTCTTTCATCAACGTAGGTTTGAATATCTACGGCTTCATCGCATACTAATGTCACAGCATCACTCCTAGCTGGTAGGGATAGGTTCTCCGGAAGCCGTTTTGCTAGGCTTCTTGTGTTCGGTAGTTACATCAGTTTCTTTTACGCGATAGCATGGCTTTTGGCCTATGCCAAAGTAATCAAAGCCGCGCTGAGCCATTTCCCGGCCATTGTATTGGTTACGTCCATCGAAAAAGGCGTGACCCACCATTAACTTCTGAACGGCATCAAAATCCAGGAAGCGGAACTGGCGCCATTCGGTAACTAACGCGATGGCATCGGCACCTTTTGCGGTGTCGAGTTCGTCCACAGCCCAATGGATATGTGGATCCTTAGGGAAGCTACGTTTTGCGTTGTCCATAGAAACGGGGTCATACAAGCGCACTTTAGCACCCGCTTCTAGTAGCTGTTCGACTAGAACTTTGGCTGGTGCTTCGCGCACGTCATCTGTGTTAGGTTTAAAGGATAGGCCTAAAATACCGATAACTTTGCCTTCAAGGCCACCACGGGTAGAGTAGTAGTGTGCGATCTTTCTGCCCAGCACCTGCTTCTGACGCATATTAACGGTTTCGGTGGCGCTCAAAAGTGGGGTGGTATAGTTAACGGCATGAGCTTGCGCTTGTAGTGCTCTGATGTCTTTAGGGAAGCATGCTCCGCCGAAGCCAACGCCAGCATAAAGGAATTTGTAGCCGATTCGCTGATCAGCACCGATGCCCTTACGAATGTTATTGATGTCAGCATCAACAAGCTCACAAAGGCCGGACAATTCGTTCATAAAGGAGATGCGTAACGCTAACATGGCATTAGCAGCGTATTTGGTTAGCTCCGCTGAAGTAACATCCATTGTGATGATACGGTCATGACTAAAGGTAAAGGAAGTGTACATCTCTTTAATCAGTTCTTCCGAGCGTTGGTTCGGAGCGCCAATAATCACGCGATCAGGTTTCATGCAGTCATTAATCGCGTCGCCTTCCTTGAGGAACTCAGGATTCGAAATGACATCAAAATCAACTTTGAGTTTGCGCTCATCAAGGGTCTTTTGAATGATCTTGAAGACTTCGTTAGCTGTACCTACAGGTACGGTTGATTTAACCACAATAGCGCGGTATTCGTTCATTTCTTGAGCAATAGAACGGGCAACAGCGCGGACCTTGGAGAGATCTGCTTCACCATTAGGGCTTTGAGGGGTATCAACAGCGATAAAGCAGATAATGGAATCTTTAACGCCAGTAGCATAGTCTGTTGTGAATATTAAGCGTCCAGCCTTGATGTTGCGCAAGACCATCTCTTGTAGTCCAGGCTCATAGATGGGCATTTCGCCGCGCTGAAGCTTAGCAATCTTTTCAGCGTCGATATCCAAGCAGGTGACATGATGGCCCATTTCAGCGAAGCATGTGCCCGTGACAAGACCTACGTATCCTGTGCCGACAAATAATAGTTTCATGACTACTCCCTCGTCCATTATCCAAAGATGCCATAGCGTTACATATGGCGCTTTTTTTTGCGAGATTTCCTGCAGGATTTTGATGGACGACGTGGACGAAAGTGGACAAGGTGGACGAAAAATTTCTAGATGAGTCCACTTAAGAAATTAGATTATTTAAGCCCTAGATTCATCCTAGAGGCCCAAAATAGCTTGCTACGCAAATAGCCCAGAATTAGATTCTAGAATAGTTTCTACCTCTGTCTAGGTTTGCAAGAATTGCCGCATCTTTCTGCTTGCAAAGCTTTGCCAAGTTGCTCGCGCGCTTTTCAACTTGTGAAAGAGAAGTATGAGTGGGGTCTTTAACAACCAAATTTCCGATCTTCTTTAATAGACCATTGATTTTTTTAGTTTCTTTGTCGAACAGCCAAAGCTTGTCTCTGGGGACATTATCAAACTCTTTCGCAACAGTCAGATTCAGCTTTCGACCTGCTTCAGAAACTGTTATGTTAAACTGAGAAGTCATCTCTTTAAGCGTCAAAAGGCTGTTTTTATGGGATGCATTTACATCCTGAGCCTTCAAGGACGCATGCCTAATTTTACTCTGTACCTTCATATTCAATTTTAATGCTTGGTCACCCGTATTCAATTTGGCCTTGAGGACTTCTTTTTTTAACGACTGTAAACTCTGGATTTCCTTATTAATTGCTTTACTAGTGTTTTTGCCGTTAGAATCGTTTGCCAACAATTTTTTATCATTCATAAGCGTTTTAATAGCGTAATCTATTGCTCCCACCGCTTGTTTTTTTATAGCCGGCTGTAAGGTTTTAGCAGCCTCTACGTTGCTAAAGATTGGTTGGAAGTCATTGCCGTATGGTGATCGGGTAGCTGAAATAGACATACAAAACCTTTGGTAAGTTTTAATATTCTTACTTCATTGATTATACCATTAATGTTAATAATATAAAGTTTATAATTGATTGGGATGAGATTATCAGTCGTTGTAGATTACTCTAGCAGGCTGAAGCAGGGGGTGGAGCAGGGCATCTCGGGCTTCTTAAGGCCAATTTTTACGTGAATGGCTACCCGATGGTCGTTTTCTTTCTGCTGGTAGGATAACTTCACATGCCAGGTACTGCGAATGGTTTTTAACAGGTCTAGCTGGTATTCGCGGTAGTAAGGCTGATTGATCCGATCCCAACCATGGTGATATTGCGCTTCAATGGCTAAATCGTGCTGCAACCGATAAAAGACATGAAGCAGAACGGTGCTTCTCTTGTCTGAAACAGGTGAGTTAAGCAGCGCTACTTCAGGGCGGATACTATCCATGATAAAGTTGTCGGGATCAAGGCGGCGCCAATAAAAGGGGCTGCGATGTCGATATTCCGCATCAAATGCTAGATTTTCACTTAGCGTCCACTGAGTGCGGAAGTTAAATTCATCCAATACGCGGTTATGCTGGTTCCAAACAGTTAACATCGTATGGCGCAGGCTTGGGCTAGTATCCCAAATGGCTTTGGCGTAAAAGCGCGGAACAGTACTGCCAATAGTCGGTGTATGAAAAAAGGCGTAGGTATATAAATCTAACGTCAGGCGATGCGCGATACAGCCATTGGTGCACTTTTGGTATAGCAGGTTGCGTCCACCCACTCTCATCGTATTTAAGCGGTACCAACCATCTTGAAGATCGAAAATAAAGTGCTGATCAGGCCCCGTATTTGGCGTGGTATAGTAATCGTACTTGATATAGGGCTCTAGAACATGCTTAAAGCTGCCATAATGCCTATATAGCTGGGTATTGACGATACCGCCGAACTGGCCAAGCACCACCCATTTGGATGAGCTATCCGCGCTGTTGCCGTAATAAATCGCTACTAGGCCAGCCTCTGGAGTAATTGTTCCGGTTCCCAGGCTGAACGGGCGATAGACGTTGTGGCGAAATTCTGTTCTTGTCGAACTATAATCTGAACTAGTGGGTAGAAGGTTGGAAAACCTGAAGTCGTGATAACCAAAATGAAAACGGTTTTCTGATATCACACCAGTCGGACCAATGGAAAACGGACGCATACTCATGCCAATGGCTGGCAGGTCTTCTTTTAGAGTCTCAAAGTTGTTGACCCGGACGCGTGTCTTAAAGTCCGTAATACCGCAATCGTTTTGGCCTCTGAAGTGCAGTTGGGTGCGCTGTGCGGTTTTTAGCTCCAGATCTTCATCGCTATAGTCGCTCGGCATATCTTCGTCGCTGATCTTGTCATACGTGATATTCAAGTTCATGCGATCATCGCACAGGCACTTATTATAAAAGCCCTGGAAGCGATAGCGGAATCGCTCGGATGGATCGTCAATTGCCGAATCACGAGCGATGTAGTTTCGCGTTAGGAAGATTTCAGTATGATCCGGAGAGCATGCCTCGGTCTCTATGGCGAAGCCAGGACCCCGCGATAGTCGATAGTCGAGTCGTAAGAAAGTCTTAAAACATCCTTGATCGATTAGTTTATATGTGATGCCGAATCGAGGTCCCTGTGGGCCGCCCCATCGCAGTCTGTAGCGCACTGGAGAGTCCAAAAGCCAGTCTAAATGTGTTTTCAGATAAGGCATCCACATAATGGGAAGGCGAACAATCTGAAACTGCACATTGGTAGCAGTTAACACCCGATTTTTGCTTAGATAGGCGTTGCTGATGGCAATGCGCCATTCCGGATCCCAAGCAGGGGAGGTCGATAAGAACCCTTGGTGCAGAACATAGTCGCCGTTAGGCAGTAGCTCAATGCATTTAGCTCCGACATACCAAGGATGGAACATGCCACGACCATCGTAAATAACTCCGCGATGCGCCTGAAAGTCATATTGAAGTTCGCCGCCGGTAAAGACATGCTCGCCATATTCGAGCATGAGGTTACCTTCCGCATGGATGGTGAACACTGGTTCGTTTTCAATGATTTGTCTACATGACTCGATGCGCATGGCCTGAACGCGAAGGTCCGGAGCCACAACAACGCCACCCTCTGTTGTTGTCAAAATACCATCGCAATATTCAGGATCGCGTAGATTCAGCGCCACGCCAGGAGCAAATAGCGAATCATTCTCGACAGCGGAAAGCGGTGCGAAGAGAATGCAAATAGCGACTGTGATGATTTTTGCGAGCATGGTCACCAAAAAGAGACCACTATACGCTATTTATGGAGAAGAGGGAAAGAAATTCCATGTTAGGCAGGTTGGCTCAATGTATCTTTATCATTTGGCAATAAAATTCAGGTACAATAGCACCGCATTTTAATCGAAGGGAAAGCGTATGCTAGTATTGAAGAAATATTCAGAGACACCTTCCCTGATAGGAAACATAGTTAATGACCTAGAGACGGCAAAGCAACCTTGGCGTCGAGAGATTCGTTTCTTTTGTGCTCACTCAACCCTCATAGGCATAACTACAGCATATAATAGTGTGCTACTCGGATTAAAGACCCTTCCTTTGGCGATGAAGCTAGCACTTGCCAAAGTGCCAATAGACGCAGTAAAAGTGCTTACCCAGAGGTTTCCAGCCTCTCTAAGTAAAGAAGTGGAAGCCCATGCTGCGAATATAAAGCAAAGCCTTGCGTTGCTTTCTTTGCTGAAAACCCCATCCAAAAATCGTGCTAAGCAATTTAGGCATGCTGTAGCTAAAGTGGCCCCATCGATGCTTCCTGCGCCTACAAAACTTGAGCTCTCTCTTACTGCCGAGAAGACTTTCAGATCGATCGCAGAAGGTTGTATATTATCTACTATGTGCCTGGGTGTAGGTGCCGCCGTATTAAAGGGCATTGGACTTAGCAAGAATTTGGCGTATAATCGCGGTTTTTCAGATGGGTTTCGAAGCCCTACATCTGTGCTCAGCATATGTGCTCTTGCGATTTTAACAAGCGTTGGTGCGGCTGCTTACTTTGCGAATGAGTACCACGCCGCAAATAAGCAAAATGATCGGTTGCGTGGCGTGGCTCAAGGTCTTGCAAATGAGTTAGCGGAAGAAAGAAATTTACGAATTAATCTAGGGCGTGAGCTCATTCAAACTCAACAACAACAGCATGATAAGCCCCTAGATATATCTGAGACTCCAATAGCTCTATCGGCTGATCAACAGGAGAAAGCTGCCTCGCTATGTTTAGCGTTAGGATTATCATGCGTTATTGGACAGGCGCCGCTTAATAATCCCGTTACTTTAGGAACTGGAAAAACCTATTCCAAAGATATGATCACGGAATGGCTTTTGCGAAGTAATATCTGTCCGGCTTCTACTAAGCAGTTAACGGATCAGGAAAGACGGTTGGTTCCAAATCTGATAATTGCCTCCCTAGTGTCTGAAATCTATTTACTTTTAGCAAAGGGATACAAGGGCGAGCAAATTTACAGAAGATTAAATCGAGTCGACATTCCCGAACCTGTGTTGGTCCTATCACCACTCAACGAGGACTATCAGGCAGGGGTAACAATTACCCTTGAAAAAGCCTTGGAGATAAATCCTGAGGCCGTAAATAACGGCATGGTGGTCCCCAATTATGCGCTCCGAGAGTACTGCGACGAACTTGCTGAGCATGATCACAAGCTAGAAGCCAGGAAGGAAAAAGAGAACACAATGCCTAATCGCGAAAGGGTTAGAAAGCACCGTATAAAGGCACTTGATAAAGTACCAACATCCAATGGTGCCTAGCGAGCAATAAATGGGGATTTTACGGATAGGCATGATCGCTGCGCGACAGGATATGCAGGCATATGCATCAACCTAATTATCAAGTGTATTCATTACAAATATTTGTACTTCAACAGGTTGCCCCTATCTCATAGGTTGGAGTGTCTTCTGCAGCTATTGCTGCGAAGCAGCAATTCTTATCTTAGTCCATTGCCATACCCGACGCAGGAGGGTTGTCTGTGGGTAAGATCAAAAAAACGTTCGCGTTGCGGAGCACCGCGTCTTGGTAACGTATTATTCTGCAATAAGATGGCTTCCACTAGACGTGTAGACGCGATGCTCCGCAGCGCGATGATATTGATATTTCCACCCCTAGCCAACCCTCATTCTTCGGGTATGGCTAGGGGCTAAGAATAGAATTGCTGCTTCGCAGCATTAGATCAAAATCTTGTTCAAACCGCTATAGAGTAGGTTATATGCCATGCAAACATATGGGGTCTCGTTGGTTATGATGCGTGTTTCATACTTAGGTTGATGCGTATGGGATATGCAGGATGGGGACTGATTTTTAGTCTCTTCCAATTTTTTTTCTAAAAATCCTGCCTATCCTGTAAAAATGTTCACATTGGTTAAGATTTCAATAAACGCATCTACCTCATGATCCGGGGTGCCGCCGAAGCGTTTGGTGCTTCCGGCATTCCAGCGACCGCCATAATTGGGTAAGCCTAGTTGATTGAGGGACAGGCCTGAGGGAAACTTACAACCAGCTCGGACCTTTATTTCCTTGATGCCAGGCTTAAGGGACGAAACCAAAGCAATGACCTTTGCCTCTGGAATCAATGCAGGAAGCAGCTCACCGGGAAGGGCTTCCTCAAATCTTCCAACATAAACCCCATTTCCCATAGGGGCGATGATACCATTTTGTACATACTCTAGTGCCCGTTCGCGATTACGCAACCGTGTGTCCAGCAGTCTCTGGGCTTTTTCCGGTAGCGTTCTGTTCTCTAAAACATCATCGAGGCAATCGAAAGAGAACTCGACATTGCGCAAATCGGTGAGTGATTGAAGGACATCGGCGATGCGGTTTTCTGCACCGGTATGATCCGCGGCAATAGAAGCGGTGCTAAACTGTTCATCCACGTTGGCCGTAAGCAGCACAAAATAGGAGAGCAGGCTATCGGTGTCTACATGTGTTCCATAGACATGAGGAAAAGGGTTCTTTCTACGACGCATAAGTTCTTGCGACAGCGAGGTGGACGAAATCTGCATTTGCATTCGAATATCTGGACCATGGTGGTCATAACTGTAGACCATGCGGCCATCCGGAAGCTGGTACTTATAACCCAACATCAGAGGAATAGACACGTCTGCAACCTCGATAGGTTTTCCTTTTTCGTATGGAACTATCGTAAAATCAGCAGTGACAAAGCTGTCATCTTGCAGGCCAGCGAAATAGCTTAAATTCACAACATGAGGGGTAGATTCACCAATCAGCGTCACGCGTTTAGCAAGGTGCTTTAAATTCATAAAGACTCTATTGAATTGTACGTATTAACAGACCGGCGAGAGCATAACGATTTTTGGCATTGCCATCACGGATAAGGTCTAGCAGAACCTGAACACCGCTGTCATCCTGTCGAGCTGCCAGCGTCTCCACTGACGAGATGAATAGTTTAGATGTCTCTTCCGGCGTTATCTGATGCGAAGCCGCGGCATCTCTCAATTCCCAAGGAACGACGGGTCTGAAGCGAATCATATCAACATGCGACTGCTTGCGAACCCATGACAGGAGATTGTCAGAATAGGGTCCCTCGACATCCAACTTAAATAACGCCAAGTTGCAGTAATTGCGAACGAGGGGAGCTCCTAGCTTTTGTTGGTGCTTTTGCAGAATGGCGATGGCTTTATCGCTGGCTATGTTTTCGATCAATTGAATGGCCAGTGGAACCAACTCGCATTGCTGCTTGTCCAAAATTGCTTCTGCTAGTTCTAAGAAGTCCTCTTCCGGTAACTCCACAGCAGCGCCTAGACAGCTTTCCCGCAAGTTAGTCGATAGCTCGATGGCTAAAGGGGTACTCTCAAGGGTAGCGGTTGGAACAGCTTTCCATGCGGTTAGGATTTTCCCGTGCGAAACGACTTTGACATAAGAAGTGTCGCGTCTGTTTTTGATCAACAGCTTGCGAAGGCCGGGCAGACACCGACGATCTCGTAATCTTAGAAGTGAAAGAGTCGCATTAATTTGGACAGTAGAATTGTCGCAATCGGCCAGAGTGGCCAAGAGGTCCTGGCTACCTTCAACATCGCCCAGAGCATAAATAGCTAATACATTGCCCTCGCGTGCCAAGGCTGTTATTTGTTCGGCATATTCGGTGCATCCGAGTTTGTTCAGGGCAATATAGGCCGCCAATCTAACGTGAGCCGCTTTGGATTCCGCTAGTTTTTTTAGGCGTGAAATGGATCCTTGATCGCCTAAAGCGCCCAAGGCACCTGCACATGCTTCTTGTTGGCTGGTATCCAGATGCGTAGATAGTTGCCGTATCTGAGGCAGAAGATCATCGCGTCCATGCTCAGCTACCGCAACTATGGCTGCTAGGCGCGCAAGGTTATCTTCGTGATTCATCAAGCGTCTAAGCTGACGTATCGATCTAACATCACCAATGGTGGCAAAGATTTCGGCGAATAGAAACCATGTGGCTGGAGGGAGCTTAATCATCAGCGCTTCTGTCTGTCCCACCGCTGCCGGATGTTTCTTTTTGGCTAGTAGATAACACCCTTCCAAACGAATAAGAGGTTCTTGGCAGTTGATAGCACGGTTAATTAACTCGTCGGCGGTATCCGTTTGCCTCTGAGCTAACATGTTTAAGCTAGCCAAGCGTATTTGAGGGTTGTCATTATTCAAGCCTTGAACAAGGATTGGCGTAGCAAGGTCATGTGCAGAGACGCCTGCTCCAAATATTGCCATGAGCTGTTCTTCAGCATCGCGCGAGTTGGCGCCTTGTTCTAATAGCACCAAGCCCATTTGCTGCAGGATATCGTAATCTTCTCGACCGAGTTCCAACGCATACTGACGGTACAGATCAACTGCTTCTTGCACTTGGCAGCGGCGCATCATGAAAAGCACGCGCGATGACATGCCTTTCACCTCTGCTTCCAATGGAAGAGCGATGCTCAAGGCTACCAGTGCTGTCAGGATGGCACGCTTGATCATTTAAGGTAGTCCCAGAGGTCGATGTCAATTTTGTTTAGAATTTGCGATAGTCCTGCTAGCGGCAGCCCCATCACATTATAAAAACAGCCATCGATACGCTGGGTAATGAGGCCCCCGGCCGTTTGAATGGCATAGGATCCGGCCTTATCAAGACAATGGATCTGCTTGTGGTACTGTTGTAGTTGGTGTTTGTTTGCCGCTTGAAACTGCACGCGGGTTTCTTGGCAGATAGTATGCTCTTCTGTTTGCGTCTTCAACGTTAGTGCTGTGAAAACGCTATGCCAGTGTCCGGCCAGCTCTTGAAGCATCCTCAAGGCATCGGCATCATCGCGCGGCTTACCATACACCTTTCCCTCGCGGTAGACAACGGTGTCAGCGGTTAAGATGGGATCGTTAGGAAATAGCGGCGCTAAGGCCAGTGCTTTGCCACGTGCGATTTGGATGGCAAATTTCTGCGGATCGCCGTCAAAAACGATGCTTTCTTCATCGAATTCTGGTGAGGCTGCGACAAAAGGTAAGGTAAAATAGCCCAGGATCTCGCGACGGCGAGGGGACTGTGATCCAAGGATGAGCGGCATAACAGGATTCCTAAGAGACTAAAACGATTGATAATAGGTAGACAGGTAGGCTGTCGGTATTGTGTGTAGGGCTATATTCACGCAGTTTATTGCGAACTAAACCTTCGGCTTCACGCAAGTGGGGGAGAGTAATGTGCTCGCCATGGACGAAGAGACCGATGTAGTCTTTGCCGTGGTGTCGCTGCTCTTTTAACTCTCCGTCGATAGAGATTTTCGCATTTTTCCAGGCAGAGCTTTGATTCAGAGTCATACGAATGTCGGGTGTGAGATGACATCCTATGAACAGTTTCGTCGTTATCTTTTGTGTTGTTTCTGTATCCATAGTTTAATCACCGGGTTCGCTAGAGGCCATGTGGTTTAATAGATCTTCTGCCGCATCGGCATCTACAATCCAAAGCGCTTTGTGAACGGAGGTGCCAACCTCTTGGGAGGGTAGATTTTCAACGTCTGGGGAGCTACTAAGGACATGTGTTAAAGTCTTTGCCTTGCTCTTACCCATAACATAAATGCAAATAGTAGAGGCTGCATTGATGCACTCAAAGGTTAGCGACATACGCCATGTATTCAGCTGTGGAATCCAATTACCGATGACCAGGCGGTTACGCGTGGTTAAGCCGTGGGTGTGAGGGAAGAGAGAGGCTGTGTGGCCGTCGTTGCCCATTCCTAGCATCACCATGTCGAATGATTCGTTTGTAAGGTTCGCGCGTAAGGCTTGTTCATAGGCTTCAGCATTTTCCACGATGTTTTCTTCCGCGCGCATGCGAAAGATCTGATTTTCAGGGATGCCAAGGCTGCCCATACCGGCTTCCATCGCCATGCGGTAGTTGCTGTCATGATGACCTGGTGGCACGCTGCGTTCATCGCTCCAGAAAAGCCATACTTTGCTCCAGTCAACGGGAGCTGGGCTCTTAGCTGCTAGAGCTTTATAGATAGCCTCCGGGGTGCTTCCACCCGACAGCGCTACTGTGAAGCGTCCATGCTTTTTAATGGCAGCATTAGCTGTGGCGATGAAATGATCGACGCAGAGACGTAGCGTTTGATGCTGGTCCCCTGGGACTAGGATGTCGCGTCTATCATCAAAGGCCTGAAGGTTATCTAAAAGGCTGTGCCGGTTCATCGTTTCCAATCCTGTTGTGACAAGAGGTGTAGTGTGCCTAAATAATGTTGGCTACTGCGTCCATACATCAGGTCCTTGAGGAATTGATAGCGCAGGCGTGGACCGGATATCATGACGTTAAAGGGTAGTTCGCATGCCTCTAAAGAGGAAATATGGACGATCGCTTGTGGCATACCGGGCGCTTGTCGAAGCGAAAAGGACTGGTCGTGGCCACCTTCGATTTCGATACCGAGGATGGAGCCTGAGGGTAGCTCTTTAGCTTCGTTAGCTACGAGTTCTAACTGTAGGTCGTGGACGCCATTAAAGTAGACAATTTTGGTGATCGGGTCGCCAGGCTCAAGGTGCCTCGCTTTCCATCCCAATTGTGCAGCCAACCAAGCCTGTAGATATAATGCTTGGATAGCACTACAACGCTGATATTGGTTTTTGCAGCCATTGTAGGTGATGGTGATTTTTTTGGCTAACGACAGTTGTTCTAGGCGCGCAGGGGAGTCAAATACCTCATCAAAGGCATCTCTCCAGCCCTTGACACGTGCCCAGTTTAGATCGACCAGGTCGACTAACGAAGCATCCGCCAAGGCTAAAATGCGGTGGCTAAAGCGCTGAAGGTTGTCGGCGCTATCAGAATCAAAAATCAAACGGCTGGAAAACTTGATGAGGTGTGGTAGGACATCTTGTTCTGTTGTGGGATCTTGACCCCATAGTGATACAACCGGTAGATCAGAAAGTAAGTGCGGCAAGATCACGAAGGAAATTTTGTCTCTTTGATCTTGCGGAACCTTAAAGGTGATTTGTTCGCAGCCTTCGCCTTGTTGCACGCCATGGTACTCAGTGGCTAGTTCCTGCTGTTCATCGGAGGTGCCTTCAATGAATAAAATGCGGCTAGGAAAATGGTCCACAATATGTTCAACTAAGCTGTAGAAGTACTGTGAGCGCTCTTTAACCGGCGAATACACTATCAGGTTAAACAGATAGGTATTCAGGTTATTGCATCGCTCTTCTTGGGCTTTTACGTCTTGTGGCATGATCGTTTTCCTCCTATAGCAGTCGCCATTGGCGCCCATCAGCCGCCATCATCGCTTCTGCCTCTAATGGCCCCCACTTGCCAGCTGGATAGTTGGGAAAGTTGGCGGGTTTGGTGGCTTGCCACCGTTCTAAGATAGGTGTCAACAACCTCCATGAGGCTTGCACTTCATCGTCGCGAGCAAAAAGCGTGCTGTCACCAGCCATGCAATCGCATATTAAACGTTCATAGGCTTCTTGCTGTGCTGCACCAAAATAGGCGTTATAGCGAAAGTCCATCCTTACGGGATGTACAAGGTTCTCTTGGCCAGGGACTTTACAGTTAGTTGTCAGCGAGATATTTTCGTCTGGCTGAATGCGTATGGCCAAAACATTAGAAGGATTTGGGCGTCCTTTTTCCTGGTACAGGTGGCCAGGAGCTTCCTTAAAGGTGATGGCGATTTCCGTCACTTTCTTAGGTAGACGCTTGCCGCTGCGTAAGTAGAAAGGCACACCTGCCCAACGCCAATTGTCGATGTGCAGCTTGAGAGCCACAAAAGTCTCAATAGCAGAGGTCGCAGAAACATTAGCTTCTTGGCGGTAACCACAGACATCTTTGCCATTTATCATTCCTGGGCCGTATTGACCGCGCACAACGCATTTGTCGAACTCTTGCGCGGATATAGGTGTGATGGAGGAGATTACTTTTACCTTTTCGTCACGAATAGCTTCGGCATCAAGTTTGCTGGGGGGCTCCATGGCAATCAGTGAAAGTAGCTGCATCATGTGGTTCTGGACGATGTCTCGCAGCATACCCTGCTCTTCCCACAGTGCTCCGCGTGTACCCACGCCGAGATCTTCTGCCACTGCAATCTGCACATGGTCGATGTGGTGTCGGTTCCACAAAGCTTCGAAAATGGGATTGGTGAAGCGGAAAACCAATAGGTTCTGCACCGTTTCTTTACCAAGCCAGTGATCGATGCGATAGGTTTGTGATTCATCTAAGTACTTGCTGATCTGGTCCTGCAGGGCAATAGCGCTCGGAAGATCATGGCCAAACGGCTTCTCGAAGATGATCCGCGACCACGGTCCGCTTGAGTTGTCGCCTCCATGAGGATAGATCAGGCCGTGCTTCTTTAGCTTTTTGACTAACGTAGGGAAGTAGCGTGGCTGGGTGGAGAAGTAATAAACTCTGTTCCCTTTAGTGCCAAACTGTACATCGAGGTCTTGTAGTTGCTTGGCTAGTGTTTCATAGCCTTCATCTTCGTCGAATTCACTCTGATGATAAAAAAGCTGTTCACCGAAGGACTTCCACAGGTTTTCGTCGACAGGTTTAACGCGAGAAAACTCGTTAATAGCGCCGTACATTTCCTTGCGGAACTCTGCATCGCTTTTAGGCCGGCGGGCGAAGCCAACGCAGCAAAAGTGTGCGGGGAGTTGTCCGTCGCGCGCAAGATTATAAAGTGCAGGCACTAAGCGACGTCGTGTAAGGTCGCCAGTAGCTCCAAAAATAACAACGATGCAAGGCGCTGCTATTTTAGTGGTCGTAGCGCCTTCCTGGAAGGGATTATGAAATGGTACCGATACCTTTGTTGCAGACATGCAAAAGCTCTTGTTGGTTGCTACCACCAAGCTACCAAACTAGGAGAATAAGGGAAAGGATTACAGAAGAGAAACCTATGTATCAGATAACTGAAAGAAGCCATAAAATCACTTTTGGATAGGTATGGACACATATGGACGGAACGAACAGAAAAGGACACTCATGGACAGGCGTGGACAAAAGTGGACGAAGTGGACAAGAATGGACCTTATGGACGAGAAATGAACGCAAGTGGATCAAAATGGAGGAAGTGAAGAGCAGTGAAAAGAAGTGGGTGTAATTGGGCGCAGACGCATTATTATGAGTCCATATGGTCGATATCGTCCATAAGGTCCATATCGTCTATTTAGTGCCCAATCACGTCCATTGTGAGCTTTTGCTATCCAGGTAGTTTTGCAAAATGATAACAGCAGCTACACGATCGACATTCTTGGCGCGCTGTTTACGGGTCATATTGCTTTCACGCATGGAGCGCTCAGCCATCACGGACGTTAGTCGTTCGTCCCACAGAACAATTGGAACGCCAATACTTTGGCGTAACATGTCGACAAATTGGTGCACTTCATCGGCCATGAGGCCGATCTGTCCATCCATTTTTAAGGGCAGACCTACAACGATCTCTTCAATGTCGTAGCCACCTTTTTCAGCGATGGCAACTAGCTCTGCAGCGATTTTTTGGGCGGTTTGCTCCAGCTTTTTGTCAGCTTTAATGGTGGGTAGTGGCATGGCGATAATCTTCCGTTCGTCGGATACCGCCATGCCAATACGCGCGAGGCCGAAATCTATGCTGACAATTCGTGTTGGACGCTTACGCACCAGATTTCTTTTCCTTTTCGGCGATCATTGCTCCAACAAACGCACGGAACAGCGGATGCGGTTGCGTTGGCTTGGATTTAAACTCTGGGTGGAACTGAACGCCAACCATCCATGGATGGTCAATAACCTCTGCTATTTCAGCCAGCTGTTCATTTTCTAATGTGCCAGATAACAATAACCCTTTTTCTTCCATAGAGGCTTGGAAGCGGTTGTTATACTCATAGCGGTGGCGGTGACGCTCGCTGATGACATCTTCTCCGTATGCCTCACGGGCCTTGCTACCGGCCTTGAGTGAGCAACGATAGGCTCCTAAGCGCATAGTGCCGCCAAGATCCTGAACGGTTTGCTGTTCTGACAACAAGGAAATCACAGGATGTTGTGTACCAGGGTCAATTTCAGTGGAAGAGGCATCCCCCCAACCCATAACATTACGTGCAAAGTCAACAACCATAGCTTGCATGCCTAGGCAGATACCAAAGTAAGGAATCTTATTATCGCGGCAATAGGCGGAGGTGCTGATCTTTCCTAGCCAGCCTCTTTCCCCGAAACCACCTGGAACTAAATAGCCGTCGCAACCCTTTATGGCATCTTTTAGCTGATCATTTTCCAGGATCTTGTCGGACTCAAATTGCTTTATCTTGATCTTATAGCCGTGGGAGATGGCGGCATGTGCCAGAGCTTCAAAGACTGACTTATAAGCATCTTGGTGTTCAACATATTTACCAACGATACCGACGGTCACGGTTCCCTTAGGATTCTTGACGGTGTCGACAATCTGTTGCCATTCAGATAGATCCACAGGAGCTTCTGTAAGGCCAAGAATACGGCAGATCATTCCGCCAATACCTTGTTCCTGCAGATGTATGGGTACCTCGTAGATGGTGTGTTCGACGTCAGGTTCGTCAATGACAGCATTTTCGTCGACATTGCAGAACTGGCTGATCTTTGACTTGACCGATTCACCCAAGGGTTGTTCACAGCGGCATACGATGATGCTTGGGAAGATGCCTATGCTGCGAAGCATTTGCACGCTATGCTGGGTAGGTTTTGATTTTACTTCGCCTGCAGCCTTGATGTATGGAACATAAGTCAGATGAATGCTCAAGCAATCATTTGGGTGATCATGTTGAAATTGTCGGATGGCTTCTAAAAATGGCAAAGATTCAATATCGCCAACAGTACCGCCAACTTCTACAAGTACAACTTTGGTGCCTTCTTTCTGATTGGCACAGGCGATGATACGGCTCTTAATTTCATCTGTAATGTGCGGAATGACTTGCACTGTTTTGCCAAGGTAATCTCCACGTCGCTCACGACGAATGACGGCGTTGTAGATTTGACCCGAAGTTGCATTGGAGGCACGGGAAAGTGGTGAGTTCGTGAAGCGGTAGTAGTGCCCAAGGTCGAGATCTGTCTCGCCACCATCATCGGTAACATAAACTTCGCCATGCTGATAGGGGCTCATCGTCCCTGGATCCACGTTAAGATATGGATCAAATTTAAGCATTGCGACTGTGAGGCCCATCTTTTCAAGAAGAAGGCCTATGGCTGCAGCAGTGAGGCCCTTCCCTAGGGATGAGCAGACACCGCCAGTGACGAAGATATATTTCGTTGGCATAAGAATGGCTCTACTTTTGCAACATCCTCAGGTAGGTTAACTCCTGGAATATCGTGTTCTTGTATGACGGCTACCTTAATGCGGTAGCCATGTTCTAATATTTTTAACTGCTCTAAATCTTCTCGCAACTGTAAAGCGGTCCGAGGCAGTTCAGCGTAGCGCATTAGAAAATCAGGTCGGAATGCGTAAACGCCGTAATGCTGGTAATAAGTGGTCTCAGGGCAGTACTGTAAGTTATGTGAAGCTGGGATCAAAGCACGACTAAAGTAAAGGGCGTTGTGGTTGTTGTCAAAAACGCACTTGACGACTGATGAGTCCATGGCAACCTTAGGGCAGCGAATCGGACTGGCCGCAGTTGCCATCACGGCTTCAGGATCATTCTGTAGTTCATGGACGATGCCATTAATTGCTGGAACGCTCAAAAATGGCTCGTCTCCCTGAATATTTACAATGACAGAGGCGTTTTTATAGTCGGGAAAGAGCGAAACAACTTCTGCAAGGCGATCGGTTCCTGATGGATGCTCTGGGGAGGTCATCACAACCTTTCCACCAAAGCTTAAAACGTGATCAAAAATGCGTTGATCGTCAGTCGCGATGATTAAGTCAGCTAGAATCTCAAATTTTTGCGCGTTCTCGTAACTGTGCTGAAGGAGTGTCTTGCCAGCTATGACTGCTAGCATTTTGGCGGGGAAGCGAGTGCTGCCATATCTGGCGGGCATGATGCCGATTACTCTATTTGTCACCATAAGGTTGCGCTCCCATTTCTAACGACGAAAGCGTACCATATTCACACCATTTTTTGCGCCATTTTTTACTACAGAAAGGGGGTGACGACGTTAAAAAATGAAGGTGGGCTGATTAAGTCGTTCGCGAACTGAGCTCCTCTAAACGATTGAGTTCAATACGCAACTGCTTACGAAACTTTCGTTGGGAGGGGGATAAACGGCCACGCACACCGCCATAGGCTTTTGATACTTTCTTCAATTCCTTGCTAAATACTTTAACAGAGACATTTGAAGATGGCGCCTGTTCGGCGGGAAATAGACTATTGCTTAGTTGTTGAATTGCACCGAAGGTTGCATCTAGGTCCAACCCCTTACGACCTTTACTAAGAACCAGGTATCCACTTTCAACTTTTAAATGTCTGCCTTTTAGTTCTTTGGTTCCAAAACCTGTTAAGGCTTTCAAAGATAGTGCCATATTTGGATTAGCTCGCTTACGCGAAAGCTTGTCCTCTAACAATTGCAAACTAGCCTCTTGAATCTCGGCTCTGATTGTCTTTACCGCTTGGTTTAGGTTACGAATAATAGCTCGGCGTTTGGGCGAGATTTTAGCAGCCCACTTATAACCGTCGGCTTTTTTCTTGAGGGCCGTACAGAGAGCATCTGCCTCATCTAGAAATGCCTCGTCGTGGCTGCTTCTTAAATTTTGGACTATAGTGTTGCGCACCCCATTAATAGCCGAGGGCGTGGGTATACTTATTGCGAGTAACGCGCTGCTTACCATAGGTTTGGAAGAAGTAAGCGGAGCGGATGGTTTAACCACTTTTACCTGATCACTTTTAACGAAGGTACCTAAGCTGTAGGATTGGATGATTTCTATAGCTCCCTTAGCAGGCTCTGTTGGCCTTGCCCAATCTGGAGAAACAATGGTACGCGGAGCAGTGGCAAGGTCAGTTTGCACAACAATATCACGTCCCAATCGCTGCGACATAAGTTGTGGTAGAAGCGGAAAAAGAGCGGGATCATCTTCGCCTTTCTTTAAGGCTTCAATGCTTTGCTCCAGGGCGTCTCTTGAGGGAAAGGCGTAGCGCTTGTGGAGGTTTTCCATTACTCCAGATAATGATCCATCCTTCAATGTCGTGCGGGAGGAGGGATAGAAGTCCGACTTGTTAGCTTCAAGTAAATTGGTAATCTCCATGCGCAGCCAAGTGGCAGAAACGCCAGTTTCTTCTGAAATAACCTTGAAAAATGCTTTTGTGCGGTCGGCATCTGCAGGGGAAACCTGTCCGGGGAAATCTATGGTGCGTGGTGCCAGACGAGGTGCTCCCTCGGCGCTGGTGATATGTGATCGTTGCGCACTTACTTGATGATCAGAGTTGTTATCTTGAGTATCTGTTACAGCCCAAATCCTGGTATCTCCGTCGTCACGAGCTGTCCCAACCTTCGATTTGGCGATATTGGCATGATCGAGGGATAGCATGGTTCCCCCTGTAGCAACGGGAGTGCGTTGAATCGTTGGAACGGTTCCATGCGAGGGAAGAATATGCAAGTCTGTCCCCACGCTGCCGGGGTACCGACGGTTATAATCCTGCTGGGCGGCCATATTTCCATGGTCGCAGCAAACTTCTAAACTTACAGCCAAGCCATCGTGTACAAATACATTGCTGTTGAAACGCGACAAGGATTCTTTGGTTTCTTCATCAGACATAGCCCAACGTGGATTCCCTGGTGCTAGATCAATTCCTTTTGAAGCGATCACACTCCTAATCGTATCTAGGTCTGACCGTTCATGCGTTTTGTGATATAGGTGCACTAACCGTCCGCCCTCAAAAACTGGCATACTATTGAACGCTCGTAGCATCGACGGATTTTCTGGATCAGGTTCTGTCCACGCTATCGTCCCCGGAATAATCAGTACATTCGGATACTGTTGGCTAAGAGCGCCAAGGTCATCGAGGATATTCACTAATTCTTGCTTAGATGAGGCATAGAATTTCCACTCTTCTCCTACAAAAATAGGATGAACCGGTTGATCGCCATGGACTTCCCCCAGTTTTCTAAGACCCATCTCTAACACGACTTGAGTGGAAAGTGTAGGGTAATTCGACATTAGATCCCGGGCATAATGCGGGCTTGCGTGAAAGATAACAGGGTGAATCTCAGACTGTGCGCTAGTTACCGCAGGTTTAGGCATCTCCATTTCCATTGCACCCCATATCATTTTGATGCCCTCCATCAAAGGTGGTTTGTCCTCCTGTTGATCATAGGAACACATTTCATGATAGGTCGCGAGATCCCACCAAAGGTCTTCGGTACCCTTTTGTTGGCAAATGCCTAACAGTTGCGTGCCTAAAGCGTAAAGAAGCTCGTCACCCTTTCTGCAGTAGCCCACCTCAAAATACTGCGCTGTCGCTGCTTGTTGGATGATTTCAAACACCAGGCGAGTATCTTGCCGTGCATCGTTTACCATCTCTGAAAACAGAGCACATATTTCCTTAAGTCCCTGTTCAGGCGTTCCTGTAGCATGATATTCTTGAATCATGTTGGTAAGCCTTTCAGATCGTGCATCTTGTAAGCCTACACCAATCTGTAGGTCTTCAAGCGTTTGCGCTATAGGACCTTCCCCCGCGCGGTTAATCGCAAAGTTAGTTGCATCAAGCAAAGCTCTCTGCATTGTAGCCCCATGTTTCTCCTTAGCTTCTTTCAGGACGTCGACAACAGCTTCCTTTACTACGTTAATCGCGTCCGCTGATATTCCACTTGTAGTAAGTGCTGTGGCGATTTTAACGAGCTCTGTCTCCATACAGCTCATGGCATGGCCGGCCCCTCCGGGTAGATAATCACACAGTTTTTGCAAATCGGACCGGAGCTCTTTAATGGCTCCTTGTCGTTCCGCCTCGTCGCTGGCTAAGGCTAAAGCCATAGTGTTTGGGAGTCTATTGAGTGCAGCTGCCGCTTTCACTTTCTGTCCTTGCAGCTTCAAATCAAGGTTTTTTCCAGCTCCTTTTGCTTGTGCCATCATAGGGGAGGGAGGTCTAGAAGGTGCGGCTATTTTTTGCTGAAACATTTGCAAGCACGCTTGAACCACTCGATCTGTCTGGCTCGAATCGAGATGGTGATCCTTACACACTCGGGTAACTTCCGCGCTTAATTGGGCAGGAGCATCTCCCTGCGCATTGACTGTTTCTGCTAAGACGCGCTTGATATCCACCAATACATCGCTTTCCACCCCTTGGGCCCTTAACGATGAGGATAGGGGTATCCAGTAGTCCCCCCACCGCCGCCATGTACGCCTTGAGTTTGCATAATGAAAACCTTACTTAATAGTCATGTTTAGCTATAATTGTAATTAATTTTTTTTTAAATAGAATAAACTATCTTAAATAAATTAATTTTAATACTTTATTAATAATTTCAATCGTGATTTTTAAATTAGGTTGATAAGGCGAGGTCTTCTTTCCCACGCCCCTAATCCGTGGTATTTTTATTTGATGGTAGTTACACTGTCGTGCAAATTTACGGAGTTTTCCTCGTGACAGAATCACGTCGTTGGACAGATGTCGTACGATGGCTGGCGACACGCAAGCCGATAGAATGGCCGACAAGTGTCGAAGTACAGCCGCAAAAGATCCCTACTGAAAGGGTTATGGGTCATGATTTACGCGTGACTTTCATTAACCATTCCACAGTGCTTTTCCAAACAGAGGGGCTGAATTTTTTGACAGATCCTATCTGGTCCAAGCGCTGTGGCCCATTTGGTATGGTCGGACCTAAACGAGTATGTGCTCCTGGCGTAAATCTCGAGGATCTGCCGCCCATAGATTACGTACTGATCAGTCATAACCATTATGATCACCTGGATCTGCCCACCATTAAGCGCTTGCAGCGCGCCCATGACCCTATTTTTTGCATCGGCGAGGGTAATCGCCGTTGGCTGGCGCGCAGGGGAGTTGCTCGTGTAGAGGAGTTTGGCTGGTGGCAGGATCTTCGTATCAATCCCGATGTGACGATCACCTTTGTACCCGCCAAGCATTATACCCGACGCGGTGTTTTCGACAGTAATCGCACTCTGTGGGGTGGTTTTGTGGTAACCGGCGAGCAAGGCGCTGTCTATTTTGCTGGTGATACGGGTTTTGGTCCCCACTTTGATGAGATTCGCACTTTTTTTGGAGAGATTCGTTTGGCTCTTCTACCAATAGGGGCATACTCCCCAAGGTGGTTTATGGGTCCTTTCCACACCTCTCCGGACGATGCTGTACAGGCGCACCAGAACCTTGACGCTAGTATGAGCATCGGTGTTCACTATGGAACTTTTCAGCTTAGCGACGAGGCTTATGATGCTCCTGTGACAGAACTTAAAAGCGCGCTCAAACGTCGCAGGGTTTCTCCAGACCACTTCCGTGTTCTGGAACCGGGCCAGGGGCTTGATGTACCAACCAGAATTGGACAATAATGACTGAAACGACCAACTCCTTTGAAAAGCACCGTACCATCATCGTCATTACAGTCTTGTTGGGCATGTTTTGCGCTTCGATGGAAGCAATGGTGACCGCGACTTTAATGCCCTCCATTCTTTCTTCGATGTCCGGAGGGTTTAACTTGTACCCATGGGTGCCTGCCAGCTATTTGCTAGCATCGGTGACTGCTAGTCCTTTGTTCGGCGCCTTGGCAGATATTTATGGCTACAAGCGAATTTACAGGCTGGCCCTAGTCATCTTTTTGCTTGGGTCTGCGCTTTGCGGTTTTTCCTCGTCTATGCAGGAACTGATTGCGGCTAGGGCCGTCCAGGGCTTAGGCTCGGCCGGTCTGATCAGCCTTAGCGTGATTCTGTTTGGTGTCATTTTTCCGGTTGAGCAGCGCGCTAAGATGCAGGCGTGCATCTCTGGAACGTGGGCGATCTCAAGCATTCTAGGACCCACTATTGGAGCGTTAAGCGTCGAGTATTTCTCATGGCGGTGGGCGTTTTTTATCAACGTGCCGTGTGCATTGGTGATATTGGCCGCTACCATGCGTTTTGGTAACCTCTCGACCGGTACAGGAACTAGAAAGTTAGACTGGATGGGCTCCGCATTGTTCTGTTTGGCCACAGGGCCGACAGTTGCCATGTTGCTAAGCGCAGGACAGCTTCATTTTGGTATGCCCGAAACTTTCGCTGCAATTATTGGCATCACTTTTACAGTGCTATTTTTGCGCCATCTTAGATCTTCGAGCGATCCTCTGATTCCCGTATCGCTATTTAAAAATCGAGTCGCTGGTATTTCTGTGACGATGGTGGCCATTGTAGGAGGCTTACTATTTAGCGTAGTCAATTTCCTACCGCTCTTTGTGCAAGGGGTTATGGGTTTGCCTCCTAGGACGGCAGGCTATGTCGTCACTGTTGTTGCTGTAGGCATGTTCTTCGGTTCTGTAGTCTCTGGCCTACTGTTAAACCGCATAGGCTTTCGTCGTATGGCCACAATAGGTGCAGTCTTGATAGCAGTTGGCTTTGCGGGTCTAGCTATGGTGTTGGAAGATGCTGTGATATGGCAGTTGGTGATTTGCAACTCATGCATCGGTGTGGGACTAGCGATCATTAGTAACACGCTGATAGTGGCAATGCAGGCAATAGCTACCAATCATACTATAGGCTCTGCCTCTTCTCTCATGCACTTCTTTCGCATGTTTGGTGGAACAGTCTTTATCGCCCTAATGGGTGGCATACAACTTGGTTCCTTTAGACGTGATATTCAAAGCTGGTTAGGTAGCAAGGAGCTCTTCGGTGCTGCCCACGAGATTTTTGAAGCACCCCAGAAAATTTTCGACCCTTTAGAGCGACAGGCGATTACTTTAGAGACTCTTTCGTCGCTTGCTCATAGCTTGATGCAGTCGTTGCAATATGTCTTTTTCGCTTGTCTAGTAGCAGCGTTTGTCTTGTTCTGGTTAGCAAGTCGTATGCCAACCCTTACACCCAAACAGCTCGTTGATGAGGAATCTTAACGCAAAGACGCTAAGACGCAAAGGATTAGAGTATCTCTTCGCGCCTCTGCGCCTTTGCGTTTAAATACGTCCTATGCGAAACGAAAGTTGGCCGGGATCCACTGGTTAAGCTCTTGTCCCATCACACGCAACTCTTGACCCAACCCCGCATAATGTTTGTAGCCAGGGTAATATTCGGTACAAAACACGCGGTATAGGTGGTACCCAGGCGTTCCACCACTCAGAAAGCTCTGCGTGGTGACACTCAACCAAGGGCTGCTGACATAGATCACGCTCTTCACCATCTGCCGTAACGCGGAGACATCAATTTCTTCAGCGCCAGGGGGCACTAAAGAAGAGACCGCTATTCCCACCGCAAGGCCAGCAAGGAAGAATGTCGGTTGCGTGACAATAAACAGTAATGCTCCTCCCCAAAAGATTAGGCAGGCGTTGTCATCTAGAAACTCATTAATGCGCTTAACCATTGGTCCAAGCTTAGTTTCCAATGCGAAATCATATGCCTGATCTCGAACTTTTGTAGCAGCTTCGGCCAGGGATTTGAACTGGGTGTGAATTATTGGACCAAGGGACACGGCATCTCTCCGTTTACTTTTCAATAAGGGGCACAAGTATGTGCCGATAAACTCTTTACGTCAAGATATTCGGTCGCCCTTACTTAGGTGAGGTTTATTATAATAATTGATATGATATAATGTATTTAATTGAATTATTCAGGGTTGGTGAGGAATTCTATGGAAAGTTCAAGTAATGTTTACAGACCATTACCACCTTTACCATCTCCGCCGCCAGTGCCTGCCCGCAACGAGCCTCCTCCTGTTCCGCCAAGGGCGCATCACGCCGAATTACCAGCTTTTTCCCAGCAGGAAGAGATTCCAGCCATGGTACGTTCTGCTCCTGCAGGGGCAGTACCAAATCATCCGGTCAAGCTGGACCGTCCTAAATTAGAGAGAGTGACTTATGTTCTTCTGCGGTTAGCCAGTGGGGCAGTTAAAGGTGTGCAGCACGTTATTAGCGCCTTCCGTTCACCACCACCTCCGCCTCCTGTAAAAATTGACCCTATGGAGCATGAGGATCTTGAAGAGTTGGGAAAAATGGTTCGGGAAGCAAACATTCCAGAGGAGTCCTTTAGAGAAAACATACCTGATCGCACACGCAACGACATCGTACAATATGCCCAGCAGCTTTCCACAGCTGGAGCCTCCGGCCTGGATCGTACAGCTGCCGACGTCATGCAGGCGGTGGAGGGGCTACCTGATGATGCCAAGATGGCAGTCTTTAGAGAGTATGCTCAAGGCTTACAGGACATTGAAAATAAAATGAGTTCCCTTGATCAGATACCTCAGTTCAGCGGAGTGTCTCAGGATGTGATTGACGCTCTTAAAAGCGATAATCCTGATGTTGCGTTAGGAGCGAAAGCAGTGCTTTCCAATGCTCTGCGTCAACCGGTGTCTTCAGACCAAAAGCAGTTCTTAGGTGAAGCAAAGCACGAACTTCAAAATCTGGAGAAAGAGTACGAAGGACTGTGCAAGAATGTGGTAGCAAGAGCTCGCAGCGAAGCAGCTGATGCAAACCTGCTGACTCCAGAACTCGATAGCAAACTAACAAAAATCGAAGGGTCCGCTCTGGCTTTTATTGGAAATGCGCGTGTCGAGATGATACATGCACGTGAGGAATGGAATACAAATGTGGTTACCTCATTCGATGTTGAAGTGACTAATAGAGCCGGCGACCCAATGGTTATTGGTAGCACATTTAGAGCCGCTGGGCCTCCTTACAGTTCCATTTTGCCTCGCAATCGTGTCGCAGAAGACACAGTGGTGCCGAATTTTTTTGAGACATCTATTAAAGTTCCCGGATTAGAGAAGGCCCCCACAGCTACTCGTAGTGCTATTCCGGTGGAGTTTGGCTTGGATGATCCGCAGGAGCGGGCCGAGGCTACTCAAGCAAACGTGAAACAAATTCTAGATCACCACACCGCTGCACTAATAAGTAAAATGGATACAGAAGAGATGGAGGTGGGCTCGGAAGATGCACCGATTGTTTTGAAGTATCAGCATCTAATGCTCTTGACTGCGGATAAAGTTCGTGACATCGCATCGGCCGACCCATCATTAGTCTATCGAGCCGACAACGAGCGCCTTTTGGTCAATGAGTCTTATCAGGCTAACCAATTCTGGAACGATTCGACAAAAGATAAACCTCAATTGGTGAGTGTGGTGGTTAATGGCGTTCCACGCAAAGTATGGATAAAATATGATATTAGAACCTTCAATGTTCCTAGCAACAAGTACCAGGAAAGTTCCATTAGTAATGCAGTAAAGCGTATGAATGTTCAACACAAGCTAACGGATCAAATGAACCAAAATAGCCTGTCTCAGCTCAAAGGTGATATCGATGAGATGAAGCCGAAGTTGCAAGCTCAAATGGACGCGATGGTGCTACCTGCTGGAGATAAAGAAAAGCTGCAATCGCTGACACAAATGATAGCGGTAAAACGTAAGTTACGTGATCAAATAAGTGATAGCGTGCTGAATGATAAGCCTATTAAGCCTGAGCTCTTAGCTGAATGGACTGCCACCGCTGATACCGTTACCAAAAAATCGCAAACTATGTACGAACAGCTTTCAGAAGATGGCAAGAAATACCTGGATGGGTTGAATCAGATGGAGTCCATTACCGATGTTTATACTGATTTAAATGAACTGATTTCTAAGCGTGGCTATATGGATGTTGCCATGCAGGATGGTAACCGCTACTCTATCGGTTCTCGCATATTGCTTCTTAGCAGCCTTTTGGATCAGGCATCACATTTTGGGTGCCGTAGCGGTAAAGACCGTACAGGGATTCAAGATGATGATTTTAAATTGCTTATGGCTGAGACAGCCGCTGAAGGTCGCGTGCCATCTTACCTTGAAATAGAAAAATGGAAAGCTCACCAAGAAAATCGAACTCAAATGCATGATCAGTCGGGTAATGCAGAGTTTAATCCACGCGCTAACCTAGGTGGTTTTGCTTGGTGGAACGTTGGTGGCGCACGTTTAACACCCAAGGAAGCTAGTTTAGCTGAAGAGCGTACCATGCAATATGACTCCAAGCAGTCCGCCAATGCCATTTTCTGGCGCCCAAAAATAACCAAAACATAATTTATAAGTCGTCGGATATAAGGTTCATCAAAGATACCTAAGAAAGCATCCATTTTTGCAAGATCTGTAGGTTAACTCGCTGCGCAGAAAGATATTTTTACAGGATGGGCATGATCGCTGCGCGGCAGGGATAGGCAGGCCATACGCATCAACCTAATTCTGAGAATTGAGTCATAAATAAGCGTAATTCAACGAATTATGGATGGCGCATTGTTTTTAAGTGTATCCTTACAGCTAATCGCGGAGCTATGTAACTCTTTTTATGGACCTTATGGACAAAAGAGATGCCTCGTCATAGTAACCAGGACGAAGTTTGAGTCTCCTCGTCCATAAGGTCCATCGAGTCCATAAGGTCCATTTGGCTGCGGGCCAAAAAACTACCCAGACATAAAAAAACAGTGTATTCCGTCTAATGTCTGGTTAAGGTATGGTTGTTCCTTTTTTAGGAGCAGAGGTATCTCGTGGGCACCTTTCTTTTTGGGCTGTTTTATGATTTTATTCTTTTTCTGGTACTGGTGGCGATGCTTCCAAAGGTATTATGGACGCGTAGCAAACCGCTTGAAGGAATAAAGCAACGATTAGGGATGGAGATTACAGCAATCTCCAAAGGCTCACGAAAGCTCGTTTGGGTTCACGCTGTATCGCTAGGCGAAACGAAAGCCGTGACGGCCCTAGTAGAACGTCTTCGTGTAGAGATGAATGACCCCATTTTTGTGATTTCGTCGATCACTGAAACAGGACATGCCGAAGCGAAGCGCGCCTTTCCCTTTGCCGCTCAGCACCTCTATTTGCCGGCTGATTTTCAGTCCGTAACCAAAAATGTTATACAGAAGATCACTCCAGATCTGGTCATCCTGACCGAAACCGACTATTGGTACAATTTCCTGAACCAAGCAAAACTCGCCGGCGCCAAGTTAGTCGTTGTTAACGGTAAGCTCTCAGAAAGGTCTACGCAACGTTATAAAATGTTGCCCTGGTTTGCCAATCGCTTGTTTGGTCAGTTCGACCATATTTGTGTTCAGAGTACCGACTACCTAGAACGTTTTAAAGCTGTTGGTGTTGACTCTGCGAAACTCAGCGTAACGGGTAACCTTAAGTTTGACGCAGTGCAAAACCATCTAAGCATCGACGACATGGCTACCTTGAAAGCACGCCTAGGCGTTGTCGAGAGCGATCGTGTACTCACAGCAGGGTCAACTCATGATCCCGAAGAAAAGCTCCTAATTGACTCATGCAGAATCTTATGGGCGAAGCATCCCAACTTAAAGCTATTATTGGTGCCTCGTCATCCAGAGCGCTTTGAGGAAGTAGCGAATCTTTTGACCAAGGAGGGTATCTCTTTTGGTCGCTATAGCGCCGGAGTGGCTTTAAATCCTGACGACAGAGTGGTATTGATCGATACTACCGGCGTTCTTAAGGAATGCTACCAAATTTCAGAGCTGGCAATTGTCGCTGGCAGCTACACCGAGCGAGTTGGTGGTCATAATCTTCTAGAGCCATGCCATTATGGTATTCCAGTGTTGTTTGGTCCACATATGCAATCCCAGCCAGAGCTAGAAAGACTGGTGCTCGAAGCCAAGGCTGGCATTCAGGTTCAGCCTGATGATCTACCCGCAGCGATCGATAGTCTGCTGGACAGCGCAGAGAAAAGGGAAGAAATTCGCCAGGCCGCAAAGCGACTGATCGAAGCCAATCAAGGTTCCATTCAGAGAACTCTTCAGGCTATCAAGCCCTTCTTTTAGGAGTATTCTGAAAATAATTCAATTAGCGCGATAGTGGTATTGAGGGAGTAAGTCGTTCAGGCGGGCATTCAACTTCTCTCTTTTAAATAATGCGTTGATTTTCAACAGACTGTTGCTGCGCTTGGTCTCGCCACGCTGTGGCGAGACCAAGCGTATGCCTGCCCATCCTGTAAAAATTTTTCTTTTTGAGACTCTAACATGCTATTTCGATTCTTTTTTCTGTGCTTTAAGTTTATTGATATAAATTAATGGTTTGTATAAGATTGATAATGTATTTTTAATATTATTAATAACAAAACGGGTATATATGAACGTTAGTTCAAGTGAAAAAGTTAGTTTTAATTGGTCGAGCATTACTCCATCACAAATATTAGAAGCAAGCAACGACTTTCTATCCTTTACTGAAGTTCAAACGAGCGTGACGCCCCGACCTACAAGTGAAATTACTGTTATGGATCTTACACATAACAATCAGTTCAATTACAACAACGTCTGTTTGTTTGATCAGGGACGAGAAGGTATAGAGAAGAATTTTAATGTGTTTTTGGAGGAATACGCTAGAACAGAAAATCCTGTTGAAATTCAGGAGATTCACACTTCCATCAAAGGGTTAGGGAACCATAACCTTGGCGAGCTTATTCAGACCATAGCCTCACCCAAAGTTGCTATTCAAAAAAATATTACCAAACATTGGATACTATCCGACAATCAATACAGAATCGACCAGCTTTCAGAAATCCTTCGAGAAAATGAAACCCGAACGAAGGGGGTTATTAGAGAATGCTTTGCGAGCAAATTTGGGATTACGGTGGAGACTGCGCAAAGATTTTTTGTAAGTATGATGAATGAAACAAAAAACAGCGTGGCCAAGGTAATGAGAGACTTCGTAAATCGCCCAAGCGAGTCAACTGCCTATTCTCTCGAAAGATATCCCCATTTGGCACCAGTTGTGTCAAAAGAATCGGTTGAAATAGATGATTTAACCGGAATTGATCCAGAAAATGGGCCATTTAAGAATTTGAATGGCACCTACATTATTGATTCTGACAAATTGACTCTATATTCGAATCTGCTTTGTGAACTTCTCAAAAATAACCCAGGGAAATCAACCATTCAAATAAGGCATCTGTTTGCTCTTTACGTCAAATATACTGATGGGAGTGTCAAAGATGTTGTTACAAAATTATTAAAGGAATCGAATTTAAATGTATGTCTGAGGCCGATGATGGCACACTATATCAAAGTTGATGGTTTAGCAGCGTATAACAGATACATACGTACGCATGAACACTTGAGGGGCTTATAGTCAAAAAAAAAGGCGCGGAACAAAAGTTCCGCGCCTGAAAAGCTGTAGCGGCAGCCGGATTCGAACCAGCGACACACGGATTATGATTCCGTTGCTCTAACCAGCTGAGCTATACCGCCAAAAATAGCGGGGAGAGGATTCGAACCTCCGACCTTTGGGTTATGAGCCCAACGAGCTAACCCCTGCTCCACCCCGCGATATGAATGGGTTACTTCAAGAACGCCATCAGATTACCATCGGGTGCTATTTACCGCAAGCAACAATGTAAAAAAAAGAAAAAATATTCAAGTTCCTCGGTTTTGCCTTTATTTGGTGGCCAATTCCACTATCAGATTGGTAAGATGCGGCCAATGGTCGACGAGAGGTATCATGGACTTCGAGATTGCTTCGAACCTTAAGATTGTACTGATGATAACCATCGGTTTTGCCTTTGCAGGTATCTTTGGGTACATTTTTTATCGATTGAAGCTTTCGCCTATAATCGGTTATCTGCTTGCAGGCTATATCATAGGACCATATTCTCCTGGTTTTGTTGCTGACATGCAGGTTTCAGAGCAGTTAGCAGAGATCGGCGTTATCCTAATGATGTTTGGCGTGGGTTTGCATTTTAGCTGGCGCGATCTTATGGGAGTCCGCAAGGTAGCTATCCCTGGCGCTATAGGCCAGACAGTAACCTCTACTTTAGCAGCTGCCTTTATTCTGTACTATTTGGGTTGGGGGATAACCGCCTCCTCTATCGTCGGCTTTGCTGTAGGCGTGGCTAGTACGGTCGTATTGGTGCGTATGCTGGCTGATAACAACCTTCTGCATACACGTGAAGGACATATTGCGATTGGTTGGTTGATTGTTGAAGACCTGCTAACTGTTTTTGCACTTTTGCTTCTTCCCATGTTTGTTGGCGTGCAGACAGCTGACGGTGTATCTGCTAGCGCTATCGCTGAATCGGTGGGGCTGGTCATTCTAAAGTTCTTGGTTCTCGGCCTGTTTATGTTCACAGCAGGTCGTTGGCTGGTTTCTCGTATTCTGATGACAGTAGCTCGCACACGCTCTGATGAACTTTTGACGCTAACCGTTCTAGCATTGATTTTTGTTATTGCTACCGGCTCAACCATTGTATTCGGCACCTCAATAGCTTTAGGAGCCTTTATAGCAGGCATGGCGGTGGGGCAAACACATGTTAAGCATCAGGCCTTAGCCAATGCGTTACCCCTAAAAGACGCTTTTGCGGTGATCTTCTTTCTTGCTGTCGGCATGCTGTTCAACCCTGTCACGGTGTTCGAACATTTTTCGGTATTCATATGGCTGCTGGCGATTATTTTGATCGTTAAGCCTTTGGCGGCATGGCTGATCATGATCGTGATGCGTTATCCGTTTAAGACTTCTTTAACGGTAGCATTAGCTTTGGCGCAGATAGGGGAGTTCTCTTTCATTCTTGTAGAAGAAGCTTCTAAGCTGCATCTGATTGCTGATGAAGGGTATGACGTGATAATCGCTTGCGCGATCGTTTCCATTACGATTAACCCATTGTTTTTCATGTTGCTGAATCGTATTCAAGCACGAAAGCCAGAGGCTGCGACTGATCCTAGCCCTAGCGTTAAGCCCGATGCCATTGTGGTGGGTTACGGTCCGGTCGGTCGTACTGCTACCAAGCTGCTAGAGGATGCGCACCGCATCGTCGCTAATATTGATCAGAACGTTGACACAGCGACGAAGTTAGCACATTGGAAGCCTAAGGCTGTTTTCGGCGATGCCACAGCAGCGACGATCTTAAAGGCAGCGGGGATTTCCTCTGCGACCCTCATTATTATCACTATTCCCAATGTTGCCTCTACTTTGGCGGTGATACGTCAGGCGCGGCACCTAAACCCTACCATCACTATCTTCGCTAGAGCGACCTACCAAAGCGACTGCCAAAAACTGCGCGATCTGGGCGCAGAGGTGATTTGTCAGGAAACGGAGGTGTCGGACGCTTTTGTTAGCGCTCTTAGAAACTGGGTCGACCGAAACCCCCGCAAGGATTAGCCGACTAGACTGCTGCATGCTTTTAAGTTATTTTGGTCCTTTTCGTCGTTTAGGTCCTTAAACACACGTCCTCTCTATGGTCTCTTATTATCAAAGATATTATTCTTCTCTTTAATAGGTTATTAAGGTATAATTTTAATAACAATTATTTTTAACCTATTCGGAGTAACAGAATGTCTCAAGAGGGCAATAGCAATACGTGGAAGAAAGAATCGGGATTTATTTGGTCTATATTAGGCTCCGCTATTGGTTTCGCGAATATTCTTAGCTTCAGTGCGCAGTGTTATCGCAATGGGGGCGGCGCCTTCCTTATTCCCTTATTAGTTGCTTACTTGTTACTGGGAATCCCTGTTCTTGTTCTAGAGGCTGTAGTTGGTCAGCGGACAGGGCAGCCTACGGTGACGGCTTACGGGCGCTATATCGGGAACATTGGCAGAACCTTAGGTTGGATGAGTATCTTGACCTGTTTAACTATCGGAGCCTTCTATGCTGTTCTGACTGGTTACACCGTTGCCTACACCTACTTCTCTGTTGCGAACTTAATTCCTGCAGATACTGCTACTTTCTTTAAGGTTGATTTCCTACAAGATAGTGGGTCGTTAGACTCTTGGGGTGGTATTTCCTGGGCCATTTTACTATCTACTGTCGTTGTGGTTTTCGCCGCTTGGCGCGTACTGACACAGAACATCCAGTCTGGGATTGAGCGTATTTGCTCTATCTTTATGCCGTTGATGGTGCTAATGGTTATGGTTTTTGCCGCTGTTACGCTCTTCTTGCCTGGCGCTTGGATTGGTATTTCGCACTACTTGATTCCTGACTTTTCTCGTCTTAGCGAGTTTGGTATTTGGAGAGATGCCTTCGGCCATCTGTTCTTCAGCCTGTCCTTAGGTTTGGGAATCATCACGGGTTATTCAAGATATAACGGTAGCCAAGTTAACATCGGACGAGCCATGCGTTGGGTCGTTGTCGGGGATTTGACTATTTCTGGCCTGGCCGGGTTGGTGATCTTTGCTTGCTTGGGCTTTTTAAGTTTGGATAGTGGCGTGGCTTTTGAAGATTTGGTGAAATCCGCTTCGACTTTCGAGCTTGGTTTTATTGTATTTCCTAAGGTGCTACAGGCGATGGGCCCATATGCTACGCCGATCTTAGGCACACTGTTCTTTTTCAGCTTGTTTATGGCTGGGATAACAGGGGTCTTTTCGATTGCTGAAAGTATTGCTGGTAATGTTGAAGTAGAATTCGGCACCTCACGTAAGACTGCGGTAACAGTCACTACTTTGGCAATGTTGATCGGTGGTGCATTTTTCTGCACCGGCAATGGGCAGCATATCTTGGGGTCATTAGCTCCCATGGTTTTAGGTTATGTGATGTTATTCTCTGGACTACTAGAGGTTGTCATTTACTTCTTTATTATTCACCCAATACGCGACGAAGTTTCTCGGCAGATCGGTCTACCATCCGTGCGCTTTACCCAAGCAATTGGTGTTTTAATTTGCGCGATTTTAGGCTTTATTTTCTTGGGATCGCTGCAGGAAGAAGTTGGACAGGGGATTACGCTAAGCTTCCTGGTACGTTGGGGCTGGTTCGCAGGGGCTCTGGTTGCTGCAATGATAATGAGCCGCTTCTCAGTACACCAACACACTACCGAAGAAACAGCGGCGGTAATCCAAACGTCGTAGAAATTTCAGTATTTAAGCGCAAAAGACGCAGAGCCGCAAAGGAGAGAAAACTTCTTTGCGGCTCTGCGTCTTTGCGTTAAATCACTAATCTATTTGCGCTTTGGTCTCCAGACAGCCATGCCAATCAAGGCGAGAATGCTGATCATGGCCATCATGCCTGACGGCATAAACTTTTGAGTCTCAACAAACCGGTAGTGAAAGAAAATCGTTAGGATGATCGTTAGTCCCAGTGCAGTATAGTATCCGGATTTCAGCCCGCGCCACACAGCGAAGGAAGCTCCTATTAGAGGCAAGCCAAACACAAACGCCGTGATCAACGAAATCATGCTTTGAGCCTGGAGATATCCGACCACTCCGCCGACCAAAACCACCAAGCTGTACAGCAGTGGCACTACGGCAGCTCTCAAGTTAGTCATAAATTACTCCTAGTTACACGTTAGAGATACTGCCACGTTGATCAGGATAGACCGTTGATTTGGCTGCCAGTTCAGTAGTAGAGATAACGGCTGAAACGGCTAATAGAGCTAAAACAAACGCTTTAAACATCTTGACCTCCTGTTTTTTTGTAAAACTATCATATAGCTACAATCCTGCACTAGTCAAATCTATTTTAGAATGTTATGGTCAGAACAGAAGAGGGGGGTGGGTTATGCGAACATTCTACGAGAAGCTAGTCATTGTGGGAAATGCGCTCAGATCCATCTTTCTACTAGTAGTGCGTGTAGGATGGGGACTAGGCTTCTTCTATGCTGGCTCCGGTAAGCTGATGCATATTGATCAATTCGCTACCTTCCTAACAACCTTAGGATTCCCAGCTCCTGTTGCCACAGCCTATTTTGTAGCGTCGGTAGAAGCTGTGGGGGGCTTGATGCTTTTAATAGGGCTTGGATCGCGATTAGTTGGATTAATCTTAACCATCAATATGAGCGTGGCATATTTTACCGCACACATGGAGGCAATCGTCGGCTTCTGGAACAACCCTAGAGTGTTCGTGGAAGAGTCAGCATTCCTCTACTTGTTTGTAGCGGTAATTGTATTTGTCTTCGGTCCTGGACTTTTCTCAATAGACGAACTGCTACAGCGCTATGTCTTTAAAAACCGCCGAGAACAGCTCCCATAGCCAGATAAGCGATCAATAAATAACCGCCGTCTATGACCACAAGTTTCCACGACTTGCCTAAGTAAAGGATATCGAGAATCTTTGTGGTTGCTACAAAGCCCAGCCAGGCCCAAAAGGCGATGTATGCGCCATAAAAAAATGTGCCGGAATGCGTTGCGGCGATAAAATAACCCAACACATATCCCAGGACAATAGCTGCCAGGAATGACGCTGCAAGGGCTGTGCCTTGACCTGACATCTCATCGCGCTTGATCTTCGATTCTGCTAGCCAGAGCTTGCCAAATAGGAAGGGGGAGTACCAAATGCCTCCAATAACCATGTAGACGACAGCTGCGGTAAAAACAGCCCAAAAATTCACATCCATAAAGAGAGTTGGCATAGTTTCCTCCAGGTAAAAAAATGCATCCTAAACTGTCGATACATTTTTTTACCACTCTCTGGTGAGGATTTGAATATCTCTTTTTACGCCCCGCGTTTTTGCGACTGTCCGGCGTATAAGGCTAAGCCTTCTGGAGTGAACTCACGATTGCCTTTCTTATCTGTTGTCACCAGCTGCACCATTTTCTGAGAATCTTCATCCCAAATTTGTGCCGGAATGTAAGGCATCGGATGACGATTTTTCTCCAGAGGGTTCATCGTCTTTTTATCGTGGTGCCATTTAAAGCCACCATCCGTTCCTGTGCTCCATGATGTGATGGGGCGACCGACACCCATCATCTCTCCAAACATTTTGGCTTGGAAATCTACAATTTGTCGGTACTGGGAGTCTTTTTGAACAAAAGCATTCCAATCCGGTTCGAAACCAGCCTCGTCTTTATGTGCTTTTAGGTGTTCCTTCCAATTGTTATCCATCAGTTTAACATCACTTTCAAAGTCTCGGATGAAGTTATAGGCATTTCCAATGCTCGAGACGTTATCTGTGTCGTACAATTGGTCAAGGACTGGTCCGGTCGCTCTTGCGTGGCTATTTCGGTCTAGGCTGCTTTTACAGTTACTTTGTGTGGTTGCGCCATTAATTCTATCGAGCAGCAGCATCATTTGAATTTCTGCGCCGGGGTTAAGTTTTGAAAGACCCAGCTCTTTATTCATTTCTAACTGCTGACCTAAGATGTGTAGACCAACGGACAGCTTGGTGGATTTCTCAATGTCTGACTTTTGTTCGGCTTCTTGCAGCGCCTGGTTCATGGCTCTCGCTAGACGTTTCATCTCTACCTTCAGACTTGCTTTGTGCGTCTCGAGTTTTGCTTTGCAATTGCCAATACGTTGATCTGATAATGTGAGTCGTTCTTGCATCTCTTGAATTTGCTTGTTGGCCTGTGCAAGAGGTGCTGCCATGGCCGCCTTGTATCCAGGGTCGTCAGCCTCTTCAATTTCTGTCTTTAGGTCGTCACGATTCAATATCGCGGCATCTAATCTCTTGCTGAGCGCTTGTTTTTGATCTAATGACATTTGCCCCGTTCCGGCTTCGAGCTTTGCGATGGTATCTTTCAGCACGCTCATTTCAGTTAGGTTCTTCTGGATTTCCGGCAATCCCTCTAACTGGAGGTTCATGTCTTCACATAGCCAGGACATTTGTGTCGCTATTCCTGGTCGGCTCATATTGTGACACTTAGCCTCCTCCCCGGGAACATTTGTAAAACCATTAAAGGTGCGGTTGACGTGTGACACCATCGGTCTTTCGGGCATTATTCCTTTGTACCCTGATTCAATTAAAACGCCACGCAAGTTGCGGTCCACGTAGTCCATCATCTTGTTCTGATTCTTAATCATCGATGCTTCGCCCAACTTGGATACGCCAAAAGCGTTCAGCGAGTGAGAACTAATACGTATTTTTAGCGGACCAAACTCCGGCAGACCATTCTCTTTGCGTTCGGTGTTCATCTCTTCACGCATGTTGACGGCCTTTGCTATGGCTTGCATAAACTCATCAGCGCGATCTTGGGTATTGATGATGCCCGTTGTAATTGTTAGGTGGCCTTTATCGCTAATATTGACGTAGACGTTATTAAGGTCGGTAGAGACTCCTAGCGCGCGTTCGCTTGTAGGGACCACGCCATTTTCCTTCACAGAGAATTCATCTTCGGCAACCTTACGTATCTCCAAAGGGTGCCACTTGGTTCCATTGCCGGATTCAAGAGCCTCAATATTGCCGCTATAGACCCTGGTATTTACATGAGCTCGAGCTACCGTCTCCTTATCTAGCCCCTTACGGTTCTCAAATTCTTCCTGAAAACTCTGAATACCTCGCCCTTCGGGGAGCATAGGCATCCCGTCATTTCGGACGAAATTCTTGGCACCGGTGAACTGCTTGGTAATTGAAACCTGGTCAGTGATGTGCTTTTCCGTTTTCACAAGCTCTCTTGCTTGTGTTGCTTCCATGAACATTTTCGCATCTAACTTTTTCGCCTCAACGACATCTCCCTTACCGATTAGACGCATCGCCAGTCTTATTATCGCACCAGTAAGGCCTGTCTTTAGGAGCTTTGATTTAGTAGGGTCGCTGACAATTTTGTGAGTACCTAGCAATTGCTGTACTTTGGGTGAGTTATGCTGAGCGACTCTAGCCTGGAACTCCGAGGTAGGTTTAGGTATCTCCCCACTCTCTAGTCTCTCCATAGAGTGCCCTCTAAGTTCTCCTTCATGCTCAATAACCGGTAGGCTGTCCCTAGAGGAGCCCAGCTGCACTTCTTGCGAGGAGGAAAGAGGGTCATTATGCAATTCCATAAATTACTCTCGTATTTATTAAAATAGTTGAACTTCTATTAGCTATTATAACGTAATTGAAAATTTAAGATAAATGTTTATTTTAATTGATAATAATTAGATTTATAATTAGTACAGGATAAATTAGATGTTCGTCATTTTTGTCCAGATCGGCTATTCTGCGGATAAGTAACAGTGAGGGGAATGACTATGGGTACATTGGCAATCATCATTCTAGGTGTTGTGCTGATCATGGGCTTATGGCTGATGTCGGTTTACAACACATTGGTGCGTTACAAGAACCAGGTTAAAAACGCCTGGGGACAAATCGACGTTCAATTGCAGCGTCGCCATGACTTGATCCCTAACTTGGTGGAAGCTGTGAAAGGCTACATGGCTCACGAGCGTGGGACACTGGAGTCAGTGACCAACGCAAGGAATCAGGCGGAGGCAGCGCGCACACGTATACAAGCGGCCGGTGGTCCTACAGATGGATCTATTAAGGACTTGGTTGTCGCCGAGTCGGCGTTACAAGGCGGGATGACCAAGCTGTTTGCCGTGGCGGAGAATTATCCTGAGCTGCGAGCTAGCGAAAATATGCAGCAGCTGCAAGAGGAGCTTTCGAGCACTGAGAACAAAGTGGCCTTTGCGCGCCAGTCGTACAATGACATGGTGTTGGCATACAATAATGCCCAGCAGGTTTTCCCTGCGATGATTGTAGCGCCAATGTTTGGTCACCACGAAGTGGAGCAATATCAGGTCGAAGAGCCCGATGCTCGTAAAGCTGTGAAGGTTTCTTTTAGCTAAAGGTATTCTATATGGCTATGAACTTTTGGGAAGCTCAGCGCCGCGCTAAATCGTGGACAAAGGTGTACCTAGTAGCCTTTATCGTGATGACTTTTGTCGTTGCTGTTGGAGCCGAAATATTAGTTCGACAGTGGGCAGGCCCTGATTATCAGGAGTCTTTTCCCATTGTCGCCTCGGTATTTTTGGTCGTTACCTTTGGCACAGCGCTATACCAATGGAGCTGTTATTCGGCCTTTGGAGGCTCCTATGTCGCTGAATCTTTAGGCGGTCGCTTAGCTCTCCCAGAAAGCCCTGATATGAAAGAGCGTCAGCTGCTGAATATCGTCGAAGAAGTTGCAGTAGCATCAGCGCTACCTGTTCCTCCAGTCTATATTATCGACGCTCAGCAGATAAATGCCTTTGCAGCGGGACTAACCCAAGATAAAGCAGCCATAGCGGTAACGAGAGGCGCTCTTGAATTATTAAACCGCGATGAGCTTCAAGGGGTAATCGCCCACGAATTTGGCCATGTGGCTAACGGTGATATGCGTATGAGTATGCACCTCTCGGCAATGTTGATGGGCTTTTTCATTATTCTATATTTAGCATTCCGCATGATGTCGATGACCTCGATGCGCCGCGATTCCAACGAAAAAGGCGGCAATCCCATCATGGTAGCCGCTTTGGTGTTAATGATTGCCGGAGCAGTAACGTGGCTATTTGGCTCGATCCTAAGGGCTATGGTTAGCCGCGAACGCGAATACCTAGCGGATGCAACTTCCGTTCAATTTACCAGGAATCCGGCAGGCCTGGCCAACGCGTTACGTAAAATCGAAGCCGAGCATGGCAAAGTATCTGACATGCCTAAAGAAGGCATGGCCTTTTCACATATGTACTTTGATCATCCTAGTTTCCTAGGTGGCATCTTCGCCACTCACCCACCAGTAGAGAAGCGAATCGCTGCTATTGAAGGCCGTGAAGGCTAGACACGACTTTATCTGCTAATGGTCCCAAGGGTTACCATAGTCGTTGTCGTAAGGGCTATCGAACAGAAGGCTCCAGTCGCCCTCCTCGTCGTCCATATTTTCCGCGGCCTTTTTGACGGTGGCAGCAATTTTATCGAAAAACTGGTCGAACGATGTTTTCTCTGGGAGAGGGGAGTCTTTAGTAAGAGAATAAGCTAAAGCCCCTAGCGTACCAATCGCTGCCAAAGCTATGGCTATCGTTTTTTTTGGGTGCAACTTAAACCAATTAGTCTTCTGGCTCTTTAACCCTAGAAATTCGGCTGTATCGACGACATTATTTGGATTGCGGAGAGAAAAGGGTAGCGAGATAGCAAGAGCCAAATGTGCAAGAGAACGCTGCACGTGAAGGGCATGAGTTGGCAGTTGCCGATTAATTACCGCCGATGGAAGTCTAGAAATGGCATGCCAGCCATGTGTACCAGCATCACAAAGTGAAGCATAGGCGATTTTTGTTAAGGAGTGTATCTCTTTGGGGTTTTTCTTAACGGCAGCAATGGCCTGATAAGTACTTTGGCTGTCTAAATTAATTGATCGTATTGTCAATGTGACCTCCTTTTTTTCCGTCGGCAATGATAATAGTATTTGGCCATCAAGATCGTTTAAAGGAGAGAGGGTTAGAGTAGAAATTTAACGCAAAGTCGCAAAGCCGCGAAGAGGTCCATTCTTATTTACTCTGCGCGCCTCTGCGTCTTTGCGTTAAAAATCCGTTAAAGGGTGGCGGACCACTTCTTGATGAATTCTGAATCAGGCGCATTATTCAAACCATCGATGACAAGCTGTAGCTGGTTTGCGTTGATGTTCAAAGCCTCTAAATAGCCATTACGAAGTGGGGAGGTACGAATAGTGTCTAGAAGCCTGCCAACAAGCTGTGGATCAGCTGTGAGATTCTCTTCCCCTTCTACTAGTCCTTTGACAAGGTAGCGCAGGTTGTCTGGCCTATTTGTTTTCACTGCTTCTTCGGCACGATGAGAGATAAAGTGAAGGCGGTTATTATCTATATCTTGGTTTTCCAGCCTTGACTTCGCCCAAAAGTGCAGCGCAGCTCTGAGGTTTGTAGAGATACCTATGACTGGTCTACCATCCATCACCACCTTTTCAGCATCTTCTACGGTCAGATTCATTTGAGCCACAAGGACAGCAACCATGCTAGCAGCGCTACGTGACTTACCACGTTGGCAATGGAATAGAACAGGTTCTTCACCACTGCTAGCCTTCTCCGCTTCGCAGATATGATCAAAATGCGCGATCATTTTTTCTAGACCCGCAGGGTCCAGGAATAACTCTGTTTCATCTAAAACCATGCTTTGATTAATGCCAACTCCTGCCTCTACTAGCTTTGCATCATTAGGGCCCATAATGCTCTGAAAGCGATAAATTCTTTGTACTTTGGCACTTACCTCAGCAAGATCATCCGGATCAACAGCATAGCTACCTGTCCCAAGATACTTTTTAGGAAGAATCGCATCGATATTGGAGTCGGCAGTATGATCTTCTAGCCATCTGGAAAAAGCTTCATCACGTGCCTCTCCAGCTCGTATGAACTTTGGGTTACTTTTAACGAAGGTATCAAAGGCTGCTTGGCGCTTGTTAAATCCTTCTAGGCGCAAGAAGATGGCATCGTTGGTATTCACCAAGCTATTTTCGATTAATTCATGTCGGTTGTCGACCATCCATTCAAACCGTGTCTCTGGATTGAGGAAGGTCGCGATCTCATGTTCCGCGTTTGCCTTAGTAGCCAAGTGCTGCACAATAGGATTGGACGTAACATCGTAAAAAAACTCATCCTGCACTCCCTGTGCTTCCACTGCGCCATAAATGGAGCCAGAAATGTCCGCCAAAGCCCTACCAAGCAGCGGATTTTGTCCATCTACGAGTGGTGTCATTAAAACGACAGTTCTAAGCAGATCCAGTTTTTCTACTGGAGTTTGTGCCAAAGCTAAGTGTGCCGCTAAGTCATAAGGAAAGGTTTTAGCAGCTTCACTCACGTCTTCACGTAGCACTTCAATCATCCTGCGATCGTTTGCTTTAGACACGAGTTTACCGCTGTCAATCAATTGTAGATATTCTCCTAGGGCGGTAAGCCTTTCTAGTCCAGAGCTGGCGTTGGCGGCTTGCAAGAAGTATGCGGCAGCCTTAATTGGCTCGTTCTGCATACGTCCTAAAGCTAATAGAAGTCTTGTGTCACCTTGAGGTATTGCCGCGGATGTGTACAATTTAATTGCTTCAGTACGATCTGGGATTAAGCCCGATTCAGATATTCGCGCAGCGGGATACCAGGCGTCTGCAGAACCCATTTGCCAGGCCTTGCAATAGTCATCGAAGGCTCTTTGGTAGTTACGCAGTTGCTCAAATTCGCGAGCGCTCTCGAGTCTTGCTTGCGCAGCACCAGAGACTTCGTGTAGTTGGTGAGCCTTGGCGATATCTTGAGGGACCAGTTGCCCTTTTTCGTACATATGACCAAGAATAAACTGTGCTTTATGTAGATGCGACTTTTCTTCCATTAGCGCTAGTTGATTCTCGATATCGCGAGAAGGTCCGAATGATTCTCTCAGAGCATTTTCTGCCAGTCCTATAAACATGCGTGCCGCATGCTCGCGGTTAGCAGGCAAAGAGTTTTCGTTTTCAAACACTGCTTGAAAGGCATGTCTTGCACTGACAAGATCGATTAGCGTGCCGTAGCCAGTAGTGAGATCTGTGGCTGTCTGTAACATCGCCGTAGTGTCTGTTGCGCTTAGCTTTGCTGTCCAGTAATGCGCTTCAGGAGGTGAAGGATTAATGCTTGGACTTCCCTCGCGATAGAGTTGCGCTAGTTTAGCCATCGACGGCAGATGATCGCGTTTAGCTGCTCGAGTATATAGTTCTATTGCGTATACTGGATCATTGTTTTCCTGTTTGTTAGCTAGGTAATACTGTGCTCCTGGATATCCAGCAGTGGCATATCTTATGATAAATCCTTCCCTTTCACCTTCGGGTATCATGTGTTCTATAACATTTTCAAACGCCTCTAATTGCCGCTGGGTAGGATTGATTTCTTCGAGCCCAGCTACCAAGGATAATGCTGCTATTGCGGTGCTTGAAATAGGCGATGCAGGAGATTCACTCTCCACAACAGTCTGAGCTGTTAGCTTTACAGCGTTTAGCATGTTAGCCGGGTCGTCAGCACCTCGAAGAAGGTTTTGCAATTCGCTATAAAACGCTGCGCCGGGATAAACATCTTTAGCCCGGTTAGCATCTGCCAGAAGTTGATCATCAGATAGACTGCGACCATATTCGCCGTTGTAATTGATTTGAAATAGACGCTTTTTAGCGAGCGCAACGCCTTCATCGGCAGCGCGAGTATAGATATCAATAACCCCAGCCTTAGCTTCCTCGATCTGATCAGGAGGTATGTTTTTTTGCTCTGCAAGCTGCGCTTCCACCATACCAGCCATCACGCAGCTGGCCAGGATATGACCATTTTCGTGAAGATTGAATAGCACTGGCCTATAATCCTCGGGCATTGGCCAAAGACGTTTAACCGCCTGCTGAAAGGCTAGTGTCTCCTGTTCATTCACCGAACGAGCAGGACGACTAAGCACCTCGCAAACACGTCGGAGCGCCTCAGCTTGAGTTTTTACCATATGAGTGAGATCAGGTTGAGCCAGAAGTCGCTCTGCCGCTTCCTGAGCCTCTTGTAGATTGATGGGTATTCCTCGGCCAGAGAGAGCTTCTATGGCGACTTGAATTTCAAACTTGTTGTTGTGGGGAGCCAGTTGTTTCGCCAGACGGTGTGCTTCCACAGGATCTTTAAGGATCCCCAGAGTTTGCCCCGTGCGGTGCGCCTTCTCCATGAACACCATTGCTTCAATTACGCCATTATTTGCAGCTTGTCCGTAAGCTTCATGTGCTTGTTTCTTAAGTTCGCGGGTTTCTGGACCTAGCTTGTTTTCAAGCTTCACTATTTCCGCTCTAACGAGCTCTACTTCCTTTTTCTTCTCGGCCGCCTGATGAATCAGGTTTCTTCCTACATCTACATCGGTGATTTTTTCATCTTTCTGAGCCTCAAGACTATTTAGGTCCATTTGCAGTCGATCGCGTTGGTTGATCAGCTTTACCATCTCGGGATTCTTATTTGCGCGGCTTTCTAAAGAGATGGCTAAGGCATATTGAGCTACAGGGAAACCCAAGTCAGAAAACTTTTGCCAGAATGTATTGTTGCTGGTTTTGGTGATTCCCGAACTTTCTACAAAGCGAACTAGTTCTTCGATCTTTTGTTTCGGTGCATGGGTATCAGTCAGGCCTTCGTATAGAAGCTTCGCCACCTGGCGATCTTGATCGTCTATTTCTGCTGGATTTACCTCGATTCCCATAAAGAGTTTAATGAGCTTGGCGTCAACTGCATCGGATAGCTCCTGGGCGTTGCGCTTCACATCACCATTACCACCTAAGAAACGGGCTACAGTTCCTGTTTTTGTGTAATAATCTGAACTGTGCTTAAGAACATTATCACGCAGAGAAACAAGTTCGTGAGCCTCGGCAATTGTTCCTGGCTCCACTTTAGCAATATCTTGCTTCATGTAAGAGTAAACTTTGCTAATGCTTGTATTGCCGGTAAGGCGATCCGCAATCTTGCCTAATCGTCCCCTCTTAGCGGAAACCTCCACCCCTTCGTTTCCGACTTTCCACTGGTGATTACTATCAATGTTCTTATATTTGTTAATATTATCCATGACACCTCAATAATAATTACATATTAATTATAATACTAATTCTTTTAAAAGTAAGTACAAGTTGAGAGCTAAAGAATAAAGAAGATCACGGCTATCGCCGTGACGCTAAGGAACACTAGATGACGCCGATTTTGAAGGGCGCTTCAGGATAGCTGCTTCTCCTTTTTTGAACGAGTAGTCCGCGGGTATAATCCTGGGGCATTTGTTAGTATGCGCTCACAGTCTCTCACATTCGACTTCAGCACTTCTAAGGGAATACTATTAATTTTTTAAAAATTATCCTTTTTTAAAGAGTCATTTGTTATGTTATGTTTATTTTAATGTTTGATAAATTAAAACTATTTAATTGTATAATCAATAATTATAACAATTGGGGTGCTATGGAAGTAAACGAAGCAAGCTGGAGGGGAGAGTGCTCTCCGATTAACCCAAAAGAGGTCAACGCATCGAAAAAAAACGGCAGCGAGGGAGTTCAGAATAAGGATAAGCCCTTGAGCGAGATTTTTGCTAGCAAGGAGTCTCCGTCGGTAAGTATAAAGGCGTTAAAGACGCTGAAAATCAATGAAGATAATAGTTTAGCGAGTCTGAATAAGGCGCACAAAGAAAGTCGGGCGGATGCTTTAGCAGCTAAGATTTTAGCAGGGGTTGAGAAGGTTAAGGGGAATCCTATAGAATCACTGGCTAATATTTTAGAGCTATCTCCACTATCTCCACCACTATCAGATGCGCAGCTCGACGCTTACCAAGCCAGTGTTGGTGAAGCGGCTGCACTGCTAATTGACATTAACGAGTCTGATAAAGCCGATCAAATTGAGCAAACGGCGCAGAGGGTGCTGGATCGCCAAAGGGGAGTGCGGGATCGCCACACCCATTTGGGTAAATGTGTGACTGCGCAGGAGGCTCAGCGTTTGAGTGAGCAGCAAAAACAATGTCCATTGATAAAGGATTGTCTACAGTATTTAAGAGATGCTTATGAATTACGTGAAGACCCTACGTTCACACCTCAAATCGCCGTTCATGTCGAAGTTCTCCACAGTAATTTAAAAAAAATATCTGAAATTATTGCTGGTTTTGAGAATCAACCAGAGCTCCTGCAAGGATTAACGCTGTTAGACTTCTCGAAGGAATACCGGGTAACTTTGGAGGAGCATTTGTTAGGAAAGCAAGCGTTGACAGATGCGGGTGTTGTTGAGTTTAAGCAGGCAATTGAGGAGATAGCTTCTCGAAGGAGTCAAGCGGCAGAAGCTTCGTCTGTGCAGGATATTCCACCGAGACGTCGTATTACTGAGAGTGCCTTGGCCAATCAAGCTAAACTGCAACAGGTTAAGAGAGATGGTAGAGCCTGGCTACTGAAGCAAGAGAACGAAGTGGCTGCTCTTGGCACCTCCGTAAATATTGTTAAGAAGGTCTATGACAATAGTGGCAAGCTAATCGGTTATTATAAAATAGGAGCAAAGGAGGAGTCTGCTGCATCTGCGATGGAGCATTTTATGTACGATGCTGCTGTCGTGATGGGGATGGAGAGGCGTTTTGTTCCAACTGGACGAATAGGTATGATCACTAAGCAGGATGTCTCAAACTCATCAGACGGTAAAGAGGTTGGTATTATTGATGATCAGGGAGACTTCCATACTATTACCCTGGAAACGCATGTCTTCGATCGACCTATGGGGAGTATTCAGGTTGCTCATGAAGGGCAAACGTTACACCAGCTCCTTGCTGACCAAAAAGATTTAAGTAAGGAAGAGACAATCATAGGAGTCACTACCCAAATAGGTATGGGGATGTTCGATGCCCATGGCTCAAACGTGCTTGTTGATGCAGGTGGAAGGATCAGTTTTTTTGATAATTCTAGAAGCTTGCCGCAAACAAACCGGCCAATGGCTTGGGCGGGAAAAGTAATCCTTCCGTTCCGCTCGGGTTTTTTGAGAAGTGATCGAGTCTATGAACCATTAACAGAGGAGGACCGTAGGTTGTTGCGTAACGAAGCCGCTTTATGGAAAGAACGAGTGGGTGAATTGCGTGATTTTGTAGACCTTTCTTCCTCTAAGGCTCGTTTGGAAAGCTTACCGGTCGGATGGTGGAATTCCAAGAATGTTTTAGCGGCGATGAGCGAGAGGGTCGAAGGGATGGAACGCGCGGTTAGCGATCCTAATGTGCGCAATTTAAGAGATTTCACGTTCGCATGTTATCCAGACTTGAAATTCTATGGGGTTCTGCGTGTGGCGATTCTGCTTGAAGATAAGTTGATGACAGATTCCATAGACCCAGCTGTTCTTGCTGAGAAACAGAAAGATAGCTATGGCTTGGCGAGATTGGATGTCCCAATCGATAATATTATCGATGGTGCAAAAAAGCTAGGCCTTGATGTCGCACAGGTTCGTGAGTGGTGTCAGGATTCCTCCCTTAGTTTTGAACAAGTAATGGATAAGGTTGCTATAGCGGCTAATCTGCAAGTAGGGCAAGAAGAAAAAGGCTATAGAAGGCGGATGGCGGATAGCTTTTTATTTAAGGTTAAAGCGGATGCAGTTGTTGAGTTAAAAGATGTTCGACGTGCTGATTGCTTGCAAATACAATATGAAAAAGCGATAGAACTCCTGCAAAATAATGGATTCACTTTTGAAAAAGAAAGTACTTTCCGCCCAGATGTCAAGCCCCTTGGCCCTAGCATATGTCGTAACGGTCCCACTGAGCTTGTCTTTTGCGAAAAGACGCTAGATGGTACGACGAAGTTGTCTAAAATAGATTTTTCAGAGGTGTTTGAAGGGCGCTTGTTTGCAGTAGGTGACTCAGGAAAGAGGCATGAGTTGAATAATTATTACGTGGAAAGACTGAATACCTATTCCGATTATTTACTTCTGACTCGATATGATGCGGAGGGGCTCTGTCCAGAGTCCTCCTTGCTCATCAGGCGCCCTGACAGTGAGGAAGGGGAAACGGGCAACTTTGTAATTACTGCTAAAAATGAAGGCAAGATCACTCACTACGAATGTCTATTTAGGGAAGGGGGGATATTAGTAACTGATCCTAATTCTGAAAAAAAGCGCTGGTTTGCTAATATTGAGGCAGTTGAAGTCTTGCTAAAAACGAGTCTAGATGCGCTAGAAAATTTGGGTGAAGAACCTGATTCTGTGGAGGCACCGCTGCAACTGCTGCAACAGACTGAAGATAGCAAGCAGCCAGCGGAAGAACTAGATCTAATTAACGTAGACACTCATTTTGATTTAAAGACTCTCTCACCTTCTGATTACCGACACATTCAACAACTTAAGGCAATAGGACTCGCGCAAAAAGTAGGCTTCAGAATCGATCCTAATCAAAAGATTATTGGAATGACTATTGCTGGTAATTTTAGTGCTAATGAGGTCATAATTTGTGAAAATAATTTGGCTCTGGATGGTTTGAAGAAGTTTTCTAAGCTAGATTATTCTGGCGTATTTGAAAACAAATTGTTTGTAGTGGATGACTCAGGGAAAAGGTATGAGCTACTAGATTACTATAAAAATAAAATGGATGCCCTTCCCGACTATATTAATCTTTCGATCAATAGGACAGATACTGCTTCCATCCTTCCTGAAAATACCTGGTTGGTAAGACTGCCTGATAGTAATTTTGGCGAGGTTGGTGACTTTATTATTTCTATTAATGCGCGTAGCGACCAAGTCGCTCTTATTCACCTCAGCTGCGTTTTTAACAAATCAGCCATCATAGTAACCGGTCCCGATAATGTATCTATGCGTTTTTCAAGTTTTGCTGAGTTTAAAAGCAAGTTAGAGATTGAACCTTACTCAAAAAGATAATTATTTCAGTCAGATTCTTTTTAACTCCTGTGTGGTATACCACACTAGGTCCAAGACTTTGAAAAAGTCGCCTATTCAAAATTCCAAGTCAGTACCGAAAATTAAATTTTCTATTTACGAAATCCGCAAAATCTTCATGCTATTTCTTTTGGACAATTAGGGAGGGGTAACAAGATGCTCGATGTTTCAGTTTCGGAAGAGGACAAGGAAAAAGCAAAAACATGATGCTTTGAACATCCGGATATTCATGTCCAAAAAAAGCTACATATACTTTATTTTAAGTCACTAGATATGCACCCAAAGATATAATAGTATCAATTATAAGCTGGCTCCCCCGGATGTGTATTCATCCAAGATACATAAAACTCTTCACTGATCCTTTAACCCAAATAAAGACCGACAAAGCAGAAGTTGAGAACATTTATGTAGAAAAGTGGATCGGCAGTGTTAAAGATCTCATTCGTATCAAAGTCCCCAAGAAGGGCGTGGATGATGAAGATCTAAGAAGAGGTAGCGGATGACATAATACGTTGTATACCTATAAGTGAAATTGACAAACCGGTCGTTGTCCTTAAGCCCTTTGGTTGGGGGAAATTCAAGCCGGGTATGACCATTCCCGCTGCAAAGGTCGGGAGGTTTGGAAAGGGTTGCGTGGTACCCAACCGAGTTCTCGAGGATACTCAGGATAATCTGAAGAAGATAAAAGCCAGCCCGAGAAAAGAACCAAAACCGAAAATATCTTTGGCTGACCAGGTTAAAGCTCAGCAAGCCAAACAGGCTCAGATACTCAAAGATAGAATAGCAAAAATCAAGGCAGCAGCAGCGGCCAAAGCCAATCAAAAAGTATAGACGGGCCTAAATAAATTTTTGTTCTAAAAATCCTGCCTATCCGGTTAAATCCCCATTCTTTCGATAATCTGTTGTTTGTTGTACAGGTGGCAGGCAACAAAATGATCAGGAGCAACCTCTTGCCACTGTGGCATGACTTGTGAACAGATCGGCATAGCAAAGGGGCAACGTGTTCTGAAAACGCATCCGCTAGGGGGATTTAGGGGACTTGGAACTTCGCCTGTCACAACGATCCTTGATCGACGCCGCTCTTCTTTTGGGTCAGGAATAGGAATTGCGGACAGCAATGCCTGTGTGTAGGGATGCTTTGGATCTTTAAATAGCGCCGCTGTGGGCGCTAGTTCGACCAAGTTACCTAAATACATAACGGCAACGCGATGCGACAAATATTCAACCATCGAAAGATCGTGCGCAATAAACAAATACGTCAGACCCAGCCGTTGCTGCAAGTCACGCAGTAGATTGACCACTTGTGCCTGAACCGAAACATCCAAAGCAGACAACGGTTCGTCACAAACCAAAAACTCTGGGTTGATCGCCAATGCCCGCGCAATGCCAATACGCTGCCTTTGTCCGCCACTAAACTCGTGGGGGTAGCGGCTCATGTGATGCTCGGAGAGTCCTACTAGAGATAGTATCTCTGCCACGCGTTCGCGACGTTGTTGAGATGACGTCACCAAACGGTGGATATCCAAGGGCTCACCGACGATCTCTTCCACGGTCATACGAGGATTCAAGGAGGCATAGGGATCTTGGAAAATGATCTGCATGCGCTGGCGCATTGCCAGCATCCCTTTGCGATCTAGCTTGGTGATATCTGTGCCATCGAAAATGATCTGTCCCGACGTCGGTTCATTCAGCCTTAGCAGCGTTTTGCCAACTGTAGACTTACCGCATCCGCTTTCTCCTACTAGGCCAAGGGTTTCGCCACGAGCAATTGTAAGGTTCAGTTGATTAACAGCGATCAAAGTGGCCTTTCCCAACCTAAAGTGCTTGGAGAGATTTTTGATCTGCAGAATGGGTTCTGTCATCGTGGCACTACCACTTCTTCACTTTGAAATTGTTTAAGGCGATCTTGTGCGCGAGGCTCGTGAAGCCAACAGGCCGCCTTCTGTCCGGGAGACACTTCCTCAAGAGGGGGACGATGATCAGGACATACCTGCATAGCCCATTTACAACGTGCGGTAAACGGACATCCTTTGGGTGGATACAACAAATGTGGAGGAGCCCCTTCGATAGGTATTAGCTTTTGCTTATGACTCTGACCGAGTCGTGGAACAGCTTCTAGCAATGCCTTAGTATATGGATGCTGCGGGTTGTAGAATATTTGTTCGACAGTCCCAGATTCCATGACCTCGCCGGCATACATGACGACGATGCGGTCGCAAATTCCGGCTACTACACCGAGATCATGGGTGATCAGCAGAATGCTCATGCCTCGGTCATCTTTGAGCTTTTTCATAAGTTCAAGAATCTGCGCTTGTATGGTAACGTCAAGGGCAGTAGTTGGTTCGTCGGCAATGATTAGCGAAGGAGAGCATGCCAAGGCGATGGCAATCATCACCCTTTGGCGCATACCACCGCTAAATTCATGCGGATATTGATTAAAACGTCGTTCGGGTTCCGGTATTCCCACCGCCTCAAGCAACTCGAGGGCTATTTTTTTGCCTTCGCCGCGAGACACCTTTTGATGGCGATAGATGCCTTCAAGTAGCTGTTGGCCTATACGCATGGTAGGGTTCAGAGATGTCATGGGATCCTGAAAGATAATACCTATCTGATTCCCGCGAATATCCTGCATCTGCCGTTCTGTCTTGGCTAGTAAATTTTCGCCTTTGAACAGAACTTGGCCACTTTCAATGGCTCCTGGAGGCTGATTGATCAACCCTAAAATGGTGTGAGCTGTTACTGATTTGCCACAGCCTGATTCGCCGACGATGCCGACAACTTCGCCAGCATTTAGGTCAAAGCTAACACCGCGCACAGCCTCGACCGTTCCAGCGTGTGTATGAAAGCTTACTCTTAGATCCCGGACTTCAAGCAAAGGCATCTGTTGGCTCCTAGCGTCGCAAGCGAGGATCTAACGCATCGCGTAATCCATCGCCCACTAGGTTAAAGGCCAGCATGGTTAACGAAATAAAAGCCGCAGGAAAGAAGAGCCTCCATGGATAGTATTTCATAGCTGGCAAGCCGTCTGATGCCATGGTTCCCCAGCTAGCTATCGGAGCTTGAACACCAAGGCCTAAAAAGCTTAGAAATGCCTCTGTGAAGATCGCTGAAGGAACTGTTAGAGTCATAGTAACGATGATAGGACCCATAGCATTAGGAATTAGGTGCTTAAATAGAATGCGGTTGAAGCCAGCACCTAAAGCCGTCGCAGCCTGAACGTATTCTAGCTCACGTAGCTGTAGCAGCTGACCACGCACAATACGAGACATAGGAATCCAGCCGATGATCGTCATCGCAATGATAATAGGCACTAAGCCGGAACCTAATACGACCATTAGCATAATGACTGTAAGCATGTAGGGGAGTCCGTATAGAACATCGGCTATACGCATCATAATTTCGTCTGTACGTCCACCAATAAGTGCCGCCACACCACCCCAAACAACACCTACGATGAGGTCAACGATAGCGGCTGTTACGCCAACAAATAGCGAAATGCGTGCTCCATACCATGTGCGGGTGAACATATCACGACCTAAGTCATCCGTCCCGAACCAGTGTGCTTCAGAAGGTGGCCTGTTATTGTTGCTCAGGTTTGTTTCATAATAGGTGTAGGGGGTGATCATGGGACCTATTACGGACATTAGCAACAGTATCGCTAGCATCACGAGTCCAATAGTGGCCATGCGATTTTTGCGGAAGCGACGCCAGACATCGCTCCAGAAGGAAATGGGAGGTCCTCCTAAGCGGTCAGGGGCACGTTCATTTTTTGGCAATGGCTCAAAGAGTTGGTCGGGAAGCGCTTCCATTGTCAGACCCTTTGCTGCTGTGTTTTGATGCGAGGATCGATCACAACATAAAGGATATCGACCAAGAACATGACTGTCAGCAGGATGATGCTATAGAAGACCGTGGTACCCATGATGACTGTATAATCTCTGTTGGAGACGCTGGTGACGAACCATTGTCCGAGGCCGGGAATGCCGAAGATTTTTTCAATGATAAAGCTACCGACAAGGATGCTAACGGTCAGCTGTCCTAGGTAGGTTATAACAGGCAAAATGGCATTGCGCAAGGCGTGCCTAGTGACAACACGCCACTGTGACAGTCCCTTGGATTTTGCTGTCTTAATAAAGTCTAGATGAAGAACTTCTAACATACTTGAACGCGTTAAGCGTGCGATAAAAGCTGTTGGAAGAGCTGCCAAAGCGATGGCCGGCAGAACAACATGCTCCCAGCTGCCCCAGCGTGCCACTGGGAACCACCCGAGCTTTAAGGCAAAAACGTATTGCAGTAGTGTCGCTAAAATGAAGCTTGGTACGGAAACACCTATCACCGCTACTAGCATGCAGAGGTAGTCCTGCCACCGGTTTTGGTGTAGAGCCGCAAGAGTCCCTAGAGTCACGCCTACACCAATTGAGATAAAAAGGGCTACCAAGCCAAGAGTGGCAGAGACGGGAAAGCCTTCATTGATAATGGCATTGACTGAGCGACCCTTGTACTTAAAGGATGGCCCTAGGTCCCAGGTAAGTATGGATTTCAAATAGCGCCCGTATTGTACATACCATGGATCACGCAAACCATAATGGTCTTGCATGGCCTCGTAGATCTCTTGAGGCATCCCTCGTTCGTTGGAAAATGGATCGCCGGGAATAGCTTTCATCAGGAAAAATGTGATGGATACAATCACAAACAGAGATCCGAGCATGTAAGCTAATTTTTTTAACAGATAGCGCATGGCAGCATCTTACCATGTCAATAATTCAAGGCCAAGGAGGAGTTGATTTTTTGACTGAAATGCTGTGGGCTTAGTCGCCCCATTTAGGGAAAAATTTTAATTGCTCGCCACCGCGTCCATTGCAATTGAATGCATCCACCATGTTATCTGTGTCTTTAGCCAGTTTATTAGAAAACATGGCATCTAACTTATTCTCATTCATGTGAAGCAAGTCTGCAACACGGTGCTTGATCTCCTTTATGGGCGTATGTTTATCGACTAGATAACATGAGACGACCCTATTTTGCGTTTTGATATCGCTGACCACTAAAGTGATGCTGAATAATTTATTGCCTATAACTTTGTTACACGCTTCTCTAGATGGCTTACCTATAAGTAAGGAACCTTGCTTTTCTAAGTTAGACTGCACCGATTCAAAAAAATGAGCACAATCCTGATCGCTATAGTTGTTAATTGGTGGCATGTTGTCCATAGTCTATCTACGCCTCATTTCATTTGAATATTATGCAGCAATGCCTTCAGCATTGTCTATGTTATCTGTTATTCCACTGGGCTCATGACCTGTTTTCATTGTTAAGGGCTTTTGCCATGATGAATGAATAACTGCAGGCAGGGGTACAGGGGCGCCGTCCGTATGCGCTGCATCAGCTCTTAGCATTTGGGTTATAATGATGTCCTGGTTATTTCGCATGAAAACAACTTCAGAATTGCCAGGATAAAGCGCGTCGTGCTGAATAAACTGGTACTCACGTTGTAGACGATCATACGCGCTATCTATTTGGTCTTCTGGGATTCCTTGCCGGTGCAATGTTGGCGCTGGGCGAATAGAAACGCCCTCTACCGTATTTACTAGCTCTCCACCAATAGCCTCTGGCGCTTCAATGCTGAGATATGCTGGGCGACCCGTGCTAAAGTATAGACCGCGGTCTCCCATTTCATTCACGCCCCACTGAGGAGCTCCTGGTGCGTTCGCCCGAGCCTTGGCGATGGGGTTATAGCCTGTTGCGGGCTTGCTGCTATCGAACAGGATGCCTTTACTCAGCACTCCACTTATCTTTCCAGCGCTTCCCGCTGTGTAGAGGATCGTTCCTTTGGGTAGCGTTTGGGGAATTGCAAGAGCATAGGCCATGTCGTGAGGGTACGTTTTTTTAACATGATCGAATTTTTTTTCCTCTAGACTGGTATGCTCGTCAATAAGGCCTTCTTTTGCTTTAGATATCTCTGCTTTTCTTGCGTCGAACTCACCTTTTGCGTCGACAAATTCGGCATCATCATCAAAATAATCTATGTAAAGTAATTTGCTCTTGGCGATCCAGCTTTTATCGATCTCTTCACACTCATGTGACATGCTTTCAATCTGACCTCTAAGAGCAATTATTTGAGTATTAAATTTTAATAGAGTTGGATCTTCAAAGGGGCTCTGCGCAATGCTTGCTGCTTCAAGCCCTCGAACCTCTACACTTGAAACCTGGGAATTAGCTGACTCATTAGCTTTAACTTGCTCTGAAAGATGATCTAGCTTGGTTTTGAGAGCGTCTAATTTTTGTTCAAATCCTGCCGATTCTTTTACAATAGGACGGCTTAATTCGTAGGCTTTTATTAGGGTTTTCTTAACTTTTCCAACATCACCAATATTGTTAGTGTCTATATTAAGTATTTTATTCTTTAATTTGACTAGGTTTTTTGACTCACTTCCCTTACTTTTAAGTACATCTATGGCTGAATCTATTATGTCTAAACTTTCTTTTTTAATTGCATCAGCCTCAGCATGCAGCTCCTGCGATCCTATTTTATAGATTTCAGCATTTTGCCCAATCCCATCCATAAAAACCTCCAGCTCTTAAACTAATTATAATTGATTAGTTGTTTTACTGATAGAGCGTTTAATTAAAATATGTTAAATGGTTTACTATGAGATATTAATAGTCGAGGAAAATTGTAAGAAATAGTGATGACGTGAATGTAGCAGTAACTATTAGCGGCGATTTTTGTTTTGTACTCCGCGCAGGAGCGCTGAGGGTAAGACGATATTTGTAGCCGTTATTGGGGCTGGTAATTGAGCTTGTAAAAATGAGAAGGGAAGGCAATTATGCCATTAGACCCATTTATTTTGAATGATTTGCAAGCGTTCGCCGCCTCTTCCGTTGCAATTAAAGGCATCAATAGGATTATCAGTGTCCTTAGCCAAACGGGAAGCAAAAAGCACATCGAGCTGACTTACAGGGATGTGAATGCGAGTAGCGACAAAGTGCTTAATTTTGGCTATGGAGATATGTCCATCAGCAAAGAAACACTCTATTCCTTGAGGAACTGATTCGTCGAAATTTTGAAAAATCAAGTTTATCTCAAATAAAGATTTGGCATGAATTTTTATACAACTCTCACTATTGGACTCACAAATTAGCCATTTTCCTTGTGTCTCAAGATGAGTCTTCATCGAATCAATAACGTTAGCACATTGGACAGGAGTGGCATGATCACAAGGTGGTACATTCATAGATAAACTCTCATTCAAAGTAGGCGGTTTTTACATCGCCCCAACCAATAGGATCGATGAAGTAACCTTTTAGAGCGGGGTCGCGCAGCGACGCACTATTGGGGAAGTAGACTGGTGCAACTGGCATCTCTTCAATCAGGCGCTGCTCTGCTTCGGCCAATATTTTAAGACGCTCGGTTGAATCCACGGTGTGATTAGCTCTCTCGATCAAATCTGCGTAGATAGGATCGTCCCACCCTGAAGCGTTCATGTTAGAGTCGCGGGAATTGAATAGCTCAAGTAGAGATAGCGGATCGTTATAGATGCTCATGAAGGATAAGCCAGCAAGGCTAAAGTCTTTACTATTCACTCGATCTAAGAAGACCTTCCACTCCTGATGCTCCAGTTGGATTTTGATGCCAAAAGCATTGTACCACTGTTGCTGTACGGCTTGAGCGACTTTATTGTGCAACTGATTGGTGTTGTAATTAAGGGTTATTGGTGGCAGCTGTTCTTTGGTAATACCAAGCTCTTGTAGTGCTTCCTGAAATAGACGACGCGCTTCGGATAGGTTAGCATCTGCAAAGTACTCGACGTGTGCGTGCAAGATTGATGGGGGAGTCACGCTAGTGGCCGGCAGTTCTCCCGCACAGGTGATGTTTTTCACGATCTCATCACGGTTGATCGCATAGGAGAAGGCACGACGCATCTTAACATTGTCGAAGGGCGGTTTAGAGATGTTGAAGATGTAGAAGGCTGTTGCTGCCATTTCTGTGACACGCACTTCTCCGGCAGCCAATAGAGGCACAATGGAGTCCGGCGCCAATGATCGTGAGAAAGGTAAACCTGCCCAATCGATGTCTCCCTCTTGAAATAGTGCTAACTCGGTATTGCTATCTTCAATCATTTGCAGTGTGATTTTGTTTAGCTTAACCGACTTGGTATCCCAATAGTTGGGGTTGCGCGGCAAGACTATTTGGTCGTGATGCGACCAATGGGCTAAGATAAAGGGGCCATTGCTGATGTATTCATCAGAGGTATCTGCCGACCAGACTGCATTGCTTTCCACTGACGCACGATGAAGAGGGTAGAAGGGCGGCAGCTCGAGCATCTGTGTGAAGTATGGAGTGGGATTTTCCAATTGGACGACAAGAGTGTGATCGTCGATGGAATGAATACCTATCTCATCAAGAGATATCAGCCCGTTCTTGGCGTCTTTGGCACCTTTAATGACATACAGAAGCTCACCCAAGCCAGCCGGAAAGGCGGGAAAGAGCTGTCTTTTCCAAGCATATTCAAAATCGTGGGAGGTGAGAGGGTCTCCATTAGACCATAGCGATTTTCGTAAGACAAATGTATAGGTTCTGCCATCTTCTGAAATGTCAATGCTCTCAGCGATTGCTAGCATGACTCCTTGCTCTGAGTGGCGTGTAAGACCTTCAAACACCATTTTCATGACATGAGCAGAGGTTACATCTTGGACAAGCCCAGGATCCATCGTCGGAGGTTCGGTGAAGATATTAAGCGAGAGCGATTGCTGTTGATGCCGCATTGCTTTTGTATCTTCTTGCTTATGACAACTAACTGCTAGAGTTCCTAGACACAGCATCAGTACAAGGCGGATGTTACACATCAATCCTCAAAATAAGCGTACCTAAAATCAACTTCTCCAATGGGCGACATATAGTAGTTCTGGAGGTGTGGATCCACTAAGAAGGTATTGGTTAGGAAGTATACAGGAATAACTGGCATGGAGTCTATTAAGATTTTCTCAGCTCTTTGCAGTAGCTTTAGACGCTCTTTCGGATCCTTGGCAACTAGTGATTGTTCAAGGAGCATAGTGTACTCAGCATTTTGCCAGCCGACATAATTGATGGGGCTGTCAGCATACTTAAACAGGTCTAGGAATGTGTAGGCATCATTATAGCTTGCGAGCCATGACATACGTCCTACCATGAAGTCTGCTTGCTTCATTTTATCTAGATAGACCTTCCACTCCTGATTTTCGAGGGTAACATTTACTCCAAAGGCAGCATTCCATTGTTGCTGTACGGCTTGGGCGATCTTGTGGTGGCCTTCGCTAGTGTTATAGCTCAGCACAATCGTTGGGAGCTTCTCTTTGGTCGTTTTCATTTCTTTTAGAGCTTCTTGAAAGAGCTTTCGTGCCTCCTTAACATCACCATCAGTAAAGCATTCTTGGTTTTGCAAACGCAGAGGTGGTGGAATCACACATGTTGCGGGAATCTCGTCTCCGCCTGTAATGTTTGTGACGATATCCTTTCGATCTAGAGCAATGGCGAAGGCGCGTCGCATCTTTTCATTATTGAAAGGTGGCTTTTTGGTATTGAGCAGGAAGAAGTAAGTCGCTGCAATTGAGCGTGACTCCAAGCGGCCCGATGCCTTCAGCGCTGGTAGCGAATCAGTTGGCAAACCAATAGAGACAGGTTTTCCAGCCCAATCGACCTCGCCATCTTCAAATAGCGATAGCTCTGTATTGGCATCTTCAACCATTAAGATCGTGATGTTGTTTAGCTTAACTTTATTGGCGTCCCAATAATCCGGGTTTTTTTCTACTACAATTTGGTTGTTGTGTGTCCATGATGCGAGTTTGAAGGGGCCATTACAGACGTAATTAGGACCGGCTTCCAGGGCCCAGTTTGGATCTTTTTCAACAACGGCTTTGCAAAGAGGTAAAAAGGTAGGCAAGACTAGTAATTCGGTAAAGAAGGGAGTGGGATTTTCTAGCTCAACCTTTAAGGTATAGTCGTCGATGGCTTGCACAGCAACATCAGAAACCGGTGCTTTACCTTCCTTAGCATCCTGAGCACCCTTGATCACGTACATATGATAGACAAAGTCGCCAGGAAAAGAGGGGTTTAAGGCGCGCTTCCATGCGAACTCGAAATCGTGTGCTGTTAGTGGCATGCCGTTGGACCAAAGAGACTTTCGCAGCTTGAATGTGTAGGTTCTTCGATCTTCTGACACCTCATAGGATTCAGCGATAGCAGGACGTGGCTTATCCTCGCCAGCAATCATCAACAGCCCTTCAAACACCATTGTAATAATTAGCGACGATGTCGAGTCAGAAGCTAACCCAGGATCTAATGTAGGGGGTTCTGAGATAACATTTATCACAAGCTCTTGGTGACGATGGCGTTCTTCAGGTGTGCTTTGACCGCGACCGCATGATGTAAATAGCGCTGTTGCAAGCAGTGCTGAAACGAATTGATGTAGAAAGCTGCGCAAACAAACCTCCAAAATTAGGGGTTGGTGCCAAAGTAGCCATCCCGGAACAATTGAATCCCAGTAGGCGAAACGCTGACACCTTCAAGCTTCGGTCTCTTTAGGTAGTTTAAGCTATAAAAGAATATTGGAGCCACTGGCATATCTTCTATCAGAATACGTTCAGCCTTACGCAAGAGGTCTTGTCGTTGTGCTGGATCTGCTTGCAATGACGAAAGACGCAGCAACTCGCGGAACTCGCCGCTTTCCCATCCTGTGTTATTTGTGCCATTAACCTTAGATTCAAAGACGGACAAAAAGTTGATGGGATCATCAAAATCAGCGAACCATGAACCATTGGCGATGAAGTAGTCCTGCCTTTTAAGTTTGTCATAGAATAACTTTGATTCCATGGCTTCCAGGTCTATCCAGATGCCCAAAGCTTGGTGCCACTGCTGCTGAAGCGCTTGTGCTAATTTGTGATGTCTCTCGCTATAGCCATACATAATGGTGATAGTTGGCAACTGATCGACAGTAAGGTCTAACTCTTGTAGAGCTTCTGCAAATAGCTTGCGTGAGGCTTCGAGATCGTTGTCCTGAAAAAGCTCTTGCGACTCCCACCTTGGTGAGCTAGGAACAATGGACATAGCAGCCACTTGGCGCCCTTGAATGACGTTTTGAATCAACTCATCGCGGTTGATAGCCATAGCTAGGGCGCGGCGTAGCTTAACGTTATTGAACGGCGCACGTTGCACATTAAAGCGCAGCCAGTGTGTCGCCGCTGCGGGGGCAACCTGGAGGTTATCCGCTTTGGCCAACGTAGCAAAAGCATCCGGTGGGATGGTCGATAGTGGCGAACCTGTCCAGTCCAAGGCTCCTGATTCAAACATATTCAAAGCCGTATGCTCGTCGACAATAGCGATAATCACGCTATCGATCTTGACCTCACTCGCATTCCAATAGCTAGGGCTTTTATTAGCCACTAGTTCGCTATTGGGAGTATAGTGATCGAGCAAAAAAGGCCCGTTCGTGACTTGTGGGTTATCTTGGTTAGTCGGAAACAATGCATAGAAAGCTGTTAGGTCCAAGAAATAAGGTGTTGGCTCTTCGAGCTCCACTACAAGTGTCTTGCTATCAATAGCTTTAGCTCCTAGTTGCTCAGGGGGCAAGCTGCCGGCTTTAATTGCACGAGCGTTCTTTATGGTATAGAGGGCGAAGATGTTAGGAGCTGCAAAGTTAGGGTCAAGTTGACTCGCCCAGCTATGAATAAAATCTGCCGCAGTTACGGGCGTTCCATCGGACCACTGAGTATCTCGTAGATGGAAGGTGTAGGTCCGAAGATCATCAGAAACTTCGTAGGTCTCAGCCATACCAGGGGCTATGCCGCCTTCTGGGGAGAGGCGCATTAAGCCTTCATAAAGCATATTTAGGATAGTCGCGTCAGAGAGTGCTCTACCTGTGCGAGGATCTAACGACTGTGGGCCATCATTAGCACCTACGCGTAAGGTTTTTGTAGGAGCCTTGGGTGTGGCATCAGGCTGGCATGAGGTCAATAAAAGCAATAGGCATAAGGCTATTTGTTTCATAGGATGTAGTCCTCGCTTTGAAGGATGGCACTATAGCACGGTTCTTGGTCAAAAACACGGAATTTTTGCTTACCCAAATAGCAAGTTCTTTTTTGATATTCACAAAATAGGTGTTTCCATATGTTGGCAAATTAAAGAGACCTTTTAACAAGGAACATTGCTATGGCTCGGGCCCTTACCATTATTGTTATTCTAGCTCTTGCAGCCGCAGGCTATCTAATATTTATGAACTATGACGGCAGTTACCAAGTTCTTCCAAAAGTTGAACATGAGGAAAAGGTCGAAGATGAAGTTCAAACGGAAGATCCTTTTGGCGAATGGCGTCCGTTCAGCTCGGAAGATGGCGTCTTCACAGTGATGCTACCTTCTTTGCCACAACGCGCAAATGATACGATCGCTGATCCGTCAACTGGTGAACAGCGCAAGTACGATATGTACGTCGCTAAAAAGAGCAATGGCTCAATCTTTATGATCAGCATGATCACCTATCCCGGTAGTGGCGGTCTAGAGGATCACAAGATTCTCGAAAGCGTCAAGGATGAAATGGTTGCTGCTCATCCTGGTAACAAACTGCTTTCATCCCAAACAGGGACCTATCTAGGACATGATTCCATCGACTTCAGTATTGAAAATCCTGATGCACACATAGATGGCAAGGCTTTCTTAGTTGATAGAACTTTGTACCTGCTGACACATGTAGCAAGCAAAGATACCTATAACGAGCAGGAGTTCGGACACTTCGCAGACTCGTTCAAGATCAATACTCAGAAGTAAGCGAAGATAGGAATTTAGGAATTCAACGCTAAGACGCAAAGGCGCAGAGGAGGGTAACTTCTCTGCGCTTTTGCATTAGTGATTTTTGTTTTTTTTTACCACGGAGGCACAGAGACACAGAGAAGGAACAGAGAGGAGGAAAGATATTTTGCTGAGGCAAAATATCTTACATCTCAAAAAGCCGGCCCTTCTAGGGTTATTCTGAGGTCTGGGAAGAAGCAAAAAAAGCAGCCGAGTTCTGGAAGAACGGATTAAAATAGAATCGAGGGCGGCCTGTCCTAAAATAGTCCCAGGACAGACCGCAGAATTGTTCAATGTGAATTTGTTAACGCTCGAAAGTGTTTCTGCTGCTTTTAGTCGATGATAGAATAGCTGTTGGCAAAGTATCTTTCACTTCTTGAGCAACATGAACCACTAGCTCTTCTAAGGGGCTATAAGCAATAATTTTGGCTAACGCTTCTGGATCCATGCTGGTCACCAATAAGGCCAGTCTTTGGAGGATAACAACAGTTGAATTCTCTTGCACCGCGGAAGACAAAAAGCTCGCACCAATACGATAGGGCAGCGAATTAAGCAGTTCTATCATTATATCGAAAAAATGGGGACTTACAAGATGGGCATGATCGCTGCGCGCCAGGATTAGCAGGATGAGGACTACTTCTAAAAAATCCTGCCTATCCTAAAGTTCCATATCTTTTCTTTACAGTCTACAGATCACATGCTATCTTGGTCCAATTTGGATTCTTTTTTTGAGAGAGATCATGCTGATCTGCGTAGCAATTCCCGGTCCTGATCTAGGGGCCATCCGTGACCAAATGGCCAAGGCTGAAAGCCAAGGAACCATGATCGAGTGGAGAACCGACCTATTTAACAACGTCGGTATAGAAGATCTAGTTTCGCTGCGGCATCAATGTTCGCTCCCGCTAGTACTAACTCTTAAGGGCAATTCAACCAATCTGATGTTTGCTGGTGTGGAGTCATCCCTGCACGGAATCCTGCGTCATCTACATCTTCTAAAGCCAGAGGTCGTCGATGTGGAAATGGGAACACGACGCGAGGACATCGAACTAATTAAAAAGACGCTACCAGACACACGTGTGATGCTATCACATCATGATACCAATCAGATGCCTTCAAATTTGCGTGATCTGTTGCACTCGATGCAGCAATTTCCAGCTGATTACTACAAAATAGCCGTCACACCAAAAAGCGCTGTCGAAGCTTTGCAAATGGTTCATTTTACACGCGAAGTAAACAGTGTTGGTGGGCAGCTTTGCGGCATTGGTATGGGGTCTGAGGGACAAATCACACGCATTCTTGCTCCTATTTCCGGCGCACCCATTACTTATGCATGTGTGGATGAATCCGTTGCTACGGCTCCTGGACAGCTGCCTGTTCAAGCACTTAATGGCATCTATGGTGTCGATAGGCTTAACTACGATTCCATGATGCTCGGTCTGATAGGAAATCCTGTAGATGCTAGCAAGGGCTATTTAATTCACAATGCTGTGTTTAAGCGACTATCTATTCCCGCCGTCTATGTGAGGATGTGTGTCGATGCCAACCACTTACCTGAACTCTTCCAGGAGGCACGTAGGCTCAAATGGAAGGGCTTTAGTGTTACCATGCCTCTGAAAGAGGCTGTTATACCTTTTCTGGACGCCATTGATCCCAGCGCGCAAGCTATCGGGGCTGTCAACACCATCGTGCTGGAAGAAGACAGAGGTTATGTAGGTTATAATTTCGATGGCATTGGAGCATTAGACGCCATCGAGGCACGCAAAAATGTGTATGGCCAACAATTCATTGTGTTAGGAGCTGGCGGCGCTGCCAAAGCTATCGCGTACGAGGCTAAGCAACGTGGTGCGGAGGTGACTATCCTCAATCGCTCTTACGGCCGTGCAGAGATGCTGGCTAAACAGCTTGGAGTACATGCGAAACCTTTGGAAAGACTGTCAGATATCCTGCGCAGTGCTCCGGGCATTCTTGCACAAACAACCTCGGTCGGAATGACTCCCAATGTGAATGATACGCTGGTGGAGGCCAAAGATCTGGTAGCTGGTACTTTGGTTTTCGATGCTGTAGCATACCCTCCAGAAACGCGCTTGTTGCGCGAAGCTAAGGAAAGCGGTTGTGAAACAGTTTCAGGGGTCATGATGTGGTTGGGACAAGCCGAACGACAAATATTGCAGTGGTTTGATGGCTCGGCATCCACTCAGGAAGTTCATGTTGCCGTGCTAGATGCTAGCGAGGGAAGGTAATGTCAGACTTTCTCGTTGGACCAAGTAAACTCTCTGGGCAGATAGCCATCCCGCCATCGAAGTCTCAGTCTATTCGAGCATTGCTCTTTGCTGCCATGGCTGAAGGGGAGTCTTCTGTTACTAACTTGTTGCTTTCGCCGGATATCGATGCGACGATTGAGGCGTGTCGGCAACTCGGTGCTAAAGTAGTCAGAGAGGGCAACACATGCCGAATTGTCGGCGTGGCTGGCAAACCACAAGTGCCGGATAATGTGATTGACGCTGGTAACTCAGGTCTTGTGTTGCGATTCGTCTCTGCCCTGGCTGCTCTTACCGATGGTTATACTGTAATCACTGGCGATCATTCTATCCGTTATAATCGAGCCGTCCAGCCGCTTATTGATGGCTTATCGGGGTTAGGAGCCTCAGTCATCTCCACAAGAGGCAATGGAAGGCCTCCACTCATCATTCGCGGTCCATTAAAGGCCGGAAGGACAGTTCTGGAGGGATCCGACTCACAGCCAGTTTCGGCTTTACTATTAGCAGCTATGTTTTTAGATGGGAAGACGGAGATTCACATCACGAATCCTGGCGAGAAGCCATTTCTGCATATGACGGTGTCATGGCTTAAGAGGTTTGGTGTTACGGTTGAGTTTGATGAGTCGTTTACATGGATAACTGTTCAAGGACCGGTGATACCCAAAGCGTTTGAATACTATGTTCCAGGGGATTTTAGCTCAGCCGCCTATCCCTTGGTCGCAGCGTTGCTGACTGGTTCTGAAATCACTCTGACTAATCTGGATTTTGATGACTTTCAAGGCGATAAAATGCTCTTTTCTTGTCTACAGCGCATGGGCGCCGAGATAGAGATCGACCGCGAGAACAAAATGGTTCATGTACTATCTGGTGGCTCATTATTGGGAGTGTGCATCGATATTAATGACACTATTGATGCTATCTCTCTCATGGCGGTAGTTGGTTGTTTCGCTAAAGGTGAAACACATATCGTCAATGGCGCCATAGCTAGGCAAAAGGAATGCGATCGCATCCATTGCATTACACAAGAGCTTAGCAAGATGGGCGCAGATATCGAGCAATTTGATGATGGCCTGGTCGTTAAGCATTCGAGCTTGCGCGGAGCACCCTTGATGGCTCATAATGATCACCGCATCGCTCTTTCTTTAGCAGTGGCTGGCATGGCTGCGACGGGGCAAACACGCATAGGTGGCGCTGGGTGTGTCGCTAAAACATTTCCGACCTTTAGTTCGCAAATGCAGGCTATGATGGCAGATATTCAAACGGTAGAGGCATCATGAATTTAGTGCTTTTTGGCTTCAAAACATGTGGCAAGACAACTACTGGAAAGTTGGTGGCTAAAAAACTCAACAAGACTTTTGTCGACGTTGACACCATCATTGAAGACCTTTACTACAACCCACTTTTAGGTCGTCCTAAAAAGCTATCTCACGGCGACATCTTCCGTCATCATGGTGAAGAGTTCTTCCGCGCCTTAGAAAGAGATGCCGTTCGCAAAATGCGCCTTGTCAAAAACGGTGTGATTGCAACCGGTGGAGGCTCAGTCCTAGACTACTACAACCACGCCGAGCTAAAGAAAAATGGCCTTTTGGTCTACTTAAAGACGCCCAAGGAAGTGATCAAAAAGCGCATGCTAGAAACCAAGCCACTTCCTGGTATTCTAGATCCTGATGATCCAGAAAAATCCTTTGAACGAATGTATAAAGAACGTTCGCCCATCTATGACAAAATCGCGGATGTCGTTCTCGATACCGAAGGCATATCACTGGAAAATCTGGCAGACCAAGTCTGCTCTTTGGCGAGGGAATAGTGTGGCTAGCAACTCGTTTGGTAACATCTTTCGTATCACAACGTGGGGAGAATCCCACGGTAAAGCTATTGGTGTCGTTATCGATGGCTGCCCAGCTGGCTTGGATATCTCGGAGCAAGATATTCAAAGCGCGTTAACGTCGCGGGCGCCAGGAAATAGCCCCTATACTTCGCCTAGAAAGGAGCCTGACGAGCCTCAAATACTATCCGGTGTTTTCGAAGGAAAAACAACAGGAACCCCTATTTGCATTTTGGTGTGGAACAAAGATGCCGATAGCAGCAAGTATGAGTCGATCAAGGAGCTGCTTAGGCCCGGACACGCCAACTACACCTATCAGGAAAAGTATGGCATCTTTGACTACAGAGGTGGCGGCAGAGCCTCGGCCCGTGAAACTGTTGGACGCGTAGCCGCCGGAGCAATAGCTAAAAAGCTGCTTGCGCTCCAAGGTGTCAGCATTAGCGCCTTTCCAAAAGAAATTGGTGGCATTGTGGGCGATAGTGCAGAGATGCTAAAAGCTATCGAAGCAGCTCGCGATCAGGGTGATTCCCTTGGCGGTGTCATAGAGTTTGTCGCTAATGGTATTCCAGTTGGTTGGGGAGATCCCATCTACGAGAAAATTGAAGCAAACTTAGCAAAAGCAATGCTTTCCTTGCCCGCTTCTAAAGGTTTTGAGATCGGCGATGGCTTTCAATCCGCTCGTAGCAAAGGTTCGGAAAACAACGATCTTTTTGTTAATAACGATGGTCAGATTCAAACGCAAACGAACCGTTGCGGAGGCATTCTGGCAGGCATCACTAACGGCATGCCTCTGGTCGGACGTGTGGCGTTTAAGCCGCCATCTAGCGTGATGTGCGAGCAGGATACGGTTACGGTGGCAGGGGAGAAGGCGACGTTATCGCTACCTAAGGGATCGCGTCATGATCCATGCGTCATCATGCGCGCATTGCCAATCGTAGAAGCTATGGTGGCTCTCGTTCTGGTCGATGCCATGCTTATGCAGTGTCTTTTGGGAAAGGAACTCAACGCAAAGGCGCAAAGACGCAATGACGCAACAAAGGTACAGAATTTTAAGGTGGACCCCATTGTCTAGACAAAAAGCACTAGGCAGTTTGCGCGTTTCTGATTCAACCTAGTTTTTTGTTGAATTTCATGTTCTGTCTGAGAACTTTTCAGACGTCGTGGAAGTTGTCGGCAACGCAGTTGTCGACAGCTTCCATGACGCTTTTCTTCTTCCTTAAATACTAAAA
>JAUXSF010000010.1 GCA_030679955.1 Chlamydiales bacterium | reverse complement strand
GTTTTTATCCGCTATACGCCTCCAAAACATACCTAGGAGGCTTTATGAAAAACGAAATTTTATCAACAATTCGGATTTTATGCCACTGAAACTTAAAGATTTAAGTTTCCTGTCAGCCTCTTCAGAACTCGGCTGCTTTTTTTGCATCTACCCAGGCCTTCGCTTCGCTTCGACCTGGGCTGTGTCATATCGACCCTTCGGGCCTCAGAATAGTCCTAGCGGCCTGAAGGGCCAGCATATCATAGCCAGGTTGGAGTGTGAACGCAGCGAGCACGAGGGCCTGGGCAAGGCTGATGTGATGGCCGACCCCTGAAAGGACGACATAAAATTGACTTTAGCGATTGCCTCCATTCCCTAATGTCCTACATTCCGAAACGAGTTAGAGGCTTAAAATTTGCTTGCGGAAGAAGCGCTACAATACCTTCTCTTTTAGTTTGAATTTGTCGGTAACTCTGCTCCAGAATTGCTCGTTTGTCTTCCCAATTCTTTTTGTTGGCGTGGTGGCTTTTTTGGTTATTTTCCGTTTCGGCAAGTTGGCGATGTAATTCCTCTAGCTGCTTAGCCTTGTTGTCGATAGGATCTACTTTCCTTTTTTGGAGTTGATCCTGATAGGATCTTAATAAAAGTGATGCGCAGTAGGGTATATCGTTCTTTCTTAGCTGGAGGTCGGCGCGCTTTTGGGTATATTCCTCCAATACAAGATTTGCGTAGAAAAGAGCTGTTGTTTCCTTTTCCCTCGTCTGGGTCGCTCCTTGGATTTCCATCCTTCTTCGTTTATGTTTTCTTATCTTAGCGGCGGTAGCATCTCTTTTTTGTTTAATGTCTTTACCCAAATCGAGAGTAGTCTTAGAAATCTGCTCATCTCTAATTTCATCTTGAATTGTCAGAATTTGTTCACTTAAAGATTCTATATCTTTCGACATGGTTTGAACGCTTTCCGAGGTGTTAATCTCCGCCAGAGTCGAAGGTGTAAATGTATTGTCTCGCATTTCCTCTGTTAATTTTTGCACTTTATTCCAAAAGTCTAAGGTCTGATCTTTTTCTGAAATTACATTTGGATTCAGTTCTTTTAATTTATCCATTTCTATTTGGATGCCAGCTTTAGCCTCCATTATCGTTTGGAGTTGTTTCTCAGTAGGTTCGGTCAAGTATAATTTTTTAATCTCCGTCCTTAATTCTTCAAGTCTTATGTCGAGCTTACTGATAATGCCCTTCAACCTATCTATTTTATAATCAAGTACTTCCTCATAGTTCTGACCTATTTGTTGGTACTGCTTGCTCTTCACTAGATAAGCGACTTCATGTCCCTGATCATTAACAAAACAAAACGTACCATATCTGATTACACCCTGTAATACAGATGTTTTTGTAATAGCCCATGCTTGGTTTCCGTATTGCAGGAGGAAAGGTTCGAAATGGTCATATTCTATCCACTGTACGGACACGGAACCCTCAGCATTCGGAATTAGGTAGCTTGACCTAGAAAAATCCGTTTCACGTTTTGGTGGTGGCAATTTTGGCAATGTGGGTTTTGAACAGGCGCCAGTTTTGATCCCTATACCGGTTAGAGCTCCAATTGCAAGAAGGCCCAGGATAGGAGATGCTTTGACAATAATAGGGAGGGGGAGAGGATTATCAGGGGTAATTGGTTTTGTGGAAAGCTGACGGAGAGCAATTAATCCGAGCCCTCCCATAATCAATCCTCCAGTAATTTGAAGGGCGAACATAGCTCTAGGTGTTTCTTTGAGGAGAGTAGGCAGGGTTTTCGCTTTTTGATTGATTGCTAGGCATGCCGCCATGAATTGCTCTACCCAATTTTTAGGGAGTTCTTTTCCCCAAATTTCTCGAATTTGCAAATAGTTGGTTGTTGTAAGAGCCCAGCGGGGGAAAACATAGGCGGGAAAGAGAACGCCCGCATTCACTAGATGCGTTAATGCGCGCATAATATGTAAGACAATTATCTTGTATTCACTCTCCATTAAAGCAGAGGGGGTTTTGCTGATCGCATACCACCCATGTTGCTTGAAATCTGAAAGACTCGAAACCTGCATTGTTAGAATTTCGGTGGCTATTTGCTTGTACGTTGACGTGGGAACAGCCAACTGCTTTTCCAATAGTGTTGCGGCCTCGGCGGTCTTAGTACGATCTATTTCAGTTCTAAATGACTGTATCAATGTTGACTCCTATCTTTCGTGCGCAGTCTAGGATTGAATACAAAATCATGTCAAATTAAATCTATAATTTGATACAGAGTGCCTTTACAGATAGTTGACAAAAGGGCATCGCATGATGGGTTTGGAATGTCCTTTACATAAGATGAGGGCAGACAGGCATGGGTGTAGTTAGATCATGGGTAGCGGCAAATGCAGACCGCCAGGCGGTTGCATTGGTGAATCAAATCGAAGAACTCTCAGAAAATGGCGGGATTGGCAACTATTCTTTGGCAATGATGGGTGCGGCTAAATTGCAATTTCTCTCTGTAACAAAAGCTTTTCAATACGGCTTTTTGATCGTCGCTTTGGAGTTTAGAGCTTTGCCTCTATCAGGGGTATCTTATGGTGAGCTTTTTGAACATGCGGTCGCTTATGGCAAGCAAAGCTTAATGACCCCACTGGCTATTCTAAATCCATCACTAGCGGTAAAAACAGCAGATTCCTTAGGCATAAGGCAAAAACAGCTTTGGCAACGCATAAAAAGAGCGTCCACTAGGCTCCATACCACCTGCTTCGGGTATTTGAAGGATCCTGTGGTAGTAACAGTGTCAGGTATTGGGATAGTTTATTTGACACTGACGACAAAAGTGCCGAATCGTCCAGAGGACCCGATCAAAATTCCAGCTACTTCTTATGCGCCGTTGTTGTTTTGCGCCATGCCTCTTTTTTTTGGTGGTGGCTATGGCATAGGAAAGTGGCATGCGCCTCATATTCCCCCTATAAAGCCTGAGGATCCTAACTCACCTCCAAAAGAGCATATAACAATATCGTTTTCACTTGGGGATACGGATAATGTGATTCCAAGGATAGAAAGCCCGCACCCTGCAGCAGCAACAGCAGCTGCTGTTGCGCCCGTAGTGGATTTATCACAGAGTCCTATTGGTGACATGAGTTTGGACGACGTTTTATCGTCCTTTAGTGATCATCAGATTCCTGATAAGCCTGGAACTTCCTCCGTATGGCTTCAAGATGAAGATATGGAGCATCTTGTTTATTTCACCAAGTCTGGAGAGGCATTTGTCTTTTATAACCGTGTTATAAGAGGTAAAATGATAGAAGACTATTTCTGTTTACACGGATATCATACTGTATTGAGGGCAAATTCAGAAAATAGACTAAATGATAGATATCATTTTCTACATGACTTGTTTGCAGAGTATCAATTAAGGGTCCTTGAGAGATCTAGACTAAGAAATATGCTTGATAAATTCGATGGAGATAATTTTAGACAGTTAGAATGGAATTTAATCGCTGCCAATGCGACCAATAAAGATGAAGCGGTGGAGCAACTAAATCAATTATTATTACAAAAATATTCTGATAAAAAACAAAAGGAATTACAACTGGCATGTGAATTATTTAAAAGTTTGGATTTAGCCGATGCCGAAAGAATAAACGAAGCCCTGGTTAGAGATCGACGAGAGGAGGGGGATAGTGTGGAATATGAGCAAAGAACGTTATGGATTCTTATGGATTTATCAGCTAACAAGGACAGGTTACTTGCACAAGCCTTGGATAAACTGGATCGATTTAATAAAAGGAAAGCGCAGCTCCAAAAAAAAATTAAGACTATAAATGCACGTATGATTCAAGAGGCTGACCGAGCTCAAAGCAATTATGATGCATGGGTTAATAACGCTAGTCGGAGGGCTTTGAAAGCCAAGTTAGATGGAATGCCTAATTTCAAGCAAGAGAGGAATAAGGTTTTCGACGCATTGAACCTCCTTCGCGAGGAATTTAAATGGCCAAAGCTTGATATCCGAAATTATAATATTCTTTCTCCAGGGCTGGGACCTGTTCCGGCAAGTCCTCGATCGGTACCACCATTAGATTTAAACTCAGGAGGTGTTGCACCACCTCGAATTAGTCCGCGCTCTTCGAGCTTTGAGTTAAATCCTCCTGCTCAGGGGACACATCATCCATCAGTCAGTCCACGCTCAAAACAGGTTCTTGAGGTGCCCGTGGCCCGCAGACCAACGGCTGTAGTACCGATCTTAGAATTGGATAAGGTAAACGTGGGATCATAGAAGTGCGGCGACAAGTCGCCGCACCACAGATTTTTGAACAGGCATTCTTTTCTACGTCACAAAACCGATGGAGTCACCTTTGCTGGTTAGAGCAACATTAGACCCTGCGCGGATGGTGCCGTCTAGAATAGCCTTGGACAGCATGTTCTCTATTTTGCTCTGGATCAGTCTTTTTAGAGGCCTTGCACCAAAATAGGGGTCATAGCCCTCTGTCGCTAATAACTCGACCACTGTAGGCTCCCAAGAGAGGTTTACGTGGCGTTCTTGTAGGCGTTTCTCCACATGATGCAGCTGAATGGTGACAATAGCCTTCATATCTTCCTGTCTTAGTGGTAGGAAGGGCAGGACTTCATCGAGTCGGTTCAGGAATTCTGGCCTGAAGTGTTGTCTCAGGATTGGATCTAGAAGTGCTAATATCGCATCTTTAGAGAACTCTTTTCGGTTTTTCTCTAGCTGTTCTAGCAGAAGGTCAGAACCCAAGTTTGAGGTCATGATAAAGATGGCATTTTTGCAGTTCACCTTTCTGCCCTTACTGTCGGTGATACGCCCTTCGTCAAATATCTGCAGGAGCATGTTGAAGACGTCATGGTGAGCCTTTTCTATCTCATCCAACAGCACCACCGCATAGGGACGTCGTCGCAGCTGTTCGGTTAGCTGCCCACCTTCGTCGTACCCGACATATCCTGGAGGCGCTCCGATAAGTTTGGAGACGCTGTGCTTTTCCATATATTCGGACATATCGAGGCGAATCATGGCATCTTCTTGGTCGAAGAGTTGTTCTGCTAATGCTTTAGCTAGTTCTGTCTTACCAACGCCAGTGGGTCCTACAAACAGGAAAGCGCCGATAGGGCGGTTGGGGTCGCCTAGGCCTGAGCGAGAGCGTCTAACGGCCTCGCTGATAGCTGTGATGGCTATTTCCTGTCCGATGACTCGCTTGCCAATTTCTTTTTCCATGCGAAGGAGCTTCTCAGCTTCACCCTCGACCATGCGGCTAACGGGTACACCTGTCCATTTGGATACGATGTGAGCGATTAGATTTTCATCGACTTCCTCTTGCAGCAGGCGATTGGGCTTGTCGTTGAGTTTTGTTTCGGTTTCCTGAATTTCTCGTTGAACTTCTGGAATCACCTTGTAGCGAAGTTCTGCAACCTTATCATACTCTGCGCGGCGTTCCGCTTCCTCTTCTTGGAAGCGCAGATTTTCGTATTTATTTTTCTTTTCTTTGATCTCTTCGATGAGTTTCTTTTCCTGGTCCCACTGCTGTTTAAGGGCAGCCAGTTCTTCTTTTTTCTGCGCTATTTGTTTCTCGAGCTTTTGTGCCTGTTCCTTAGCTGTGGGGCTGTCTTCGCGTCGTAGCCCCTCTTGCTCAACAATTAAAGCTGCTAGCTCCCTTTCTTTAGTATCTATTGGAAGGGGTCTGCTGCCTATTTGCATGCGGATTAAGCTTCCGGCTTCGTCTATCAAGTCGATTGCTTTGTCTGGTAGGAAGCGGTCGGTGATATACCTGTCAGAGAGGAATGCTGCTGCGTGTAGGGCGCCTTCGGTGATGCGAACGCCGTGATAGATCTCGTAGCGTTCACGTAGGCCTCTAAGGATCGCAATGGTGTCCTGTAGGGTTGGTTCACGAACCATGACAGGTTGGAAGCGACGTTCTAGCGCTGCATCTTTCTCGATGTATTTTTGGTATTCATTCAACGTCGTGGCGCCAATACAATGTAGGGTGCCGCGCGCAAGGGCAGGTTTTAGTAGGTTAGCAGCATCCATAGATCCTTCTGCGGAACCCGCCCCGATCAACGTGTGCACTTCGTCGACAAAAAGTATGACCCTTCCTTCGCTTTTTTCTATGTCGGTCAGGATGCCCTTGAGGCGCTCTTCAAATTCCCCACGGAACTTTGTGCCGGCGACAAGAGCGCCCATGTCGAGGGCAACTATTTCTTTATCTTTTAGAGAATCGGGCACATCTTTTTGAACGATACGTTGGGCTAGGCCCTCTGCGATGGCAGTCTTACCCACTCCGGGCTCGCCCAAGAGTAGTGGGTTGTTTTTGGTTCGTCGGCTGAGCACTTGGATTGTGCGTCGAATCTCTTCATCTCGTCCGATGACTGGATCTAGTTTACCCTCTCTCGCTAAGGCTGAGAGGTTCTTGCAGAATTTTTCCAGTGTCTGAAGGCTTGATTCAGCTGTTGGCGAGTCCATATGGCGGTTTCCTCGTATTTGTTTGATCTGTTCTTCGACCTGATTAAGATTGAGTCCGCTTTGCTGCTTCCACTTAGAGAAGGGATCTCCCGCACCTTTCCAGTAAGAGACAAGGAAGTGGTCGCTGCCGATATACGTGTCGTTCCATTGCCGCGCAACCGTTTGCGCCTCGGCGATACGTTGCTGAAGCCCCGGCGAGACATTTGGGGCCTTGGGTTGCCCAGAAAAGGTAGGCATCCGGCTTAAGCTGTTGTTCACATCCTGAACTAGTTCTTGCGGCTGTGCGTCAAGATTATCGAGGATGGAGACAAAGTAGCCTTTCGGATCCGATAACAAAGCCTGAAGAAGATGGTTTTCAGTGACTTCGGTGTTTTTTCTGTTCTGTGCTTCGGTAAAAGCTTGCTGAAGAGCGTTTGAAACAGCGTCGGTGAAGTTTGGATTCATAAGTACACCTCCTTTGCCATTTATATCCTAGGTAAAATCCGTTTTTGTTTCCATCACGTTCCTCTTCATGCTAAACTACTAGGACTCAGACGGAGGAGATAAGACACATGAAGTACTGTGACGCGGTATACCGAACAAAGCGATTTAAAACCCGCGAGGTAATGGTGGGTAATGTCGGCGTGGGGGGAGATAACCCTGTACGCATACAATCCATGACAACCTCCAGCACGCGAGATGTCGACGCAACCGTCGAGCAAATTATCCGACTAGCAGATGTTGGTTGTGAAATCGCACGCGTTACTGTTCAGGGGATGAAGGAAGCTGAGGCCTGCGAGCAGATCAAAAACAACCTCGTTCAGAAGGGCTATTTGATTCCTGTTGTCGCGGATATCCACTTTTTTCCGCCTGCAGCTATGAAGGTTGTGGAGTTTGTCGATAAAGTACGCGTTAATCCAGGCAATTACGTCGATAAGCGCGCTCAGTTTAAGGTTATCGAATATGACGATGAGTCTTATGCCAAAGAGCTGCTACGCTTGGATGAAAAGTTCAGCCCACTGGTTGTGAAGTGCAAAACGCTTAAGAAGTGCATGCGTATTGGCACCAACCATGGAAGTCTCTCTGACCGTATCATGAACCGCTATGGTGATACTCCTGCCGGTATGGTCGAATCAGCGCTGGAATTTGCTCGCGTGTGCCGTAAACATGACTTTCATGACATCATTTTCTCTATGAAGGCCTCTAACCCACAAGTGATGATGGAGGCCTATCGTCTCCTTGTAGCTGCTATGTACAAACTTGGGTGGGACTATCCTTTGCATTTAGGAGTCACAGAAGCTGGTGAGGGAGAGGATGGTCGCGTTAAGTCCGCTATGGGTATCGGCGCTTTGCTGCTGGATGGGTTGGGAGATACTATCCGCGTCTCCTTGACAGAAGATCCTTGGTACGAAATCGATCCTTGCCAACGTCTAAAGGCCTTTGCGGAAGAGCATTTGGGTCGTGGTGTTGAGCCTTTTGAGGAGCAGCATCGTAATATCGAGGCGATCACACGACGCACTGTAAGCCTTCCTAGTCATGTCTCTATGCACCGCGATGGATCTGTATGGCTTCCTGTGACAGCGCAAGAGTTGCAGAGCGAAGATATTTACCTTCAGGTTGGTTGCAAGTTAGAATTTGGTCGACCTAAGATCAAGAGCACAACTGCCGACGCTGTTGTTGTTCTAGACCAAGTCCCCGCACACCCACTGCAGGATATTGGTGTGGGCGTTATTACTCCAATTACTTTGGCTGACGCGATAATGCGTGAAAAGGCGGCACGCTTTGCTGCAGTAAAAGATGCCACAAACAAGCCTGTAGTATTGGTTCAAGATGAACCGCCAGCAGAGTGGGATGTCATTGAGCGCATAAAACCTGCGGCTATTCTATTAGGGCCTTCTCAGAATCGCCTACATGCCTCCAGACGTTTTATGGAGTGGCTGCAACAAAAAGATCTGCAGATTCCAGTCATCTTGAACTATCACTATGATTGTGATCAGGAAGATTTTGTGATTCGTGCTGGCGCTGAATGCGGCGCGATGCTGTGTGATGGTTTGGGTGAGGGGGTTTGTTTAAGCGGACCCTATCCTACAGAGTTTCTGCGTGCCTTTAGCTTTACAGTGCTGCAATCAGCACGAATGAGGACGACGCGTACAGATTTCATTTCGTGCCCAAGCTGTGGACGTACATTATTCAACCTACAAGACGTGACAGCACGCATTCGCGAACGCACAGCGCATTTGCCGGGTGTTAAGATTGCCATTATGGGCTGTATCGTAAATGGTCCTGGTGAAATGGCAGACGCACACTTTGGCTATGTGGGTTCTAAACCCGGAAAAATTGACCTCTATGTAGGTAAAGAGTGTGTGGAAAAGGATATCGATTTCTCTAACGCAGATGACCGCTTAGTCGACCTAATTAAAACCCATGGACGCTGGATTGAACCGAGCGAGGAATTGTAATGGTTAAGATTTACACCAAGACCGGCGATGCTGGTGAAACATCACTTTGCATAGGCGGACGGATCCCTAAGGACCATGTTGTCGTGGAGGCTATTGGCACTGTTGACGAATGCAATTCCGCTATCGGCGCTGCTATTGCTTTATTGCCAAAAGAGCTTGAAACTGAAAAGGAGCAGCTGGAAACAGTGCAGCACGCCTTGTTTGATCTAGGAGCTGCATTGGCAACGCCTTTGACCAAAGCTTCCGAGGCTAAAAAGAAACGGTCTTATTTTGATTCTCATGCCGCGGAGCTGCTTGAAAAGTGGATCGATGCAATGGAAGAAAAGCTTCCAAAGCTCACCTATTTTATTCTGCCTGGTGGGCATCCCTCGGCTGGAATGATTCATGTGGCCCGCAGTATCTGCCGCCGAGCAGAGCGACGCGTGCTGCCATTGCATAAGCAGTCAGAGGTTGCTCCCGAGGTGTTTGTCTATCTCAATCGTTTATCTGATTATTTATTTGTTCTATCACGTTATGTGAACCAAAGCCTTCATTGCCCTGAGACTCGTTGGGAGCAGCACAAGTCAATTTAGACTATGTAACTCTTTTAATGGACCTTATGGACGAAAAAGGGAGATTCAAATCCTCGTCGCGGAGTGACGACCGTTTATAGCCCCGCGTGACTGAAGAGCGAAGCGATGAAGGAACGTGGGGTGTCGTGGCGTAGTTGGCAGGATGATGGGTTCATTCCGGTGATTTGATGGAAAGTTGCTTGCGAAAGGCGGCCATAGCCTTTGGTTGGTGATTGCGTTGCGCTAGCAGCTCCTCTGCTGAATACAGGTGTTTCCACGCTTCATTAAAATCTAGCCGTTCTGCATTCACGATAGCTAAAAAGTACTCAGCTGTGACGTTGTTAGGGTGAATTTCATGGTAACGTTTCAGGCACTCCAGCGCTTCACCATAGCGATGCATTTGCAGCAATGTTGTTGCTAATTGCAGCCAGCCCGCGCGAAACTGTGGATGGGTTTGAAGGGCGTCTTGTAGAGCTTTTTTCTTGGCGAGAAGAGACTCGGATGTTTCATCCACACCCATATAGATTGACTTTAGTCCTTTCGTATCAACTTTTCCGTCTAACAGGTCTGCAACCATGTTGTTTTGGCTGACCGCTTCATCGGGTAGATAGTCACGAACCTGTTCGAGATATAGGCGTCCATTTTTTTCGTTCCCTGATAGGAACAGCGAGTAACCCAAAAGTTCTTTTAAGAGTCGATCGTTTGGAAGGTACTTCTCTGCCTGCTTATAAGTTTCGACAGCTTTAGGATAGTCACCTTGCTGAAGATAGACGCTAGCCAGGTTGATATGCGTGAGACCTACTGTCTCTTTTAAATCACGTTGTTGAAGTTTTCGGGTGTCAATGCTCAGGTATTCTTCGGAGTCAATGTGAATGCCTCTGGCAGTTGTTTCAATATTGATTTCTTTCCCACCCTCCCTATAGCGCACGTAGATGTGACCTGGAGGTGTGACGATTTCCAGATTAAGATCTAGACGTTGTGCTAAGCAAAGGTACATGACAGATACGCCCAAGCACACGCCACGACGTGTATCCAAGACAGATGGCAGGAAGGTGTAAAGGTCAATATCTGCCGCGTATACAGAATGCGGTGGAAAGCGGAAGTTCATTTCTTCGAAGATAAAGCGATTGAGTTCATGCACTTTGTCTTCTGGAGTCGCATAAGGGTCTAGTCGTGCCTGAATCTGCAAGGCCATCAGGTCTAGCATAGCTTCATAGTTGCGCAGCGTTAGTAGCGAGTCTGCATTATCCCCAAGCTGACTCAAGAATAAACCACGAGCCAGATCTATTTCGTGCGGAGGTAACGCTAGCACCTCGGTTTCAGAGGTCGCGCGATAGCCCTTGAGCTGTCTATTGGATAACCGAGACGACATGCGTTCCACGAAGACTAGGTCTGTGTCAGATAGTTGAAGAGGTTCTTCGAACGGTTGTTTGTTGACGATGCCGACGATAGTTTGGATCCCATGGACAGGTAGAGTTAGCGAAGTTGGAACCTGGGATTCTATCGTTCCCGTGTTAAGTAGTTTCCAAGCTTTTTGCAGAGCATTCTTCCCTTCTGGGCTATCCGGGTAAAGTTGGTACAAAGCTAAGTGCTGTGACACCGATAAGGGGTCCAGGCTGCTGTAGATTGCGCGAATGCGCTTTGGAGGCTCGGCATCTAAGCAACCACACAGCATGCAGAAAAGTAATAAGAAAATTCGTGTAATCATGCCCGCAAGGGTAGGGCGTTATAGAAATTAGAGCAAGGCTTTGATGTCCATCCAGGTAATCGTAGAAGTCTATGATTATGCCGTCCTTTCGAGGCTGACAGGAAACCTCTTAATTCTCATGACGATGTTTCCGTTCTCGTGGGGGAGATGAGGGGTCTTTTTTTGGCATGGGAATAGTGGCGTATTTTTTTATGATCAGTTCGCCCTTTTTCCCGC
>JAUXSF010000027.1 GCA_030679955.1 Chlamydiales bacterium | reverse complement strand
TTTTAGTATTTAAGGAAGAAGAAAAGCGTCATGGAAGCTGTCGACAACTGCGTTGCCGACAACTTCCACGACGTCTGAAAAGTTCTCAGACAGAACATGAAATTCAACAAAAAACTAGGTTGAATCAGAAACGCGCAAACTACCCAGTGCTTTTTGTCTAGACAATGGGGTCCACCTTAGGAACTTAAACTTCTCTTTGCGCCTCTGCGTCTTTGCGTTAAAATCTTTTTAGTCGGGGGAGATTTGGCCAGCTTGAACGTGGAAGAATTGTGCAGACGAAAGCTCGCTTTTGAGCTTTTGTGCTGATGATAGAAACACCTGGCCGAAGCTTCCAAGCATATCTAATAGACGTCCTCGACGCCCTTCATCTAAGCTTACCGCCACATCATCAACAATGAGTAATGGTTGGTGACCGCATTGGTCGCGTAGGCGTTGCCATTCAGCTAATCTCAGGGCAGCAACGCAGCTTCTTTGTTGGCCTTCGCTTGCAAAGAAGCGTCCCGCTTTACCTTCAATGTTGATGATAAGATCGTCTTTGTGCGGTCCGGTGGTCGTCCACCCCAATTCCATTTCACGCGGGCGTTGTTGCGCATAACGTTCGCGATAATAGCCCATAAGGGCATCGACACCTTTATTTAGCGGGGCGCCGCATTTGTATTTTAGCGTTAGGGGCTCATGCTCTTGTGTCAGGTGATCATAGCAGGCGCCGGCGCGGGTACTGAGATCTGCGACCGTTTCTTCGCGGTGTTGGGCAAGGTAGGAGGCCGAGGTAGCCATTTCCTCTTCCCATGTCTCAATAGTGGCTAAGGTACGCGTGCGCAGCAAGTGGTTGCGCTGTCGCATGGCGCGGCCGTAACGTACGAGGTGATGCAGGTAGAGGGGATTTGCTTGTGCGATCTGCAGGTCGAGGTATTGGCGACGCAGTTGCGGGCTTCCCTTTACTAAAGCGATATCATCCGGAGTTAAAACGACGCCGGGCAGTAACCCTAGAAGTTGTGCGATGCTCTGGCATGCGGTATTGTTAAACGTGATTTTACGTTCTTTACCGTCGTAGCCGTATCTGAGGCGCTGTTCGATTCCATTTTTCGCAAAGTGCGCTTCGACAAAAAAGAAGGGTTGGCCCTGTTGTTGCAGGTCGGCGAGGTGTGGTGAGCGGAAGGAGCGTCCGGAGACGCACAAAAAAATAGCTTCTAATAGCGACGTCTTACCTTGCGCATTGGTGCCACAGATAGCATTAACGCCGGGGCAGAACTCTACGGTGGCCCCGGCATAGTTACGAAAGTGGCGTAGAACAAGGCGCTTTAGCTGCACTGCACAATCATTTAGGTTTCGTTCAGACGCATCGGCATCAACACGAATAGAGGGCTAGGCTGCTCTCCTGGCTCCAGCGGACCATCGATATCGGTGATCACGCCAGGGTTATAGGCGTCGGTGATGCCTAGGGTGATGCGTTCGTTGTTACAGTGACGGAGGATATCAAGGAAGAACTGAGGGTTAAAAGCTACCTCAAGTTTGGATCCATGATAGTTCACAGGCATACTTACCTGGCCTTCGCCCAGCTCAGCGTTATTAGCGCTTAGTTTTAGCTCGCCATCGGTGAAGCTAAAACGTACGGAGTGTGTAGCGTCAGAGGTAAAGAGGGAGACTTGGCGCAATAGTGATGTGAGTTCTGGAACATGAATGGTCACAACTGTTTCAGAGCTTTCAGGAATAACGCGATTATAGTCAGGGTAGTCGCCTTGCAGGAGCTTGGTGATTAGGTTGACGTGGTTGCCTTCGACGGCTACGCGATCTTCAAGAAGGTAAACAGTAGCTGTTTCATCTTCATCGTCGACAAGGTTTTTTACAATTTCATCGACAGCCTTTAAGGGCAGTGTATAGCAACCAGCGAAGTCTTTATCGATATCTAGGTCGACGTGCGCGCGGGCTAAACGCTTGCCATCTGTTCCAACGAATGTTGCAACGCCATTGGCTATCTGCATCAAAACACCAGTAAGGACGTAGCGGTTATCTTCACGCGAAACGGAGAAGGAAGTGCGGTTAAACATATCCTTAAGCGTCTTTTGTTTGATGACAAAGCGCGCGGCGCCTTCGAAGTCAGGTAGACTTGGGAACTCATTTTTGCTCATGCCGTGTAGGCGAAAGCGCGATGAGTCTGCGATAATTTCTGTAATGCTGTTTTCGTTGCAGGTCACTTCCAGATTAGCGCAGGTAAGCTCGCGCACCAAAGCGGCAAATTTCTTAACTGGCAGCGTTGTCGCGCCTTCTTCGAGCACTTTTGTGTCTGTATAGCAGCGTAGGCCAACGGTTAGGTCGGTCGCGCTTAGAACTAGTTCGTCGTTCGCCGCCTCTAGCAGGAAGTTATTGAGAACAGGGATAGTCGTTTTCTGGGAGACAACGTTCTGTAGCTTACTGAGTAGCCCGGCCAGTTCCACACGCGAAATCACAAATTTCATTGCGCAATCCTCATCCTTTGCATTTTGTTCCGGAATTATGGTCTGTGATATGGGCCAAAGTCAAGAAAGAAGATAGGACGCAAAGCCCTTCGGGAGAAATAGGTCCCGTGCTATAATATTTCTGAACGATCTAGAGAGCGCAATGGCAGAAGAATTCAAAGACTTAGTTTCTAACCGTAAGGCATTTTTCCAGTACGAGATTCTCGATACCTACGAGACAGGCATCGCTTTGCTCGGAACTGAAATAAAGTCGCTTCGCGCTCATGGCGGTAGCCTGCAAGAGGCCTATGTTAAAGTAAACGGTGGGGAAATGTGGCTGGTTAATTGCACCATTGCTCCGTATCGTTTTGGCAATCTCAATAATCACGAAGAACGCCGGGAACGCAAGCTCCTGATGCATAAGTACGAGATCGAAAAGATTCGTCGCGATGTGCAAGAGAAGGGCTTGACTCTAGTTCCTATTGCCTTCTACCTTAAAAAAGGTCGCGTCAAGGTCAGAATTGCGCTAGCTCGTGGTAAGAAGAGCGAAGACAAACGCGCAGCCATCAAAGAGCGCGACGACAAGCGCACCATGCAGCGTGTGATACGTCGCGGCGGCGAGGATTAGTCCGTGTTGCGCATTAAACTTCTTATGGTCGGCAGAAGCAAAGAACCCTGGATTGACTCCGGCGTGTTAGAATTTGAGCGACGCATGTCCTCTACACTTCAACTTTCCACCGAATGGCTTAAAGATGATCAGCAGCTCGTGCAGCAGATCGGTAAAGAAGATAAAGTTGTTTGTTTGGATCCCAATGGCAAGACCTACACCAGCGAAGAATTTGCTAAGAGCTTATCCAAATGGCTGGAGGATGGGGGATCGCGCCTCACGTTAGTTATTGGAGGCGCCGAAGGGCTGCCACAGAGCTTGAAGCGCTATCCTTTGCTGAGCTTGTCATCCTTGACTTACACCCATCAGATGTGCCGCCTCATTTTGGCAGAGCAGCTTTACCGCGCCACAGAGATCTGGCGCGGTTCACCGTATCACAAGTGAGATGGTGCTGTTGCTGTCTGCTTGTAGTAAGCAACAGCTCCTTGAATAAGCGCGACACCAACAGTAACATCAATAGCTCCACGAATGTCTAATGGTACGCCAAAATACTTCATGCCGATTCCTAGGCCCATCATGATCGCCATCAAAACATAAAAACGCCCGCTAAACAGGTTTTTAATGTGAGTAGGCTCGGGAAGGGACAAGATGCGGTCTGCCTGGCGAAGTGCGGCTTTGGTTAAAACAGTGCGCCCTTTGATCTGCCCAATGACCAGCGCTAATGCCACCAGAAGCACGACAGTAATATCGCGCGCTCCAAAGAGGTTCTCTAGGGATGTCAATAAGGGTGCGTGAACGTCAGGGGCGAGGGAAACCTCCAGAAAGCCCATACCAATAATCATTAGGTACAGACCCATGCCGAACCAGATGCTTCCGGCGATGAATAGTAACGTTCTCTTTTTGCAGTACATTGTTAGCTCCTTTAGAAATGGAAACATTAAGTGTAGTTACAAAGAGGAATTAAACGCAAAGGCGCAGAGACGCGAAGTGTTCTTATTTGCGTCTTTGCGCCTCTGCGTCTTTGCGTTTAATTTTCCCCTAAGATCGAGCTAGGTTGGTGATGTAATCGCCGATGGCTAAAGATGCTGTAGCAGCAGGCGAAGGGGCGTTTAGCACATGCACCATGCGATTGTTGCTGGCGATGACAAAATCATCATGAAGTTTACCATCTTGCATAACAAGTTGTGCCCTAACACCGCTGCCTCCTGGCTTGAGATCATTTTCATGCACACCTGGGAAGAGTTTTTGCAGATCGCGACAGAAAGCGCTTTTGCTGACAGAGCGGTAAGCTTCAGCCAGGCCCGTTTTCCAATATTTTCCGACCATCTTCCAAAAGCCGCCATAGCGAAGATATTGCCAGCAGTCATAAGTGCTAACATCTGTTTTGGTATAGCCTTCTCTTGAGGTAGCCAAAACTGCATTAGGCCCAGCTTCGACGGTACCATCCATCTTGAGCGTTAAATGAACACCCAAAAAAGGAAAGCGCGGATCCGGAACGGGATAGACAAGATGCTTCACCTTTGTGGACCAATCAGGCGAGAGGTTATAGTACTCTCCGCGGAACGGCAGGATTTGGGGGATATTATCAAAGCCTGCTAGTCGTGCAATGCGGTCTGAATACAATCCAGCACAAGCGATTAGGAAGCGTCCTTGAAGACGTTGGCTTCCTGTAGTTACTGTAATACTTTGGCCATCGTCAGAGATGTGAGTAACGGGAGAACCGAAAAATACCTTAGCACCCTGCTCCTGGATTAATCGCAGGTAGGTAGCTGCTACAATCTTAAAGTCGACTATGGCAGTCGATGAGATAAACAACGCCGACACACCTTTCACCTCGGGTTCTTTTTGTCGCAACTCAGCGGTATCTAGCCTTTGTAAACCTGCAACATTATTAGCGACCGCGCGGCGGTGTAACTCATCCAAGGCAGGAACTTGCGCGTCAGATGTTGCCACGATGATTTTGCCACAGCGATTAAACGGAATGCCTTGTTCTTCGCACAGCTGTATGAGCTGGCTAGCGCCGGAGGTGCATAGCTCGGCCTTTAAGGAACCCGGTTTGTAGTAGACTCCGGAATGTATCACGCCACTATTATGGCCTGTTTGGTGCTTGGCAACGGCATTCTCCTTGTCCACAAGGGCGATGCGTGCGGTAGGTTCTGCCTTGAGCAGTTTGAGGGCTGTTGCAAGCCCAACAATTCCCGCTCCAATGATAATGTAGTCGTATGTCGTTGTTGGCATGATGAGCTCTGCGGTTGTTTAATTTTGGTAAATGTTTAGCATAAATTAAAGTTTTGAGGGGAGAATTTAACGCAAAGACGCAGAGGCGCGAAGGAGCAAAGAAGAACACTCAGCGCCTCCGCGTCTTTGCGTTAAAAACTACTTTTGATGATCTTCTCGATTGAGACTTTGAACGATACTTTGGTCTGGCATAAATTGCTGATCAGCTCCAGCGGTAGAACCCAGGCCATGCTCTTCACGACGGAACTCTCGTTCCAGTTCAAGTTTGTCGATATCCTTTTTATGTTCTTGGATTTTGTTCCGCTCTTCATATGACTTGCGCTCTGTCGCTAGAACCTTCTGTTCTATAGAACGTGTGATTACTTTGGATACTTCGCTTGTTTTTTCTGCCACGGGCATTGATTCAGCATTTTCCAGGATTCTTGCGACCCTTTCTTTGATCTCCAAAACCTCCGCTTTTATACGATCTTTTAATCCCTCTTTGTTTTCCATTTTATTTCTAATGGTATCTACAACGTCAGATACTATTTTAAAGGGAATTCCTGCAAAGAAACCAAGCAGCTTTATTAGTTTAGCGGATTTGCTGGCTTGTCTTTTGATATTGACGTATTCGCGCCCATCCTCAGTTTTAAAGGTAATATCGCCCTTGAGCGCCTGTTTTCTGAAACTAGAATTAACCTTTTTGCCTACAGAAACCATACCAGTCTTTGTATTCAGAACAACGGCCTTTTTACTTAATACCAAATTATTCGCGATTTTAGTATCAGTAATTTGCTTAATAGTTCCATCTTCTTTCACATCGTAAACTACGAGGGGAGGCTCATTTTCCAGTGGAGGTTGTTGATTTGGAATTATTGAATTTGATGATGTAATGCTTTCCATATAACCTCCATTTAAATTAGATTATATCACTTATAGAAAGGTTGGGCAAGCCGTAGGAGGTATCAGAAATTATTTTATTGTAAGAAATAGGTGGAGTGTGCATAATTAACTTTGTAAACTCCAAAACTTAGTGAGAGTCAGTCCTAACCGCGCAGTCAAGCGTGTCCGCTTTGATCAACAGTCCTTCGAAGAAGGTTCCGGCTAAAGATCTCTGCTCACTACCGAAAAGGAAACTTGTTCCATGAAGCTATATGTTGGTAATCTGTCTTATGACGCGACCGAAGAAGAACTAAAAGAGTTGTTCGGCGAGTTCGGCGATGTTGTAAGCGTGAAGCTAGTCTCTGACCGTTACACAGGCCGCCCTAAGGGTTTCGGCTTTGTTGAAATGGGCTCCAGAGATGGTGGCCAGAAAGCGATTGCCGCTCTTAACGGTAAGGACTTCCGCAGCCGTGCGATGAGCGTTGATGAAGCGCGCCCCCAGACTGACCGTCCAGAGCGCAGCAGTGAGCGTGCTCCTGGTGGTGCAAGCCGCGGTGGACCACGTCAACAGCGTCAGTGGTAGAGTTAATAACTCCCACGCGTTGTTAAAGTTAGACAGCCTGTTTTACAGGCTGTCTTTTTTTTTGCCAGTTCCTAGGCCGCTTTTTCAACAGGTCTTAGAGCAGTTAGCTTTTCGCGTACTTGTTCCCAAGCATATTCCGGCAGGTCAGTCCCCCTATGTTCGCACATGGCAGCAGCTACAATATTCGCCGTGTTGCCGAAGTACGTCAAGGCTTCCGGGCTGTCTGGAATACCACGCTGGGAAACCGCATTGAGCACTCCTGCGATAAAGTAGTCACCGGCGGCAGAAGTATCAAGCACTGTTGCCGGGTGTGCTGGGATATGCACAGCAACTCCTGTTGGGCCTTGGATATAGCAGCCATTTGCGGAATCAGTAATAGCTACCAACTTATGATCTTTCAGGGCTTCCAACATCGCAAATGGTTCTTCGAGGCCGGTAAATGCTTTCATGGTTGCCATGTTACCGAATAGGATATCGACATTTTCTGTTACTACTTCATTAAAATCCGCCTCGCAACGAGTGACTAGGCCAGGATCACAAAGATCTAATGAAACGAGGGAATTTTCTTGTTTAGCAAGGGTAATACATGCCTGTATAAAGCCCTGTTTTTGAATAGTAAATCCTTCAAGATGTGTGATAGTAGCCCCGCTGAACATATCAGGATTATCTATGACCATCATTCCATCGAACAACTTGGAAACACCTAGATCGGTGAACATAGTACGCTCGCCATCCGGCGTAACCAAGCATAAACAAACTCCAGTATGACCATCTGGAATAATACGTAATTTTGGGTCGACGCCGTTGGCTATCATAGCATCACGGTAAACTTGCCCGTAGGTATCGTCTCCAGCCACGCTCCAGATGCGACAAACGGTATTTTCGTTTAATTTTTTAATAGCTTTAGCGGTGTTGCTGGAGACTCCGCCAGAAGACATTAAGACATTCTGTTTAGCCTTCTGAACGATTTGCTGGATAATATCGTAACTGGTTTCATTCCAGCCTTTGGCATGCATATGCTCGCCATAGATAGACCTTGCCACGCCTAGAAATTCAGGCTTAATTTGTATAGATATGTCTACTAATGCTTCATTTGGAAAAAGGATCATGTAGATAGCTCCGAGTGATGTGTAAAATTGGGACAGCTAATGTCTTGCTAAATAATTTGACGCCCAGGTTTCAAACTGCTTGAACAAAGCTTCTGAAGATTGTTCTCGCAGGCAGGCTCCAGTAGGGCATGTACGCAGAATAGGGCACCGCTTTTCAAACGAGCGTCCGTAGGGGCATGCTCCTTGAAACGCGAGGTTTTGAGGACCTTGCGGGTTATACTTGGCCATTGACGAAGGGCCGAAAAGGCCCCAAGTGGGAGTACAAGTAGTTCCTGCAAGGTGTAGAGGTAAGGAATCCATGGCGATAGTAAGATCGACGCCATGCATCAAGTTTTGTAGTGCTGGAAGGGGTAAACGAGGCAGTAAAAGGCTCTTATTCAGGTTTTTGCACAGAAGTTCGGCAGTAGCTTTTTCTTCTTCACTGCCCCAAGCTAAGAGGTATGAGCAATCGAAGGTTTCTTGAACACGTTGTAGAAGCTTCAGCAGTGTTTCGGCTGGCAGTGTTTTATTCGTCCACATTGAACCTGGGCAGACAAGGATTTTAGAACCTTTCTCAATTAGAGGGGAGGCCAGGAGGTCTCGTACGACACGCTTTTGGTCGTCCGATACCTTAAGGATCACGCTGGTATTCTCAAAAGGCGTAGTATCGCCAAAGTAGTTTTGAACAAGTGACAGGTAGTCCGAGCGAATATTGTTGCCCGGCGAGGGATTGAAGCGGTGGTTGGTAGCTAGAAGATTGGGCCATTCAGGAACCGTTGCCTTACCAAAGCCCACCTTGTTGGGGCTGGGGGTAAACCAGGTAACGATTCCGGATTTGATATTTCCTTGCAGGTCAAAGACAACATCATATTTCGCGCTCCGCAGCCTTTCTTTGAGAGCTGCTATTTCATTCCAGGTTGTTCCATTGAACGGGTTTTTGCGCCACTTCTTACTATCGATGAGGAGTACCTGATTTACATCAGGATGAGTCAGAGGTAAGGCAGCGTTGGATGTTTCGACCACCCAGTCGACGGTAATATTTCGGTGCTTAAGGTAACCAATGACTGGAAAGGTGTGAACGATATCGCCCAGAGACGATGTTTTGACGATAAGTGCCTTCATCATGCGCACGGTGCTGCATCGTATTGACACAGACGTGTGAAGTCGATATTGCTTTCTACAATGTCTATGGCTTTCTGTACCTTGCGCACGTCCTGGCGTCTGATTTTTGAGATGAGCGAGGTGATTTTTTTCATCGCGTCATAGCTGCACATAGGGACGTAAAGGAAAGGTATGTCGCGCTGACGAATACGCTGTAGTGTTTCTTCGGAGGGGTGATGGCGGCCGGTTAATAACACCCCCACTTGCAAGTGTCCATCGGGAGCTGTTGCCACCGGGAATTTCTTTAGGATTGCTTCGATAATATCGTCGCGGCTAGCCGGGGTGATGATCAGTTCGCTAGGGGTATCATCTTCTAGATAGGATTCCAGCGATCCAGCCACGAGTCTAGTAGATCGGAAGTGATGGTAGCGGTACGCATCGCCTGCAAGTAGTTTAGCGCCGAAGAGCAATTCAAAGTCTTCCATTGAGTGTGTATTGAGGAAACGAGAGAAGGGAATGCAGCCCAGTAGCGGGATGCCAAACTTAGCAAGGGCCTTGGGGATGTATTCTTCAATCATCGCGCGTTTTTCATCCAACACGCGATTTAGGATAACACCACGAATGTTTACACCATACTGGCGGCACATCTCGATGTTGAGGGCTAGCTCGTCGATAGTGGAGCCAAGGCCTCCGCTGGCGATTAGTACCATGTCCACACCGAGGTCAGCGGCGACTTTGGCGTTATTGAGGTCGATGATGGACCCCACGCCAACGTGTCCCGTGCCTTCGACGACGGTGAAGTCATTGCGACCGGCGATGTGCTCAAAGGCATCGAGGATATTCTGTCGAAGTTTTTCGTGGCCAATTTGGCCAGCCAGGTATTCGCGTGTAAAGCCCGAGGGGATAATGACAGGGGAGATATTTTTGTAGTTGTCTGTGAGGGCGAAGTGTTCTTTGAAGAGGACGGCATCTTTGTCGACTTTTAGATCGTGCTCGACCTCGACATGCTGCTGACCGACAGGTTTGATGAATCCAACATTGCGAAAACGTCTTTTGAGACCGGCGATAATGCCCAGGCAAATGGTTGTTTTGCCAACATTCTGGCCTGTAGCGGCAATAAAGATGGAGCGTCGGTGCATGGGGGTCTCCAGTCAGCAAAAAAAGCCGGAGATTATCTCAAGGCATAAGGCGAGGTCCTTAAGGCTGCTACCTTCCGGTCCTGACCTGGTTCGAACTGCCTCATTCCATGAGGTCCCCGGCAGACAAATAATGGTAGTGGATCATGTCAAATAAAGCAAACTAGGATTTGCTTTATGAACTTTTGTGGACGAGGTGGAGTAGACAACGAGTAGCTGTCCACTTTGCTCATGCTTACCGTTGATTGAAAAGACGCGGAAGCATTTGTCGTACATCTTTTCTGAAGTTGGCTCTGAGCAAGGGGGTAAAGGTAATATAGTATTCCTCTAGTAAATATTTCACAGCTTTACGAATGTTTTCATGTTCCTTTTCTATTAATGCTCGATTGTCTTGTGGAACTTGATCAACGATTCTAAGAAGGTACGCCATTTCACGACTCTTCGTTTGAGTTGTTGTGAGAAGCAGGGCGTTCTCTACAACAGCCATTCGGTTAGCAGGCGAAATATGCCCTATCTCTTGGAGGATAGCAGCACGCTCGTCGCTCCCTATTTTATCCGTAACTATGCGAAGAGTGAGGTCCACGAGAGATGCTTGATCAGTAACGGGAATTGTTTGTAGCACTCGAATTGGAGTTACTAGTTTTTTTTCGTTACTGGTTAATCCAACGCTCAAACGAATGGCATGATCTATTAGATTTTTTCGCTGATCAATGTTAATTTCAGATAGGGTCTTCAAAATTGCAAAGCGTTGGGAAATATCCACTACATCTGTTACCACCGAAAGAGTGTGCTCTAACAAAGATGCGCAATCTGCACGTTTCTTAAATTGTAACGTGTTAATGACCTTTAAGAAATAAGACTTATCCATAACCTCTGTAATCAATCGATAAGTATGCTCTACCGCACAATCTCCGTGTTTGGGATGACGGCGAAAGATGCTCTCAACACACTCTAAATTAGATGTAACCTCTTGAATGTCACTAACCGCGAATATATTTAAAATTTGTGGTGCGGCTATTATCTTTGAAATTTTTTGCAGCGCGTTGACAAACTTTACTCTGTTTGAATCAGAGAAATCGTTTATTACGTTTTGCGATGCTTCTGTCAACGCTATGCGTTGCTCTTCTACAATTTCGCTAAGTTTATTGGTAATGTCAAGTCGCATGGAGCATGGCATTGTTTCGGTAAAAAGGAGACTTGCTGGTCCTAAGAGGCCCTCACTTATAATTACTTGGCCTAAGAATTCATCGCGACCTGTGTGGTCTAAACCTCGCGTTGCCTGCTGAAGCAGCAGAGAATGAAACGATTTTCCGTGTCGTGGGAGGACGATCTGGGCATCGTCAATAGGTTGGGTATTGACGTTTTGTGTTACAGTTGCTTTAAAATTATTATTTATATTGTCCATCCAAATCCTTTATTGTTTTATTATTGTTCAGTTTTATAATGTGAAAAATTAATATTGGAGCCGTCTTCGCGCCTCGATTTGATCTACAAAAGTCCATCAACTATGCAAAGCGTGCTTTATCACCGTGCTGCGAAAAGCTGTGGGAGCTTTTCTTCTACGCGTCTATTGAATGCCTCTACGTACTCAAGTTCGCAGAACTCGAAGTACATTCCTCGCAACTGTTGCATTGCCACGAGAATGTTTTCTTTTTCGCCTTCTATTAATGCGTGGTTGGCCTGTGGAATATGACTAACGATTCTTAGAAGATACTCTCGTTCAGCTACGTTTGTGCTCGCTGTAATCAGAGACAGCGTATTGCTTACAACAGATGCTCGATTGGCAGGCAAAATACAATCCCTTATTATTGAGAGTATAAGGCTGCGTTCACCACCCGTTTCAGAGATGCCCTCGACTAGCTTGCGAGTGTGCTCTATCATAGATTCTCGATCAACCGTTGAAATTCCGCTTAACTCTCTAAAAATTTCAAGACGTTCGTCACTATTCATTGTTTCTGTTGTTAGAGAAAGGGTGTGTTGTGAGAGAGATGCTCCATCCTCAGGCGATTTCCATGTTAAAGCTCTAAAAATGCTCAAGAAATGACGTCCCATCATTGCATCTGTGACCAGAGTACAAGTGTGCTGTACCAAAGAGTCTCGCTTTTCCAGTGAAGGTTCGTCACTAAGTGCAGCACGAACATAGTTCCATGTTGATTCCGTCTCGAGTTTCGTGGCAGTTAGTAAAGGTGCGACGAGCGGTGCCGACACTAATGTTAAAATTTGCTCTGCTTTTTCGACTAACGTTAGTCGAAGGTCGCATTCCATGGTGGGGGTAAACAGGGGAATTGCTAGCTGTAGAGCGTCCGAATTAAGTTGTTGACACACGAATTTCTCGCGATTTCCTGGGTCGAGACCTATCGTTGCCTGTGGGAGTATGAGACTCAGGTAGGACTTTCCCTGGCGTGAAGGTACGTTCTGTTCGACCGGTTGCGAATTACTGTTTGATGTGGTTATAGGTTTAAGATTATTTGTAGTTTCCATATTATTCCTTTTGTATTTTATTTTTACTCAAATATTACAATATAATAATTAATTAATATTAAGTCAATGTATTTTTAGTATATGCGAAAAGCTGATTTGATGGACGAATGTTTGTAGCCGTCAAATGCTGTCCAACTAATGGGGTACACATTAGTCCATATCGTCCACTCAGTCCACCAGAGGCAATTGCAGAAGTCGATTTTATGCCGTCCTTTCAGGACTCGGCCATCATTCATGCCATACCCAGGCCTTCGTGCTCGCTGCGCTCACACTGCGACCTGGGCTATGATATGCTGGCCTTTCAGGCCGCTAGGAGTATTCTCAGGCCCGAAGGGTCGACATGACATAGCCCAGGTCGGAGCGAAGCGTAGGCCTGGGTAAATGAATAAGAGCAGCCGAGTCCTGTAGGGACGGCATAAAAAAGCGTCAATAACGACTTCTGCAATTACCCCACCAAGTCCACCTCGTCCATAAGATGATAATTGACTTTATGGACCTCATGGACGATATGGACCTTATGGACAGTTAAAAAAAAGATTTGCATGAATAAAGACATGCTCTACAAACTTCCGGCGAGTCAGTTTAGTGCCAGCTATCCCGCTGACATTGCGGACGAGATAGCGTCTCTACCGATTGCGCAGGGGCTAGAAGTTTTTCAGTCTTTAGAACCAACGCTCTCTGTTAGCACATTTGAATATCTACCGTTTCCAGTCCAGGCTGAAATACTCAAAAGCTTGCCATCTGACCGTGTGGCTCAGCTATTAAACGCACTATCTCCGGATGACCGCACAGGTTTACTGCAGGAATTGCCCACTAGTTTAGTTAACCTGTTGTTAAAGTACTTAAGTCCTGAAGAGCGCGCGTTATCGCTCCAGCTGTTGAATTATCCAGAGCACAGCGTTGGGCGTTTGATGACGCCCGACTACATCGACGTAAAGATGGACTGGACGGTAAAGCAGGTGTTGGACTACATCCGCTCTCATGGTCGTGACAGCGAGACGGTCGATGTCATTTACGTAGTGGATGATGATGGGCATCTGGTGGATGATATACGCATACGTCAGTTTCTCTTTGCTGATCCTAAGACTACTGTTTCTGAGCTTTCCGATCGCAAGTTCATAGCGCTTAAAGTAGACGAAGACGAAGAAGAAGCCGTAAAAATATTCCGCAAATACGCTCGGTCTGCTTTACCAGTAGTTGACGCTGATGAGCTGCTGTTGGGTATCGTTACTTTTGACGACATCATGAATGTGGCGGTAAATGAAGACACGGAAGATATCCAAAAGATCGGCGGTGTCGAAGCTTTGGATGCTCCTTATTTAAATACTTCTCTCAGCAACTTGGTGCAAAAACGGGTTGTCTGGCTGATCGTTCTCTTTATGGGCGAGCTCATGACCGCTTCCGCTATGGGCTACTTTGAGGACGAAATAGCCAAAGCTGTTGTCTTAGCGCTGTTTATTCCTTTAATCATTTCCAGTGGTGGTAATGCAGGATCGCAGGCGTCGACGTTGGTGATACGAGCTATGGCTTTGGGTGAGGTCACCTTGCGAGATTGGTGGCGGGTCATGCGTCGAGAAATTGTCTGTGGTTTATTTTTAGGAACAGCTTTAGGCCTTATTGGCTTCTTTCGTATTTTTGCGTGGAGCCAGTTTTCAGATGCTTATGGAGCCCATTGGGCGTTATTGGGAACTACGCTTTTCTTCACGTTGTTGGGCGTGGTTATTTGGGGGACAGTATCTGGAGCTATGGCGCCCATTATTTTAAAACGTCTTGGGTTGGATCCTGCCGTTGCATCTGCACCCTTGGTGGCAACGTTGGTAGATGTGACGGGTTTGGTGATCTACTTTACTGTTGCGATGGTTGTGCTTCGCGGAACTTTGTTATAATACGTCAAAATTGCTCTTGACGTCTGGGCAAAATAATCATTATTGTCTGAAACAACATTCCAATCGTGAGGCTAACATGAAGATTTTTTCGCTCTTAATGGTTTCAATGCTTATGACGCTAGCTGGTGACTTGTCCGCTGGTGAACAACCCTACAAGCGCAAGTGCGAATGCACTGACTGCAAATGCACACCAAAGTCACACTGTGGATGCTACTCCGATGAAGGGTGTTCACAAACTAAGGAAGGGCGTTGCCGCGGTGGCGGACGAATCAATACCAATGAAGGCAATCGCACAAATGGTTGCTCAGCATGTGCTGGACGTGGTCGTCGTCATTAATCCGTTATAAAGAAGGGAGCCACATATGCCTGGGGCTAGAAGATATCCGATTGGCGCAGAATTAGTGCCTGGGGGGACTAGCTTCAGAGTATGGGCTCCCAACTGCAAAAAAGTCGCCGTAGTCCATGAAGGCGGCGAGTCGCAGAAATTCTATGAGCTAAAGTCGGAACCTAAAGGATACTTTTCCGGCACTGCCGATCTTAAGGCAGGGGATTTGTATCGGTTTCGTTTGGATGATGATCCCCAGTTTTACGCCGATCCCGCCTCACGCTTTCAACCCGATGGTCCGTTTGGGCCTTCCATGGTTGTAGATCCGTCTACTTACGAGTGGAAGGATCAAGAATGGCCCGGTATCACTATCGAAGGGCAGATTCTGTATGAGATGCATGTCGGCACTTTTACTCAGGAAGGCACCTTTGCCGCGGCCGCTAGAGAGCTCGAAGAGCTGGCAAAGCTTGGCATTACCTGTATTGAGATGATGCCTTTACACGAATTTCCGGGTCGATTTGGCTGGGGTTACGATGGCGTTAACCTTTTTGCTCCGACGCGACTTTATGGCAAGCCTGATGATGTACGTGCCTTTATCGATGCAGCGCACAAGGAGGGCATCGCGGTTGTTTTGGATGTCGTCTATAACCACTTTGGTCCGCGCGGAAATTTCATCGATAAGTTTTCCAAAGACTATGTTTTGGAAGAGGAAATCGAATGGGGTAAAGCTATCAACTTTGATAATCCGCATTCGCGCGAATTCTTCCTAACCAACGTAAAGTATTGGCTGCAGGAGTTCCATTTCGATGGCTACCGCGTGGATGCTACACAGGCATTTCGTAGCACGACCCCAATGCATATTTTGGAGGAGTTGTGTAACGTAGCGCATGAAGCTGCGGGCAGCAAGAACATCATCGTGATTGGTGAAAATGAGCCACAGAAGTCGATCATTATCCGACCTCAGGAAAAGGGCGGGTATGGTTTTGATGCATTGTGGAACGATGACTTCCACCATTCCGCGATGGTTAGGCTTACAGGACGTTCAGAGGCTTATTACACCGACTATCGCGGCACACCGCAAGAGTTTATATCTTGTTTGAAGTATGGATTCCTCTACCAAGGGCAGTACTATACCTGGCAAAAAGCTCCGAGGGGGACTCCTTGCTTGGACTTGGATCCATGCTCATTTATTCTGTTCGTTCAGAATCATGATCAGGTAGCAAACTCAGCGCATGGCAAACGCGTTTCCAGTTTGACGGATCCAGGCAATTTAAAGGCGATGAGCGCTTTATTTATTTTGGGTCCTGGCATCCCCATGATCTTTCAGGGCCAGGAGTTTGCTAGCTCCGCACCCTTCTTTTATTTTGCTGACTATGAAGAGGATTTATCCAAGTTGGTAGAGGGTGGCAGGCGTGAATTTTTGTCGCAATTTGAAAACTTGGCAACCGAAGAAGTTCAATCAAATATTCCCGATCCGGCGGATCCGATAACATTTACACAATGCAAGTTGAACTTTAAGGAGCGTGTCGACAATCCTTTTATGTATGATCTGTACAAGGATTTGATCGCGTTCAAACGCACGGATGTTTTGTTGCGCCGCAATGCTCGCAAGATGGATGGCGTTGTTCTTTCTAACCACGCTTTTGCTTTGCGCTTCTTCGATGATGAAGAGCACCTTGATCGCTTGATGCTTTTTAACTTTGATGTAGACTTTATTTTTAATCCTCTAGGTGACCCACTGGTAGCGCCTGTAGAAGGGTATGATTGGGAAATGATTTGGTCAACAGAGTCGCCCAAATATGGCGGGCAGGGTGCACAGCCACTGACAGAGGTTTGGAAAATCCCAGGTCACTCTGCAATGATATTGACGACTGTAAAAAAGGTGGAAAAACCACCTGAGAAGGAAGTCTAGTGCTAGAACGCAAAGTACAGGTTGATAATCAAGATATCTCCATTAACCGCGAATGGTTACTAACCAACGGTTTAGGTGGGTATTCTTCCACATCTTTAGGCGGTGCGTTAACGCGAAAGTACCACGGCCTCTTGGTGGCGGCTTTGCCCTCGCCTCTTGGGCGCACCATTGCTTTGAATCACTCTGAAGATACCTTTTTTCTGCCGGATAAACGTGAGGTGCTTCTTTCCACCCAAGAGTTCGTTGTAGACGGTACGTTTCCCGTGGCTCCAACATGTTTAAAAGACTTCCGTTTGGAGAATGGTTTGCCCTTTTGGCATTATGAATTTGAGGGCTTTGAGTTTGAGAAGAGCATCATCCTCATTCACGATCACAACACTGTACACATTACCTATAAGTATCTAAAGGGAAGTGCCCCTGTTGAGTTTAGGTTCCGTCCCTTCCTCAGTTTTAGGCACCACGAAGCCTCGGTGCTTACCTCCATCGATTACCAATTTGCCGTCGCTAATAACATTTGCAGGATCAATCCCGATGGGCTTCCAGATATCTTCTTGTACAGCCTAGAGGGTGTGCAATTTACTTCTGAACCAAAAGAACTGCAGAATGTGTTTTATCGTATTGAATCAGAAAGGGGATATGACTGCGTCGGTAAGCTAACCAGTCCAGGTTTTTTCTCGCTGTATCTAAAACCTGGCGAAGAGATGACCTTTATTGCCTCTACCGAGAGCTGGGAAAGCACCATTTCTATCGATCCTATTACAGCTAGACATGCCGAAAATGAGCGTCGAGAGTCACTGCTATCGAAAGCATTGCACGCTAATCCACAGCTAGAGCCCTGCTCACTAGCACAAGAGCTGGTCCTGGCTGCGGATCAATTTATCATCAATCCCGCTACACGTGTGCGCGATAATACGTTGTTACGGGCGTTGGGTCAGCAGCCACGGACCGTTATTGCTGGCTACCATTGGTTTACCGATTGGGGCAGGGATGCCATGATCTCCCTGGAAGGGCTGACCATGGTCACTGGACGTTACCAAGATGCCGTCAGCATTCTTCGTACCTTTTCACACTATGTACATCAAGGCCTTATTCCTAATATGTTCCCTGACGAAAAGGAGCAAGGCCTTTACCACACTGCCGATGCGACTCTTTGGTTCATGCATGCCGTGGATCGCTATTTGGCTACTTCCGGGGACACCACTCTGCTAGCCGATCTCTTACCCAAGCTAGAGAGCATCATGCAGTATCATATTACAGGTACCCTGTTTGGCATTCATTGTGATGAAGAAGACGGTTTACTTATTCAAGGTGCGGAAGGGTATGCACTCACTTGGATGGATGCCAAGGTTGGTGATCTTGTCGTTACGCCGCGCCGCGGAAAGGCGGTCGAAATCAATGCCCTTTGGTACAATGCATTGCGCCTAATGGCTAAGTGGACTGGTAACGCCGACTACGCCACTTTGGCTGACAAATGCTACAAGTCCTTTAACGAAAAGTTCTGGTATGCCGAGCAAGGCTATCTTTATGACGTATTATCAGGCGAGAATAAGGATTCAGCTTGTCGGCCTAACCAAATTTTTTCCATTTCATTGCCTCACCCAGTGTTAGACCGACAATACTGGGAGCCAGTTCTCAACACAGTGAAAAACAGGATTTTAAGTCGTGTTGGATTGCGATCATTGGCTCCAGGACATCCTGACTATAAAGTGCTCTATTTAGGTAACTTATTCCTTCGTGATTCAGCCTATCATCAGGGCACTGTATGGGGCTGGTTGATTGGTCCTTTTATAGACGCCTGGCTCAGGGTCTATCCCGATCAGATTGAGGAGGCTACGGTCTTTTTAGGTAGCTTCAAGGATATTTTAAGCCAGGGATGCATCGGCACAGTTGACGAAATCTTTGACGCTCAAGAACCTAACTTGCATCGTGGCTGTGTTGCCCAGGCGTGGAGTGTAGCGGAAGTTTTGCGTAGCTGGAACTCTGTTTTGAAAATAAAGCAAGACTCGCTACGATCTGGATAAGGTCACGGAGGATTACTTTGTGGCTCCTTGAGAGAAAACAACTGTCTGAGAGGTGTTTTATGGTTAACAAAGATACTTTCGAAGGTAAGTGGAATCAAGTTAAAGGTTCAGTTAAAGAGAAATGGGGAAAGCTCACGGATGATGATATCACAATGATCCGTGGCAAACGGGATCAGCTATTGGGTAAATTGCAAGAGCGGTATGGCTATGCAAAGGATCAAGCTGAGAAAGAATTAGCAACCTGGGAAAAAACTTCCAGCAGCATCGATCATAACATGAAGAGCGATGCAAATGCTGGTCGCAACCCAGAGCGCAATCCTGGTCGTCCAGAGCGCAACAAAGGTCGCGAATAGCCTTTCGTTTTTCCGCAGAGGCCGCATCTCGGCCTCTGTGGTTTCGTCAATGATATATAATGAACTTTACAGGATAAGCAGGCATCGGCATCACATTGACTCTGCAGAGCATTGTTCAAACCACTAGCCTATTCACTTTAGTTGACTTCAAACGGCCGCAGGACTATACATGAGCCATTTAATTTAAATTTGACCCTGAATTACATGGCTTTCTATGGAATATATTTCGCTTTCTAGCTCTCCCGGATCAGACTTTAAGATTCAACATCCTGATGAACAGAAGATTCGCTCTAAAACCACGCGTAATTTAAACGATGTGCAGCCTTTTTTTGAGTCCTCACCCTGGAACACGAAAGCTGACTTTTGGATTGGGACTTATGTGCAACTAGTTACAAGTCCACATAAGCAATCCCTGTGGCGGGCAACTGATGAATGTCGCTTGAGATCTCTGATGTTTCAGTCCCGTAGCGCTGGCAATCCATTACCTCCTCCCATAGCTAACCAAGAGCTAGTCGACCGATTCTCATATCTGGATCCTCATGGATTCTACTTACCCTTTCTATTTGGATCGGGGCCTCCGGATATCTGGAATCGGGAGGTTTCACAGTGGCCGGATGGAGAGCCCATTCCCGCATTTAAGGCTATGCTAGAGCATCTTGCTGGTTCCACTAAGACACTAAAAGTCCCCTCATGTATGATCGTTAGCCAAATTCGCACCTTAATTGAAGTGGCTGAATTGGCTGAACGCGTACAGAATGATTATTTTTCTCGTGAGTGTGGCCAAAAGCTCTCTATTCTGCTAGATCAAATGGGGGATGATTTTATTCCTAACATACCTATCGACCCTAATTGCATTCGCGATTTCTTCCATGCATGCCCGGACTTACTAGAGCGTCTGTTGGCACTCAATCCACCCCAATGCACAAATCAATTATTGCTCATGCGGGACCCGATTGACACCAACGCTGTTTTAAGCGCCTTACGGGATGCTATGGGCTGTAACGAAGCCCAAGAGAAAGAAATGGACGTCCAGATCAGTGAGTTAGGGATGTGCCAGTCCATCTATTCGAAACTTAAAGTGACCCCTTTAATATCTCTTCTCTACGTGATTGATCGGTACGATGGAAAACATCCTGGCGTGGTGAAAGGTCTTACAGAACTAGTAATGAACGATCTTCAAAATTGTATTAAAAGCCCTGCTGCAGTATGCCTGCTGCGCTTAGCCGCAATTAATCCATTAGTTAAAGAGGTCGTGGATCAATATCGACAACAGCTAACTCAAAACGTATCGTGCAGCGCGCTTTGGGGTTACCGCACTGGAGACGAATTTAAGACACACAAACTAACAGATGAATCCGCGCAACAATTAGCAGATCTTCTGGAGCGTCCCTGGATGACATCATTGCGAAATCCTACCGCAGAAACGTTTTTGGAGCGTCTTAATCTTATCAAGCAGCAGAGCAAGCATATCCAAATGGAAATGTGCCGAACGCTGCCTTATATCATTACTCCAGAGAACCTTCCTGTACTTATAGGGGTTCTCAAAAAGCATCGCATTACCTTGCCATTTCATCTGAGAACAATGTTTCCTGATGTTGGTCTCGCGCGCTGGCCGGGATTAACCTATGAGGCTCGCAGTAATAAATACTGTGTTAGTCCAGAAATGAAGGTCGATGACCACTTATGGGAGTTTCTGGCCTTCACTAATGACACTGTGCTTATTCCAAATGCTGACCATGTCCGGTCAATGGGCCTATGGTCGCGGGATAATGATCGTTATTTAGTTGTGAACTATCTTAAGGGGCTTCTTAGCGATTACTCTGAATTCACGATTTCAGTGGCCTACAATGGCGCCCCAGAGCTTACGCTTCGCATTGATCGTATACCGATACAGGGTATTAGCGAGGAGCTAACCATTCTTTTCAACGCTGCACAAAACATGGTTCTCTTAGGCTGGACCTTTATCTGCAGAAATGAAGTCACAGAAGAGTATGCAGGATAGGTAGGCATTGGCATCAACCTAATTTTGAAAATTAGGCATAAGTATATCATTATAAATTAGTTAATGATCACATTCGCGTTGTAGTAAATGTGAAAGCTCTTTGCAGCTAATCGCGAAGCGATTTAAGCATGTAGCCACAGGCGTGAGCCCAATGGTGTTAAGTTAAAATATTTTCTATTTATTATGCCTGTTTTTGTTCTCAGCGC
>JAUXSF010000026.1 GCA_030679955.1 Chlamydiales bacterium | reverse complement strand
CTTTATAGCCTCAGTAGCTACTTCCATCTTAAATTCGGGTGATCGTTTTTGATTTCCTTGCGCCATATAATCCTCATTTCAAGGTGCAATTGTATCAAAAACGCGCAAAGTGCGCTGTCCAACTTTTGGGGTCCATTATACATTGGTAGTATCCTTCTTCGCGCCTCTGTGTCTTTGCGTTGAATTCCTATACCCATCTACGTCTGTTGGTTTGTAACAAATTGGCTTCGTGGGGGGAGGCTAATGGTATCAACTGATCAATGACTTTGATTTGGCTAGGATTGTGCTGCAGAGACTTTCGCAGGCAATGAGACTTTCTTGCGATATCATCTGTCTCTTTGGCGCGACGACGCCACCTTTTTGCCTTACTTTGCATATCGGTTAAGCTAGGCATCATCACAGCGATGTCGTGCCACTGACCTTCGCCTTCTTTAATCATATGCTGGCCATTGACTGTGCCGGAGTCAGGGTCGACTCCATCGAGTGTGAAGCCAAGAGTTTCATCCCAACCGCGAAAATTGCGAGTGTCATCGATAGATACTGCCGTGCTGCCGAATATCTCTTTGGGGATTTTTCCTTTGCTAACATGTGGCACGTATCCGGTCTCATCATTGCGCATGAAGAAGCACAACTGTTGTGCAAAGCGCTTCCAGTTGATGCCGATATTCTCCACAAATTTCTCAGCGATCGTTAGTTCGACATCGGCATAAGAAGCTAGAGCCAAAGCATACCCTGACTTCATTTCATGCAAAATATGTGCGACTGAGTCAGGATTTTGCCAGTCTAACATGTCATGGTTCCTGCGCGCGACAATAAGCTGATCCACAAGAAGGTAAGAGGCGGCGTAGTGTGCGAGCAGGTAGTTTTGGAATCCCTTATGTTCTAGACTACACCAATCGGCAAAAACGGAGTTGTACCAGCTCTTATTGGATAAATTGCTAAGAGTGTCTGTATCACCAACATCCGCCAGACCCGACCTACGGGCATTTACATATTCAGTGGCCTTCTTGATACCTGTAAGGCGGCCTGTCCCGCTTCTGCCTGGCTGGTGGCGGAAAAGGTCAGGCAGAGGCAAAAATTCACCTTGGTCGATCCTAAGGTTGGCGCCAATTTCTTGATTATGGAAAAGGTCAGCTAAGGCTGTGTAGACAAAACGATGGCGTGCGAGAACAAAAAGGTCGTGGAACATTGCCTTGCGCGCAAACTCAAAACCTTCATCAGATATGTCTGGATCATGCAAATAGCGAAAGTAGCTGTCAGAAGGGAATGTGTAAACATAGGCGTGCAGCATGTCAGGATGCCCATCAAAGATCTTTACTGGAATTGACTTCTGAAGTTTGTAAGGAATCCCATGTATGCGACACACGGTTTGAGGGGTCGGCCATTGCGTTAACAATCCATCAGGAGATACTTTGGACGTTAGTTTTTGAGCCCACTCGCCGCCAAAAAAATCTAGCAGCCTAAGCTCACGCCAAAGATCTACGCATGTTTCATTGTCTCGTTGCAACTTGATCGCAAGGTACTCTTCACCGCGTCGGAACAAAAGAGTGCGGCCTAAGGTTTTCTCGACGTCCCAACCTTGCACCAGATTATTAAACGAAACCGATTCTGCCATAAGAATTGGTTCTTCTAACTTAAGTTTTAGCGCTTGCTCAAGTTCTGTAGGTTGATCGTTTTTATCTTCTGCAAACTTGTCCAGTATTGCGCCCGCAAAATGGCTCCAATTGGCGATTCCGTTGCCTCCATCACAAATCTCAAGCTCAAGGAGTTTGAAGAAGATGGTGTGCAGATGGCTAAAAATTTCGGGGTGGAAAAATGCCGCTTGGAAATAGCTTTTGACCCATTTAACAGGCATTTTATCCAAGGACTGATAGGAGCCTTGTGGGTCTTTAAAAGCTATCATGCACAAGCCAGCATGTACGAGTATCAGCTGTCCGTAATTGGGGAGTCCCAGCAAGTCTGTGCCGTGGTCTGCCAGCTTATTTTTCAGGTCCTCATATGCTGAGCGAACCTGTCTCGATGAGATTCCAAAGAGTATGTTCCAGGCGGAGAAGTCTTTCTTATCTATCAGCTCGTTAAGCTCTTTAGATGATATAAGGTTAATGGCACGTCGCTGAAGTGCGGATTTTAAAAAGTCATGGCTACCAGCGTTATCCAAGGCTGCTGATTCATTAAACAGTAGTGCCATAGACGATCCGCCGTGCACTACATTGTTTAAGCGTGCTCTTACTTTGGCGACGAGATCCTTGCCTAAGTAGTCTATTTCGGCGAAAGTTTTCTCCACGTTCGCATCAAGGCTTAACTGTACTTCATCCAACCCACAAAAATGTTTTAGAGATGGTGAAAGGTCGTCGGGACGCTTTACAGTGCTTACTAGGAGATTATAGACTTCCAACTGGTCTATTTTATGGTTGCCCTTAGCCAGCGTGGAGAGGATTCTAACTACCAGTTGTTCATCATCTCTCGTGCTAGCCCAAATGAGACCGTGAATTGCATAGCGAACAAAGGATGTATACTTTGAACGATCGAGGGGTTGGCCGAGCTTTTCGAGAAGGGCGCCTATCACAGCGCGCATTTGATCATCATCGTGATTGGCACTCAGATGGAACATGCAGCGCGGGAGATCGGTCTCGTCAACGTGGTGCGCTTTGCGCATCTGAAAAAATAGCATTTCTAGCGAACCGGTTTCTCGAAGGAATGGTTGTAGCTCTACCTGAATATCTGGATGAAAGACTGAGCCGGCGTAGTGTTTAGAGAAATCGCGTAATAAATCCTCCTTAGCTTCCCCTTCAAATCGTTGGATCAATTTTAGCGCCAATACGGGAGGCAGTAACTTTAAGTTTATTCCCTGTTGAACAGCTTCAAACGCTTGGTATTGCTCAAACTGAAAGCAATAGTAATCTTGATAAATATCCATTGTGTCAAAAGCTGACAAAATCAGGGGAAGGAAATAATGGTCAATTAGAGACAAAGCCTTCATCAAGAGCGTCACATCTTCGCCCAAAAGATCTGGAGGTAAGTGAAGCAAAGCATGAACGAGGTGAAGGTTGTGACCGCTATCGGAATCTTCATTTGGAACAAGCTCCACTACCTCGCTAACATATCTGTCGCAGATGCTTTTTGCTTCTTCAAAGTTTTGGCAGGTGTAAAGGTGGGTGGCATAGTTCGCTAATAGGTACAGACGAGCTCGGTCGTTTGGTACACGAGAAATGTAGTCTGTAATCGCGCCAAGTGTTCCTTGATCGATTTGGTGCATAATGAATGGGTAAGCTTTTGTAGCGCTTCGGTATGCGCGCTTTTGCCAATCCTCTTGCCCGTAGTGGATCGAATTGGGCTGGTGGGATGCGGAAATGGTAGTGAGATGCTTTTCCAGAGACTTCAAGAGTAAATCACCGCTTTCAGGAGCTTTGGTGCTTGCACCAAAGGGATTGTATTCCCATCCCGCCAAGGCAATAGAGGTTGCCCCTAACGCTGTGCCAAGTCCCATCCAACCGTAATTGTCGAAGATAGCTTTCGCCACTAACCCAACGGCACTCCCGCTCAGCGTGGCTGTAATAGGGCTTTCTTGAATGAACCGGATTAACCTAAAGCTATAACCACATTCGACGTTCAACTTTTGTAACTCCTTATAACAAGTACGTCAAATCATATTAAAAAAGTTATTAAATATCAACTATATTATATTAAATTAAGATGATTATACTATATGTTTATTCCTAAGAATCTTGATTGGTTATGTGGATAGAATCTGTTATAATAATGCTTATAACTTGATTGAGGGTGAGGCTAGTGGAAAGTAACTTTGCACTATCGCAAACAACTAAAGCTGTCTTGGAGGCTGCGGTATCCGCCCCTGGGGAGGCGCCTGCAAGAGCTGGTAAGGCTAGTGGTCGGAAAGCATCCCCTATATCGTTAGGTCAGTTAGCTTCTGCTAATGAAGGGTCGTCGAAAGCTGTTAAGGAAGCTAAGGTAGTGCTGAAGGCGTTTAAAGAGGTTGCGGAGAAACTTAACCGCTCCAGCCTAGGAACGGCTTCTATCGAAGAAAAGATGTTGGTCCAGAAACTAATGACTCAATTAGAAAACCCAGCATCTCCAGCAGCTAGAACGACTAAGTTGGCTAAGGCCCACTTATTAGCGGCAGGAAAACCTGATAGTAAGTTGGAAATAAAGCAAAACGTTAGGGCGATCCAAAGTAGCGTGACCGAACAGCTTTTAATGCTTCATGCGCTGCAAAACGCGAAGCAGCTAGCAAAGCCACAAGCCGCGGGACTGCAAGATATCGCTCCACAAATGTTAGGTGGGTGCGAACTCTCGCAAGACGTACGTGTTCCCCTTCCACGTCGAACGGAATTAATGCCTAGAAGCAGTGATGCAGGGACCGCCTCCCAAAGTTTTATTGTCGTAATCCCCGAGGACCTGGGAGGGCCGGCTAAGTCAGTCCTTTCAGCAAAAGAATTATTGCAGAAGGCAGGAGACCTGGGCCCAATGAAACGCGCAGCTTTAATAAAATCAAACGTCCACGGACTAAATGCTCCACACAATAGCAATACTCGCTTGACCGTTAATGGAAAGGTAGATGATGGAGACATTCGTGCATGGGGCCTTCTACCCAGACAAGAGGTCCAGGGAGAACACTTAACATCCAGCGCATCTCAGATCATGAGCCTTGGATTTGCTAATGTTCCTTCCACTGTAGCTATGCGGGTTACGCACAAATGTTTAGGTGCACCCAATCCTGTCTTAGCTCAAGTAAAGGCGGACTTTCAAGTTTCTTTGAGTGATCATCAGGCTATGAAAATGATTACAGAGGCAGGCTCTAGTGAAGTTTTTACCGCACAACTTGAGAACATGATGATTCAGGGCTGTGTGCAGAGCATTCACGAAAATTTACTGGAAAGGCTAGGAGTGGTTTTACCGAGGGAGATGCAAGAACAGATAACAAATATCGTCGCTAACTCACTCTCTCTTGAGGAGGTGCAAAAGGGCGTCGAAGACCTAATCTTTCAGCGGCTAGGGATCGAAAGACCCGCTGATTTTGCGGGTGATAGCAATAATATGAGCAAGTTGCTTTTAGCAGAGGCTGGACAAAATTCGGCGGTTGGAGACGCAATATTAGAGCTAACGGACACCTCTTCGCAAATTGCAAGCGCTGCCAAAGATTTGGCGAAAATACCTGGAATTGCCGCCTCACTAGTGGAGCATTCAAGGCTAAACGAAGGTCGGGCAATAGCGCCAGATGTTGCGGCAGCTATTTATAGAGAAGTAGTTGACAATCCTACAGCGAATAGTGCTTCTCATTTGGTTTCTATCCAGCAATTCATGGAGGGCACCCAGAATATGCGTGAGCTTACTGGGGAACAACGGCAAGAAATTGGACCCTTGGCTTATGTCAAAACAGGAATTCTGGATGGCTTGGTAGTTCAACGCGATCGCAATCCTGGGAATCTACTTACTAGAACGGTGTCACAGGATCAAATGAAGGGAAGGATCGATGCCCAACTTCCCGGATTAGGGACAGTGGTGGAGCGCGCGGTTGCAGGAGTCAAACCTGGACTCGACCAAGTTGGTAACCCACATAAAAAAGCGATGGCGGTGCGAAATTTGGGCGACCAAATCTTGGCAGGCCTGCCTGGCTTCTCTAAGCTGCCTGCCGAAGAAAAGCTGAAATTGGAGTTTGATGTTCACCAATTATGTCAGATGATGGTGGCGGAACAACCTTTAACTCGTGAAACCATTCCTATCGATAATGCAATGAGCTTTCCGAATCCACTACTAATTCTGAAAGAGGGGGAATTTGGGCAAAAACAGGCTAACAATTCATTTATCTTTGAACCAGCAAGTCAATTGGCTTTGCTCCCTTCCAACACCAGGGTACACCTTCAATCGCTGGATATTATGGGTGATGTCTTACCCAAGCTTCGATCGGAACACAATGATATTAGGGCGATGGCGACCCCTGATGAAGAGAAGGGGCTACCTTGGACCGTGGCACAAGAAGGCCTTTTTGTAGTGTCGGCAATGATTATCCAGAAAGGTGCTCAGCTCGACAAAACAGCATTTGAGATGGCCTTGATGAAGGACCAGGTAGCCTTATATACTCCCGAAGATGCAAAGGGAAATAAATCTTTTATTATGGATAGCCCTTTGTTCGCTATCTATCAACAACACTTTATAAAAGATGGACAGGCTATTCCGTTACATGAAGTCGACTTGAACGCTGTCGACCGTGATATCACCAATGGTTATGCAACAGTTCGGAACAACTTTGGCTCTATAAGTGATGGATTTGCAGCCTGGAATAATAATCCAGATATTACCGGGATCGCACAGACCATGGCAAATAAATTCTATCCCAAGTAAATTCTTAGTGAAAATCAATAGGTATTTGTCTAATATTATAAGTCACCATAACAAAGGTTGATCATGGATCATATACCATCAGTAGTGTTAGAAAAAATTGATTTTGTTTTAAGTTACTATAAAACTGATGTAAAACAACCATGGTTTATCGTAGGTAAAAACAGCGAGGGCGTTATTTGTATTCGCGTCGTCAATGAGGCTTTAAAATATGAGTACAGTACGAAAGGCATTGTTCGGCGTGACAAGATCGTTCCACCCTTCCTTCCCCTGACATGGGATCCCGGCGAGGTTGCAGCGTTAGTGGTGGAAATAGATAGCTTAAAGGTCGCTACGGGATTGAAGTGTCAAAAGGCAAAGGTAGCCGATTTGACAGGCATTCAAAAGGAACAAACGCCGGCTGCTTAAAACCCGGATAGGTAGCCAACCGGGTTTAAAAATTATTGACTGAGTGTTCTTATCAAAACTCCAGTCTGGTGATTTTTACTTTGCGACCATCACCCATATGCTCCGAAAGGTTAAAGCAATTACGAAACCTCACTTCTTTTGGATTTAATGGAAAGTTCCGTGATAGACACCATAAGGATAAAAGAGCTGGGGTAAGATGAAAGAAATAATTTACCGTAAATCTGTCGACATCACGCAGCACTTTCCAGCGACAAAGGATAGCAACTTCGGCTATACCCCATCCTGTGCAGTCACGGAACGTTACTTCCTTTAGAATCGGAAAGCTAAGATTAGTGATTGTCCATAACTTATCAGTTGATAAGCGATCGAATGAAATTTTTTTTACGTGAGCGGTTGTCGCAGTCCTCACAATTTCATCTGTGCCGAGACAATCTATCTCTATATCATCAGTCTCCAGATGTTTTAGAGTGAGAGGTAAAAAGTCAGCGATATCTCGAAAAACGCAAGCCCTACCTTCTTCACTTGCATGTCTCAGGTCAATTGACTCGAGGGGCCATCGTGAAACATTCGTCAATATGAAGTCTCTTGGTAATCTACATGAGCGTAAATCCAGGTGTTTCAGGTGCATTCCTATGCGTTGCACAACGCTCGATACATAGTGAGGGCTACATTGTTGAAAAAGGACATGCACACTCTGAGTAGGGAAGCGATCTTGCAGGCGGTCTTTAACATATTGCACTTCTGGGCAGGGTGTGCGTACTTCGTTGAAAGCTATTTCCATGATTTTTCCCAAATTTCTGCACCATCGGCAGCTAATTAGTAGCTTGACATGCTGTCCCCTAAGGTGGCAAGGTTGAAATATAAAGAATTGTTTGGATACATTGACTTTGTGCAACTTGCAGAATTGTTATTGGAACATTCGAAAGTCTCAGGAGTGCCTCTCAGCTTAGGTGAGGAGGGTGTTTGCCATCTATTGGTAAATGGCGAACATGTCGTTAGTGTTGAAGCTGGAGAAAATGATAACATTTTTTGTTATGCACATGTTGCTATGCTACCAGATACCGGGAATGAAGAGGTGTTCCGGGCATTACTTAAAGCCAATTTGTATGGCAAAAGAACTGAAGGCCTAGTTTTTGCTCTTGATGACATCGGGACTGAAGTTGTTTTGTTTCGAGAGTTTTCATGTGCCACCATTGACTTTGACTCTTACTTTAAGAGCCTACAAGACATCGTTAGTCAGTTAGTTTTTTGGAAGGATGAAATAGAAAAAACATTGTCTGCTGCTGGCATCAAGACGACAAAGGCACCACCTCCGTCGGGCACTGCAGGGACCTGGATTAAGATTTAACAAGGAATACGCCATGAAGGCTGATGTTAACTCCCTACAAGAATATCTTTCGTCGTTAGACATTGAATCCTTCGTGCTACCAGCATCGGATTTAGCTGCTGTAGACCAATTAGATGTGCCAATTGGTGCGGATGAGCAAAACCGTCAGCGCCGCATTGTGGTTATGGTTGATAAAGAGCAAACGGATGAAGAAGAAGGCGAACAGCAGGACGACGAAGAAAAGGCGGACGCCGTTCACATCGTTAAATTTCTGGGGGTAATGCCCATCGAGGTTAAACCAGAGCTAGTGAGCGATGTCGCTCGCATGGTATGTTTCCTCAACCATATCGCTGATATCCCTGGTTTCTTGTTGAGCGAACCTTTGACCTCTGTCTACTTCTTGTATGGCCTGGCTTGCCCAGGCGGCGTCATCGATCCAAAGCAATTCGTAAGCACTTTAGGCTTAGTAGGTACCATGGTTGATCTCTATCAGCCTTTCATCGAAAATGTTTCCACCGGAAAAACCCCCGTAGACAAAGTTATCGCTGGCGAAATTGAAATGTAATTAGAAAAAACCTTTACTGCTATAATTAAAGTAATTTTAATTATGGTAGTCCCATGCCCGCATTCAGGTTAGGCGATTTTAATCATAGAATACGATTTGATAAGCCCGATAAACCCCAGATTTCATCTAAACAATACGATCGAGATCAGCTAAAGGTGCAGCTAGCCGCAGAAAAGGTTAAGCTCTCACACATGAAAACCCATGCTAAGGTGCTGAAGAAAACAGCTTTCAAGAAGCATAAAACTCCCAAAAGCTATATCAGCGCAAAAATTGCAGGGAAGAACCACCGCATCGCCGTTCGAAAGAGAGCGCCCATTGAGCAACGTATGACAGCTTATGTGGAGCTGCAGTCGCTGCAGAAAAAAATCAGTGTCAAAGAACAGCATATCTCCACTATTAAAACCTCCCTTAAGGGTCGCGTTGGAAAGGTTCTTGCCACTGCCAAAGAAGGTGTTTTAGGTCTCGTGCGCGAGACGGATAAATATGGCTCAGAGGGCCGTGGTGCTAGCTTGATAGCTGGCAGCCTAAGGATGACGCCTCTGATTTTACTGAGTGCTGTTGGAGATACTGTTCGCCTAATATTGAGTGGGGTAGCCGTATTAAAAACAGGAAAACAGAAAATCAACCTAAAAGGCATCATCGCCCAAGGAACGCTGAAGCGTGATGAGCTAGTAAGGCAGGCAGAGGGCGAGATCAATCCAAAGAAAAAAGCAGATCTTTTACACAAAGTAGGGGAAATTAACGTAGCGTTGGAGGCTCTAAGAGTTGAGGTTAAACACGTCTCTCTAGCCGATACCCTGCAAAAAACCCTTTCAAGTGGGCTTAAAGTCGTCCATTCCTATGCTAAAGTCATACAGTCCTTGAGCGTACTACTGCCGCTCTTTGTTAATGTCGGCAGAGCGGCAGTGCCATTATCAGTCGCTGGCAATGTTGCAGGTTTAATAACCCTACCTTTTTCGCTGCTTTTATCCGTTCAGGGGATTAGCTCGTGTTGCCGCAATCTTCATCAAGCTCGAAAGGATTTTATGTATGCAGCCACAATTCGTGACAGTCATGTAAATTTAGCTGCGAGTCGAGCAGAAAGCCTAGCAGTCCTGTACGATATTCCCGATCTGGATCGTGAGGCTAGACAGCTGATCCAAGAGGCGGATAGTGAGATCTTAGACTTGGCTCCACCCAGAGACCCAAAGGAAATCGTTGCAATCCAGTCCAAGTTATCTGAGCAAATGCTCCATCGCATTGCTGACTGCGCTGAAAATGAGGAAATGCTGCCTTTTATAGCCGTGCGTAATAGGTTGGAACTAAACGCTATGTCGCTAACTGTTGTTGATAATTTGGAGGCAATCATCCTTCCATACGTAAAGCAGAAAGTTCGCATGAAGGCTGTACAAGAGCTGCTAAGGTTTTCAGCAGAAGGTCTGATCATTGCTGGGTCTTTCATCGCGACCGGTGGTGCTTTTACGGGTAATGTTCCCTTAATGGTGGCAGGAGCAGTAACAGGGCTTAGCTCAATAGCCGTTCAGTATCCTTTATCCATGTTAATTAGTTTTCTCGGCAAAAAAGCTATCGGTAAAGGCCGGGTATCCACCGAGCAATTTACCGATGCTTTCAAGGCAAATCTCTTGAACGAAATACAAAATTGGGATGCATTGGAGACGGCAGGCCTAACCGAAACAACTTCTACTTCGATCATTTTTAATCTGCTTAAACCGCACTACCACCATCTGCCGTCAAACTGGGGTCCCAGAGAGTGGGCACAAAGTTTAGCGTCCGATGTCTCCAATGGAGTTGAGTGGGGACGCTATGAGAAAGCCATAAATAATCTGCGACATCACGATTCCAGCCGATCAGTAGCCGAGGGCGTCCCTCGATGGATAAAAGGCCAATTCAAGAGAAAAGCAGAGGGAATTTAAAGCAAAGGCGCAGAGGGCTAAAAGGGGTTATTTAAGGGGCTGAATATTAGCAAAATATATTCTGCATCTTCTTTGCGCCTTGCGCCTTTGCGTTTAATTTCCTTTTCCTGGCGCACCTAGTAAATCACTATTATACAATTAAATTAAAAGATAATTACGACAATTGCAAATAATTGTTATAATATTATTAGACAAATCGGTAATTTTTATACTAGCTCTACTCTAAGGAGCTTACGATGGATATTAATCGAGATTACTCGCCGGGTTCAATACAAACTCCAGCCCCGATACAACTGCCTAAAGGCCCGGACGGGATGTCAGTGAAGCAGCTGCCTAAACCGCCTAATTCCTCTCCATCTGTAAGAGGTACAGCGTCACAGCGTCCGCCGCCTCCTGTCCCAATTAGAACTACGGCCAAGCTCACCAAGACGGAGCTAGAGGATAAGCGCAAGGTGATGAAGGACCACCGTGATATGGCCAAAGCAGAGGCTTTTAAAACAGGGGGTCGTGTTGGCAATAAGATGGAATCCTTGGCTAAGTACCATGCAATGCAAAAGGACTTAGCCCATAACAAGGCAGATCTCAAAGCAAAGACGAAAGAAACCGCCACAACCAACGAATCGAGATGGCATTCTGTCAAGAAAACGCTTGGTAAGGCAAAGACAGGAATTTCGCGATTGGGGAGCTCAGGTCGAGAAAGCTCCTTGGGCTGTAACTTTGTCATGGCAGGCTTCAGTGGGGTTTTGGATACTGTCGATGTAGTTTCGTCAGCGAAGAATCTGAGATCAGATATCCTGGATACGAATAAGTGTAAGACCTTAATTGCTGAGGGTCAAGCTCGTCTAAAAGACCCAAATATTTCCCCAAAAGAAAGAAGAGATATAGAAAACGGCATCAAAATGCTAAATGAACATATAGAGAAGAAGACACCAACCGCTAAGCAGGTAACAAAGGTTGTCATGTCTGCCACCTCAGCTGTTCACTCCGTTGCCAGCTTTACCTATGGGGTTTCTAAAATTGCGGCGGCTGTTTCTACGACTATTCAAGGGGTTCCCGTAATAGGCCAGGTTGCTGCAGTGGTGACATTACCACTTGGTGCCGCTCTGTGTTTTGACGCAGTGTGGTCAATAAAAAATAACCTTAAACAGGTTAGTCAAGATCGCGATAGCATTGGCAAAAGCTCGGAGAAGCTTGCTAAAGCCTACGATAAAGAGCTTCGACTAGATGATATCAGCGGGCAGCTGGATAAGACGAGTGCTCCACCTGCACTGAAAAACCAGATCAAAACTCTCGCTGGAGAGGTGAACACCGCACAGGCGACTATTAAGAGTGCCGATCAAAAGTTACTTGCAGGGAACCTTAAGAAACCTGAAATAGCCGCATTGAAAAAGCAAAAGTTAGAAGCGCAAACCAGACTCCAAAACTCTATGGGTGTGGCAATAAACCTAATGTCCACGCACGTTGGGGCACATCCCGATATTAGACCAGTACTTAACAAAGCGCATGCCAAACAAATCATCGGTTCCAGTGCTAACAATTTGGAACAGACAATTAACCCTTACCTTAACCAGAGGCTACAAACCAAACGTATAGGGGAGTGGGTTAAAGGTGCCGGTGAAATGATGGCATTAACTGCCACAGGTCTAGGTGCCGCAGGCCTTGTAGCTACCGTAGCTGGTGGCGGAGCTGGAGCACCACTATTAGTCGCCGCAGCTGTTATGGGCATAGCTAGCACCGCTACCATTTATGGAGGCGGGTTGCTCGTTAACAAATTTCGCAAAATGCAGCTTGGAAAAGACCGCGTAAAAACTGACCAGTTTGATGCTGCAATGATGGGTCAGTTGGAAAAAGAAGTCAAAAACTGGGACGTCCTGAAAGGCGCCGGAATGGAAGGCAATACCACTGCGGCGGCTATGTTTGAAGTGGTTAAGAAACACTATGGAGGCATGCCCAAGGACTGGGGTCCTAAAGAATGGGCTCAATCATTAGTGAATGATGCTCCTAAAGGACCCGAACGCAAACGCTTCAAGGAAGCCATGGGCGTCATGTTATACCATGACAGCACTAAAGGTATCATTGGAGGTATCACCAATAAGGCAGTGGGAGCGGTGGAGAAGAAACTAGATAAGAGGGCAGCAGCCAAAGCAGCAGCTTAATTCAAGCGAGAAAGGAGATATGATGGAAGTCCCAGGAATGCAACCGCACCATGAACAAAATGCTCTGCCTAGGCAGCCCGAACTTGTCAAAGACGGCCTCTACATTATCCCGCTAAAGAAAAAAGAGAAAATTAAGCTGGCTAAAGAAGAGATAAAGCAGCGCAAGGCAGAGCTTAAGAAACTTAAAGTCCGCCTAAAAGTCATTGAAGGACAGCTAGGTAAAAGCCAACCATCTGATAGAACTTATCTCGAAATAGGTCATTGGAAATGGCATGCAAAAGTGCGTACTCCAATCGCTCACCGGATGGTGGCCTTTGTGGAACAAACTAAACTGCGCAAAGAAATACGCATCCAGCAGAAAGAATTACGCCAACTACAGAACTTCGTTAAGAACCCGGTCATTAAGGTCGGACAATATGTTGTTGGAGGTGTATTGCTTGGCAGAAGGCGTTACAGAGGCCTCAAGCCCAAGACAGGTAGGCGTCCAATCTTACCAAAATCACTAACACCCGGAGCCACGCCCGCAACAGCAGCAGCAAAGTTACCCTCTCCATGGCAATGGTACAAAATGGCGGAAGCATGGCTAAATACCGCGGAAACGGCCGTCGCCGCAGTTAAGAATGTTTCCCGTGCTCGTACTCTTAAAGGATTACAAAAAGATGGCAATAAGCGCTTAGAAGAGATCGCTAAGGAAAAACTGCAGCATATTAGCGGTACTCCTGAGTACACCGCACTTGTTGAGGAGGAGAAATTCACCCGAGAAGTGATTGGTAAACTGCATGAAGAGTTAATGAAAACCCCAGTCATAGAAACGGCTGGTCAAACAGCAATCGGGCTGTTATCGATGAGCTTTGATGTTGCCGCCTTAACACACATCGTCTCTTCAATACTTCCTACTCTTGTGGTATCTACACAGATTTTGCGTGTCACAGAGGTTGTTGGGCTAGCTGCAGCGGGAGTGACCGTGCCGTTAGCTGTTATTTTTACAACTATAGGAATTGCTGGAACGATCGATAACTTCCGAACCTGTATAGGGGACCTCTTTCTCGTGCGAGGTTACAGCGACAAAAAACTCGAAGGCCATAAGCTTAATTTACAAGCGCTCGACGATTTGCTTGATCAAAATATTACCGATCCTACGGCTGTAGATATTTTGAGCAGAGCCAACGACGGCATTCGCACCGCTCAAGATAAACTCCGTGCTACCGTAACAGCGCGAATTGAATTTAAAGATAAAGCTTCGCAAAAGACTCTAAAAGCTCTTCATGCTGAGTATGAACGTGAAATAAAAGCCTGGCAACATAGCTGTGAGATGGAGCTTCAAGCTCATATTGAATCTCTCGACCCTGCTGAAAGGCCGCCACTAGAACGCCTTTTGATCCAGTTTCAAACACGTCGTGTGGCTGAACGTAGTGCTGAAGCACTACAAACAACAATTATCCCTTATGTCAGTCAAAAAGCTACCACAAAGCTAGTTAGCACTACTGTGCGAGCTAGTTTCGACTGCATCACTCTTACCGCTACAGGTTTGACGCTCTTTGGCTTTGGATCGATGGTTTTTGGGGGAGGCGGCGCTGTAGTGCTTCCTGTTGCTGGAACGCTAGGCCTAATAGGCACCTATGGGCAAATAAGCTGCGGCTTCTTGGTCAAGAGGCTCCGTATTATGCAGCTGAACATACAAGGAACACGAATCAGAACAAAACAGCTGGATACAGAAATGCTGAAAAGGCTCCGCGAAGAGGTCAAAAACTGGGACAACTTAACCGCTGCAGGTCTAGAGGATAAAACAGCCGCTGCAGTCATGTTCTCTGTTCTCAAGAAGAACTATATGATTTTGCCACCTCATTGGGGGCCTAAGGAATGGGCTGAGTCCTTGATAAATGATGACTCCAGTGGGCCTGAACGTGCTCGATACGGCGCAGCTCTATCGACGATCGGTGAGCATGATACTTTTGGCGTGGTGCGTAGGGTCGCTTTATGGCCGGCACGAAAATTATATTCCCGTTGGGCGTCACCACCAAAGAGCGCTAAAGCGGCTTAGAGAGGACCTAATCTTATGTCAGTAGAAGCTACAGGAGCTGACAGATCTCCACTATGGGACAATTCCGTCCCCGTTAAGCCACCAACCGCGGAGGGCAACCCTCACCCATTGCATCATGTGGCCCTTAAGTCACTACCACCCGTCAAAAATTCTTCAAAGCCTAAGGTTCTAGATGCGGAGATGCACACGATAAAACTCTCTCGCACAGAACAAAAAGCTGTTCACCAATGGACTGCCATAACCAAGAAAGAAGCCAAAGCGCAGATAGCTGTTCACAAGCAAGCTAAGAAGGATATACAGACAAGAATAAAGGGGCTAAAAAAAGTTATCGACAAAGCTGAACCCACAGGCAAAAGCAGAGTAAAGATTGGGAAGCTTAACTGGCAGATCAAGGAAAAGGCCCCAATAGATGTGCGAATGGCTGCTTATGTCCAACTTACGCATGCCCAAAAACAGTTGAAGGTTGAGAAAGGCGAACTCTCGGCCTTGAAGGAAATCGTAACAAATCCTATCAAAAAGCTAGCAGTCAGAGGCTTAGAAAAAGTGAAGGTTGTTCGAGCTGAACATAAGCGCGTAAAGCTCCGTACCACGCGTAAGCATAAAATGGAACAGGAACCAGGAGGAAACCAGGAACTCAAGCTGCCCCCTGGCCCAATCGCTTGGATAAAGCTCGCTCGCTCAGGAATTAAGAATATAAGCGCAGCGAAGAAACTGGTACACATGAGCCATCAGGTGTCAGCGACGAAGGACTTGATCAACAAGGGTGTTGATAAACTGCATGAAATTGAAGAAAAACTGGCTGTTTTACCACTTGATGATCCTCAAATTCATGACCTCAAGCAGCAACGTCAGGATATTAATGAAGCAATTGAGTTTCTACAGGACGATTTGAAAGGCGTCCAAGTGATTTCTCAACTTAGGAAAGTGATTACAGGTCATCTGAGTTTTGCCTATAAATTTACAGGCATGGCTCGTGCACTCAATACACTGGTACCGCTATTTGTTAGCTACGGAGCGGTCTCGGGGACTGCGGCTTCGCACGTTGTAACTGCTTCACAAGCTTTTGGCATTGCTACAGCAGTGGTTTCTATCCCGCTCGCTACAATACTAAATGCGCTAGGAATTATGGGTACGCTGGATAACCTTGCAACATCGGTGAAAGATCTCGTTTTCGTTAAGGGATACCGTGACAACCAGCTGGAAGCCTTAAAGGAAACATATGAAGAATATGACGATATTATAGAGTTACAAGGAGATGCCCTTGCAGAACATCCTGAAGTACATGATTTGTTGGTAGAGGCTAATCAAAATGCCCACGCTATACATAAAGAATTGCATGGTATAGAGCAGGCATTAGTAGAGGGCGAAAAAGACAAAGAAGACGTAGTGGCTCTAAAAGAACGCCGAGAATCGCTTCAGGCACAGTTAGTTGTTGATTGCACTAAACTCGATGGTGCAATCATCCAACGTATTGCTCACGCCACCAACGATGGTGAGAAGAAGCTTCTCGAGAACATCATGTCTTGTGTTACCGGAAAGAGAATTGTCGTCTCATCCACAGAGACGATTCAGAAAACTATAGGTCCCTATATTCGCCAAAAAGCAGCTACCAAGGTGGGTTTGGAAACGCTAAGAGGCCTTTGCGACGGACTTTTCACAGTATCTATTGGCGTGGGAGTAGCAGGATTTGGCTTATCGGTAATTAATGGAGCAGGCGTGCCTCTTTTGGTTGCATCCTCAATGTTAGGAATCACAGCTAGCGTTGGTCAAATAGGTGGGAATTTACTTATACGAAAATTACGCCATCTGCAGCTTGGAGATAACCGTATTCGTACTGCTACATTAACCAAGGAAGTGATGAATCGATTAGAGCACGAAGTACGCCACTGGGATACCATCGAGGCTGCTGGTCTTGAGTCTAAAACAACCGCACATTTAATGTTCGAAGTCCTAAAAACCAAATATCCATCTCTCCCAGACGATTGGGGACCCAAAGAATGGGCACAAGCCATTGTCACGGATCCACATGGACGGCATCAGAAACGTTTCAAGAAAGCTGTCGGTCTTATGCATAACCATGACCATTATGGATTCATCGATAGAATTGTTCTAAAGCCCATCAGCCATCTTTACAAACGCTATATTCGCACCAAACCCCTCCCTGAACAGCGTCGCGCTGCGTAACGATACCCCACGTGACTGAGAGGAGCTCAACATGAGGTTTGTGCTCATAGCTCCGTGATTAAAACAATCTTCCCTCTGCATAATGTCTGTTCTCGTCGCGGAGCGACGACCGTGCTTAGCCCCGCGTGACTGAGGAGCATAGCGACGAAGGAACGTGGGGTAAAGATCGCAAAAATGATGAGAGCCACGTTAGTGGCGATCGCGTTAATCAAACACATATTTCGGGTTATAGGGAACATCATGAACCTGTAGCAATTTTATATACTCCTCCTCAAATGTACGATTCTTATGATGCTGTTCTTGATTTTGTATATAAGCTCCTACCTTAGGCGTTACCGAATGGCTAACGGAAAATGACCCATAACCTTCTTGCCATGCAAATGCCGCCAAATGATTGAATGTTTTGTGTACCCATCCAGACGAATAAGCCTTCATATCGCGTATCAAATAAGTGAACTTATCCAGAACACCTAATTCCAATAGAAGATGAATATGATCGGGCATACCTCCAGCTTCTAATAGGATGCCCTTATTGTTCCTCACGATCCCCCCAATAACCTCATAAAGACGTGTTTGTACATCTCTTGTTATCCAAGGTTGTCGGTTTTTTGTGGACCACACCAAATGAAAGCGGTGAGATCGAAATGAATGCGCCATGCACTTTCCTTTCGCCACTAACGTGGCTAATTATTTTTGCGATGTTTACCCCACGTTCCTTCGTCGCTTTGCTCCTCAGTCACGCGGGGCTAAGCACGGTCGTCGCTCCGCGACGAGAATAGCCTTGTAAGCGGCAATTAAATATTTTGAGCACACAAAAGCTAACCAAAAAGATCAAAATTTCGCAAATAAAGAGTTGATGTTTTTCTTCACCCTTGTTCTCTAATCCATGGTTAATGTATTTTTCAGCTTTCCAATTTAAGGGGGCCACTAAATGCGCTGGGTTTCCGCTGCAATCGCTTCGACGTTACTGCTAGCATGTGTTGAACCTATCTACGCTTACTGGGGATATGTTCCCATCACACCAGCGGTTACCTTTAGACCCTATGTAGAACCACAGGTTTATGGTCATCCGGGAGTAGTCTCCCTTCAAGGAGATGTATGGCACGGACAGGATAACCTCGCCGACTTACCAGATAGCATTCGTGTTGTCACAGAAATTGTCGCTGATCCAGGTGCGCGTCTTTGGCTACCACCCGAAGAGGCACAGGCTGAACTAGAATGGGATCTGAAGTGTGTTGGTATCAGAGTGCGTGGCCCAGAAATGAAACCGGAAGATCCTTATCGACCCTTCCTGCACTTGCTCATCTTCGTCTTGCCGTTAGACGGCGGCTACGCTGTCCATATGAACCTGCGGTTCTTCGAGCGCGATGAAGGTGTGAAGAGGGGACGCTTGAAAGCTCCTGAATCCTGGCAGGTCATCACCTGGGAAAGACAAACCTATTGGTATGTTCCTCAAGGTGACCTAATATGTAGCGTTCGGCAAGCAGTTAAGGAACTGTCTGATCAGTTCACTCGACGTTATTGCTTAGAAAGACGGCAAAACGCAGTGTCATCTAATGGAAAAGAGGACGCCTGCTCAAAACAGAGCTGTATGAAAAATCCAGAGAGCTGCAAAGGCTGTGTAGGTAACTACAAGCCTTTGGAGATGCGCTAACCTACTTAGTTTGCTGAGCAAAAACGTTTTTTAGCACTTTCAGAAGGTTTTTCGGTGTGCGCTTGGCTGGTCCGCTGGATATCTTGTGCTTTTCGGCCGGCTTACGCTTGTTTTGACGGTTGCCGATCAATTGCTGCAGTTCCGTTGCCGACAATGTGATCGTATCACATGCGCATTCTGAGGTCGCGCGAAAGTTACATTTTCCACGAGCCATACTGAACCTCCCCGGGGTTTCTCTCTTATCTCGCATACTACCAAACGCCCATCTAAATACAATAAATATTTTAAAAATCCTAGCAGAGCTGTCTAGATCCTGCCAGTGAAGTCTCTTTTGTCATTTAATAGGGGATCGGCTAATCTTGTGAGCATGACATCAAAAAAATATGTACTTATCTACAAAGACAGGGGCGTTGGTCCTTTGTCCTTTAAGGAAACGTTGCTTTCCTTGCGCGCTTGTCTTCCCAGCACCTATCAGGTTAATTCTGTGAATGCTGCAGCTGTTATCCAAGGCGATGTTTTTGATGATGCAGCGCTGTTTGTATTACCTGGCGGACGAGATGTTCCTTACCATGAGGATCTTGCAGGTGCTGGAAATAACAATCTGCGCCATTTTGTTAATAGTGGCGGGGGCTTTTTGGGTATTTGCGCTGGCGCTTACTTTGGAGCTGGGGAAGTGCTATTCGAAAATGGTCATCCTCTAGAAGTCAAAGGAACTCGGGAGCTGGCATTTTTCCCAGGCCTGGCTGAGGGACCTGTATATGGCTTAGGGCGTTATCGTTACGACAGCGAAGAATCTGGAAAAGCAGCTTTGGTAAATATTCAAGGGCAAACCTTACATATTTACTATAACGGCGGTTGCTCGTTTCGAGACGTTCACCTTTTTGAACCTTCTATAAACGTCTTGGGCTCTTACCAGGATGCAGGGGACAAGCCCCTGGCTGCGATTATCCAATGCCAAGTAGGCAAGGGAACGGTTATTCTCAGTGGTGTTCACCTCGACTACCGTCCGCAATGTGTGAAAAATCAGGTTCCTGATGAGTTGGTGGAGCTATTGGAGAAGTCTGATGCATCACGCATTAAACTCTTGACGGAGCTACTCTCCAAGGTTCTCGCGTAGCTCCTTCCATGTCGTGAAAACTTCTGTTTGCTTGAAAGCGAAGGGAGCTAAGCTACCAGCAACAAAGCGACGCCATATTTCGCTAACTTGCGTGGCATTCAGTTCAAACATAGCTGTAGGCACTGGTGAGTCCTTTTGCCGCTTGATTCCTTCGGCCATCAGGAGCATGCTATAACCCTTACTACGGTAGTCTAGATGTACATATAGACCAGAGTAAACAATTGTTTCAGCATCTTGCCTATGTGTTGCAAGCCATCCTATCACGTTACCTTGGTGCCTTAAGAACACACTGTTGATAGGTTCGGGAAGCCCACCTTTACCATAAGGATACACAGCATAAGGATAGGCACCTTGGGCTGCCTGAACCTCCAGCCTGTGCTTTTCTACATCCTTCAGTTCGCTCCAGGAATGTAGTGAAACATCAGGGGGAAGTAGTCGCGGCTTTTCAAACCAGGATGCATGGAAGTCTTGCACATTATAGTAATAGCGTCGCAGTAGAAGCGTGGGTTGACGCCAGTTATGTAGTCGCAGTACATGTTCTAGGGGTATTTTGTCGGGGTTGTCACCGGAATAGGATAATACTAAAACGGAACAGTCTAATTCGTCGCGAAGGATCTCTTCTAAGGCTAAAAGCATCCTTAAGGCTATCCCTCGTCTGCGGTATGGCTCTAGCACAAAGAGCAGCTCAACCTCTCCCTTTTTGGCTATAGGTATATAGCTAGCTGCAAGGATACCTGCAGGCTTATCATCCCAATACGCACCAATAGTAACGTGGGGTATGACTTCTGTGTATTGTGTGTAACTGCCGGACATATAGGCAAAAGCGGTCTGTTCTGTCTCAGGCAGCGTTTTCAGATCTAGTCGTCTAATCTCCAGCATGGGTTATACCGCCAACGGATGTTGTATCAGGTTCGCTTCGTGAAAAGAGACAAGGCCTAGCTGACAGCGCACATCAAGGATCTCTCGTCGCGCACGCCGAATAAATGACTCCTCGCGTTGCAAGGTCAGCCAAACAGCCCACCGTTCATGAGTCGTCAGGCGTGAGGTGGTCAGCACGTTGCGTGCAAGGTTAGAAATCGTGCCATAAATACCAACAGGGAATTCAGGACTCAGGAAGGAACGGTCCTCTAACTGCAATTCATTAACAGCGCTGCCGTTTTTTATTACTGCAATGATTCTGGAAATCCTGCCGTTCTCGTCATGCAACACCACCAACGGGACAATTCCTTGTGTAAGGTTCTTACCATTGTTTCGCGTTCCTATAATCACTCTGTTGATAGGGTGACAGGTGACTAGCTCAGGGTTATGCTTTAGGAAATGATGATAAGCTTTGCTGCGACTAACCATCTCCACAATTCTCTCGCGCAGATACTTGCCCCTAACTTTGACGCGATTAAACAGTGAGCTTTTGCTTACCGCTCTGTAGACCTCTTCGACTGGAATCCATTTCAACTTATGCTTTTGGCCTTTTTTGGCCGGAAGTTCAATAAATGGCCATCCACAAACAAAAAGTCTGTAGGTTTTATGTGTAACAGTTTCAATCACATGACGCCTTAGTTGCTGGGTAATTCTCCCCATGTCCCCCAAAACACCCCGCGATTCGTGAAAAGCTACGCGTGCAGCAGTCTGAATCGTTGCTTCGCCAATTCTCTTTTGACCACCTAGATCGGACCAAGTATCTCGGCGATCTCGACCTAACAAAAAATACTTTTGGTTGTCAACCGTCGCTTGGACCAATAGGCCCGCGCCTGTACGCTCCATTAATAGGCTCCATCAAATAACAATGCCTCGCCTTATAGCACAGCAACTATTAAGAGCCAAAGGATGCAAACAAGTAACTGCTAATTAGCAAGCCGACTAAGAGTCACAATGTTCATTTTAGGTGACGCAAAGTGTTGGTAGCGTTATAATTATCCATTCTAGGTAATTTTGTATACTTAACGGAGAAGGGAAAATGGGTATTAGAACTTTAGCAGTTTGCGTTGTTCTGACGCCACTGATGTTGTTTGCGGGACTGACAGAAAAGGGAGTCCGTGAACGCATGGTCAGAGACCTGGAGTTCATCCACAATACTTTTGATGTGAAATATGCGCCGGCTGACTGGAAAAAAAGATATGCCGATTGGGACTTAGACACGGAAATTGAGCTGGCCAAGGAACGTATTCGGTTAAGTGAAGACATCTCGACAAAAGCCTATCAGCGCAGTGTCCGCCAGTTTTTCCAATCTACCAAGGACTACCACGTTGGAGTCATCTTCTGGTCTACAGAATGGGCTTCTCTACCTTTCCGCGTTTATGGTGCTGGTGGTAAGTATTATATTACCTTTATTGACCGCGCCCGCCTCCCATCGCGCTCATTTCCTTTCCAAATAGGCGACGAACTTGTGACCTTTGACGGTCGACCAACAGCAGAAGTCATTCAAGAGCTACGTGAGAAAGAAGTAGGGGACGCAAGCCCCGATACCGATCAAGCGTTAGCGGAGTTCTTTTTAACCTCGCGAGCTGGCTCTATGGGGCTTTTAGTGCCACGCGGACCAGTAACCATCTCTGTACGTTCCCACAAAGCCAACACGATTACCGCTTACCAAATCATTTGGGACTACGGTCCAGAGAGAATTAAGGATTTGCCATTTAAATCTTTGAGTGCGAATAGAGCGATGCTGGGTAAACCTGCGTTATCTAGTCAGCCATTCTTTCAAAAGAAGATGAGCATTCCCTGGCTTGACACCGCTATGAAAACCTGCACGCCAGAAACCGCTTGTTTAGACCCCAACGAAATGGGTTCACGTAAGAGCTTTATTCCTCCTTTAGGCAAAATACTTTGGCAAACAGATGATTCGGTGCCTTTTTACGCCTATCTCTTCGAAACACCATCGCGCAAAAAAATTGGTTATGTACGCATCCCTAGCTACGCTGGTGGCGCTTACGAAGTTGAAGCCTTCTCTGAGATTATCGCCTACTTAGAAAAGCATAGTTCCGCGTTGGTTATCGACCAAGTTAACAACCCCGGTGGCTCTGTCTTCTACTTGTACGGCTTAGCATCCTTGCTGACCGACCAGCCATTGCACACTCCTAAGCATCGTATGACAATCACCCAGGAGGATGTCGCTTTTGCCCTTCTTTACGAACAAATGTTTGATAACGTTCGTAGCGATGATGATGCCAGAGCTGTCCTAGGTGATACCATGGAAGGGTATCCGGTAAACTACCAAACATCGTTATTCATGCTTAACTTCTTCCGCTTCATCATCGATGAGTGGAATGATGGACGCACTCTAACAAAGCCCTATTATCTATACGGTGTCGACTGTATTAACCATCATCCCGAAACACGCTATACCAAGCCCATTTTGCTGTTAGTTAACCGCCTTTGCTTCTCTGGCGGCGACTTCTTGCCAGCTATCTTGCAGGATAACAAGCGTGTGACGCTGTTCGGCTCCAAAACAGCTGGGGCGGGCGGCTACGTTGAAGGGTGTTCTTACTACAATCCATTCGGTGTCGCATCGATTCATTACACCGCCTCTATTGCTGAACGTATCGACAACAACCCTATCGAAAATCTGGGAGTCACACCCGATATCATTTATGATATTACGGAACAGGATCTTCAAAGTAACTTTAGTGGCTATGTTCAGGCAGTTCGTGAAGCTGTCGAGAATTTGAATTAAGGTGGACCGAGTGGACGAAGTGGACAGAAATCTGGTCCACTAATGTTCATTTTCATCGTTGTTTTTTCTGGCTTCCAAAGGGATTACATTGTTATGGTGTAGGCAACTTTTTGGATGGCTATGAAAGAATCTCTTATCACTATTTTGCGCGATGCTAGAACCAGCATGGTAGACTTTCGTCGTGCTACACACAAGTTAGCCTCTATACTAGCAGCGGATGCCTCAAAGCTCTTGGGCTATGAGCAAATTACCATCCATACACCGCTTGCCGAGACCAAGGGTGTCAAGTTTAGTCGAAGGCTAATTCTAGCCCCCGTCTTGCGATCTGGATTAGCTCTTTTGCCTACCTTTTTACAGTTTTTTGACGATGCATTGGTGGGCATGATCGGCGCTCAGCGCGATGAAGATACAGCTATCCCCCACAGCTATTACACAAAGCTGCCGCAGATTAATCCTCAGGATGATGTTATCCTTTTGGATCCTATGATCGCCACCGGAGGCAGCGGGGCTATGGGTATCCAAGCACTCATCCATGCAGGAGCTGCCGAAGCACAAATTATTTTTGTTTCCGTTGTTGCAGCACCTGAAGGGCTAGCGGCTCTGAGATCAGAGTTCCCAGCTGTCAAGATCATCACCGCCCAGATAGACGAAAAACTTAACGATCGTAAGTTCATCCTTCCTGGATTGGGAGATTTCGGCGATCGCTTTTTTGGCACGCTATGACAAGTCGCTTTCCCGATCCAATCAAACCGCCACAAGAAGTGTCGCGCGAACGAACCCTGCGAAAGAAAAGCCTCATTCGTGCCTCCCTCGGTGGAATAGCCCTTCGCACCGGTGTTATTCTTATAGAACTTCTTGGCTATACAGCATTCAACAGCTCCGTTTTGTTAGCAGATGCTCTAGCAAGTATTATGGATGTAGCATCCACACTATTTCTTATTGTCTGCATTCGTGTCGCGAGCCGTCCACCCGATAAGAATCATCCGTTTGGTCATGGACGTTTTGAGCCTTTAGGCGGCCTTCAGCTTGGTTTGCTACTTGCTATTTTAGGCGGTGTAGTTTTATTCCAACAAGCAAACAGTCTATTAAACCATGAGCCGAAGGAACCACTTCACCAATTCGCATGGGTTATTCCGGTAATCGCTGTTTGCTTGCTTGAATTAGGGTATAGACTCACCATTATTGCATCCAAGAAACATCATAGCCCCGCTTTAGCTGCAGATGCATGGCATTATCGTTTGGATGCCCTAAATAGCGCCGTTGCGGCTTTAGCTTTGGGGATAGGCGCTATTGTTCCAGCTTGGAGCGTGGACCTAGACTTTGTGGGTGCTATGACCATCGCATTGCTCATGATTGGTGTTGGAATCAAAGCAGCCAAAGGAAATCTTGATCAACTGATAGACCGAGCTCCTGATGAAGAATTCTTCGACATCGTTCGCTCGGCTGCCTTGCGTGTCGAAGGTGTTTCTGAAACTGAAAAGGTTCGTATCCAACAATATGGGCCAGATGCTCATGTCGATATCGATATTGAAGTAGATCCCAAAATGACAGTCGATGCTGCCCACCGCATTAGTCAAAAGGTGCGTGCTGAAATCCAGAAAGATTGGCCCGCCGTTCGCGACGTTACCGTTCATATCGAACCATTCTATCCTAACGATCACTAGTCTATAGCCCCTTCCATTTTCAGGATCTCGGCTGCTTTTTGCCTATCCGCTGAGAACAAGATCTACCAATAGCTTAAGCTGATGACATTGCGCTTTGCATCGGCCTCGCATCCATTTATATAAAAAAGTTATTCCTATTATAGAGCAATTCTTTCAGAGTAGAGATTCTTGTTGTAAAACTGGTTATGCTGTAAAATAATAAGCATTAACTTATTATTTCACGCATAACTTGGTAAATTAAAATATGCTTTTATCTAGAGCTGGACCTTCCGTTGAATTTTCTTCAGATAGCTATATTACTCCTCCGAACTCACCTGTTAGAGCTGCATCGCGGGTAACCTCTTTGTTTGACTCTTCAACGAAAGAGAACCCCATTTATGGTGACAATACCGCCGTTTTATTGTCTCCGGGAAAGCGCTATAGAGATGAGGCAGGAGAGCCCAGAACCAATATAAAAGTGCGTAAGATCAAGGTTGAGCCAGAATCGGAGCCTGCTGATCTCCAGCCGATCTACTTTGTCGATCAAGTTCGCGAAGAGGAAACGGGGTGGATTCCACCATTACCTCAAGACGTCTTGAACATACTGACTGATGTAATGAATGCGCCACAACCTCCTCCTCCAGCCCCCAGGAATGTTAAGACCGTGCAGTTTGGTCCGCATCAAGTGGAACTAGCTTCACCAGGTTCTGTAAAAACCCCAAAACGCAAAGTCGTGACCGATCCAAAGGCGGATTGGCCCGAGGATTTTATCGAAGTGAAACGTCAAGCCGACGGCTCTGCTAAGATTCCCTGCCCAGAGAAATGGAAGAATCTTGGATATCTTGTTTATATGGCGATAAGCGACGATGGCCGCATACTTATCGGCCGCACAGAGGATTTGGAAAAGCGTTTAAAAGGATATGAGAAAGAGCTAACGAAAGGAAAACGTTCGTTGGGCGAAGCCTGGGTACAAGGACAACGCGTTATCGTTGGGCCTTTACATCTATGCTCCTCTTATGAAACAGGACGACAGAATGAAACATCTTACATCGTTGCGAAAGAATCTGATCACAATCGCAATCGTGGCAATGGTGATCCAACCATTGATTTCGGTAGTCCGTTAAAAAATGGTGGCGGCGGCAAATTGCGCGAGGATTGCCTAAAGCCTCTAGCCGAAAAGTATAGACAAACCTTAGAACCAATCACAGACCTGGCTGCAGCTCAACCTAAGCTATGGTGCCAACTGAAATATAATAAAGAAGAAGATTACATCGAAGTGAACATCCCCGCTGAATGGAAGGGATTGCATAGCGCAGTTTATGTGATTGATGTCGTGGGGAAATTGTACATAGGGGAGACAGGTCTCTTTGGACCGCGCCTCAGTTCACACCTGAGCAACACCAACGGTAATGCCACTAATAGTAACCAACTGTTGCCTCGCGAAATTAGAAAAGCCCTGAAGGCTGATCTAAAGGTAGCTCTAGGGATACTCGGGGTCTGCAACCCAACCAAACTCCTGGAGAGAAAGGTTCACGAAGCCCAAATGATTATTGCAAAGGAGACGCTGGTTAAAGATGGTGGCTTGAATAAAAGAACAGAAGTGCCGCCTGATAGCCTTACAACGAGTCCCTTACGGGCACTGAAATCTCCTAAAGGCCCTATGCACCTTGCGACTATAACCAGTTTACGGACCCTTAAATGTAATCTGATGTCAAGAGTAGAGAAGGTAGCTACAGAATCCCTCACATCGAACACAACCACGGGTGCAAATAGCGATAATACCGGAACGGCTACTGTCTCCAGATCAACTAATACGAGCGATGATAGTTACCTAGCCAGCAATTCGAGCGATTTTAGCAGCTTGGGTGATTCGCCTATTATTGATGACTCTCTTGATTTCTAATCGAAAGGTGTCAGCCTAATATAAACTTTTGAGAAGGCCAGATGACCGCCGTTCTCCAGATTTCGTCACGAAATCTACAGTCTAAGGTCATTTTTGTGTAATAGCATTATTTTATTGGGTAGTGCTGCTTGTTTTAAAATAAGTCATGCCCTAGAATACGCCCGCCGTTGAAAAATATTTACACATGCCTTTTCAAGATCTAAAAAAATGACTTTTCCTGAATCTTATCCTTCCTTTTTTCTGCAATCCAGCATGCCTACAATACCAATTGAATTTACATCAGGAAGCAAGAGATATGCCGATATAGCATGGCCTAATTCTCCTTCTAATTATAGGAGTGCAAAGCGTGCTAAAAGAGAAAAGCCCGGTAACGAAATCTATTCTGAAAGCATGCTCTCAAGCTGTTTAACTCCACCGCATTCACCACCGATGATGCCACGGTTAGGGAGTAGCTACCAAGAGAATATAGCTCCAACTTTGGATGTTACAAATGTTCTAACTCAGTTTACTACTCCAAAGAGACACATTACCACTGAGATAATAGGAGGTCGAACACTTAATGTAGCAACTCCACGCTCTGTTATAACACCAAAACGTAAGGTAGTTGAAAATCCTAAAGAAGATTGGCCTGACTGCTTCATCGAAGTACAACGAAACACTGATGGCTCCGCTAACATTACTTGCCCTGAAAAATGGAAGAATCTGGGCTATCTTATTTACGTAGCAATCAGTGAAGATGGGCGTATTCTCATCGGTCGAACAGATGATTTAGAAGCGCGTCTCGCAGGATACCAACAAGAATTAACTGATGGTAAGCGCTCATTAGGGGAAGCATGGTTACAAGGCAAGCGCGTCTTTGTCGCTCCACTGCACCTCTGCAGCTCGTATGAAACAGCAAGACAAAACGAAACATCCTACATCGTCGCAAAAGTAGCCGAGCATAATCGCAACAGAGGTAATGGCGATCCAAAGATTGATTTTGGTAGCCCACTTAAGAACGGTGGGGGAGGAAGGCTCCGTGAGGACCACCTCAAACCGCTAGCGGAAGAGTACCGAAACACCTTAACTCCAATCACAGACCTGGAACATGCTGAACCAAAACGATGGTGTCAGCTGCGATATAATGAAAAGTTGGACTACATCGAAGTTGATATTCCTACCTCATGGAGAACAGTACATAGCGCTCTATACGTCTTTAAAGTGGTAAACAAGTTATACATAGGTGAAACAGGCATCTTTGGACCACGCCTCAGTTCACATCTCAGCAATACTAATGGTCATGCTACCAATAGCAACCAAAGACTTCCGAAGGCAGTGCGTGCGGCAATTAGGGACAAACTAGAGGTCGCAGTTGGTATTCTGGGCGTTTGCAATCCTACAAAGCTAGAAAATAGAAAAGTTTTGGAGCGAACCACCATTCTTGCTAAACAAACGCTTGTCTCACAAGGTGGATTAAATAGTAAGTTAGATGGCCCAAACAAAGAGCCGACAAGCCCTCTTTATGAGCTTCCTTCTCCAGATGGGCAAAGGTATACCGCTACATATCGTCCAAAGCGTACACTTAAGTGCAAGCTACACGATAGAGACGGTGTTTCTCCCCAGAAGACTAGTGAGATTATGAGTGATGAGGATTGGCTGATGAGTCCATCGAGCTCCATGTCCTCGGACATGTCATCCCCCGAGAGCCTCTCCACCACCGATATTCTTTCATCATCATGGTCGCCCATATCCTCGCTAGATTTTGAAACTGACTGGAATTCTTCGGCATCACAAATCGATGTTTTCTAATATGTAAGAAGAGGAGTTAAACGCAAAGATATGGCCGTCAAGGCATAAAAGAAGGTCTAATTCTCCATTGTCAGGAAAGCCCGTCTATCTTATAGGTTGTCTTACCAGGAGAATGACTATGAAGAGATTGGCCATAGCCTTAACGTTACTATTAGCACCGTTATCTGCTGATGAAGATCTTCATAACTACCGAATTCTGTCTGTGGTCGGCCAAGGTAAGACCAAGGTGATGGCGACTATTAGTGATGTCGAGTTAGGTGTCGAAGTTCAAGGCAAAACTGCCCAAGAAGTCCAAAGGGCTCTCGCACAGCAGATAAGACCAGTAATCGATATGCTGAAAAAAGAGAAGGTCGAAAAGCTCCAAACCGGCAGCATCAATATTACACCACAATGGAGCACAGGTAGCCCGGCTGTTGTTGTAGGCTATACCGGTTTTAACTCGATTTCCTTCTCAGCTCCTGTTGATAAAGCGGGTGCGTTGATCGATGCTTCAATTAAAGCTGGCGCTAATCGCTTGCAGAACCTCGTTCAGCGTCCTGACGATGAGATTCTACGCAACGCACACGACACGGCTATCACCGATGCTATTCAGGATGCGCAAGCACAAGCGAATGCTGCTTTGGCAGCTTTAGGGCTTAAGCAGCGCCTAATCGCACGCGTTACCGTCGCTCCCTTTAATGGTAGCGGCCCATACTACCACTACGCCTACCGTGAAATGTCTATGAATGCGGCAGCAGCCAAAACAGAAGTTATGCCACAAGAACAAAACATCACGTCGACAGTTACCCTAGAGATCGAATACAACTAACCCCGTCGCTAACGCTTGAACTAACCGTCGATCATGTGAAATGAAGATTAGCGTGCCCGCAAATGCTTTTAGGGCGCGTTCTAGATTTTCCACGCTGGCAAGATCTAAGTGATTCGTTGGCTCATCCAGGATAAGTACATCCGGTTTTCTAGCTAGAGCCTTCGCAAGTTTTAATCTCTGTTTCATGCCACTGCTAAGGCTTTGAACCTGCTGATACACCTCTTGCCCAACAAACAAACCATATTTGTGTAATTCCGCGCGCAATTCATTATCCTCAACACATCCCCGAACAGATCGATACTCCTCCAGCACTGTATTGGTCACAATCAGGCTCTGCCAATCCTGCTCGAGATACACCACTCGTGCTTTTGGTGCTATTCTGACATTGCCACTATCGGGCGCTTCTAGACCGCAAATGATCTTAGCTAACGTGCTTTTACCCGTACCATTAGCGCCTTTTATCGCGATACGATCTCCTTTTTTTACACTTATGCTAAGGTTATGGAACAGGGGAGTGTTACCATAACTTTTGGATACGCCTTCCACTTCAATCACTCGTTCGCTGACTAAGTCAGACGCCTGAAAGTTCATGCTTGCCCATGAACGTCTAGCAGGGCGCTCAACAACGTTGCGCTCTAACTCTTCCAGTCTAACCTTAGTTTGGGCGATCCGACGTGCGTGCATCTTAGCGACGGATTCGCCATGACGATCATAGGCCATCTTGTTGCTGTCCTTGGAAGCCACAGGGGAGGCTAAACCGTATGTCTGCTTTTTGAGCCATCCATAAAGCTCTTTGAGCTCGCTTTTGTATTCTTCATAAGCCTTTTCTTGCTCTTCATACCGTCGATCGCGCTCGATAACAAAGTCATCATAAGATCCTGAAAAATACGTCAGAGTCTGTTCTTTAGATATCTCTAAAATGCCATTGGTGGTACGGTTAATAAAATCTCGCTCATGACTAATGATCAGCAAAGCGTTTTGATAGCTGCGTAGGTACTCCTCGAGCCAGGTTAAGGCTTTGCTATCCAGGTGATTGGTTGGCTCGTCCAGGATTAATAAATCTGGCGAGCGCAATAGCAGTGCCGCCAAAGCAACTCGACGTTGCTCTCCACCGCTCAAGGATACCATTGGACGATCACGGGTAATGTATGTCAGCTCTAGGCCTGTCAAAATCCTATCAAAGCGATGATCGAGGTCATAACCACCTCGTCTTTGAAATAGATCTTGCAGTGCTCCATAGCGTTCCAGCATAGCTTCTAGGTTATGAGGGGAGTCGCTAGCCATAATCACTTCTAGCTCGCACATCTGTTTCTGTATTCGCAACAGATCGCCATAGATAGATTGTAAGTATCCATCGACTGAAATCGTAAGTGAGCAGTCAACCTCTTGTGGCAGGTAGCATATGTCAGAGTCTGCGAATAATACACTCCCGCTATCTGCAGGCTCCAAGCCCGCCATCATTCGTGCAAGTGTAGACTTGCCACAACCGTTTGCGCCGATTAATGCCATTCGATCACCGCGATTGATGCTCAAGCTTAGATCGCAAAAAAGCGGCCTAGAACCAAAAGATTTGTGGACAGATGTGAGCTTAATCAATTGACACGTCATAAATCCTCCATTGAACATTACCAATAAGAAAGGTAGGGGGAGGATTACTTGTTCATGACGCTCCGAGTTTGTTCGTTGAATCTAAATGGATTATATCAAAATAATTATTGTCTGTCTAGCTTGAAGAACATTTAATAGGGTAGACAGGGCAAGGGCGCTAAGAGACACCTGTACATTAGAGAAATATATTCTGTACCTTCTTTGCGTCTTGTACGTTGATATTCCTTCTTTAAGTTTCCGTTTTAAGGTCGTATCTTTATCGTGACACGTTAATAATAAATAATTATTATACCGCGCAAAAGAACTTTTTTTTGATGCGCAATTGGTAAGTGAAAATTTGAAATTTACTTATCACAAAAATAACTTGGTTTCCATTTATGCGAATTTTAAATTGGGCTGACAAGATAGGGTTTGAAGTAAAACCTGCAGACAAAGATCTCTACACCTTAGTTCCAGACCAAATATGTGCAGAAAATGTAATTGATTGGGTTAACCAAAAGATTTCCACACCCGCCTTAAGTTGGGGTGAAGCTTTTCAACCTGTACGTTTCGTAGGAGCTGGTGCCTTTGCGGTAACAGCGTCACTTGAGGGGGTACTTTTAGGTCTCAGTGTGATTATTGCTCTCGCACCTGCTTCTGTAAAATGGGCATTACAATCGTTGCGTTTTCAAGCGGCTGTTGACCTTAGCCAAGGTATTTCCGATGCCTATACTTTCCAAAACCTTTGGTTAAACTCAACTGTAGCTTTAGGACTTGGTGGCTGCGCAATCGTTGCAACCACAGCTATGTGTATTAAGCCACAATGGGGAATAGACCTTTTCCATAAATGGGTGAAGCCCATTAAATTACCATCCAACTCCAGTAGAATACTGAAATTCATAAAGGACGTCTCTTTAATATCTTTGTCCAAAATGCGACTAGCCCAGAGAACCTCAAAAGCTTCTCAGAACCTCTATAGATATTGTCGCAAACATCCAGCCGTACCATTAAGTATAGCTTCGATTTTAATAAGTAGCGCTTGTCTGGCTTTGTGGATTTTTGAAGATCAAAGCAAACTCGACGAGCAAATTAATGATGACCTCGTTGCCGAAAACGATAATGCTGAACCATTAAGCGGACCGGCGAAAATTTGGACATGGGTAAGTGCAAGGCTTCCTCAAACCCAGGATCAAGAAGTCGGCGTTGTTAGTGCGCTCGCAGTGTGTGCACTAGTTGGTGTTTTGTTCTACACACCAGAAGGGATGTTGCTGTCGTTACGAGGTAGAATAGATAAGATGCTTCCCAGGCCGCTGTTATTCACAATCCAGACCATTCGAAATTGGTCTCACACCCGGCGATAATAGACATAACATCAATTATCAGACGTTAGTTGCAGTTCTCTGCCAGCCTTAGGTTTCTGGCGATGGCGGCTGTGGTACGGCATTGTTAGCTGCTTTTCTTATGCTCTCACCATCGACCTGTAGATTTCGGGCTTCGTAGGACGCCTTTTGAATTTTCGCTCCGCTGTCAAATTCCCAAACACCTTGAAGGTTTAGGGATCCCACCTGAGTTTCGTCATCGGTTGATCCAGTCTCTTTGTGATGCATCAGCCATTTTTGGCTGATGACCATATTCATCTTTCCTTCCGGTAAGAACTTATAGGAAAAGCTCTTCGGAGCCGTGTCTTCTGCGAATCGAATTCCTTCACTTCTCTTGCTGGCTGTATGCTCTAACTTGGTGGCATGAGTATACATGCCGGTAGAATGGTCCTGGCTAAGCAAACGTAACGAACGTTGGAAATCCTCTGAAATTGTTGGGTCGGAATCCAACCATTCCTTAGCCCATTTATCCGCATCGGTATTGGTGTTCCAGTCCGATGATTGCAAGCGATCTTTAAATTTTGTTGCTTGTTCTGGAGTCAGCTTTTGTTCCGCAAACACAGCTAGGAACTCTTTTGCCCATCCACTTCGCGCGACATCCCTTACCTTAAGGGCTCGGTCACTTTCAATATATTGCATCATTTCCATCAGCAATGCAGGCTTGGGATCTCTGCGCTCCGTAACTGGCAGCCTTAAAAAAGCCTGCAAGCTGTCGCTCATAACATTGCTTACTTTTGGTTTTTCGGAGCTAAATATACTTCGGACCTCGGACTCAATCTCCGGGCCACCGTACTTTTCTAGGTGCTTCATCATTTGCAATAGTGGTGGCTGATAATCGGAGGGTTTTTCATACTGCTCTTTCGTCCTAATTGAGAAGCCTGGAGGAAAGTCCTTAGATTCTAGCCGTTCTTGGGCGTCACTAATTAAGCCAGCTTCCCTCTCCCTATTCCATTCCTTCACAGTCTCGCGCCCATCAAAAAGAGTTTTTGATACTTCTTTTCCATCAACGATTTCAGTTTTGACGATGGACGCTTTATCGACGGATCTCCAGGCATCACTAAAGGCTTGTGGAACTTTGTCTAACTGCCCCACTAAACTTTCTGCAGTCGTCATTAAGCCTGCTGCTTTTCCTGGTGCAGAGGTGGGCGCCTTTTCAGTGGCGGAATCTTTTAGGCTTTCACTTATCGTGGATAGGGTCTTTGTAATGTTTTCAGCCTTCTCAGCTACCATATCCTCTCTCTCTAAGATCAGTAGCGGTAGAGCCTGAGAGACGTCGACCCCCTTCCCCTGCAATTTCTCTTTGTGAGAGGTATCGTACTGAAAGGAAACTTTTGAAAGAGCAACACCTTCTACAGCCCTTAATAGAGCGTTGGCTGCTAGATCAACACCGTGAGTTTTAGGAAGTTCCTCCGGGTTAGCTCCCTCCGGAGTCTTGACTTCTATCTGGTGTCCAGTTTTCTCAGCTTGCTGCATTACTGCCGCTTTGAACAATATTGTCGAGGTTTCAACAGCACTAAGCTTCTCATCCCCAATATGTTTAATCTTCATAAACACATTCTGCGCAACCTTGGCTAGACCCGACTTCTTCTTCAGCACCTCTACGTCATAGCCCTGCCCGCTCCGCTTTCGGTAGATTTGTAGCTTCGCGGGAGTCTCCCCTGTCTGATTGGCATAATTTTGCAGGCGATCGCCTTGGACATGCATGTTACCTTCCATAAACTCACCGCCATCTTTTTATCTATTATAAAATAAAATAACTATTTATGATAACTAGATCGTTTAGTGTAGTTTACTTATTTAAAATTAACATTTACTTTAATTATTATTTACAGTAAAATCATTATAAAATTAAAACTCTCAGTTTAAAGGTGAATTATGGATGGTGCGAGTACAATCATAAGCAATTACACCTCTGATTTCGGATTAGAAGCCCTTCCAAAAGACAGAGACGCACCTTTTTTTCAAGTGAAGAGTATCTTTGAGCCAGAACATCTAGCGTCCTTGCAGGAAGCCCTTAGAACAATTCCGGGTGAGCCAAAACAGGGCGGAAATCGTGATTATCTGATTACCGTTTCTCTGCTACATGTGACGTATGATAGCGAAGGTAACGTTGAAAACATCGAGGCTCCCTTTTCGAAAGAGCGCTACCATGGCCTTGAACTTGAAGGGCCTAGTGAAGAACTTCGAGAGATCGTTCAAAAGACTATCCATGTAGTGTTACAGCGTTATGGCAAGGAACTAGAACTCACCGGAATGCATAAAATCTGGATGGACTGCGGTCGCTATATTATTCCAAAAGATCAAGTCATTGATCCTCTCAATTGGCACAAAGATCCCATGACCACATGGACTATGGTCAATTTAATTGACGACCCGCTGGATTCTAACTCCGGATGGGAAGGTGGGGATATCTTATTTGCACCAACTCAACTAGCCAGCGAGGAGAATAGAAATGATGACATGGAACACATGGGTGAAGAACCCATTTATGAAAAAGCATTTCAGATTTCTCATGCTTGTAATGCCGCCATCTTCTTCCATAATCACAAGACAATGCATACTGTAACACCATTAAAAGGTCGCTCCAGCATTGATATCGAACCTGTTAAAGAAAAGAAGAAAAGTTTACTATCTAGACTTTTATCACGACAAAAGGTAAAAGAGAAAACAACTTTGGAACAATTCTCTATACGAAACATATGGACGGTTTTTCTTTGGGACGATGTAAAAATACCGGGTTCAAAATCTTAATATATTTAGGAGTCTCCTCATGGAAGCGATGAATAGCTCATCTCAGTTCTACCAAAATGTTATGTCAAAAAGTGAGCGCTTCGTAGCCATTGGTATTACTGACATCCAAAAGAATGACGAAGAGCAACCAGTCGGATGTTTTGCAGCAAGCGTGGGTAAGAAAGGTGATAAGAAGACTCGAGAAATCGTAGGAGAAGTCTTTAAGATCCTAAGAGAAAATACAAACCTAATTGTAATTGTTAAAAAATCCGACGCCGAAAAAATCTGGTTTTACAAAGAAGGCTCAAAAATTCAAGCTATAAACGAAAGCGAATTCGGACAAGTTGAAGGCGACCTTAGCTCAAATTCTAAAACTATCTCAAGCTTTTATTCTAATGGACAGCCCCCCATTTTTTTTATGCAGCCAATTGTTTATGATCTGGATGCAAGTAAGAAGTCCTTGAAAGAGAAACTATTCGGTTTATTCTCTAGGGACTAGGCACCGCCACGGACCATAGAAGCAGCTTCCGCGGAAGCTTTTTTAGCGTTAGCTACTTCGCCCAATTCGCTGACAACATGGTCGTGAATAGTGCGAGAGAAGTTATGCTCACTTGCAATGTTTTTTGCTAATCTAGCCAAGCCCAAGCGCACCTCATTACTATTCATCAGTTGCGTTAAGTTACTTCTCTCTTCGGGCGATAGGGTTTCTAAGTTCTTGAACTGAGAAAGCTTTTCAAACACTTCTTTTAGCTGTGGCTCACCGATATCGCCACAAAGCTGAATCATTTCTTTCACACTGGTCTCATGAAATGGCAGTCTAGTAATGAAAACAGGTAGTGAGGCTACAAAATTCGGATCTTCAGGATTCTGAGAATAATTAACCATCAAGGACAGAGCATCAGAAAAGCTGCCGTCCCCTGCAGCAAACATTAAATTGGTGAAGCCTTTTGAAGAAAGGAGGCTGAATTCAGACATCGCCCTGAAGGTCTGAGGGGGAAAACCGTAACCCGAATGTATAGCTAAAGACTTACCCTGCTTGCTAGATAATTTGATAGTTGTAGTCTCCTTCCCCTTTCCGCCAACTGTGATCTCACTAATCCCATATTTTTCGTGTAACTGCTTCCGAAAAGTCTTATCCGCAAGAAATGCTGGGGGGATATCACCCAGAATATTTAGTGTTCTTGCATCATCCTTATGAATGTCCAAATACTGTTCAAAGAACAGTTTAGTGGTTTTGGCTGGGGTATCTTTATTTAAATAAAAAACGGCTAAGTTGTTGTCTTTGGAATAGGTATCGATAGCCTCCTGACTGGTGGCGGAGGTCGCCAGCGTAGGAATGATTGACATCGCATCAGGGTTATCTTTCAATAAGGTTACAATCTCATCTTCAGACAGCTTGCCCTCATGCAAGTAAACTGCCTTACCAGGGCCGGATTCAATTTTAGAGTCCTCCAAACCTTTTTTTACAGGAAGTGCGAAGCCGTCCCCATCCACCTTGGCTTCTCTTAAGCCATACTCTGTGCCTATGACAACCCGGGACTCTTTAGGCATTAGCTCGCGCACCTCTCCCATATTCTGTTGGTAATCAACTGGTAAATTAAGCAAAACATCCGTTTTTCCTAACACCTGTTTCATATGTTCTTGCACTTCAGGGCTTGCCTTACTAATTCCCCCGGGTCCCCCCGTTTGATAACTAAAAGGAACTTCAACTATTTCAATTTGGGGATTATTCGCTGTCATTTGCTTAACTTTTTTCATTTGTTCAGCAGATGCTGCGTGACCCGAGCCAACCATGACGACTAACTTTAGATCGACATCTGTCGTGTTCTTTTTCAGAGCGTTTAAAGCATTCATCGCGATTCCCAAGTCCCCCATACCATCTATCATCAAGGGGCATAACAGTGTCACCTGCGGCTTTGCGTCAGGACCTTTTTCAGCGTGGATAGCCGAGATCGCTTCAGAATGGTCGACAGCTCCCAGTTGCGCCCGGGCACCTTTAATCTCTCCAAGATCTCCAAGGAAGTTTTTTATTGTACCAGCTGAATCATCTGCTGATAAATGTTCAGCAGCTTGTGAAAAGGTGAAATTACCTTCAAATTCGGCAAATTTAAGCTGAAATTGCTTTAAAATTAGCTGTTTATCGCCAGCAGGTAAGTTGTTCATCTCTACTATCGCCCCCGCAAGCTCGCCCTTTGCTTCTGTCAATTTTTTCTGCAGTATTTGATAGTTTGGCCGGGTAGCCAATTGCTCTTTGTCAGGAAATCGCTCTTCCATCCCTTTAAGTCTTTTGAGCTGGGTTTCAACATTATTAAAACCGGATTCTAACTTGCCTAAATGATGGTCGTGCTCAGCCCTGGCTGCAGCATTGGTTGCTTGGGCAGTTTGAACAGGGGCTCCTTGCCGCGTGCTACCTCTCCGTACGCTAGCTGTCCGAACTGCTCCCCTTATGCCACTAACAACGATGTTTTTTGCTCCCTGAAACATATTTCTGACAGCCGTGACAGGTGATCCAAGTCTGCTTCGTCCAGTTTTTGCCTTAGGAGTGGAACCACTCTCTTTACCTAACACAGCAGAAGCTGCGCTATCTGACTTACTCGATATCTGTTCTTGCTGAGGACTTAGAACGTGCTGGCCACCACTTACATCGACAAGCTCGATTTCCTGCGATGTACGCATAGCACCAATTACAATCGAGTGCTCTCTTACTGGCGAATCCATAGTTGCTCTCGAATTAAATTATAGTAAACTACCATAACATTATTATAATATAAATTATTTATTTATGGTGAGTAAATTTAAAATATAGGTAATGCTCTAGATGAGATCCCGCGAGCATCAAGCTCGGGTTGGGGAAAGGAAAGAATGTAACGCAAAGTCGTATAGAGGCGCAAAGGGGAAGGAATTAAGTGTAGTGGACCCCATTGTCTAGTCAATGAGGCCCACCCAAAAGACAGTTAAGCGTGAAGCGTATTAAATAACTTTAACAGGTCACGGGCCATTAAAATTCCCCCTTGAGTGCGATTTAACAGCTCACCTTTTAGACCACGCTGCGCATGCTTCGTTCTTTTCGCTCGGGTGCCCTGCACGGAGATCCAACCATCCTGCGAAACAGGAGCATTTGTGCTATAGCTTAAGGTAGAACTTAATTTTACCTGCTTCAATAACGTTTGGTCCAGTTTTTTACCCTTCGTTGCTTGTTGGACGTTAGTGTAGCGAGTTAGGGAAAGAAGCGATCTTGTTTCCCTCATGAATCTCACGTGCGACTGAGCTCCAATTCCGCAGTTCTTGGAGAGTAGTTGAGCGATTTTGTTACTGCTATACAACTCCAATAAGTTATGGCCCATTGATTTTCGATCTAGTTTAGAAAGATCTAGTGTCCCACCTTGCCGACCCGCGATAGCTATAATGAGCGACTCAATCGCTAAAGGTAAGAGAGTTGAAAGCTCCGCATACTCTGCACTCATTTCAGAGCTTCTAAGTAGTCGGCTTTTAACCAAATCCAGTAAATGCGCGGCGTCTGCGATATGGTTAGCTACGGAGTTGTTGGTTGGGGTATCTGACGGTGGATATGCGGATAGAAATTGACCGATATCTAGGCGCATTTCATCTAAGCTTGCTGCTAGACTGTGCGCTAGTATCTGACTCGGTAAGTTGATGTCTATTGCATTAGATTCCTGATTGGCTCTAATTTTGATAGTATTTTCATCCAAACCCAGTATAGATCCTACAGCCTTCAGATTCTCTTCCACATAGGTGTAAATTCCCTTTAAAAGTGCGGTACTTTCAGCAGGAGCAGTTGTTCGCACGAGTTGACGCAAGGTGGTCAACATCTGGTTCTCGTCAGAGGTCTCGTCCGTATGCGGATATCTCATACGTTGCTCCACCTGATATCCCCTCGATGCTACCTCAATAAATTTTGGATTTAAATTACTATGATTTAGGTCTCTTAAAATACTATGCCTTATAAATCTAAGGTCATCTTGGTCTGGTTGATTTTTCTCTAAGATGAGTGTTGTAGCTATTTCTTCCATCATAATACAGGTAAAGCGAACTAACGCATGGGCATGAGAATTTGAGTCAGACGCCTCCAATGGGAATCTAAGCTCTGCAATAAGATTCTTGTATGCTTGTTTTGCATCTTTGAATGCCTGTTTTGCCAAAGGATGGCTCAAGGAGAACTTTTGAAATGCTGTCATAAACATCTCATTTAATTCGCCATAACTATGCGAATCAACGGATTCTAAAGACGCTTCTGTGGTTTGCTCATCTATCACGATGTTTATCGATGGTGAAAATCCTACAGGATTTTGCTCCCCCAGTTTTTCAAAAGCGAGATCTTGCACTATAGACTCGATACTACTATCGGTATCGTCAAGAGAGATCAATACCTTCGTCTCTTCCAAATTTCGGTAATTTTCCACGAGATTGACATGAGATCGAATTTGTAATCTTAATGCTGTCGTGAGGTCTCGTACTTTTTCCAAATCTAAAGATATTTCATCTGCCAGCGCCAAAACTTCGGGTGACATGTCTAGCCCTAGCGACCCATGGCCTGTGATAATTTTCTTCCATGTGGCGTCCATTCCATTAGATTGAGAATATCGGTACAGCCAAGCATTAAACCTGTTCCAATGCTCATCGTGATTTTTTTCTTTTAAAACCGCCGTGCGATTCTCATTTAAAAATCTTACAAAGCTCGTCTTACCTTCATACGTTTTATTAGTCCAAATCAGGAAAAGTTCATAACGTTCAACGTCATTATAGAACATCAACAAGGCTTCACTCACCAAATCGTTATGACCAACCATGGACTGACAAAGTTTTTCACATTCAGATGAGAAAATTTCCAATTCATCTTTGAGGGTTTTCATTTGACCCTCCTTTAGCAAATCCGCCATATAGGATGGTGCTAGAATTTCTAAACTTGGTTTTACGCAGGATTCATAAAATTTGGCTTGCTCTTCATTTATGCCTTTTAATTTGGTAGCAAAACTAAGTAAGCGCTTTTTCATCAACCACGCGCCATTCTTCTTTTTATCTGGAAAGTAATCGGAGGTATCAATAAATTTATCTAATTTTTGAAATACAATTGCATTCAACTTTTCGCAGATCTTCTCTCTAGTGAATAGTGCAGTCTCGAACGCTGTACGAGCCGCTATGGGGAAAAACGTACCCAAGTAGACTCGCGTACGTTCCTTTTCTTCTATATTTTGAAACTCTGATCCATTCCCCAAAAGTGTTGAAACTGTAACATTAAAAAAGTTTCTGTCTTCCGGAACCCAATAAAAATCGCTCCTTACAGAAGTGGGGAAATTTGAGCTGATAACTTGTGGGAGAGACTCGCGTAGAGATTGTAGAAAGCGCTTCATTTCTTCATCTTCACTTTCCTCTGCTAAGATATCTATTCCTCTCAAACTATGAGAATCAAAGGCTAACTGTTTTTCTTGAACTTCCCCTTTATAGAGATTAGTAATAAAAAACCCCAAATCTATCAAAATCGATTCTAACTTGGCCTTATCTCCTCTCAAGTGCTTATTCAAAGTCATCGTTATAAGATTTTTAAACAAACAATTTAACGACATAAAGCGGTATGCTGCCGGACATTGGCTTAAAGTTGGCAACAACTGATCTAAGTCGACATTCTGAAGGATTTTTTGAGTATCGACGTTTTCTTTCTCTACTCGAATAGCCTGCTGGATATGCATTGCTGCGAGAGGGGTTATGGAGGAGTTTGGGATGACACTTAGCGTGTTGGATTGATTGCTGAATGAACGTATTATTTGACCCAAATCCAAGTTAAGTTGCATTACGAACTCCTTACTATAAGATTAAAATATATCGTAGATATTATAAAAAATGTATATATAAAGCAAGTAAATAATTAACGAAAGGCTTTGTTTTTTTAGTAACACAACACAGCAAAGATTTGCAGTCCATGAAAATTAAAATTAATAGTGCTTGAGCGGTGCAAATCCTCTTGGCTTTAAATGTAAATAGATTGCTAGAATAGGGAGCTTTAGACAAAAGGAGAGAGAGGAATGGCCCGTCACAATTCCCCAGCTGGAAAACACGTTCCCCAACCGCCTGTTGAGCCTACGATATGTAGTACTGGTTGCACCTTGCCAAAAAGCACTTTTTACTTGCGCATACTTGGTGCAGTGTTTGGGGCAATTTTGCTCATTGTTTTGCTACTTCCCACCCTGTTTAGTAGTGAATGGGGTAAAAAATGGATTCTTAGCAAAGTCAACAACAATGCCTCGGGAACCGTGGAGATCGGAAATCTAAGTCTAGCATGGTTTGGCGGCCAAAAGGCGAACCAGATCACTGTTAAGGATCCAGATGGCCGCATTGTCGCTACGGTGGATAATCTAAAGACCGACATCTCCCCTCTAACTTTAGCCTTTCGTTCGACCGACATCGGTAACACGGAGATAACAGGCTTACATGCCTATCTGGTGCAGGACGGAAAGGGTGTTTCTAATCTACACCGCGCCTTTGCTCCAGCAGCGATTACCGCCTCAGCTGTTACAGACAAATCTAACCTCTCCTCCGGCAAAATCAATCTACAAGTCCCCTTCTCAGGTCACCTCTCCATTAAGGATGCGTCCGTCGCTCTTAGCGGCCCAGACATGGATCTTGTCAGCTTCGACAAGATTGTCGCAGTTATCGATTCCGACCTAAGCAAGGGTTGCGCGACAGCTAAAGTTCAAGGCTTATCACATCAAGATGAATTATCAGGTCATTTTGCGGTTGAAGGTGCTTTGCAGGGTTTGGATGCCGAAGGGCGTTTAGCTTTACTCCCTAACTCTACAGGCATTCCACTTCCTATCGAAAACCAAGGACTCGTACGCCTTAAGCTAGATATTGAAAATGCTTCTGTAGATGTTTTTGACCAACTGCTAACGATTGGAAATCCAAAACTTACAGGAATCCTTTCCGAAGCGTTAGGCTCGACACTTAATCTGAGGTTAGATACCGTTCTGACTCGATCGGGCCCATCCGTTCAGATAGCTGGTGACAGCAAGCACATGCATGCGGAGCTTATCACTGAGGTTCGCGATGGCAAACTTATCTTAGAGAAAGCCGGAAAGGTCTCCTTTCAAGTCTCTCCAGACCTATTTAAGCGCGTGGCTCTGATCGCAAATCCCGCACAACAGCCATTATTTGCGCTCAAGCAGGATCTGAATATCAATCTTGAATTTGATCGCATGACCCTGCCCACACGCTTGTCATCGCAAGACGCCCAGCCAACCGTACGTCTTAAAATTGGCCTGAACGATGCTATCTTGATAGGTCAAGGATCTTTGGGTGAAGTTAAATTGCACAACGTTTCAGGACTCCTTGAACGCTTAGAAGCAAGCGGAGCCTTTGTACTCAGTTTGAATGGCTCGGTTACGCAAGGAAACCAAACAGGTACCCTGCGTTTAGGAAGTAAGTTGCTTGATGGAAGCCAAGGCGATGCAGGAATTTCAGACCTCGTTTTGACAGCAAAGAATATACCAACAGCCGTTGTCGACTACATTGCTCAAGCTGAAAACGTATTGAACGATACAATTGGACCAAACTTTGACTTACAAGCTAAGGCGCGTTTGTCCGGTAAGAATGCTAGTGCAGAACTGCAGATTGGCTCAGATAGCCTTGCTGCGCCTAGCATTTTATTTGATTTGCATGATGGTGTAGCATTAGCACAACCCGCTCAAGTACAGCTTTACATTACACCAACTCTACTTCACTACATTCTTGGAGCTGAAAGTTCAATCAATTTGGAGGATCGCACAAGCGTTCTCTTGACATTGAATGAACTATCTTTCCCAACCGCGGGAAAGGCTTCCATCAATATGGAAGCAGCTACAGCGCCGTTTATTTTGTCCGGTTTTGTCAGTCCTAATAATGGTCGCCTTCGCTTTTCGAATTTTAAATCACGCATATCTGGCCAGCCCGAACAATTAAGTTATGTGACAACAACCGATGTGGCACCGGACGGTGTTACCCCTATGTTAACAGCGGGACTTGGTAACGTAGCCTCTCTAACGGTTGAGGGAAGTATAAAAAACAATGCCGTGGCAGAAACACGCATCAGCCTTCAGAGCGAGCTTTTGGACTTCCGCTCCTCCTTCCACCTTAATGATGGTGTGTTTGCTCTTACAACACCGGCAACATTACGCTACAATGCCAAGCCAGAACTGTTGCTTTCGTTGGGATTAATCGAACCAGGTGCCCCCCACTTTATCCAAAAGACACCACTAGAGCTGCGTATTGAGCAGCTCGCATGGAATCCCAAGACAGATGGTGGATTCCCCTCCTTTGCCCAAGGCAAGATAGCAATTGGTCAAATGGATATCGTGGATACCAAGACCGCACCAATTGCATCGCTACGCGATGCAAGCATTTCTTGGAACTACGACGGTGCAGAATACCTCGCCGGTATCATCATGCGTGCTAAATATGAGCATGAAGGTGAACAGGGTTCTCTAAACGCCACCGTTGATCTTTCCGGGTGGCAAAGTCATCAAAACGCTATTGTTAAAGCAGATGTAAATGTTGAAAAACTACCAGTGGCCTTCATAAGTGCTGCCACTGGCAAAAACGGATGGCAAAAGTTACTCGGTGAAACTGTAGACTTTTGCGGACGTGCGAACTATGAATTCAGCCAAAAAGATACTCCCGGAACATTACAAGCATCTTTCCACGCAGCAGACTTACAAGGTTCGCTAGTAATGGCATTGGGTGACTCTACAGCCTTTGCCAGAAACACTCAGCCAGTAATCGTCACTTGGAATGCGACACCGGAACGTGCAGAAGCCGCTGAAGAACTTCTCGAGCATTATGGCTACGCAACACCATTACCATGGAAGCTTGCGCAGCCCACTACAATCCACGCGACATTAAACCAATTCACTTTACCATGGCATTCTCGCCAAGGCATTGTGTTGGATGGATCTTCTATATCCTTCTGGGATTCCCCTTCGTTGGAAGGCAAGCTCTCAGCGGATAACGTCGTTTTAGTGGATCGCGATACGCAAGAAAAGACAACCCTTGAGCAAGTTGCACTGACATTTGACTCCCCTAGCATAGCAAAAACCGTTAACTTCGCTTTTGCAACCAAGGAAAGCGCAGCAGAATTAAAACGCGAACCTTCAACGCTAGCGATTGCCGGCACATTGGAAGGACTTAAGAGCGCCAATGGATGGTTTGAAACACATGCCATGAAGGTTCATGCGGCACTTGAAGCCAAAGAACTGGCATTGACAGACATTCTACGTTACCCCTTACAGCGCGCATCTGCCAGCCGTCACATCGCAGGACTGATCGGTGAGCGTGTTGGCGGCACTTTGAACCTTGATTTTGTTGGACACAATGGCACAATCAATGCTCAATTCTTAGGTCAGAGCGGTAGCTTTAAGCTAAACGGCCAGATTGACAATGAAATTTTAACATTGAACGAACCGATGGCATTGGAACTGCAAGTAACGCCGCAACTGCGTCAGGGGCTGCTAAAGGACTTGGCGCCCTATATGGCAGCGGCACGTTCTACAGACCAACCTGTTCGCTTTACCATCGATCCTAAAGGCTTTGCCTTCCCACTACAGACATCTAACTTCCAAGCGATGAAAGTACCACGTGCGACGCTAGATCTTGGCAAGGTAGAACTCGAAAATAACAGCCCATTGGGAACCATTGTCAGCATCCTGCAAGCCGATCGCAAGTTGACAGACACTACTTCCATTTGGTTTACACCTTTGAATATGTCTATCTATGACGGCCTTATACGCTTTGATCGTATGGATGCGCTAGTCGCTAACCGTTTTCCCATTGCTATGTGGGGTAAGATCGACCTGATGAAAGACCGAGTTCGACTGGTTGTAGGCTTAACAGCACAAGCGTTGAAAGAGGCATATGGCCTCAACAACCTAGCTAACAACTATGTTCTGCAGATACCGTTTACCGGCACTATCGATAATCCCGTTATCGATAAAGCCAAGACAACAACACGCGTCACAGCCTTGGTTGCTCAGGCTCATGGCTCCCGTGAAGGAGTTGTTTTTGGTGGTGTGCTCGACCTCTTGAGCGGTGCAGGACACGAAGACAGCGTGCCTCCCCCCTCCGGACAAGCTCCGTGGGCACCCACAGATCAGGAGCAGACAACCACTCCACATAATCCTAACCAGGCTGGAATTATTGGAGACGAGCTACAGAAGAATTTAAAAAAGGGCGCAAAAAAGCTCTTGGACTCGTTTAAGTAAGAGGAAGACATGAGGCTAGTCACGCTTAATATCTGGGGTGGGCATGTTCTGGAGCCACTTTTGAAGTTTATTTCGTCCCACCAGGATATTGATATTTTTTGCCTTCAAGAGGTCTATCATAATGCTTCGAATAAGATGTCCGACGATGATAGAGAAGTTTGCCTTGATATCTTTTCAAAGTTGCAAGATTCGCTTCCAAACCATCGGGCTATTTTTATGCCCGTCACCGAGGATGCCTACGGCATTGGAATTTTCGTCAAAAAGGATATTGAAGTAATAGCTGAGGGCGATATTAGTATTCATGAAAATCCTAATTATCACGGACGTGGGCCCACTCATTCCAGAAAACTACAATGGGTGGAATGCCGTACAGAAGATGACCAGAACTACTTCATTTTGAATGTTCATGGACTCTGGAATGGTATGGGCAAATCCGATAGCCCTGCAAGAACAGCTCAGTCTCAGAAAATCAGAAATTTTCTAGATAACGTCGATGCACCAAAAATACTGTGTGGTGATTTAAACTTAAGACCCGATACCGAAAGCATAAACATCCTTGAAAAAGGAATGAACAACTTAATCCGAACACATAACGTGACTTCTACACGTACAAGTTGGTACGAAAAAGACGAAAAGTACGCGGACTATGTCTTTACATCGCCAGAAATTATCGTACAAGATTTTCAAAAATGGGATGACGAAGTTTCTGATCACTCCCCCCTATTTCTAGAGTTTGGTGTCCATTCCCGAGTGGAAGCGGCATCCTACGCATCAGGCTAAGGTCGATTCATGAATGAATTAGAGCTTGTAGACAATGATCAAACTCTGTCTTAAGGTCCATATCGTCCACTCGTTGCCACTTCGTCCATAAAAGTCCGTTCGATACGCCCAATCTCCTACTTGGTTTTTCCAAATAGACGGAAAGGAAGACCGAGAACGCCATATTTCCACGCACCTCCAGCATTCCAGCCTACCAGTGTACGCTTTAAAATAAGCATGGGTTGTAGAACGCAATAGACCATAGCGGCGACCACTCGCTGTGCTAGCCACCAAACACGTGTTCGGCGCCACCAAGCATTGTTCACACCTTCGACATCGATTTCATGAATAGAAAAATCCAAAGAGCGTCCTAAAGGAAAAACATGGCTTTCGATGAAGCCTTTTTTGCTATCGTGAATTTCAAACAACTTGCCAATCCATACATCACCCAGATTAGTGATGGGATCGGTCCAAGCGCTAAAGCGACCAATAAATGTGCTAATGCTTGGGCATGACTTGCCAGATTCCTGTAAAGCGCGCCATTGCTTGCGAAGACTGTAAGAAGCTCTTGGCGGCGCGAAAGAGATGACCTTACTTATCAGATCAGGAAGGTCGATCCCAAGGCTAGTAGATACCAGCCCACCAAGGCTATGTCCGATAGCTATGGCAGCAACGCCATACTTTTTTTTATCCTCTCGAAGCATCGCGTAAAGAGTCTCACGGGCACCTTGACGAATTTCTTCTCCGATACCAAGAGGATTAAAATCGTCTGCTAGTGTGACACCCATACCGCTTCCCATATTCCAACATATTGTGCCGTGAAACAGGTAAGTTGGAGATCCGTAGCCATCCTCCGGAACAAAAATACGCGTAACAACACCGCCACAAATGTCTACGGTACGATCGAAACGACAAGGCTTAAGGCAATATTTGCCGTTCACCCATACGGGCAGAGTGAAGACCATATTTTTTTTCAACACTAGCTCGCTGCGATAGGGAATGATGTATGCAAGCAGACTATGAATTATAAATGCCCGCAATTCCATTGGCCAACTAGATTCGTTAGCAACACGGTGAACAAGCTCGCGGACTGTGACAATATCCTCCAGACTAATCTTGTCGTAAAGAGGTCGATTAATGCTACAGATAGCCAACGAAATAATTTCTTGCATGGCGCCGATACCCATAAAAGACTGGCTGCCGGGGAAATTCAAGTTTTTAGCCGAAACCAAAGGCAAGCAATTTAAAGGGCAATTTTTGACAGCATAGGCAACACTAGAGGGATCAAGTTTTTCTTGTCCTATGGAGAAGCAGTTATCTTTACCTAACCGGGAACCCCAGTTAAACAATCCCGCTCCGCCAGAATAGATATTTCCAAGGATAGTATTGGCCATAAGGTTAGCGGTAAGAACTGCCTGTTTGAGAGTTCAGCGGACCTTGCCACAACTGCTTAATTAAGGTTTGTTGTTCTTGAATGGAAGCTTCTCCGGTTGGATCGCAATGACGCTTCGCTACTGTCTGCATTCCCTTCTCAGAAGTTTGATAGCGCAAGTGATGATGTTCGTTTGCTATTACACCAGAGATAACGTTTGCAACCTCTGCGGGGCTCTGCCCTTCTGCAAGTCGCTCTTTCATCCACTTTAATGCATTTCTCATAAAATCATTATATACACAGCTTGTATCTGTCTGCCTACTTCCAATTTCCGTGGATTGCTGCATAAATTCTGTTGATGTAGTACCTGGTTCAATAACAACCACATCTATATTCCACTGACGCGACATTGCGGCAACAGCTTCAGATAGACCTTCCACAGCAAACTTAGAGGCCCCGTACAAATCCCATCCTGGTGAGGGGCGGATACCAGACGTGCTGCTTAAATTAATGATCAAACCTTTACCCTGCTCGCGCATCAATGGCAGTGCAGCTTGCATCAAGCGCATGGTTCCAAAAAAATTAACCTCAAAGGTCTTCTTAGCTTGATCAACGGTAACCATTTCAAGAGGGCCAAATACAGCGCATCCAGCATTATTCACTAAGACGTCAAGTCGACCTTCTTTCTCACGAATAATTTCAAAAGCCTTAGAGATGCTCAGGTCATCTGTAACATCTAATTCTAACAGATACAAAGAAGGAAGGCATTCATCGGTAAGAAAAGATTTTGGTGAGCGCATGGAGGCATAGACATGATGGCCTTGAGACGCTAAATTCTTGGCGGTCTCCAACCCTATCCCCCTTGATGCTCCTGTCACAAGAATGACTTTATAAGCGGCTATCTCAGTTTGAACTTCATCGCCATAAAGAGGTTGAAGGGAGTGACTGAATAGGGCACAAAAGAGGAGGAGTGATCTCATGTGTAATACCAATGCTGAAAAAACAACCAGCATAGCACCTAATTGTTTTCGGCGAAATAACGTCTTTTCATTTTGCCTGCCTTCAGGCATCATATTGTTCCAACAGTTTGGAGGGAGCCCAATGCCAAATCAACCTCGTACCCCTGACGAATCCGTCGAACAAGCCATCGCAGCGTTAAAAGCTGGTCGCTTTGTCTTGATAGCGGATGATAGAAATAGGGAAGATGAGGGCGATCTCGTCATCGCAGCAGAATTTATGACCCCGGAAGCAACAACCTTCATGGTCCGTTACACTCCCGGAGTTTTAACCGTGCCTATGACCAAAGAGCGCTTGGATGAGTTACGCCTCCCGCAAATGGTTGAAGAAAATACCGAAGCCCACCGTACTGCATTTACTGTCTCTGTGGACTATGTACATGAAACGACCACAGGTATCTCTTCGAGTGATCGTTCTAAGACAATTCGCGCTTTGGTAGATTCGAAATCTAAACCAAGTGATTTTGCTCGCCCCGGGCACGTTTTTCCGCTTCGCTATTCTGAAGGAGGTGTTCTAAAACGCGCCGGACATACTGAAGCTTCTATTGACTTGTGTAAACTTGCCGGGCTTCAACCTGTCGCTGTAGTGTCCGAGCTGATGCATGATGATGGCAGCATGATGCGTGGCGACGATCTGTTGGAATTCGCTAAGAAATTCGATCTTCCATTTTTGACCATCGCTGATTTGGTACGCTACCGACGCAAGCGAGAGAAACTTGTTACTCGTGTATCCAGCGCACGTATACCCACCAAGCATGGAGACTTCATTGCCTATGCCTACCGTTCTTTACTAGATGGTATTGAGCATTTGGCATTGGTAAAAGGCGACATCGATGCACAAACCCCTACCTTAGTTCGCGTCCACTCAGAATGCCTAACTGGGGATGTCTTTGCGTCGCGTCGCTGTGATTGCGGCTGGCAGCTGGATCATGCCATGGAACTGATTGGCAAGGAAGGCTGTGGCGTGGTTGTTTATCTACGTGGTCATGAAGGTCGCGGCATTGGTTTAGCTCATAAGATGCGAGCATATACGTTACAAGATGACGGTCATGACACTGTTCAGGCTAACTTAGAATTAGGCCTGCCAGTAGACTCTCGCGAATATGGCATCGGGGCGCAAATACTTGTTGATCTCGGCGTCACGCGTATGCGATTGATGACCAACAATCCATCTAAGTATGGTGGTTTAGACGGCTATGACCTGGAAATCGTTGAGCGAATCTCCATAACTCCAACGATCAACGAAGATAACATTCACTACCTGCGTGCAAAACAGCAAAAACTTGGGCATTTGTTGTCCATACCATCATAACGAGGTGACCATGCAAGAATTTATCGGCAAACTACAAGCCAAAAACATGCGCTTTGCAATCGTTGTCAGCCGCTTCAATGAACTGATTACTCGCGGCCTGCTACAAGGAGCCCTCGATGGCTTTCAACGCTTTGGTGTGGAAGATGACCACGTCACAGTTGCATGGGTTCCTGGCGCACATGAGATTCCTATCGTTACCAAGCGTTTAGCCTTGTCAGGACGCTATGATGCCATCATCTGTCTAGGCGCTGTTATCCGCGGAGCGACAACACATTTCGACCACGTCGCTAACAATGCTTCTTCAGGTGTTCACCAAGTAGGTCTTGAGACTGGCATACCTATCATCTATGAAATTTTAACTCTAGAAACGATTGAGCAGGGTCTCGAGCGTTCAGGCTCAAAAGCTGGCAACAAAGGCTTCGACGCTGTTCTGGTAGCAATTGAGATGGTAGATTTGCTAAGACAATTGCCAAAGCCTGATGCTTCAGTATCTGCAATGAAGACCATGCTGAAAACACAAGCTGTCAAAGACTAATGTACTTAAGGGAGAGATGCCTGGATTTCGTTATCCTTTCACGACTAGGTGTGGGCGAAGTCTTGCGACCATATTTGCTAGCTTAGCCTCTTCCACGGCGGCTACAACTACATCGACGTTCTTGTAAGCATCGGGCATCTCTTCCACAATTGTCTTCAATGATGTTGCCATCACGCGAACATGCTGACACTCCATATGTCGTAGAGGGTCTCGCCCCTCCCACGCCTTTTTAGAGGCATGGCGACTGCGCGCTCGTCCTGCACCATGGCAGGCACTGGACCATGTGATAGGATTGCCGCAACCTACCATCAGATGGCTGGCACGCCCCATATCACCCGGAACAAGAACTGGCTGACCAGTCTTACGGAAAACAGGGTTGAGCTCGGAATTTCCCGGTCCAAAAGCCCTAGTGGCACCTTTGCGATGCACACACAAGCGACGCTGGACTCCCTCGAACTCGTGAGTTTCAAACTTAGCGATGTTATGACATACATCGTAGATTAGCCTAACTTTTTGCGGCGCTATATTCAGCACATCATGAATGGCTTTACGCACGCCATGGAGAATCTGCTGTCGGTTATTAAAGGCAAAATTCGCCGCCGCAGCCATGCCTTTAAAGTACTGTTGCCCTGCATGACTCTTTAGTGGTGCTGCGACAAGCTGTTTATCGGGAAGGTCTTTGGCATAACCTTGAGAGATAAAACTATCTAGCGTTTCTTGGCACACCTGATGACCAAAGCCGCGCGATCCAGAGTGAATCAGTATATAGATTTGCCCTTCTTCGACACCCCATGCTTCGGCAATATCCGATCTGTAAATTTTGTCGACGGCTCCGATCTCTACGAAGTGATTCCCAGAACCGATGGTCCCAAGCTGTCCCCTGCCGCGATCGAGAGCATAATGGCTCACTACATCAACGTCAGCTCCTTCGATCACGCCATGACTTTCCATATGATCTAAATCTTCAGCAAAACCAAAGCCCTTTTGAATAGACCAGCGGGCCCCTTGAGTAGTCAGATCACGCATCTCTTGATCAGATAGCTCACGAGCCTTTCCATGGCCCTTGCCTACTCCAGAAGGCACCAGCTTAAAAATACGGTCAAGTAGTTGCTTTTGAATCTTCTCGTTCAAGTTAGTAAACTTCTCAGGAACCATGGCTAGGCGTACGCCACAATTGATATCGTATCCAACACCGCCCGGGCTAATGACGCCATAGTCAGCATCCATAGCCGCCACGCCGCCAATCGGAAACCCATAACCCCAATGGATATCAGGCATCGCTATACTATAACCAATAATGCCCTGTAGATAAGCAACGTTGGCCACTTGCTCTAGCGGTTTGTCGATTTCCATGTCAGCCAATAGCTCTTCATTAGCGACTATAAGGCCCGGCACTCGCATGCCTCCGCGCATGGGAAGAATGTAAATTCCAGGGCTTTTCTTCTCTAAATCCGACATGGGTCTTCCGGGGTATCGCGTTAGTAAGCCGCATTATGTAAGATTTTTGAATTTTGGGGGTATTTAACGCAAAGAAGCATTAAACATCGATGATCATTTCCCAGCTTAGCAAGCCATCAGCATTGCTCGTCACCTCTCCGTGATAACTAACGGCTTTAACACTGCTGCCTATTTGACTATCAGCTATTGCAATGGTCCTATTCAAGGATTGAATAATCTTGTCCAAAGTGACCCCTTCAGGGATAGTTTCTAGGAATGGAATTAGATCGGGAAATTTAAACAATAGCGCAGCTTGTGCATTGCAGCCTAACTGTTGCATATTTTCCGCTTGGATATGAAAAGCTATATCAGCTTCGTGCTCAATCTCTACAAAAGGAGGGATAAACTCAGACGTCCAAATAGGCCTATAGTCCAATTGCGGTAAACTTTGATAAAGATGCAATGCCTTAACAACAACCGGGATGGGACTAAATGCTGCTTTCCATTCATCCGCCTCAAATGGTTGCCGCGCTATTGTCACATGCGGAAGAAATGGTCGTGCATCGATCTCAAAATTGAGGCCTTTACAATGATCTTTAATCGCCGCTATGTAGCACTCATAGGGTGAGCCATCTCCTAACCATTTTAAATGCCAGGCAACAACATTTGGAGTGAAAAAACATCTGTCCGTAACCCCTACTCCTCCAACAGAAAAAGGTTGTTGGGGCATAGCATTCAGAAGCTGATGAATACGTTCTTCGCTTGCATTACCGAGAAAAGCCACAGTCATATGCCTGCCATTAGCAGGAACGAGTCTTCCAGCGGGTAACCTTTCTGGCCATGGCGCTTCAACCTCTAAACCGAAAAAAACTCTTAAGTTCGTATTCATAGTAAGTACTTTACCACGTTGACCTCTTTTACGCATTGTAAATGGGATTAAAGTCGCTGCATACCGCTTTGCGATAAATACCTAAACTGGTAACAGTGTGTGCAGGAGGAGAAGCCTGTGACACTGCCCGTCCAACACAATGCCGCATTATCCAGTTGGGGTAATTACCCTGTCGTTACCACCAATGTGGTGCGGCCAGAGCGCTACCGCGATCTCTTTGACCTTCCAGACCCATATATTCCGCGCGGGCTGGGACGTAGCTATGGTGATGCAGCACTTTTGAGTGGTGAAAATGTCATCGTCACAGAGCGTTTGGACCGCGTGCTGTCTTTTGACGCCTCCACAGGTTTGCTGCAAGCTGAAGCTGGCTTAACTATCGATGACATCATCAAGTACTTTGTCCCTAAAGGATGGTTCCCACCAGTCACACCTGGAACAAAATTCGTCACTTTGGGTGGATGTATCGCCGCTGATGTGCATGGCAAAAACCACCATCGCGATGGATCCTTTGGTGCACATGTAAAAGAGTTAGAGCTTATTTTAGCCGATGGAACCGCTCAGCGCTGCTCTGCAACGCAAAATCAAGAGCTCTTTTGGGCAACTGTTGGCGGCATGGGTTTAACGGGGATCATTTCAGAGGTATCCCTGCAACTACAACCCATTGATACGGCCTATATTTCCACGCGCCACTGCGCTGCACGAAATTTGGATGAGGCTATTAAACTACTTTCGGAAGAAAGCTCCGACGATAAATACTCCGTAGCATGGATAGATTGCCTAGCCACTGGCAAAGATCTTGGACGCAGCGTTGTTATTTTAGGTCACCACGCCAAGCTCGATATGCTGCCTACCGCAACCAGAGCGAAGCCTCTACAAATCAAGCGCCCCCTACAACTTACTGTGCCAATGGCCTTGCCCTTTTCAGCCGTGAACCGCTGGTCGGTACAACGCTTTAATGATCTGTACTACAGCCGACAAAGTCGCAAGACTGAACCTCGGCTGGTTAGCTTCGATCCATTTTTCTATCCTCTCGATGCTATTGCGCATTGGAATAGGATCTACGGCAAGAAGGGATTTATCCAATACCAGTTTGTTATACCCACGCAAAAAGCTGCAGAAGGCCTACGTGCTATTCTGGACAGACTAGCTAGCAGCAAGCGCGCGTCCTTCCTAGCAGTGCTTAAGCGCTTTGGTAAACAAGACCAAGGCCTCCTCTCCTTTCCTACAGAGGGCTTTACTCTCGCTTTGGATATTGCTGTGACAGATTCCGATCTCTTTCCCTTCCTAGACCAACTAGATCAGTTGGTGCTGCAGTATGACGGACGTGTCTACCTGGCTAAGGATGCGCGCATGAAGGCAGACATGTTCCGCGCTATGTACCCACGCTATCAGGAATTCCAACTAATTAAAGCTAAGGTGGATCCGAAAAACAGAATTAGGTCCGATTTGTCGCAAAGGCTACAGATTGGAGGTTTCCGTTGAAAACAGGTGTCATTCTTATTCTAGGAGCTACTTCTCCTATTGCACGTGCCCTGGCTAACTACCTGGCAGCAAAGGGAAATAGCCTGTACCTTACCAGCCGAGATCCTGAAGAGTTACGACGCATCGCTTCTGATATCAAGCACCGCTACGACGTCAAAGTGTGGGAAGCCTCTTTCGATGCAGAAAAACTAGATACACACACACCCTTCTTCCAAGAAGTCGTGCGCGAAACAGGTGGCTTAGAGGGGGTTGTCCTAGCCTTTGGATATCTTGGAGAGCAATCCAAAGCCTCAAAAGACCCTTCAGAAGCACAGAAGATTCTTAACCGCAATTTCCTGGGAGCAGTCTCCATTTTAGATGAGTGCGCCAATTACTTCGAAGCTAAGGGCTCAGGCTTTATCGCTGGTCTGTCCTCCGTTGCTGGAGATCGTGGGCGACAAAGCAACTACTGCTATGGTACTGCCAAAAGTGCGCTTACGACCTACCTACAAGGGTTGCGAAATCGCCTATACTCATCCGGCGTCAACGTACTAACTGTAAAGCTCGGTTTTGTCGACACTGGCATGACCTTTGGGAAAAAGGGAATGTTCTTGGTGGCTGATCCCAAGGAGATGGGCAAAAAAATAGGACAGGCGATCGAGGCCAAAAAGGATATCGTTTACCTCCCCTGGTTTTGGCGCTACATCATGTTGATCATTACGTGTATTCCAGAAAAGATCTTTAAGAGGTTGAAGCTGTGAGTTCATTGAGCTATGTTAGACAGTTAATACGGCTGATGCGCCCTTTTCAATGGTGGAAAAACGGCTTTGTCTTTGTTGGACTGTTCTTCGGCCATGCGTGGACACAACCTCACATTCTGTGGAGTTCCCTCTTATGTGCTTTTGCCTTCTGCCTAGTCTCTAGCGGTGTCTATGTTATCAATGATATCATGGATGTCGAAGCCGACAGGAATCATCCCAAGAAGAGACTTCGACCTATTGCAGCCGGCACCGTGTCGGTTCAGGCAGCTAGCATTCTAGCGGCAATTCTCTGGACAGTTGGCTTTGCCGCAGCTTGGATGGTCTCTTGGACTGCTCTAATTATCATCGCCATCTACTGCCTGATGAATTTCGCCTATTCTATCCGCTTAAAACATGTCGTTATAGTGGATGCCTTCGTCATCGCTACCGGCTTTATTCTTAGAGTCCTTGCAGGTACCTTAGGAATAGGTATTCCCCCTTCTCAATGGCTTCTACTGTGCACCATTATGGTAACATTATTCCTAGCCTTCACAAAACGACGCGCTGAAGCTATTGTGATGGCGGAAACCAATGAAACTGGACGTAAGGTACTCTCTCACTACACTCCAGAACTACTCGATAGCTTAATTGGTATCACAGCAGCGTGTACAATTCTCTCATATAGCCTGTACGCTACTAATCCGGAAACCATTCGTATCCATCACACCCCTAATCTTATTGCCACCGTGCCATTGGTTACTTACGGCATCTTCCGCTACATGTATTTGTTGCACAAGTGGCATGCTGGGGAAAACCCTGCCAAGGAGCTGCTGGGTGATAAGCATATGGTCGCTACCGCTGTCACATGGATCCTGTTAACTATCTGGCTAATTTCTTAGGTTTTTTATGCCGTCCCTTTAGCTGCATTCGCGGCTACAATGAAAGCGCAAAGGGAATTCCCTCTGCGCCTTGTGTCGACTATATTGGTTATTAGCTTATAACCAGATTGGGAACCTGTTTGAATACATCTACAGCCTGCTTACGAATATTTGCAGCTTGCTGTACCCACACATCAACATGCGTCGCATTGGTGAAATCGGGTACTTGTAGCATATCCAATCGGCCGTCAAGCCATCCTTGCAACAATTGCGAAATGGTGTTAGCGCGTTCTTGACGTAACAATGGCGCTTTAGCAACCAACAGGGCTCCTTCGAAGGTTTCTAAACGCGGTTCTGTCTTCGCAATTTGAGCCTCTATGGTCTTTCTGACCTTGCGCTTGTATCCCTGATTGACTTCTTGGACCATGCCTTGTACTTGCTCTACTGAACTTGTCAACACGCGAATCTTGCCTTCTAATGTTTCTCGGTCTTGCTTAAGGCCTTTAATTGCGTCATGAGCATCCTTTGCTGCTTCGGGCATTTCGTTACGAACGCGTGAACTCAAACCATCCAACTCGCCTTGAAGACGGTCGCACATTGCTCTAGACTCTTCTGTTGGTTCACTTTTATGTGTTTGGTAAGCCTTATCACGAGCTGGCTTTAAACCTTCTATCTGGACACGTAATCCTTGAATGTACTCGCCTTCAAGATTTGGCAGGTTTGCTGTCAGGTCGACAATACCTTGTTTGGCCCTTTCTAGCTGGGCCTCCGTCTCACTAAGTCTTACATTCAGCGCCTCACGTCGATTATCCAATGCGGTGATACTCAACTGAATATCGCCAGATCGCAGTGCATGCACGATCGCTTTAAGCTCGGAAAGCTCAGCTCTATATAAGTCCACGTTGCCTTGGGCATATTCCACACTAGCCTGGTTCTCTTGTACACCAACTGTTGATTCTGCTAACTCACGGCCTGTCCATTGTCTAATATTATCCGCATTTTCCAAGATTAGGTGGTGAAGGTCTGTGAGGACTCGGCACGATTCGGTAATTTTGTTCATATTGGCATCGACCACTCGCTGCATCTTAGTTGCTGCACGATTGCTGCTGCTCCAAGTCTTAGGCCACCAAGAGCCATTTTCTTTGTTCTCTATAACCGCTGGTTGACTATCGGTAACTTGAGACGCCACTTTATGAGAGTGAAACATACCTTCCCACATCCAACGAGCGTAGGACTGAGATTCACCACTCGCCACGGGAGGAGTATTCTCTTCCAAAACGACGGTCTCGAATGCTTCCGTATTTGCATCATTCGCAATTTCGAATGACTTTGACTCGTGAGAAGAAATAAAACTAACATTATTACTATTTATATTATCCATCTTACTAAACTCCTATATAGTTATTTAACTTATAGGCATTATTGTAATACAGAATAATAATCGTTTAATTAAATGTTCGTTAAGAATTGGTTAATTAGTTAACTAATTACGCGACATTACTTATTAACAGTAATAGAGGCGAGAACGGATTCCGCAACCTTTTTACCACAGCGCGTGCTGCCTTCCATCCATGGAGCGTTGAGGTAATCTCCGCACATAAAGACATTATTGTCACCCTGACCTTCCTGCCAGAAGCGTCCCGCATGTGAAACAAAGCCGACTGAGTATTTGGGAATAGCCTCTGGCCAACGCTGCAGATCGTAGGGCTCAACCTTACCGACGCAGGATTTTAGAGGAGGACAAACCTCGATGAGTTCCGCCTTAATAAACTCCCACAACTGTTCATCGGGCGCGCTGATCCATTCTTTGGCGCATTCATCCCTTAAGAAGACGTTTATCAAGGTATACTCCCCTGATAGAAGATCAACATACTTGCTGTTCTGGTTAAAATAGCAGCAGATGTTCTGATTTTGAGATGCAGGTACCGCAACCATTGCCAGATTTGATACTGCAGCAGAAGGTACGCGGAAGGCAGCAGTAACGGTAGAGGAGTAGTTAACGGCGTCTAACAGCTGCTTTTGGTCTGGACTTGCGCCCTTTAAGATGCTTTTGGCCACCGATGCTGTAGTGGCGATCACCACATGGTCAAAAACCTCCTTAGAGCGCGCCTCTTCGACTATAATGCCTCCAAGCCCTGGAACAACCTTCTGCACTTCACGGCCGCAGTTAACCAGCACTTTTTTAGCCAAGGCCTGGGCAAGCATATCCAGGCCACCTTCAAAGTAATCGTAAGAAAAGTCTTTTCCAATGGCGGAAATGGCGCCTAAAAGACAGCTCAGGCTTAGGTCATGGGCGCCATGAAAATGGTAGGTAGCGATGAGCGAATCGAAAGCATAGTCTAGTACTTCCTGGCCACCCCACTTCAGAATGTAATCGCGTGCACTAATCTGATCAAACTTAGTATTGGCCTTGCTAAGATCGTAAAGATCAATACCTTTGGCGTCGCGCTGCAGACGTAGATAGCACATCAACAACCGAACACGTGCTAAGGTGGAGTAGAATGAAAGTCCTAGGAACTCCCCGATGGATTTAAAGGATATGCAGTGCAGTTTTCCATTCTTGTAAAGATGGTGGGTGCTGACGTCCATGGTACGCCACAGATTACTTATCCCTAGTTCTTTGCAGTATGCACGGCATTGTGAGTAGCCATTGTTGAGGAACTGTGCTCCGGTATCAAAAGGATAGAGGCCATCACGCCGAGTTAGCGAGCGCCCAGCTACCCTGCCTGCTTTTTCATAAACGACAACATCCTGACCAGCCTTCGTAAGCTCGTAGGCACACGCTAAGCCGGAAAGGCCGGCACCGATAACAGCAATTCTAGCTTTTTTCACAATTATCTCCCGCATGGCTCAGCTTAACCAAAAAAAACAATATGTAGAATGTTTTTTACTGCTGAAGGGGCAAAGGGAGCGTGGTTGTTGAACTCCCTACTGAAACTGTTTGACGGAATCGCTCATTTGAGACGTAATAGAGACATGACAGATTCTAACGTACATTCAGTTTCATTACGCAGTCCCTTAACGGCCACAGCTGAAAGGATTTTCGACTGGCATAAGCAACCAGGGGCCTTTGAACGCCTTGTTCCTCCATGGAGCAACGTCAAGGTCACCCGCATGGATTCCGGCCTTGCTAAGGGAAATAGACTGTATCTGAAGGTTAAGAAGGGATTCTTAACCTTTGATTGGGTTGCTGAAATCGACGATGTCGTCGAAGGCGCGCGTTTCTCTGACACGCAGATTAAAGGTCCCTTTGCCTATTGGCACCATGAACATCGATTCCAGAATGCTACCGCTGGCCATTGCACCATTGAGGACGAAGTCTCCTACCGTGTACCTGGAGGCTTTTTTGGCGATGCTTTATTGGATGGGTTTGTGTGCCGCGATGTAGACCGCCTACTTGCTTACCGACATAGCATGTTAAACAATGACCTTCAGGCAATGCTTCCATTCGTTGACTCGCCTCCACAGCGTGTTCTCATTTCGGGTACTTCCGGCCTAATTGGCGCAGCTTTGATACCATTTCTTCAATGCGCTGGCCACACTGTCCACCGCTTGGTGCGAAGCGCGCCCACCTCCCCTACAGATGTCTTTTGGGATCCGGAAAAGAATGTTATCCAATCTGAAAAGCTAGAGAAGTTTGATGCCATTATCAATCTAGCGGGTGACAACATTGCTTCTGGTAGATGGACAGAGGCAAAAAAAGAAAAACTACGTTCTAGCCGGGTCAATAGCACTGATTTATTAGTCTCTGCCTGCGCTAATCTTACCCATCCACCCAAAGTCTTCATAAATGCCTCAGCAATCGGCTTCTATGGAGATCGCGGTAACGAGTTAGTCGATGAAAGCAGTTCCAAAGGCCAAGGTTTTCTGGCCGATCTGGCGGGCCAATGGGAACATGCTACCTCCAAGCTAACATCAACCCGTGTGGTATTAGCACGCTTTGGTATTGTACTTAGCCCCAAACATGGCGCATTAAAGCAAATGCTAACGCCTTTTAAATTTGGTCTCGGTGGAAATTTAGGCAATGGTGAGCAGTTTTACAGCTGGATAGGTATCGATGACGCTGTTTACAGTCTGTACCGTGCGCTGATGGATGAACGTTTAACCGGTCCCGTCAACGTTGTGTCTCCACATCCAGTTACTAACGCCATTTTTACCAAAACACTCGGTAGAGTTCTCAATAGGCCAACCCTAATACCCATGCCAGAAGCTATAGTTCGTTTAGCTTTTGGAGAGATGGGGGATGCACTGCTGCTCTCTAGTACGCGAGTGCAACCAAAACGTTTGACTGACTTACTTTATCCTTTTGCTTATGCTGATCTCGAAACCTGCCTACGTCATCTATTAGGCGCAACGACTCCCAAGTGATTCCTCATGGTCTTTAGACAAATCGGTACTCATCTTCACCGCACAATTAAACACCCTATTGTCGCGCGTATTTTTAACAGCCTTTCTTTTTATGGAGGATGGACAGCTCTAGTCGTCTACGCCGCCTCCGGACGCCCATACATGGGGTTGGCTATCTTAACGCCACTGATGCTTGTTCATTTTGTCCTCTCTCATCAGCGCGGTAAAGATCTGCTCTTTCTATCAAGCGTGACCTTAGCCGGCTGCTTTATTGACATTGGCCTTATAACTAGCGGAGTCTTAACCTACGCTAGCCCTAACGGTTGGGCTTGGTGGGCACCGCCTGTTTGGATGGCTGGCGTTTACCTTCTTTTTGCTGCTGCCGTAGACTACTCACTCTTTTGGCTTCGTAACTATCCTGTCGCCGCAGCGGTGTTAGGAGCTCTTGGAGGTATGTCCAGCTATGCAGCTGGCGAGCGTTTAGGGGCAGCCACTTTCTTAATGCCAGGCGCTCACTCACTTATTGTTATCGGTATCGTTTGGTTTATTTTTATGCCCGCCGTCTGCTGGTATAGTGGCTGGCTTGATCGACATGCCGCGGAAAAGGAACTTTAAGGTCACTCATCCACCCAGATGGCGGTGGCGGTGGCGTACGAATGACAATGGCTGATGGTAATCAAAAAGCGGCCGGGACCGATGGTTTCTGCGGCTTTTTTTGAAAGATGGATCTCCGGCTTACCGTAGCCGTCGTTGATCACTTCAATATCTACAAATGTGATTCCTTGGCGAAAGCCAGTCCCTAACGACTTAACTACTGCTTCCTTGGCGGCAAACCGGCCAGCAAAGTGTCGGTCGGCTTCCTGATAACGCCGGCAATAGGCAACTTCGCGCTCTGTGAAAACGGTGTCTAAAAAACGGTCGCCATGTCGTTCAAGAGCCTTGGTGATGCGTTCCACTGCAATAATGTCGCTACCAAGGCCCTTGATCATGAATTTATACCGAGAAGTACTTCTTCGAAGCGGAGTCTTGTGTTGACGTTGCTGCTGCTCCAGCGGCTTCAGCGGCTGCTGCCGCACCCTCTTGGGCTGCCCACTCTTCTGCCGTGTTGCAGAAGATCATACGTCCTGAACTTGTATGCTTTACAGACAGAACACGAGCGCGGATGGTTTCACCGATGAACTCAGCGCCACCATTAATCACGACCATTGTACCGTCTTCAAGATAACCAACGCCTTGACGTGGCTCTTTGCCGTAACGCTGAATCTTAATGTGAATGTACTCGCCAGCCTGTGCAACAGGTTTTAGAGAATTTGCCAAGCTATGGATGTTTACGATGCGTACACCTTCAACTTCCGATTGCTGAATGCGGCTGATATCTGCTGTCAGAATATTCGCATCGAGCATGCGCGCTATGCGGATAAGCTTTAATACAGGATCCTTAATGTCTGGTAGATCTGTGTCAGTAAAGCGTAGGCCGAGAGCTGACATTCCTTCCATCTTCTTAATGACTTCAAGAGCACGACGAGCGCGAGCTTTCACAGACTCATCTTCTGATTCCGACTGCATATGAAGGTCGCTAAGAATAAATCTTGGGATGATTAGGTAGTTGTCCACTAAACCAGAAGCGACGACATCGATAATGCGGCTGTCTAACAGAATCGAGGAGTCAGCCAGGATGTCTTTTTTCTTCTTAGTGTCTTGGTTGAATTGAACGAAGGGGATGCTTAAGGAAATTTCTTCAGCTGCTCTGACCGCGAAGATCATGCTGACGTAAATGCTTGATAGGAAAACAAGTGTACGGATTAAACCCAAGGTCGCTGCATCAACTTGTGTTGTAAAGGCACCTAGAACAGCCTCAAACACCAGAAGAATCGCCTGACCCATCAGGTATCCAAATAAAAGACCTAGGGCTGCAAGATTGAACATTCGAAGATTAAAGCGCTCGAAAATGCGTCCTACGAGGGCTATTACAACTCCGAAGGCCAGTCCACCACCAACTCCCAGCAGAAGTTTGTTTGTGAAACCCAAATCCCAATTCGTGTTTATTACAAACGCCGTCACAAAAAGCACGCTAAGCACGAGGAAAAAATTTCGAACAAAAGCAACTGAGAGTTTCATAGTTAGTAAACCTAAATAAGCATTTCATTCTTATTACGTATGACATCATACAAATGTCAACGCCTTTCAAGGGAGATTAACTGAAGTTGATAATATTGTCTATTAAAAGTTATTCCCACCTAGGGAAAAAAAGTAGGTGCGAAGAGTTGGAAACCCTGCTACAATTTTATGCCTTGTACAAGGAGGGAGAGCATGTTAGACAAAGTCAATTCTTTAATGAGTCCAGCAACATCCACGTGGGCCAATACCGTAGATTTCTTTGCAGAAAAGCGCGGAGCATTCTTAACGACGCGTATCGTTGCGCCGACGGTTATCCTCTCGGCATACATCGATGCAGTCTGTCACGTAGCCGCGTGCGTCTTCAAGACTTTATATGCCTTGATAACCGGTACTTTGGAAATATTGTTTAATGCGTTCACTGTACGTTGGAGAAGCATCGATCCTTTGAATGCTCCAACATTCAATCGCGGTGAAGCGGCACGCCACCTTGTAAAGGCGATTGAATGTGTTGTCGCGGGTACGATCTTGGCTCCTGTCGGTGCCGTCGTACCTGACTGGGCCACAGGCAGTATGCGTTACTTCAAGCTTGCCTCGCCTCATGTTCCTAAGCCCAAAGTTGAAGAAGCTAAACCCGCAACGTTCGCTGACAAGGTTGGAGCGTTTGCTAAGGGCGCTTTCGGATATGCCGCTGCCCCATTCAATGCTGCATATAAATTTGCTAAAGGACCTATGATCTCTTCGCTAGCTGTCCAGACAGTGTCTATGGCAGCGCTTGGCGCCGGTGCCGTCGGCGCTGCTGCAGGGGCTAACAAGATGGGTTGGGTCAAGATTCCTTACTTCGCTTGAGCTGATGGAGGGTTCTAATGCGTTTTCGTGGCTTGATTACGGCGCTTATTTCTCCTTTTAAGGATGGATGTTTTGATGAAGCAGGCTTCATTCAAAACATCCATGATCAACTTGCTGCTGGCGTAAGCGGGCTTGTCGTCTTAGGGACGACAGGAGAAAGCCCTACCCTCTCGCCGCTAGAGCAAGAGCGTGCCATCACACTGGCCCTACAAACCGTCGCAGGAAGAATCCCTGTTATTGCCGGCTGCGGAGGCAACTGCACACAAACAACTATTGATAAAGCAATCAAATGCCAGCGGTTGGGAGCTGATGCCCTAATTCTCATCACTCCTTATTACAATCGTCCCACGCAAGAGGGTCTTTATCAGCATTTCGCCAACATAGCGAATGCGGTAGACCTACCGATCATGCTGTACAACAATCCTGTGCGAACAGCTGTGAATTTGTCGATAGAGACGTTGAAACGCCTGAGCGAGATTCCAAATATCGTTGCAATCAAGGACTGCTCGGGATCCACTACAGTGATTTCTGAAATGTTGCTTATTTGTGACGAATTCAGCGTTCTGAGTGGCGACGACATCATGGCCTTTCCAACCATGGCCCTAGGCTGTCATGGAGTGGTCTCAACCATGGGAAATCTTGTGCCAGAGCGTATGGTGGCATTGGTAGAGGCGATGCAGAGAGGTGACTTATCGACAGCCCGAGCATTGCATTTTGAATTACTGCCACTTTTTCTAGCTTCAGGCTTGGAAACAAATCCCATGCCTGTTAAGGAAATGATGCGTCTGTCAGGCAAGCCAGCAGGATCGTGTCGTCTGCCTTTGTGCGAGGTTCAACCGGAGACGCGTAAAAAGTTACAGGCTGTTTTAGAACAAATAACAGGATGTCATCGATGAACCGAATTCCTGTTGGAATCTTGGGAGCCACAGGAGTTGTCGGTCAGCACTATATCGCAGCACTTGCTGACCATCCGTGGTTTGAAATTGCTTTCTTAGCCTCTTCTAAGCGCTCTGCCAACCAAAGTTATGCTAATGCGCTTGGAAATCGCTGGAGACAAGTGACTCCCCTTCCTATCGATATCGCCAATCTGCCTGTCCATAATGTTGATGATATTGCCGCTGCCAAAGCCTCTTGCCGATTGGTTTTTTCTGCCCTAGGCGGTGAAGTTGCCCAACAGTTTGAAGCAAAGTATGCGCAGGAAGGTCTGGCGGTTGTTTCTAACGCCTCCTTTCATCGGCGCGATCCGGATGTTCCTGTGATCATTCCCGAGGTAAATGCTGGTCATTTAGATATCTTGCCACGCCAACGAGAGCTGCGGGGTTGGAAAGGCTTTATAGTAACCAAGCCCAATTGCTCGCTTCAGAGTTATCTGATTCCCCTATGGCCGCTTCACCAGCGTTTCGGTCTCTCCAAAATCATCGTCACTACGCTTCAAGCGATTAGCGGTGCTGGCTATCCTGGTGTGCCAGCCTTGGCTATTACAGATAACGTGATCCCCTATATCGCTGGTGAGGAAGAAAAGTCGGAGAGCGAGCCGCTAAAAATCTTAGGGTCTATTAAAGGTGACGTAATCGTTGATGCTGAGAATATCGCTATTGCTGCTCATTGCAATAGAGTCCCAGTGACTGACGGACATCTCGCCTGCGTGTCGGTACAATTTAAGAATATTCCCTCGCCTGAGGATATTATCCAAGCTTGGAAGGATTTTAAGGCAGAGCCGCAACACCTTGGACTGCCTTCAGCTCCATCACAACCTATCATAATTAGAGATGAATTTGATCGTCCACAACCTCGACTCGACAGCATGGCCGGCGAGGGAATGGCGGTTACGGTTGGCCGTCTGCGTCCATGCCCTGTGCTGGACTACAGATTTGTAGGTCTCTCTCACAACACCATCAGAGGTGCTGCTGGCGGCGGAGTTTTAATCGCAGAGCTACTTGTTAAACAGCAATACATTACAGTGTGACCAAATGGTTAAACGCAACGCAGACATCGCTAAACTCGCTGGTGGGTACCTCTTTCCAGAAATTAACAGGCGCAAACTGCAGTTTCTACAGCAAAACCCCAAAGCACACCTTATTAGTTTAGGAATCGGCGACACAACTTTGCCCATTCCTAAAAGTGCTGTGGATGGCTTTGTTGAGGCAGCAAATCGCCTGGGTAACCGAGACACCTATACTGGCTATGGACCCGAACGCGGTAGTCCTGTGCTTCGCGGACGCATAGCCGATGTGCTATATCACGGTCTAGTATCGCCCGATGAAATTTTTGTTTCTGATGGGGCAAAATGTGATTTAGGACGCCTACAGGCATTATTTGGCAGAAATCTCTCTATTGCCTTACAGGACCCTGCCTACCCTGTTTATGTCGACAGTGCTGTTTTAGGGGGAATTACAGGTAGCTATTCTGAAGAAGTGTTGGGCTATGCTGGAATAACCTATATGCGATGCGTACCAGAAAACGGCTTCTTTCCTGAATTGAATAAATATCCACGAACAGATCTCATCTACTTCTGTTCGCCCAACAATCCAACAGGTACTGTAGCTACTCGTGAACAGCTTGAGCAACTTGTAGCATATGCTAAAACAAACCGATCTATCATTGTCTTTGACAACGCCTATTCGTCCTACATCCAAGATCCAGCGCTCCCCAAATCCATCTTTGAAATAGACGGGGCAAGAGAAGTAGCGATTGAGGTGGGATCCTTTTCTAAGCTTGCAGGGTTCACTGGTGTCCGTCTCGGATGGACAATCGTTCCCAAAGAGCTAAAATACGACGATGGACATTCTGTTAAGAGCGATTGGGAGCGCATCACCAGTACAATCTTCAATGGCGCCTCAAACATCGCGCAAGCAGGCGGAGCGGCTCTGTTAACTCCCGAAGGCATGCAGCAAGCGCAAGACTTGATTAGCTACTACCTCACCAATGCAAAGCTGCTACGCAAAAAGCTTGAAGAGCTCAACATTGCAGTGTACGGCGGCGAACATGCGCCTTTCCTATGGGTGCGATTCCCTGGCCAACACTCATGGGATGTATTTGAAAAGCTCCTAAATGATGCTCACCTGATTACCACGCCAGGTATTGGTTTTGGCCCGAGCGGCGAAAGCTTTGTGCGTTTGAGCGCCCTTGGCAAGCGTAGCGACATCGAGGAAGCCTGCCAACGTCTAGACAGGGAATTAAACGCAAAGACGTAGACATATCCTTACGCATATTTTTTTTGATGTCTTTGTTAAAAATTCAGACGCGAATGCGGCTGATTTTCATAGAAACTATGTGTAAAGATAAGTTTGTGTCTCTGCGTTAAACTCTTCTAAGCAGCCTTTTGGTCTGTGTCAATTGTTGGATCAACGACAACAAAGTCTGTGTCATCCATGTGTAGGCATGGTTGCTCTTCTGGCATATACTTTTTGTAGTTTGCCCAAGTGAGCAATTGCAGAAGTTCTCTTGGAGAGGCAATTTTCTCACCTACACTGTGACTAACCACATCAAAACCTGCGCGATGCAGCGTATCCATTTTGTCTGTCCAAAAGGTCGGATGGTCGGCCTTCACTCTGGACACAAACTCGTCAAAGCGTTTCATCGTCAGCCGGTTTTGGATAAATTCCAACACTTCGGGCTGCCAGGGTTCTCTAGATATTTTAAATCTAGCAGGTTCAGCTCGGTGGCCTTTAGAGCCCCATGTGGGTAGTCTTTCAGCAAAGCTGTTCCCTGCATCGATTAATTTGATATCTACAATGTGCTTATTTTCATCTAACTTTACAAAAATATTCCCTGAATGAGGATCGAAATTTAACGAGAGGAAAATCGCTAACACCGTTATTTGCCATTTAATGAGTTCCGCTTGAGTATAGTCATTCCTATCTTCCAATCGCGAAATCACATCCGACATTTCTTGATAACCACCCAGGAATAGGAGAAAAGCTCCAGTCTTACCATTGAAGGTCGCTTCTGTAGCAGGCGGTGCTAAATCGAACCCAAAAATATCGCTAAAATAATGCATAGCCACTTCTGAGTAGGGCTCATTATTCGGATCCGCACGGTTCATTAAACGCGCTTGGCCAACAAAGTCTTTTGCTTTGCCAATAGGATCACTGAAGAATCCTCTTTCGGGAGCTACCTTAAATACGCCTACGGCGTTGCCCTCTAGACTTTTTAAAATTACCGCGCCGTTGCATCCACCAGCCTTGGAGGGGTTAGCACCCATTGTGATGGCTAGCTGTGCACGACATAAGGCTAATTCCAGCTGATGGTTATTGTCGTTTTGCAACGACTCATCGACCTCCTGCGCTTTCAAAAGCTGATCCAGCTCTGGAGAGAGGATCCTCTGAAGTGCATCATGCCCTCCTAACCAACTGCGATTAAACTGTCCAGAGCTTAGCGGAGCTAGTTTATCCATTAAGAAAGTGCGGATATCATACTTTTCATTGTCGGGTAAACCTTCTACTTTTGAGCGTGTGATACAATGCTGAACTGCGCAACGTATTCCTTTTGGATCACGCTTTTTAAGGTCTCCAGGAACACACTTTTGATAATGGATAAATAGATTGCGATCGTTTTCTTCCGCACTTTTTATACGATCTTGACCTATATCATCAATAATTATGGACTCACTAAGGATTTTGTTGGGTAGAGCCTCTTGTCCTACGGTATCAACCTTGGCAACAACCTTGGACGAAAATGTCGCTGTAGCACTCGGTGGGGGCCTACTGTAGGTAGGCATTATTACCGTTGCAGGCTTGCCGAACAGATAGTCTCTAATCCCATCTACTATATACATACTTAATTTGCCAATTCTCTAAGTTGTTGATAAACGGAGTGCATTAAGAGTGGTTGTTCCAAAGCCCTTTTGGTTTTGTCCGCGTAGATACCAGGATCATGGCCGCGGTTCATTGTATTTGCCAAAGTCCAGTCACGATTATGTGCTTTCAAAGAGGCTTGAAAGTTATCGGTCGAGTAGGTTTTAGCGCCCCACCACTTATTCAACCAAGAAGGCTCGAGTTGAGCATCTCCCACAAGTTGAACGTTCATGCCATAATGATTAGGTCGCTGTCTCACCGTCCAAGCAGCGTTGTCATCTACATAGGGCGCAGACCCAACACAAAGAGAAACTGTTTGTAAGGCGTCGTTTGCCAGCGCCAATTTAGTTGCCAATACCTGCCCCGTAGAGCCATTCTCACCAAAACCCACGGTGATTATTTTCTTAGGATTCTTGGCCATAAGCATATCGTTTAGGGGACCCTCAGCATCCTTTGCATGCTGTGCGATCGGGCCGTGAATAAGCCCTCCCAGCGCACCCTCTGTTGCTTGAAATGGATTATAATTGGATAAGAAAGATTCTCTGTTGGTCATGAAGACCATATAGGTATCCTCTTGCCCTGCCAGCTTATACAAGGCCAATCCGTTTGCATCGTCTTTATCTTGAAAGACAAGTTTGTCTGAGAGCTTATCTGTCTTTTGAGGATCCCTAATAAACTGACGGATATCGGCAATATAGGGTTCAAGTAATTTCATGTTATCGAAGTGCTTGCTGTCTGTCCAAAAATCAGGAAACACTATTTTCTGCGTATATAGGTCTGTAAGCATCCCAAAGGCCACTTTCATCTGCGGATCACTCTTAATGTCGTCTTTTGCATCGATTAAATCCCCTACTTGGTTATTAATTTCCTCAAGTTCGTTGAAAACGTGTTCAACGTTATTTAGACCACTAGCCTGGTTGAGGTAATAAGTGGCCATTCCCCAGCAGGCCAAATACTTAATCTCCAACAACTCCTGATTACTTAAGTTTGCTGTGACTTTTGGATCTCTTAAGGCTGTCTTAAGGGAGCTTATGTGATGCAAAACTGATAGCTGGGGTTCCCAAGTGCTTTGTTTGCAACCTAATACATTGTTTTGTATACACAGTAAATGCTCACTGGGGTCCGTATGATTATTCATTAGCGAACGCCCTAACCCTGCAAACGCTGATAACTTCGCTAGGTTGTCGGTGAGATACGAATTGTGAACCCTCATCTCCCTCATCGAATTAAAGATCTCTTGCTTTAGTACGGGTTCTTTAACTTGGTTGTTCGCTGTTTGCAGGCAGACATAGGCGCTTAACATCAGAGGCTTTAGTTCCTCTTTCTGATCGGCAGTTAATAGTCCTACTTTTTCCTTAAGCGTCCTCAGCTCCATTTGGTAGTTTGTTGCTGGTCGCCCTTGAGAATTGCTTTCAATAATTACATGCAGGGCCGTGTCAATACGGTCATAGTCTGTGAACTCAACTATCTCAAAACCTTCGGCAAAATCCACAGGCGCTTGTTCGCCCATGGGTTGTGACCAAGCCTTGTTGGCTATCTCAAAATTCTGATCGAGTGACGAAGGAGGCTGTGACATCGATTTGGTTAGGTCAGGCGATGACTGAGATCGCTTAATTGAAGGGGGAGGCCCTGATATCGATGGATCGGGAAATCCCCATTGGGATTTACTCATATCGCCGCTGCCCAAATCTTTCCCTTCCATAATTAACCCCTCTCATCTCGTTCATATTAATAATATCATTATTATATAACAAAATTAGATTAATTATAAAATTAACATTACAAACTATAGTTGATTATTAAAAATTAATGCGTATATTACTAAGAATAAGAAACTAATAATTAACTAGGAGGGCGGCATAGAGATTGGCGTATCTGCGTTACACTACAAATTCCTAACCAGGGAAGATTTTACCGTCGCGGTAGAGCCAGCGACCGCTGATTTTCTCAAAGCGGCTCATTTCGATGAAGGTGATATCACTGCCACCCTGGCGCATGTAAGCTTTGAAGCGTACATAGGCTACCTTGTCTCCATCAGTGAACTGTAAAATCTCCAGACGTTCAAAATGAGTGCTTTTTGTGAAAGCTAGAATTTCCCCTGTCCATGCGAAGAGGTCCGCCATGGCGCTGGGATTAGAAGGATGTGTGGTGTCAATAATATAGGTAGCCAGATGCTTGACGTAAGCGCTGTATCGCGAGCGCATCAACTCCAAAGCTGTGCTTGGCCGCAGCCCTTCATGAAATGGTCGGCAGCAAGTATCATACAACTTACCGCTGCCGCAAGGACATATGGTTGAAGATAGGCGCCCTGACATAACATTCTCCAAGCTTTAAAAGGCAGTACCAATGGTTAAGCGCGCTCCCAAGATGTAGAACTTGGTATCGAGAAAATCGAAAATACCCTCGCGTCCGCCAAAATGTCGATATTGGTAGAACGGTGTTAGGCTGATCTCTACGCAGCGTCCGCAGAACGTTGGATAGCAATTTAAAGGTGTTTCGATAACCCAATGGCGTTCATCTTCAATACGTGTTGAAAAGGCTGGATTATCAGGATCGTCGCTAATACGATCATTGCCTTCGTACATATCCTGCGCCCTAATATTGAGCCCCACACTAAAGAGATCATTCACCCAGAACGCTGACTGAAAACCTGCTGTAAAGTAAGCAAAGGTATCAGTAAAACGAATGGTCAATGCTGTTGGGGGGACAAATCTATTTTCACCTTCGTAGTAACCAATCCCTGCAAAAGGCGTGAAAGAAAAGTATGTCCACAGCTGTCCTTCAAAAGTCCACCCGAGTCTGCCTTCTGCGATGGATTCTGTCATGTTAGACTTTAATGCCCGTCCAGTGCCTGTGGTGCCTTCTAGGGTGCCTTTTGCCCAGTTTCCCTCGACACCCCAATAGAGTGAATTGGGTTCAGTGCGTTCGCAGACACCCCTAACGCCGTACATGATGCCTTTTTGATGGGTTCCACCTTCCCTGACACGTTTCAGTTGATAGATCTGCGGCCCCACACTTGCAGTGTGTTGTCCAACAGGCCAAAGTGCCTCTGCAGGTGTTTGCAACGCGCAAACAGTCAGTGCACTCAATGTAAATAAGAAGCGAATGTGTGTTCTTAAATTCATGTTAACAAAGACCTTGTCGTACCCCACGTCGTGGTGTATGGTTAATATTTTCGTTGATAATCGGAAGATTACCACTAGTAGGTGTTTCCGTCTTGCAAAAATGAGGAGGACATTATGAAGTTTTCATACATGATAAAGACCGCAGCCTTAATGCCACTGCTGGCATTAAACGCATATGCTGTCGAAATTGTTGTTATGCCAACAGATGGCGATCAAGTGTTATTGGAATTAAGCCCTTACAACACACTGGAAGAGCTTGATCAGCATCTCAATACCATTGACCAAGAGAATGGGCATTGGGTGCTTCTGGCAACACGAAACAGTGGCGAGAGCATTTTCCCAACAGCTGATTACAACATCAATGACCGGGAATCGGATAGTTACAAGCGCGATATCAATGAAGGCGCCCGGGACTACTATTACGAGCCAACTGCCGAGGATAAAAGCAACATTTCCTTCATCGTAAAAACCTTGGCAAACCATAACGAAGCTTCCCTCCTCTTCAAAAAAGGGCAGATTGAAGCGGCTGGAGCCAGAATCGAACACATCCACCCTCTCAAATTCCTTCAAATGATCTTCATGGATGAGGAACTCAAAGTGGGAATGCGCAACATCCGCAAAAAAAGCTGGGTTTGGAAGAGCTTCCGTAGTGGTCTGTGCGACAGCCTTAACGACGAGCAACGTGTAGACAATATGCGCGATGAATACCTCGCGAGATTCTGCGCTGCTGTCGATCTAGATCATAATGTCGTTGCTGGTTTATATCAGCAAAAGGCCTGGAGAGACTTTGTCGAGTCACTCGTTACCAATGTGCCGCGTAAAGGTGATCACCGCCGCTACGACATGTAGTCTGTACATTCATTTGCCCTCGAGATATACTGCAGTGGATCTCGAGGGCAAACCACTCTTCAATTGACTAAGGATTCTAAATGAAAGCTACGACACCACGCACCGTATTATTAAGAGATTATCGCCCCCCATCGCATCTGATTCCCTCCATAGATCTAACCTTTGAGCTCTCTGACGAACATACCATCGTCTCAACAAAAATGATGCTCGAGCAGAATCCCGCCGCAGGCGATATGGCGCACCCCCTGGTGCTTAACGGGGAAGAGCTAAAACTATTATCTATAAAGCTGGATGGAAAAGAACTCTCACCTGATGACTATCAGCTAGAAGCTCATACATTAACCCTGCCGACCGTTCCTAAGCGCTTCACACTTGAAATCCAAACAGAAATCAATCCGCAAGCAAACACGGCCCTGGATGGCCTATACAAATCTGGCACAATCTTCTGTACGCAGAATGAACCAGAAGGTTTCCGTCGCATTACCTATTTCCTCGACCGTTCAGACATCATGTCGAAATACACAACGAAGGTGATTGCAGACGCAAAACTATACCCAGTCTTACTTTCTAATGGTAATCCCTTAGATCACGGTAACCTTGCTGATGGACGACATTGGGTGCTTTGGCAAGACCCCTTCCCTAAGCCTTGCTACCTTTTTGCGCTCGTCGCTGGTGATCTCGGAAGCATTCGCGATACCTTTGTCACCTGCACAGGCAGGACTATTGACCTACGCATATACTGCGAGAAAGGTAATGAGTCACGCTGCCACCATGCTATGCGTAGTTTGCAGAAATCTATGAAGTGGGATGAAGATGTTTTTGGCCTCGAATACGATCTCGATATCTTCATGATCGTGGCAGTAGAGTCCTTCAACATGGGAGCCATGGAGAACAAGGGTCTCAATATCTTTAATACCAGCTGCGTCTTGGCAGATGATAAAAGTGCTACAGACGACAATTACGCGCGCGTCGAAGGTGTTGTGGCTCACGAGTACTTCCACAACTGGACTGGTAATAGAGTCACATGCCGCGACTGGTTCCAACTTACCCTTAAAGAGGGACTAACAGTCTTTCGTGATCAGGAATTTTCCTCGGATATGAACTCACGTGCAGTGGAGCGTATCGATGCAGTGAAAGCCTTGCGTTCACGTCAATTCGATGAAGATGCTGGACCTACAGCACACCCCATCCAACCTCAGTCCTATATCGAAATCAATAACTTCTACACCTCAACAGTCTATAATAAGGGCGCTGAAGTTATCCGCATGATTCAAACGCTGATTGGCAAAGAAGCCTTTCGTCAGGGTATAGACAAATATTTCGAGCTCTATGACGGACAGGCTGTGACGACAGAAGATTTTGTTCGAGCCATGGAGATAGCCTCCGGTCGCGATCTAACACAGTTTCGCCGCTGGTACCATCAAGCAGGAACACCGCGAGTAAGCGTTACATACCAATACGATGCCATAGCCAAGACCTTCGCAATTACCTGCGAACAATCATGCGCACCAACTGCTGATGGCAGCGCTAAGGAACCATTTGTCATACCACTTGAAACCGGTTTGCTAGGGCCCGATGGACGCAATATGCTTCCAGAAGGAAGTAAAGTTCTCGAATTAACGGAAAGCCAACAGACCTTTACTTTCGAAAATATCACTGCGCAACCAGTGCCATCTATTAATCGTGGCTTTAGTGCGCCTATTAAGCTATCTGCTTCCCTCCCTAACGAAAATCTAATGTTCTTGATGGCCCACGATAGCGATGCGTTTAATCGCTGGGAAGCCGGTCAAGAACTAGGCATTCGTCTGATGCTAGGAATGCTCAGTGGGCTAGATGAGGGCGATGATCCTTTCTTGGATCCAGGTTATCTAGAGGCTTATGGCATCTTGCTAAATGACAACAAAGTCGACCGCGCCCTGAAGGCCTTGGCTATGATGCCTCCTTCTGAAGATGCTTTAGCGCAACGCCAAGAGATCATTGATTACGATGGCAACCACCTCATTCGCGAGTATATCATTCAGCAGGTCGCGTTAACGCATAGCGATAAACTATGGTCCATTTACAACGAATTAAATGTTGCTGAACCCTACCGTTATGAACCAGAAGCGGTGGGCCGCCGAGAACTAAAGAATGCATGCCTAAAGCTTCTCACACGTACCGGAGAGCAGAGTGTTGTGGAACAATGTGCGAAGCAGTATTGGGATGCTAATAACATGACTGATCGCTTCACAGCCTTACATATGCTAGCTGATCTGGATTGTCCTGAGCGACAGCAAACCCTAAAGCACTTCTATGAAGAGTGGAAGCATGATGCGTTTGTCATCACTAAATGGCTGTCGGTTCAAGGAGCTTCAACCTTAGATGGCGTCATGAAGAATATTCTTCAGCTTGAGAAGGATCCTGTCTTTGATATTAAAGTACCTAACCTTGTCCGTGCGCTTTATGGCAGCTTCATCGGTAATCATATTCACTTTAACGTGAATACTGGCGAAGGGTACTCCCTAATAGCTGACAGAGTGATTCAGCTGGACAAAGTAAACCCACAAATCGCTGCCGGACTAGCCGGGGGCTTTAAAAAGTTCGACAAGATGGATAGCTTGCGCAAAAAAGCGATGCGCGTACAGCTAGAGCGTATTATCGCAACACCGAACCTGTCGCAGAATGTGTATGAGATAGTCTCCAAGATATTAAATTCCCCTGCAGTTGTCCAAGCTAGCTAGAACGATTAACGCAAAGTCGCGAAGTCGCAGAGAGAAAAATTTAAATATCCTCTCTGTGCCTTTGCGTCTTTGCGTTTGAAATTTCTCTTTACTTTGACCAGGGAAGGGTGAACGAAAAGCAAGTGCCCACAGGGGCATTGTTCTTTACCTCGATGTGACTATCGTGCGCTTTGATAATCTCTTCGGTAATTGACAGCTGCCCTTGATTCTTTGCAAACAGTCTAGTTAGTTCATTCGTAGGGAATACTTGACCGCTGTCGATTATCTCTACCCTGAGCCCACTTTGAGTGGGTGTCGTTTGTACTGTGACAGATCCCTCGGCGGGGGTATGGGTCACGGCCGTATCGATTAGCGTTGCGATGACTTCCTCGATCCTTTTAGCATCCATGCGAACTGGACGAGGCTCATCCACTGCTACATAAATCTTAACACCTTTATCATCTGCCAAAGACTGAACGCGCTTCATTGCATTTTCAATGATTCCCTGAATTAAAGTGTCCGACAAATCCACCGTAATGGCCTCGGGCTCCACCCCTGTGATCTCGAGAAGATCTTCGACCAACTGAAGCCCGCTTTCTGCCGAACGCTGTAGCGTTTCTACAATAAATCGATGGTCATGTTGCGTAGATGCCTTTTCTTTGCCCAAAAAACGTGAAAACTGGCACAGCGTTACCAAGTGCGTACGAATATCCCGAGACAATATCGTCACCAGCTTTTTCAACCGGTTAGTAACAGCCTCAACCTCTTGCGTTTTTAAGGACAATTTCTTACTGAAGTCGACGATACTCTGCTTAGATGCCGACTCTATCAAGGCTAGCTGCTCATTTTTAAAACCTAGTCGCAACGTATCTAAAATCAAAGTGTTCAGGCGTCGAGCAATCACAAGCAAGACTGTTAATAATACCGGTGTAAGCATAGCCAGGAAGTTGTAGACCTGCTTATCGAGGCTAAACAACTTAACAAAAACTAGCCCCAAAATAGAACATACATAGATAGCATAGAGCGACATAGAACCGGAAAAGGTGGCCATTCCTCCCACAGCTATGCCAATCAAAACAATCATTAAAAATGCCTGCTCCAATACATCCGCAGGAAAGATGGCGAACATAGCCGAGCCCCAAACAAAACCCTCTATCACCGAAAATGCGTAGTAAATGTTAAATGGCAGAGACGAACGCGCTTTTGTAGTCGCCTTATGGAAGTGGTTCATGCCCACTGCTACCATGCGTGCAAATAAACAAAACGCTAGGGCTAAACACCATCGATCAATGATATAGCGAGGAGTTTGGTCGGAATTCATTAAAAACAGCCCTAGTAGCGCCAAGGCGCCGCCAGCAATGCCTACATAAGCATTCTTGAAGACAACATCTTGAATTTCAACATCTACACGCTCGTCCAATCGACGCGTTGGCATCCACAACTCCCGTTTTATTCCGGTATAAACAATCTTATAGAAATTAGACAGTAGTTTGAACATACCAAATATACTGCAGTCGCCATAAAATGCGCTGACAGCTATCATCCGCACAAGGGGAACCAAATGTTTTTGCGTGCCTTAGCTACCTCTATGCTCTTAACTACCGGCCTATTTGCGGATGCTGGCGATATTGTCATATTGGATAGCTGTCCTGTCGATAACGCCTATTCTGCCTTGGCAGCCACGCGAACGCATACTCAGGTGCGCTTCAAAACGAATGATCTAAAATCTTTGCAGCTGGGAGAGCGATTAAAATTCTGGTTGCAGTGGTCGCGTGACTCCCATGATCCTTGGAAAACGCGCTCCAAAGGCGAAGTAGACGTGCGTGCACAACGCAACTACAGCAAGAAAAACCAGCACGAGCTTTTTCACACACGCGGCTATATTAAAAAAGATCCTGAAAACGACGATGTCGTCACTATCGAAATGGGCCCTCTCATCCCCATACGATGGGATAAGGAAGAATTGCCCTATTTCAGGGTAGCGCAAGCGGTACGAAAAGAAGGGACAAATTGGAGCCGTGAGCGAAAAAAACTAGTGAAGCCAGAACTAAATAACGGGGGCTATTCACTTCCCTTCCAAATAGATCTCAATATTGTCTACGTCTATAAGCCTGAGTCCAACGGAAAAGATGTCACACCTCGCACGCTTGATACAACAGAGATTTTTGCAGAAGATCCTGGACCGTGGACGCATCCATCCTTTGTAAATGGCCCATTACCCTATGTAAGTTTCTTCATCGCTTTAGGCGGCACCAACATCGGCTCAATCCTCCCGGGTCAGTCCTTTCATTTAGTAGGACCAGCGGGCGATATCGACTTCTGGGCCTGCCATGAACGTCCACACGGCTATCGCGAAGACCCTTCCGACGCGCGTAATTTCGATACCAATTGGTGGGGAGCTGCCCCAATTCGTGTCCCTATGCCCGCCCCAGGAGAATCTACCGAGGTTGTCATATCATCAGAATTTCGCGATAAGCACTTCCAAAAGAAGTTCACTATCCACGGCTTCAAGGCAACTCCAGAGCGCCTAGCGGAACGCAAAATCAATGAAATGCGATACCGACATTTGGTCGCTAGGGCCGACCCTAACTACCCGATCCCAGACGTCACTCCCGAGGCACTTTCCTTAGCCAAAGTAGCTGCCAAAGATGACTACCAAAAGGCATTAGAATTATACCGTGCCGATGGTCCAGACTATGTTGACGCTGTTACTGATGCCTATATTGGCTTAATGGAACTACAGCAAAAAGAGTTCCTAAACAATCGATGCCACATTGAAGTGAAGTCCGAAGGATGTCACCGATTAGAAGGTCTCACAGCAACCCTCCACGATCTCCTTGCCGCTGCGGCTGTAGCTAGTGATCTGCAAGATTGGGATGGAATGTACACGCAATTAAAAGCGTTTCGTAAGTACCTTGATAAAGGCGTCGCTGTTCAGGTGATCAAGGAGGAAGTTATTGCTCACTACCTCATTGAACTGTTCCCCACCCGTAGCTATGAGCCATTTGCCACCGGTCACCAGACAGCGAGCTACCTACAACTCTTAAAGACGTGGGCTTGGACACAAAGTAATCCAGAAGCCTACCAAGAAGCCATCGACTTGAAGAAAAAATATGTAGAAAATAGCTCTGGTCATATCCACAATATGCAGAGCCGTGTATCACCTCAGGAATACCGCGAGTTAGCACAGCTCATTATGGAGCGAACCAGTGACCGCGATAAAGCGGAAGCTTGTTGGCGCAAAGGCGACCAGCTCATCCTCGATGTTGACTCCCCTTTCCACAATTCCAAGATGAACGAACGCACCCTTCGCGCACTGCGCCCAGGTTGGTGGCCAGAATAAGTTGACCTAAATTCGCCTTTTTATTTATATTGTTGCATCAGTCACCTGCCCAGGTGGTGAAATTGGTAGACACGCCAGATTTAGGTTCTGGTGCCGTAAGGTGTGGAGGTTCGAGTCCTCTCCTGGGCAATTCAAAGGACACTTTCTGTAAAGAAAGTGTCCTTTTTCATTTAGAGTGAGACACATGATCGTTTATGTTTATGGAAAATGCTCCACTTGCAAGGACGCCCTGCGCTTTTTAAGGGATCGTAACGTAACATTCACTGTAAAAGAAATCTCCACTGACCCTCCTTCCATAGCAGAGCTGCAACAAATGCTCGACTATCAAGATGGAAGTTTAAAGAAACTTTTCAATACGTCTGGTCTGTTGTATAAAGAGATGCGCTTGGCAGAAAAGTTTAGTGATCTAAGCATCGCTCAAGCCTTCGCCTTGCTCAATCAACATGGCATGCTCGTGAAGCGCCCCTTCGTACTTGGAAATGATTTTGGACTTCTAGGCTTCAAAGAAAGCGAATGGCCCAAGTGACATCATCATCCTAGAAAATATGGGGACTTAACAGGATAGGCATGATCGCTGCGCGGCAGGATATGCAGGCATACGCATCAACCTAATTATGGAAAATTAGTCATAAGTACATCATTATAAATTAGCTACTGATCACATTCGCACCGTAGTACATGTGAAAGCTCTTTACAGCTAATCGCTTCGCGATTAGTTACAGAATACTCCTCCATGCATAATTAGGTTGATGTGTATGGGATATGCAGGATGGGAACCTATTTCTCCCTAAAAGTTCGATTCTAATTTTTTCTAAAAATCCCGCTTATCCTGTTAAATCCCGCCTTATTAAGATTTTTTTTAATTGACTTTTTGTGACTAATAAATTTTGAAATGCGTTATGATATATAGATTATCAACTAAAATTTTCAAACATAAGGTGGAGAGAAAAATGAATTCAATTAAATGGGTAATTATTTTTTTATTTATGCCGCTGTTATCAATGGCCGACGCAAATAGCTTTGAAGAAGTGGAATTTGAGAACTCCTACACGTCAAATCAGGAAATTGAATCTACGTCGGATTTAGAATGGGAAACATGTGACGATGAAGACAGCATTCTGTTACCTGAGCTACATCCCTTCTTCCCCACCATGCTAGCGCAGCCACACATTGTCGGGTACTCAGCTGGTTACAGAACCTACGACAAAATATTCAAAACTAGCGTCTTACCAGTTTCAATTGGAGATCAATTTTCTCTATATCACTACAAGCTGAATTGTGGTCAGTTGTATTGGGGTATCGAGGCTTGCGTCTGGGCTGTATTTGAAGCGAGAACAAAATCGCTATCTTTGATCAATGCCGACTACTACATAGCGTTTCCGTTCACATACATTAATGATAACTTTGCTATGCGTCTTCGCCTCTTCCACGAATCTTCTCACTTAGGAGATGAATTTTTGATAGAGCGCAGAAATATCAAGCGCTTGAATCCAAGTATGGAAGTGATTGATTTATCCCTTGCCTATGATATCACCGATCAATTGACCACATTTGTCGGTTATTCTAGAGTTTTGCGTTCTGATGAAAGTTATGTGATTAGACCGAACAGCGTATATTACGGGTTTAATTACCATTTAAATTGTTGGAGAATCAGAATTGGCAATTTAGATGCTCTCCCCTACTTCGCTACATATTTTACAAATATGGAAGATCACAAATGGGCACTTGATAGCTCGGTTGCTGTTGGCTACCAATGGGAAAAATCATGTGGCCATAAATTAAGAGTTTTCATCGAAGGCTACGATGGATACTCAGCAGAAGGACAGTTTTCCAAGCAAAAAACAAGTTATGCCGCAGTAAAAATGTTTTACGGATATTAACTTAACTGGTCTAGAATAAGCATTCCACCGGACAATCTCTCCTTAGGGAGGATCTGTCCGGTTCTTCATTTTTAGCACTTTACGTGCTAGATCCTCTAAAAAATTTATGTCAGAATATCTCTTCGTCTGTTACCTCTGTTCTTAGACACCCTAAGTGTTTGAAGGAGTCGTTATGAACAGACTTGAAGGTAAAGTGGCAATTGTAACTGGGGCATCTAAAGGCATAGGCGCCTCAATCGCCAAGCACCTTGGCGCAGAAGGTGCGTCGGTTGTTGTTAATTACTCTTCCTCCAAAGAAGGCGCCGATCGCGTTGTCGCTGAAATCAAAAAAGCTGGCGGGCAAGCTATTGCAGTACAAGCCAACATGTCGAAAAAGAAAGATATCGATCGTTTGTTTGCCGAAACCAAAACTGCTTTCGGACAGCCTAATATTTTGGTGAATAACGCAGGCATTTACGACTTCAAACCAATAGAAGCTGTAACTGAAGATCATTTTCACAAACAGTTTGATCTAAACGTCTTAGGATTGATCCTAACTACCCAAAAAGCCGTTGAGTCTTTTGGAGCGTCTGGGGGTAGCATTATTAATATTAGCTCTGTTGCCGGCATAGCCCCAATAGCTGGGGGATCAGTCTATTGCGCTTCCAAGGCAACTGTCGATGCGATTACAAAGTCACTAGCTCAAGAGCTAGGACCGAAAAACATCCGAGTCAACTCTCTGAACCCTGGAATGGTTGAAACAGAAGGACTGCATACGGCTGGTTTTGTCGAATCAGATTTCCGAAAAGCAATTGAAAATCAAACTCCCCTCGGACGAATTGGGCAACCAGACGACATTGGTAAAGTCGCTGTTTTCCTCGCTTCAGAAGAATCTGGTTGGGTTACAGGAGAAACCTTGCTTGTTAGCGGCGGTCACAAATAACATTTTCAACGACCAATAGACGTTTCCAAATCCACAATCATCGGTAAGCTATGCTAACACTTAGATTTTTGAAAGCCTTCTCTGTCGTATGCATATCTTGTGCATTATTTGTTGGATCAACAGCCGAGTCTTGTAGCCGCCTAATGTACACTACCTCTGAAGGCAACGTGGTTGTTGGAAGATCTATGGATTGGATGGAAGATATCAAGACCGACCTTTGGGCTTTTCCCGCAGGAATGTCTCGAAAGGGAAGTGATAATACCAATACTGTTAAGTGGGTATCCAAGTATGGAAGTGTCATTGCCAGTGGATACAATCTGGGATCAACAGATGGCATTAACACCCAAGGGTTGAATGCCAATTTGCTCTATTTGGCGAATGCCGATTATGGAAAGCTTTCCGCCGGACAGAGCTCCCTCGCTGTGCTAAATTGGGCACAATTTGTGCTGGATAACTATGCAAGCGTTGATGAAGCTGTAAAAGAGTTCGGCAAAAATAAATTTCATATGGAAGCTACATTGCTCCCTGATGGAACATATCCTGGCATACACTTATCTATCTCAGATTCTACTGGCGATAATGCCATCTTTGAGTATGTTGATGGAGAACTTGTTGTGTATCACAATAAAAAATACATTGTCATGACGAACGAACCCACTTTTGATAAGCAACTCGTATTAAACGACTATTGGCAGGGACTAAAGGGAAGCTTTCTTCCTGGAACCGCTGAACCTTCAGACAGATTTGTGAGGGCATCCTATTATTTAAACGAAGCCCCTCTATCGGCTAATGAGCAGCAATCGATAGCTATTGTCTTTTCCATCATCCGCAATGTTTCACAACCTATAACGAAAAGTAATTCGGACAGACCCAACCAAGCGCCAACTATCTGGCGCAGTGTCGCTGATCTAAAACGTCGCGTCTACTACTTTGAAGATACCCACAAGGCAAATGTCTTTTGGGTAAACTTAGCGGAGTTGGATTTAAAGGTCGGTGCCTCCGCAAAGAAACTTCCTTTATCTAAAGGAGAGGTATATGCAGGTGAGGTTAGCTCTCATTTTATTCCAAGCAAACCGTTTTAACATTCTGCAGAAAAACAGGAACATTTTTCAGGATTGGCTCATTGCAGCTAATCGCGAAGCGATTAGCTGCAATGTGATCAATAACTAATTTCTAAATTGCTACAAGTCGTACTGAATGCCGAAAGCAAATGCGTTGTAGTGAATGCTTTTCACTTTAACGTTCCATGGTGAGGTAGCTGCATGACCAGGGAATACGGTCGACCCAAAAATGTAATTGCTGGAATCCACGAACAAATAACGATATTCGCCAAAAACGTGGAGAGATTCACAAACCTGAAACCGAAGCCCTGTCTTAACTTGAGCTGCAAACGCCCATGACGAGTCACTGGTTTTTGCACTAAAGTGGTTTACTCCAACTTCCGGTGGTTCTACTTGTGTAGATGTAGCATTTCGAATGTATATACGTGTCGCACCAAGCCCCAAACCTACATATGGAGATAATGCTCCAAAACTGGGATTGTCTAAAGAAAATACAGCGTTAGCTAGATACACACCCGCATTCATATGGAAGGTGTCCAAAAAGTCATGTTCTTCCAATCTGTCCGTCTCGTTAAAAAGGTGCCCCTCTTTTTTCAGACTATACCAATAACCTTCTACTTCTAATGATGGGGCTATGCTCCAATCGGAGTAGCCAATATACATTGGATATTGTGACCATTCATACCCCATTTGTAGACCGCCGAATCCGGAGGAAGTTGAACTTGTGTCTCCTCGCGCATTTACCGCCAGAGGACCACCCTGGGCCTCGGTGAAAAATGCAGTTCCCATTTGATTCATTTTTGAGGAGTTCGAGTATATGCCCCCACCGTATACTCCTACATAAGTTCTGTTATAATCATATTCCCAAGCCATTAGAGAGGAATTTGCGGTGCTTAATGATAGAAGCGCCACCAGGGCAGATAGACGATTTTTGCTGAATAAATTGAACATTTTTTCTCCAGTTTGTGCGGCATCAAAAGTGACGCAAAAAAATATTTAAGTCGGTTTACTATTTTAATATCCACTTCTTTTTTGGACAGTCTGCGCTTAGGAGCTCTGAGTACATCTCAAAACTCGCAAAAAAAGAGATGAGGCATTAAAGTCGCTGCGTCGACTTTATGCGATGCTCAGAACATTCCTGCACAGGAACATTATTGTTTGTTGAGCGCTTTTGAAACTGCTTGTGAAACAGGATTTACGTTGCTTTCTGCCTCGGTGAAACTCTTATCCGTAGAAAATTGGTCGCGGCGAGCAAAGGAACATAGGGAACTTGTCAGTCCTATGGCTGACGCCTTTTTGCAACGCCGCGGGCTGGGGCAAAAGCATCCAGTTTATGACTTTCTGTTCACCTACTACAGTTTTACTCCAACAAAGTTGAAACATTGGGTCCCCTCTTTTGAAGAAACTTTAAGCATTGAAGACCAGGAAGAGCTGCCCTTTAGTGAGTATTGGTTTGAACGACACAACAGCACGTTACGATTTAACCCTGAACGTTTGCGCGGGCAAGCATTAAGTCTACTAACCTTCATTGAAGAATTATGCAATGCTGTCTTAAAACGAACACCGCGTTTTGGATGCTTTGGATTGCATGAGTGGGCTATGGTATACCGTTTATCCCATGAGGAGCTTCGACATACTGGCTACCCACTGCGGCTATCTCCGGATGAATTAGCGCGCTTTGTTGAAAGCCAAAACCTTTGCTGCACTCATTACGACGCCTATCGCTTTTTCACCCCGCAAGCGGAACCCCTAAACCTTTTCAAACCCACTCTTGAAAACCGACCTCAATATGAACAGGCGGGATGCCTGCACGCCAACATGGACCTTTACAAATGGTCGACAAAATTGTGGCCCTGGATAGGCTCTGATTTTATTGCAAAAACCTTTTTGCTTGCCTGTGAAGGACGCGAGTTAGATATGCGTGCAAGCCCCTACGATCTACGGAACCAAGGATATTCCCCCATCTGTATCGAGACAGAAACCGGAAGAAGAGAATACCAGCTACTGCAGCAACAATATGCGCAAAAATCAATCGGATTGCGCCAAGATCTCGCCACTTTTTGCGGTCGTTTACGCGCATGGCACCAACAAAACAATAACACGAACACTTCACTGGAATCGGCACTATGAAGATTTCCTCTGCTTCCTTCGAATATTTAGACCTCAGTATTCGGGCTACCAAGGTTCAGGTCACAAAAGAGATTTCATTAAAAAGAATCCCAACCTCCAATGGCTTTGGATATATCTTTCTGACTTTCTCCCCCTTGACTGCGGATTTTATCGAGAATGAGGCTCACCCGGGCGCAAATCTCATCGAAATAGGTTCTGGCTTCGGCAATGTTCCAATTGAGGCGTTAAAGCGGCAAGTCAGATCCTATGAAGCTATCGATATCTGCGAACAACATTTAAAATTTCTACAAGCTCGAACGTTAGAGGCTCGTGAAAAAGATAACAGCATTAACCCAGAGAAGCTGCATTTAATGCACGCCAAGGCACCTCAAGAATTGGCGAAATGCAGAGATTTTTACGATGCGATATTAATCGACAAGACACTGCACTTCTTTACTCCAGAAGAGGTCGAGCAATTTCTTATATGGGCGCATGAGGCTCTGACGCCTCAAGGACATCTGTACGTTCTAACCATTTCTCCCTACATTTCAAGCTACGCAGAAAAAGTCCTGCCAGAATACATGGCAAACCAAAGCTCTGGCGCACGCTTTCCTGGTTATGTGCCAGATGCTACGGAACATTTGGCAGAATCAAGCCGATCTGATGCCAACTACCGAGTACCAAAAACAATGCTGTTTTTCACATTAGAAGATCTTTGTACTCTATTTAAAGAACATGGCTTTTGCGTTGAGAAAGAGTACTCGGTTAAGCTACCCACAGAACAGTGCCCAGAATGGACAAACGTTCCGCCGGATGAAAGCTCGCTAGTAGGCTTAAAAGTTAGAAAAAACGTACGAAGTAGATTATAGGAAAACTAAGAATCAGTGACGCAATAATAACCCTGCTGAGCCGGCTATGCTTGTGCATAACTTAGAGAAGGGGTGCAAAAAACATGGGACGTTTGCTCTGTATTTAAATTTTGAGACAATGCATCCTCAAAGAAACAGCCTACTTAAGGAGTTGAGATGACTGTAAAAGATAGCAATGGTGCAGCACTAAATGATGGTGACAGCGTTACAGTGATTAAAGACCTAAAGGTAAAAGGCGCCTCTATGACGATCAAAAGAGGTACTCTATATAAAGATATTCGCTTAACCGATAATGAAGAAGAGATCGAGTGTGGCAAAGGTAGAAACACCATTGTCTTAAAAACCTGTTTTCTAAAAAAAGCATAAGCACCTTAGGATCCAAAGTTGATTTTTTTTGATCTAAAGCTCTTCTTCAGGAAGCACCATCGCTTCCAGCGTATCACGCAGCGCAGTCATAGCATCGAGAATTTTTACCATCTGGTCCTTCCCTACTCTCTCTTCAAGCAACTTTGCAAACGCAGCGTGCTGAGGACTGATTTTGTGGACAGCGGCGTACCCTTTGTCTGTAAGCTGGAGCAACATAGCTTTACGACTGGACGGATTTGAAATAAAATGTAACATGCCCTCCTCAACAAGTTGAAGGCTTGTCCTGCGTACACTCTGTCGAGTTATTCCCATTCTGCGCGCTATTTCTGACTGAGTTAACGGTTCTTTCAACACGGCCCCCAAAACCTGCCAACGAGCTGCTGTCAACCCTGCAGGGGCAGCCAACTCTTCAGCGACCGCAAGAAACAAACCATTCAACGCAAATGTGGTTAGCGCCATTGCACTGAGTCTATCTTGTGTTTCATCCATAGGCATGCTCCTCCATAAGTTCATAAAAGCCTTCAGGATTCTGATTCTTAAATAACTTATACCAAGATCGCATAGTTGTGTCGGAATACATGTCTAGCTTTCGAAAGATCTCGAATGCGAACTCAACCGCAGCAATGCCGCCTGCAGTAATCAAACACCCAGCAGTCACAGCAAGCTTATCGTCTTGATAGTGGCTGCTGCCTTTATAGCCTACCATCTCCAATTGGACTTGTGCGTTGCTTGTGTGTGGTAATTCGTCTAATAGCCCAGACTTCGCAAGTGCTACCGTCGAACCACAAATGGCGGCGACCGGAACCCCAACGCTCAAAAACCGACCCGCCAATTTGACAAATCGATCAATGCCTCCGGCTGCTGCGCTATCACCACCCGGCAATATTAGCATTCGACTATCTTCTGGCTCCAACATGTCTAACGTCAAATCAGGAGCTATCCGTACCCCACCTGCGGTGATGATGGGCTCAAACGAATCGCCGACGGTTTTAATCTGATAGCGGCCAGGCGTCTTCTGGAATTTTGGCGAATTTATATGCGCAATTGCATAACTCACCCCCCAATCTCCCATCGTGTTATAAATCGCTAGATGAACCGTTTCTCTGGCCACAGGTAAGCTCCTCTTTAATATTGACAGCATGCTAACATTATAGCAGCATGCTGTCAACATTCAGATTCAGCTGTTGCCATTAACGATTTTACCGCCATGTAGATCAGGAACAGAAGATGTGCCATCTAAAACTACCCTTCCATTACCTTCTTCGAAAGATAGAGAATGGATCTTAGACCGTTCTAGAATAACGGTAGAGGGCTTACGGCTGTTGTTTTTCTTTACCGTCATATCTTCTACAAGGCTGCTAGAAAATGACATTTTATTGGAATAAACTGATATGACTGAGAACTTGCTATCTTTTGCAAAGATAGGACCGCGAATAGAAAGCGTTTTGACTTTACAGGAGTCAAATTCGGCCACTCCATCCATATCTACATTATTGATTTTAGAATTTTCTGCTTCAAGCGGCCCCTTTACTGACAGTGTGCCTGTAATCGTGGAATCAATAATTGTAGTAGGACCAAATACCGTTAAATTTTCCAAAGTTTCGTCATTGATAACCGTGGGACCATAACGTGTAGAGCCACCCTTCTTTTTTTTATTTTTGCCTGGTATATATTCATCCCAGTCGCCGTCTGGAACATAATCTCTCCAGTCATCTTTAGCATATTTATCTGCATGATCTGAAACATGTCTGTGCGCATGATCGGGTATATATTTGCGTGCATGATCAGGAATATACTGATATGCATGATCCGGAATATATCCCTCTGAATGATCTGAAGAATATCCGTCACGATCACCGTCTGGAATATATTTAGTCCAAAACGGTTCGGATGCAGAAGCTGTTAGGTTCCAAGCAACCAAACCAATTGTTAATCCCCAAAAAAATGCCTTCATGAAATCCTCGTTCAGTTTAATTATTTTAATATAATATCTTTTACGGAACCTTAAAATCAAGTGCAAAGCCTCCTAATTTTCACATCTTGGTAAAAACGTTCATTTAGTATATACTAACCTCTATAAAATGCTCTGCACAAGAACGACTACTTTTATAGGAGGCTGTTGAAGAGTGCTGAAAACGATATTAGCCTTTAGTTTTTTTGTGCTAGGCAACTACGCTTACGCTTCGGAGCAGGTGTTTGAGGATTACATTGTTAATTCCATGGAGTTTTGGGAAGTTCCCGGAGCTTCTATAGCCGTGGTGAAAGACAATGAAATTATCCTGGCTAAAGGCTTTGGGCATACAACGCTAGAAAAAAGGAATGAGGTCAATGCCGATACATTATTTCAGATTGCCTCCCTTACAAAATCCTTCACTTCTGTCGCAGCTGGAATTTTCTCCGAACAACAGCAAATAAGTTTGGATAGCACCGTTCTCTCTCTCTGGCCATCATTTGAATTACCGGATGCCTATGCAACCAAACACTTGACTCTTCGGGATTGCTTGTCGATGCGCGCTGGACTAGTACTTCCCGAATTTCACTGGATATGGTGGCTAAAACCACGCCTCTCCCAGGCTAACCTCCTCCAAATCCTCTCTAACTCATCGTTTCCTTATGATTTCCGTGGATGCTTTGCCTATGAAAACTTGTTATACAACGTAGTGAGCTGCATTATTGAAAAAAATACGAAAGAGACTTGGGAAGTATTCGTCCAACAACAAATCCTCGACGAGCTGGGCATGTCATCAACGACTACCAATTACCGTTCTTTTTCAGCTTCTCCAAACAAAGCCTTTCCGCATGAGTGGAGAGGATGCTGTGTTAAACAAGTGCCTTTTCCTCAACTAGACATAATCGCACCCGCAGCGGGACTTAGTTCCAATGCCAATGATATGGCAAAGTGGTTACAGTTTCTTTTAGACAAACAAAACAGCTACTCTTCTGTCATCAAAAACACGTTGACACCTCAAATCCTACCTAAAACTCCTATGGTTTTCCCAGAGGGAGAAGTATGGCTAGAGGAGGTGCTTTTCCCGAGGTCTCATTATATAACATACGGGATGGGCTGGTTCATTCACGATTACAAGGGCGTCATTATCTTTCAAAATCCCGGTTCAACGCGTGGGATGAATGGACTAATTGCACTTGTGCCCGAGCTAAATTTGGGTATTTTTATTGCAAGTAACCTTAAAGCCCCCTTCTTTAATCGTTCGGTACTTTATCATGCTATCGACCATTATCTAACGGAAGCGGACGATTGGAATCACATATTTCTTGATGTGCTCAAAAATTCGCCAAAATGAAAAATAACCAGCGAATACGTGAGGGAAGGAGGAATTCAACGCGCAAAGGCGCGAAGCTGCTAAGATACATATCACCCTATCGTTTAGTTTTTTAACCTCTTTCTTCTTTGTGATTTAGCTCCTTTGCGTTGTTCCTTTCTCTTTCTATAGATAGCGTATGCCTCCCTATACTGCCGCGCAGCGTTCATGCAAATTCTGAAAAATTGTTAATCCAATTTGTTCATTGCATTTATTCAATCGCTCTTCTATACGAAATAATATACATGCAATAGGATAAAATATGAGTAGTGAATTAGTTTTTGCGATTGATAAAAATCTTGGTTTTGATGCTGACGCTCCAGTTTGGCGAAGTTTCTTTTCCAAATTTAATGTTAAAGTTGTTGCCTACGACGATATGGAAAAGCTGACCGAAGATATGGAGAAACATAAAATTACGTGTTCCTATCTTCCTTCTGCCAATTACTTTTATTTTATGTCTGACAATTATTATGTGCCGATTGCAAATGCTCTGTTTGCCGCGAACCAAACCAGTGAAAGTAGCAGTGTATTAGTTGTTTCAAAAGCGAGTTTAATCAATACACTCTCTGAGCTTAAGGGCAAAAGGTTTGGTTTTATCCATCCGTATTGTACATCAAGCTTCTTTGCAGCAGCGTTGTTACTATGGAAACATAATTTTTCAATTCATGATTTCTTTTCCACCATGCGGAAAGTTGGTCCATGGCAGTTACAAGTTGACGCCGTTATCGCTAAGGAAGTGGATGCTACAATGGTTCCAGAAGATATCTGGTACAAGCAACCGAAAAACACTGAAAAAACCAAAATCATTGCGCGTGAAAAAAACTTACCTTCGCCTATCGTTGTCTGTTCCAAGAATGCAGACAAGACATTTGTACAGGAACTAAAAGAGTTACTCTTGTCGTATAAACCAAAAGCATCTCCCAACGCGCTTTTCAACGGATTTATTCCCTATCAGAAAGATCAAGAGGAAGCCTTTTTCTCAGAGTCGACACAAGCGTTTTCATCTGAAGTAGCGAAGGTTTAATCCACCAAAGATGCTAGATCCTTGGCATATTGCTCGCTCTGGGCATAATCGACGGCTTCCCCGAGCAGCGAAGCAGCGTAGTCAAGGTAGTCATTAGGATTTGGGATTACAAGACCATGGCGTCCCAAATCCATGTAATTTCTTGAGAGTAGTTGTGACTTGCTCAGATCTGCTCCTCCGGCAACAGCAATCCCCAACAGTTCTAAGCCGTAGAATATTTTAGCGGGTAATTTCATCAGCGATAGTCTAGCAATTTCTTCCAGCCTAGGTTCACGCCCGAGGTATAATTGCATTAGTTGACCCTCTTCCTCAGCTGTCTGACAGTGGAAAACGGCTACGTTGGCCAAATCCGCATAGGGATCATCCATCGCGCCCCACGTATAGTCGATAGCATAGATCGTTCCCTGAGAGTAGAGCAGATTCCCCTGATGTAGGTCTCGATGACACGCCACGCAATGGGCATTAACACGCGTTGCAGCGAATACCGTGTCCTTTATTGTCCTAATTACTTCCAAATCAAATAGCTTGGTTTCTTTGAGATCTTCAATAAGTTCATCAAGATAAATGGCTCGGTCCACTCCTTTAGGCACCATAGGGCCTGCGTGAATCTTCTTAAGTAAATCTACTAAGATAGGTAATCGAATCTGTACTTCAGGTAGAGATTCGGGAAAATGATAGTCCATGACTGTGATCCCCGACACCTCATCGACAAAATAAATCTTGGGACCATAACCTGCATCGGAAGCAATCAGTGCACAGGCCAAATCTTGCGGAAAATAATCAGCCCAAAACATGTTCCAAAAGCGAACAACGTATGCTTTGTCTGGTGTACTTATTTTCATCACTTCGGAACCCGAGTGACCTCCCGAGAGAGACTCGATTTTAAATGGGCCCCCAACATTCAAACCTTGTATGAGTTCAACCGCTCGCGTCTCATTGCTAGCACATAGAGGCATGATGAATCCTGTCAAAAAATAAGTTGTAACAAGTATACGCAACATAAAGGCGGCTACCCAGAAATAGAATTGAGAAATTTTTTGCTTGTTTGGGTAAGCTCTAACATTATTCTCTGATCTTGCTGAGAAAACTCCGAATCATCTTTTAGCAGATGAACTTTATACTGATAGAGAAATGTCCGTAGCATTGCCGCCTTCTGGATCAGGGGCGAATTGCACTGAAACACAAGATTGTATAACTGAATCATCAAGTTACAGACCCCCTCAAAAGATGAGCCCTTGCAGTTACCTACAATAATCTGAAACTCAATCTTTGCAGCAACTTGGATATCGAAATTCCACTTTCTTTGTTCGGCTACAGATTGATATGCCTTTTCCAGATGAGGTAGCATTTTTTGTTCTAATAGGTCGATTGAGTCCAGACCGATTAACTCAATTTGCTGTAGCGCTGCCATATAAGACCTCACAACAGGTTCTTCATCACTGACCCCAAAAAAGTATGTGAGCTCCTGCTCGAAAGTATCCGTGTCATTCATTCGTTACCTCATCTCAAGACAGCAAATGATAGCCGATTGATTGCGATGAGAGCCAATCAATTTTTGTCTTTAGGGGGAGAATAGATGGCAAGGCCATGCCATTTGCATTTGATCTATGAGTTTACTATTACAGTTGTCATAAAATGTACATTTATGTCATTGTTCATAAGGTCATTAATTCAAACAAGGAATAAACTATGTTATGCATTTCTAATATTCAACAACCGGATGAGCAACTAGGACTCAGGCTGTTTCTGAACAATAATATCAATTTCGATAATGAAAAATATTATATTAATTTTGGAAAATTTAATGGAGAGATGTGTCAGTTTCAATCATTAGATGCGCATTGGGCAATGGTACTCTCACCCCTTGCTAATTTTTGCGTGGTTGAGAAAAGTTCTATAGATGATGTGGAAGCTCGTCCGGTAACGCTAACTGACGTATTTAACCGCAGTCAGACATATCGTTTAGCTGGGTATGATCTTTTTAAAAAAGAGTATTACGCCGGTCATGAAGTTCGAAGAGCCAGTATAAATGGCGAAAATGTCGGCATCTACCTGGATAAACATAGCGAGGCGCATATCGTAGCTGTGGAAGAATTGGATGATTTGTTCAACCAATCCAGTATTTCGTTGAACGATCAGGGACAAACAGTTTACTCAGCTAACAACGGCCAGTTCCGCGCAACGATTTTTACAACGGATGAGCTTAAGTCTAAGTTTAAATTCTCCTATCCCTTTCCAGATGCAGCAACTAGAGCGGCCGGAAACGGGCCATTGGGGTCGCCTGGCTGTATTTTCCATGATGGAAATTCCTCCAACAAAGCCGCTAAAGACGGTCATCGTTTTATTATTCTACAGCAAGTTTCAAAGGGACCCGACGAACATTTCCTGTATGAATATAACGACAAGATTCAATTTTGTAATGTCAGTAACACGAAGTTCCAGCACGGGATTTCAAGACTATTTGCATCTAATGGGAAAGAGAAGTTGGATTAAGGCTCTCGAAATATCATTTTAAGTTGTAGAGCAGGCGATAGATCCTGCTCTACAACTTAAATTTGCAGGGAGCGTTAGACATACCAACGAGTAAATTCTTCAACAGGCTCACGCTTGGTTCTATATGAGTTTATAGGATGAGTAGTGTCCTCATACCCCATGGCAATTCCACATATGATATCCACTTGATCTAACTGTAGAACTTCGCGTACTGCATCAGGATATTCAGCTAAGGCGGCTTGTGGGCAAGTGGCTAATCCAACTTCTTGCGCAGCAAGAAGAACATTTTGAATGAACATCCCCGCATCTACCCAAGATCCCACGGGCATGTTCTTCTCGATAAATACGATTATCCCCACGGGGGCATGAAAGAAATGATAGTTATTTTCCCAATGTTTCTTTTTCCCCTCGACATCATCTAGAATAGACAGAGCGCTATACAGTGCGAGTCCGCATTCTTTGCGACGATTTTTGTAAATATCCGACCATTCTTTGGGACAACAAAGATAATCGGGGTTCGGTTTAGCTCCCGAGGCGTATTTTCCCACTAGAATTTCCGATAGCTTGCTTCTGGTCTGTTTTCCCAAAACAGCCACCTGCGCTGGCTGATGATTGACCCCTGAAGGAGCCCATCTCGCAATATCGAGAATCTCTTTAATAATTTTTTGATCAACATCTTGATCTAGGAAAGCACGACAAGATTTTCTGTTTCGAATCGCTTGAGAAATAGTTAAGTTCTCGGTAACCACTAACACATCCCCTTTGTAATCACAGAGATAACGTGAGGCTCATTCGCTCTCCAAAGTCCTTTTTGAACAACGTTACCCTCCTCCTTCTGCAATCCGATTAGCTCACCCTGATGGGAAATATAGTCAAAACAGAACTGCAATTTATTCAAATCAAACAACTGTTCGTCAGAAGAACATAGCTCTGTAGCTAGAGCTAACACACCCAAATCCGCTATCGATTCACCAAAGAAATGACACATTCTCCACTCAGATTTAAGAGCTGGTTTGGTCTTAGGAAACCTCTGGGCGAGATGTTGTACGACAGAGCCATTGGGTGCTAATAGATCGTTTCTTGCTTTGTAAATTGAAATGAGATTATCCGCATAACACTCTTTTGGGTAAACTTCTCGGAAATACTTCTCTGCGGCACTACACACAGCCGCGCCTTGTGAGTTTTCTAGCAAATCAGCATACGCAACTAATATGGATCCACCGGGGGCTAGAATGTCATAGAGAAATGATAGAGCGTCCAAAAGATCTTCTTCGGGCGTGATGTTTTGACAGGTAAAATCAGTGAGATGGTAGATCATATGCATAGCTAAAATCAGGTTCTGAGGCGGAGAGGGTAACACAGCCTTAGTACCTTGGTAATAGTCTTGCAAGTAACCGTTGTAGGCTATGCCCAAACGTAAATGATCATGGGTTGCCACCTTCTCTACATACGATTCCAAGAGAGAACAATTTGGCTCTTCGATGTTGATTACCGTTCCCACGGGAGCGTCTTTTAGAGCAAAGTTAACGACATCCCCCGCACCGGCCCCTACATCAAAAATGTGAGCATCTGTAGGCAAGTTTTTGACAAGGCGTTGGACAAAAGGCAGCATATCTATTCGGTGATTGCATCCGAAAAACTCACAGTTTTTTCCAGGTACAGGCTTCATCATGCGTTGCGAAAATATCTTAACATAAGCTTCTTCGTTGCTGATGCTTTGGAACTCTTGGAGAGTTTGTTCAAACAATTCTGTTTCGGCTGCCAACGTTGCCATAGTTTCCTGTGAGTTTGAAAAACTTGCTGGCAATAGTAGCGTATCTAGATGATGTCAGCCACCAGTAAAACTCTTTTTTATGAAGATAAATTTGTTTAAGACTGTCTTGTAGTTAGTCGCGGAGCGATGAAAGTATGTAACCACAGGCGTCAGCCTGTGGAAATAAGCAGAGTTTAGAAACAAAGCCGCGAATGTGAATAGTACCTAATTTATAATGCCCCTTCTTCCTACGGAAGATGCTTTCGAATGTTATCTGGAATCATCCCCATAAGTTTGATTTCGATCCATCCCGCATGTTTTTGATACATGATGCCTAGGAAAATGATACCTAAACCAATGCCACTGAGTGCAAATGGGAACAGCAAAGAGTCCTTGAAAATTTCATAGGCTAGATGTGCGATGTAAAGGTTTGCCCCAATGGCGCCAAAAACCAGAAATACCTTACGTTTCAAAGGAATAGAAAGGGCCATCATCGCCAGGTTGATAACAAAATAGGTGAAATATGCCAGTTCGCTATTATCGATACAGCAATAACTTGTTAGTCCTCCCCAAAAGGTAAAGACTCCAAAAAAATAGGCCCAAAAAGCGAAAGATCCCTTATTTCGTACGTCTATCAAAAAAGCTATCACAATAAGGATGATACCAAACGTCATGGAGATCCATTCTTTTTGCTCTAAAGTGGTTTCTTGTCCGGTAAGAAAAGGAACAATGTCCATGGACATAAACCAAGCGGAGAAAAATATCGGGAAAGTCAGGAAAGGGAATGGAAAGAACTTTAGTGCTAGCAAGCCTGCACAGATGGTGGCGACCTCCATAAGCAACCAATTACTGTTAACCTGATAGTAGAATTGCGGGTAGTCAACTATCTCTCCTTCCGGCCACAAATGAAGATAGGTTTGCAAACCATAAATAGCTAATGGCACCATGCAGACGGCTACAGTAATAAGAAGGCCTCCAGGCACCTTGAGGTCTTTCCTTACCCACAACCTGGCTCCAATGAAGCTAAACAGCAATGCATAGCCAACGGAAATTAGGAAGATACCACCGCCTCCAAACCACTCCCAGCTCAAACTCATAAACCATGTCATGGCAGAAATAATGATCATGGCCCCAAAATAGAAAAGTAGTTCGGAAATGGAGATCCCCGCCTTTGATGGCTTACCTTTCTTCTCCAAAGCTGACCAAAAGACGTCCACTTTCTCTTGAGGAATCCCTACTTTTTCCGCTGTCTGATAGAAGTCATCCTTAGAAAATTCCATTGGTTACCTACTCCATTTTACGACTAGTATGGGTGTTGAGGCTTTGTGCCGAACTTCCTCGATCGTGCTGCCATATAAAATATCTGCAAAAAAGCGATGGCCATGAGAAGTCATAGCAATCAAGTCACAACGCTCCTTTTCAGCGACCCTTAAGATCTCTTTTGGCGGATCGCCAAGGGCTAGATGCGTTGATACCTCAAATCCCTCTGATGCAATAGCCTCCGCTAGCTCCTGCAGATATTGACGATCCTTAATCATCTCTTCTGACTCTTGTAATAGCATTTCATCAAAGTGCCTAGCTACCCACCCATCTGCTACATGAACGAGCAATAGATGAGACTGATGGATTTTGGCCAGCTCTTTGATGTGACGTAATAAGGTTTGGTCGGCAGCGCTGTTCTCAAGAGCGACAAGGATTTTGCTATACATCGTTCAATCCTCAAAAGAGTGAGATGAAAAAGTCGGACAGGTACTTAACGTTTAGTAGCACTATAATCCCCGCACACATCCACGCAAGAATTTTTAACCATATCGGGTTAGCAAAACTACCCATTTTCTTGCGATCGCCGGTGAAAATAATCAGGGGGATAACAGCAAAAGCCAGCTGGAAACTTAAGATAACTTGGCTGAAAATGAGAAGTCTTGCCGTACCACTTTCTCCATACAATGCGACACATATAATAGCTGGTATGATGGCAATGGCACGCGTAATCAAGCGGCGCATCCATGGGCGTAGCCGGATATCCAGAAATCCTTCCATGACAATTTGCCCAGCGAGTGTCCCCGTAAGTGTAGAATTCTGACCGGAGGCCAACAGTGCTAGAGCAAAGAGCGTGCTGGCTATTGGAGCATGCAGCACCGGCGTTAAGAGCCTATAGGCATCCTGTATTTCAGCAACGTTTCGATAGTCGTTAACGTGGAAAACACTCGCCGAGACAATGAGAATTGCCGCATTGATAAAAAGCGCAAACATTAACGCTACGCTTGAGTCAATGGTCACAAATTTCACCGCATCGGCTTTACTAGTTGGATCCTGTCCATATTTTCGCGTTTGAACAATGGATGAGTGGAGATAGAGATTGTGTGGCATTACGGTAGCGCCCAAAATTCCAATGCCAACATACAACATTTCGGTGTTGAACAAAATTTCTGACTGAGGAATAAAGCCGGCCAGGATATCGCCAAAGTCGGGTTTTGACAGGTAAATGACAAAAGAAAGACAACCGGCAATGATCAACATCAATAAGACAACAATCGCCTCGATATAGCGAAAGTTGATTCGCTGGAAGTACATAATGATAAAGACATCCAAAGCCGTCAAGCAGACACCCCAAAGCAATGGCAGTCCAAACAGAAGGTTTAATGCGATGGCCGAGCCAATAACCTCTGCCAAGTCACAAGCACAGATAGCTATTTCACAAATAAACCAAAGGGCATAGACAGTCGGCTTAGAATAGTGATCCCGACAAGCTTGTGCTAAATCACGCTGGGTGACAATGCCTAATTTTCCCGACAGCGATTGCAACAGGATCGCCATGAGATTAGAAAGCAAAATGATGCTGAGAAGAGTATAACCAAACTGAGATCCACCGGCTAAATCTGTGGCCCAATTGCCTGGATCCATATATCCAACGGCCACAAGGTATCCTGGACCAGCAAAGGCCAGCATCTTACGCCACCAAGACCACTGGTGAGGCACGGGAATTGTCTGAAAATTCTCCTGCAGGCTAGGCCTTAGGCGAGCGCGCTTCCACCCATCGTTTGGAATTTTACTGTCATTTTCAGCCATGGACAACATGTGCTCCGTAAAGAGACCTTTTCGGATACTGAGAGTTTCTTTTCAAGAACCAATAACGTGGCGCGTATATCTACTTTCATAAATATAAAATTTTGCCTATAGTCCCGTCACGAAATTTTAAACCAAGGAGTAATCATCATGCACAGCACTTTTTCAGCTCAATTAGCAGGGGTTTTACTACTAGCAAGCTCATGGAGCTTTGGGCAAGATTCTCTAAGCAACATTCAAGCCAGTGCTGCTATGACACAAATCCAGCACAACCGAGACAATTTAGAAGTGCTGTCTGGTATTCTACCAATCGTCAAATGCCCCTTTTGCCCAAGTCAGTACGAGAGAATACTTCTGACACAGCTGAGAGACCGCACAACAACTACAAGCGAATTCAGAGATGCTGCCGAGAAATTAGGGTCTCTATTGGTTAACAAGGTTATCGATTGCATTCATAATGTCTCACGCAAGGACATACAAACCCCTCTAACGAGCTTTGAAGGGGAAGCGTTTGCAACAAATATTGAGCTGCTATCCGTTATGAGGTCGGGCGATGCATTAATAGACACCTTTATCTCACATTTCCCTGAGGCTAATATTAGCAAAGTACTCATACAACGTGACGAGGAAACGGCTGCTCCTAAGTTTATGTACAAGAAGCTATCGTCAACTATAGCCTCCGGCAACCCAGTGATCATTACTGAACCCATGATAGCCACGGGAGGCACCTTAGATATGACAATATCATTGCTCAAAGAAATTGGTGTGCGCGAGCAGAATATCATCATCGCCAGCCTATGCACCGCACCAGAAGGACTTCTGCGGCTGAATGCCAAATATCCCAATATTCAAGTGGTGATGACAGTAATGGATGACAACCTGAACGAAAAGAAATACATCGTTCCAGGTCTAGGAGACTTTGGAGACCGCTTTTTCGGTACCTGTAAGTAACTACTTAACGAATCACTATGGTGTTTGGATCGGATTCGTCCACGACATTCCAAGAACAACCATAGGCAATCAAAAGCAAGAGAGCGACAGGGAAGAAAACTAGAAGCCAGAAGCCTAACCAAAAACGAGACCCGTTATAGGTCAAACTATAATAGGTCTCGTTTGATCTAAAGTACGCGCCCGTAAAGAACAACATGATAGCCACGGGAAAATAGATGACCGCCCAGAAAATAAGCCAGGGGATAGAACCGTTGTATTTGACTTGATATTCAGATGCAGCCATATTATTCACCTTTAGGATTTAGCCTTATGATATCTGCCCAGCCAATAATTTACCAAGCTATCTTTCTAGATCGTGACGGCACGATTAATAAAGACAGTAATTATACTTACCGAATTGAGGATCTTCAATTCGAGGATGGAGCAATTGAAGGGCTAAAGTTACTCTCCTCCCTCCCCTACTTGCTTATCATTACCACGGGTCAGTCCGGTATCGGCCGCGGGTATTATACTGAAAACGACTTCCACAAATTCATGACCCATCTATCACAGCAGTTGGAAGATCATGGTGTTTCCTTTGATGCCATCTATTTTTGTCCTCATGAACCCAAAGCCAACTGTGCATGTCGGAAGCCCAAGACAGGCATGATCCTACAAGCTATTTTGGATTTCCGCTCCAAAGGCATCGAAATCGATTTGCCCAATAGCATCGTCATTGGAGATAAAACAGACGACGGTAAAATGGGTAACCATGCTGGCTGTCGATCTATTCTCGTGAGGACTGGCAATGGAGGCAAAGATGGAAATCATGAGTGCGTCTGGGCGCATGAAGCTGATAATCTCTTACACGCCGCACAATGGGTCGCTGCACAAAAAGAAGTAGAGCAGGTTGTCTCCAACCCGCTCTAGTGTGATCTATTCAAAAGTCGGCATGTGATGAAGGTTGATAAATGCCGTATCAGGTTTGATTCTGCTAGGCTTTTGGCGCGACATAGTCAATTCGAGATCTGCCAATGCCTCATCAATGAACCAGCGCTCTGAGCCTTCGTCATAATATAGAGCATAAAGATCTTCAATCTCGCCGCCATAATACACCGTCCCGCCGTTCTGCTTCATCTTTACTGGAGTAAAGATAGAACCAATATTGCGCATCTGCCGGTTGTACTTGGCGCCGAATTTAACCGTCGATAGAGATATAGTTAATAGGTCCCAGATTTCAGGATGTAACGTAGTGGCCAGATCTAAATGATCGACTTCAAAGTCCCAGCGATTTTTAATCTCTTCGACAATCGCTTTTACGTCCATTTCACCTAAACTGTGACGCCACTCGTCCGACATGTAATTGATACTGGTGGGATGTAGCAACCAAGCGTTGAAACTAGAGTAAAAACCATTTTCGAGAGATCTTGGAAGCGAATTACCCATATCGATAAGATGTACCTCGAGTTCATCTGAACCCTCTACAGGAGTAAATAGAATGTTACCCTCATGAGCGTCCACCGCCATCATGATGACATGGAACAAAAACTTTTGAAACTCATCGCGGTTTACTTTGTTTAATGCATCCAATCCTGCCTGGCGTAGAGTCATCGAATCCGGAACGTAACGCTGGTATGAGGCCAAATGCGGTACCGGATCAGCGCTGATGTCTGTGGGATCCATCATAAAAGTGAAGTATGTTTTGGGTACACCAAAGTGAACATCGGTGTGCTCGGCGATTACCTCGCAAACCAAGGAAGCTAAACGCTCTCTTAAAGGTCCCTCACCAGGATCAATCCCCATCACTAGAGTACTGCGTTCTTCAGTGTGGGTAAACTTCAAGATTCCATCTGGCTCCCCATCCATTGTGGAGACAAGCATCGCTGGCGTATGCCCTCCGGCAGCCGTAAACCTCGCATCACGAAACATTTTAGAATCGATTACTGTATCTACGTGAACTGCTTGCGCTAATGATGATATTGCCACCAATGATGACAACAATAATGATTTAATTACCTTATTCATATCTCACTCTTATTTATTATTAGATTTGTTATTAAATATAACTAATAATAAACAAATATCATTAACAGTTAATTAAGATTTAAATTAGTTTTATTAATATTCAAAGAAATTGATGTCAACGCAAAGAGCGCAGAGGCGCGAAGGAGAACATTTCTCTAAGAATTTTTGATATCTACCTTGAAGGCTCGAGCAGTGCGGAGGAAATCGTCCGGAAGCGGCGCCACAAACTCCACAGGGTTACCGTTCCAAACAAATGCAATCTTCCAAGCATGGAGCATCTGTCGAAGCGCGCGAAACGTTGTATTTTGCCCCCGGGCATACTGATAATCACCAAGGATAGGGGTACCTAGTTCCTTAAGGTGCACGCGAAGCTGGTGTGTGCGGCCTGTTTTTGGGTAGCATGCAATTAAAGCAGCTTCACTCCCTCGCTGCAGACACTCCCATGCTGTTTCGGCGTAAAGCCCATGAGCTTCTGGAACCGATCCATAAGTCGTCTGCCCTTCGTAGCTACTTATCTTGCCAAGGTAGCTTTGAATAAGCCCTTTTCGATCAGAGGGAATTCCATCGACCAGCGCTAGATAGGTCTTGGAGACTGCTCGTTCGCGGAACAGATCTTCCATACGTTTTTTAGTCAGGTTATTGCGTGCGAACACAATAACTCCACCGGTATCTTTATCTAAGCGATGGACGAGACCAAGGTCGCCGTGATTGCGTTCTAGGCGCTTAATAAGCGCTTCTGAGGTTTCACCAGCTGACTTGTTGTAAACGACAAGGTCATCATCTTCGAAAATAACTGAACCATGCGATGTCTTAGTAGCCTCTTGTGGGACTTGAAAGGATACTCGATCGCCTTTTTTAACAGGGCGCGACGCAAAGCGTTCAGTAACCCCGTTAACCTGGCAGCGATTCCCCTCTATCCAACGCTTAACCTGCTTAGTAGACTGATTCCCTTCAAGCTTTGTCTGCACAAAGGTGCCCAGGCGTTGATTAGATTCGGAACCATCCACGATCCATTCAAGGGTCATATGTCTACCACAATCCTAGCCATGACCACCAAAGTGTTCCAATACCTGCCCATATGACGAGGTAAACGATACTCAGAATAAATCCGACTTTCCACCACATTTTGAGGTCTACAAAGCGATAGGCAAAGATCACTGGAGCCTGTCCTGAAGAGTAGTGCGTAAGACCACCCATTAGACCACTAAGGAACGCTAAGCTCAAAGCAACTAGCAATGGAGGTCCGCCAATAGCCACGCATACCATCATGAAGGAAGCAAACATCGACGTCACATGAGCAGTGATACTTGCAAAAAAGTAGTGGCTGTAGAAGTAGACGAGGCCAAGGATTCCCAGAGCTAGTGTCCAATGGTAGCCTTCGACCATCACAACAATCTGATCACTCAGCCAGCTAATAAAGCCCAGTGCATTGAGGTTGCCAGCCATCATTACTAGTACTGAAAACCATATCAGCGTATCCCAAGCGATCTCCTCACCTAAGATATCGCGCCAGTTAAGTACGTCGGTGACCATTAAGAAGGAGACGCCAATGACAGCAGCTACGGTCGCGTTGATGGAAAGCGACTGACCGCCAATCCACATAACCAATAGCATGATAAAGCAGGCGCTCATCATCCATTCTGGACGAGTCATCTTACCCATCTTTGCCAAGTGCTCTTTGGAGTGTGCAGCAGCATCTGATACATCTTTAATGGTCGGTGGGCATATCCAGCTAGTCACCACAGGAATAGCCGCTAAGCTTAGCAATCCTGGAACAATGGCTGCTTTAGCCCACAAAAGCCATGTGATCTCTACTCCCCCATCCTGCGCTAAACGTACGATGATCGGGTTTGGCGCCATTGCTGTAACAAACATGGTGCTGGTAACGACGGTGACTTGAAAAGTTGAGAGAGCTAAGAAAGAGCCTATACGCTTTGCCGTACCGTCGTCGGGTCTGCTACCGAGGGTTTCCGATAGTGAGCGTATGATGGGTATTAAGACGCCACCAGCACGCGCTGTTGAGCTTGGGATAACGGGTGCCATAATCAAGTCGCTGGCTAAAAAACCATAAGCTAGACCCAAGGGACTACGGCCAAAGAAATAAAGGAACATGTAAGAAATACGGCTAGCTAAACCTGTTTTGATAAATCCACGAGCGATAAAGCAGGCTAGGACAATCAACCAGATTTGTGCATTTGCAAAGCCGGAGAATACTTCTTCAACGGGAAGTGTGTGTGTAAGCGCAGTAACACCGAGGCCCATTAAGGCGACTGCGCCCATGGGCAAGGGTTTTAGAATAATCGCTACAATCGTAGAGACAAATATGGCTAGCAGATGCCAGGCATCCAACGCTACGCCTTCAGGAGGCGGTATGAACCACAAAATGGTTCCAATTAACAGTACGAGAATGAATGGCGGCCACTTCATGCCGGATGGCTTAGCTTTTACGTGGTCAGGAGCGCCGACCGGTAGCGCCTGCCCTTGGTGAAAGTTCTGTGTCATGTTATCTCAACCTAAATAAATCACGAGCTAAACAGAAATGTCAGGAAACAACCTAAACTGCGTGATTATATCGCTTGGAATTGTTGTAAAAATCTGATGTCATTTTCGCTAAAGAGGCGAATGTCGTTAATGTGATACTTGAGGTTGGCGATACGCTCAACACCTAGCCCCCAGGCGAAGCCTGAGTACTCTTCGGGATCGATGCCGCCATTTTTAAGAACATCGGGATGAACCATGCCGGCGCCTAGAACTTCTAGCCAACCAGAATGTTTGCACATCGAGCAACCTTGTCCTTGGCATAGTGAGCAACGGATATCTACTTCCATGCCAGGCTCGACGAAAGGAAAGAAACTTGGTCGAAAGCGTACGACAACGTCGTGGCCGAAAACTTTTTGCAAAAAGTCTTCTAGTGTTGACAACAGGTGTGAAAAGGTCACGCCTTTATCGATGTAAACGGCTTCAACTTGATGAAAAAAGACGTGGTGCCGTGCAGAAACTGCCTCGTTACGGTAACAACGGCCCGGAGCAATAATGCGTATAGGCGGCTTAGTGCTCTCCATAACGCGAACTTGTATGTTGCTAGTATGTGTGCGAAGCACTACATCCGGCGCAACATAAAAGGTATCTTGCATGTCCCTAGCAGGGTGATCGGGAGGGAAATTCAACGCTTCGAAATTGTAATAATCTGTCTCAATCTCTGGGCCATCTTGAATGGAAAAACCCATGCTGACTAATGCGTCGATGATTTCGTCCATGACACTGTGAACGACGTGCTTACACCCTTGAAAACCTCTTTTACCAGGTAGAGTGATGTCCAAGACTTCTTCTTGAAGCTGCTTATTGGTCTCTTGACCACGTAAGGAGCTCATCGCTTGTTCGGAAGCTTGCTGTAGATAATCTCTGAGGTCGTTAATGTCCTTACCAACTTGCGGACGTTGGTCAGATGGCACATCACGAAGCTCTTTCATTAAGGCTTGTATGGGACCTTTGCGCCCGAGGAATTTAACCTGAATGGCTTCCACAGCAGCGGTTGTTGTCGCTGTTTGCAGTTCATCCTGAAACGCCTGACGTATCGCGGCGATGTTTTCTTGCACAGTGGTTTATACTCCCCTTAACCCTCTACGCGTGAAACGAAAAACAGAACCCAGGCGCTTTGCTCAGGTTCTGTTCGTAACTCTTGCAGTCTCGACAATTGCCGAGCTAAAAACCTATGCGAGCGCCGCTTTGGCCTGTCCCACAACCGCAGCAAAGCTGCTAGGGTCGCGTATTGCCATGTCAGCCAACATTTTACGATCCAAAATGCAACCGGCTTTCTTCAATCCAAACATAAATTTGCTGTAGGAAATGCCGTTGATCTTGGAAGCGATGCCAATACGTGTAATCCACAATTGGCGGAAGTTGCGCTTATTCTGCTTGCGGTGCTCGTAATTAAAGGCCATAGCTTTCATCACCGCGTCTTTGGTCAGACGTAGGTGATTCTTTCTATCTCCAACAAAGCCCTTAGCGAGCTTCATCAGTCTTTTCTTACGGCGATGTCTTGCGACTGAGTTTGTTGCTCTAGTCATTATAGTTCTCCACTAATTTTGCTTCGGACGCGGTGATCAGCGTTAACCAATCCCTTGTCCGCCTCTCACAAGGGTTGCACATGCTGCTTAACGCAGCCAGGCTCCCCTCGCTCTTGTAAACGTTGCTATACGCCCATTTGTAGCTTGTACATCTTCAATTGGCCGTCAGATACTAACGCAGGCGTACTGAGTTGGCGCTTTCGCTTGGCAGTCTTCTTAGTCAAGATGTGACGCTTACCCGGTTTACGACGTAGTAACTTGCCTGTCGCCGTGACTTTGAACCGAGCCACCACGGCTTTGCGGGTCTTCATTTTAGGCACAGTCTGATCTCCTGTCTTTACGCCCTAATGCATGTTTCCATTATTCGTTGTCTTCTATCCAATTTCACCTACCTAGAGCGCAACTCTCTGAGTTTCACACTAATAGGCTTTCATAAATGCTCTTGAGCAATATGAAACAGGTTACACGAATAGGAGCTTGCACCGAATGATGCCATTTTGTTGAATTGATTGCAATGAAATATAAGAGGAAAAAAGAAGATTATTGGAGGGTGTGGTCCCCCTAAGAAAAATATTCTTTTTACAGAAAAGAAAGGGACTTTAGTGACTATAAATACCTTGGAGACAAAATAATGTCGCTATGGTCCCTATGGTCTCTAAAGCCCCTTTTTGGTGCTTTATTCAGCACCTTCAGCGGTAGGCGCTGCTGCTGGTTTATCGGCAACAGGCTTTTCTGCTGCTGCCGGCTTTTCTGCCGCTGCTGTCGATTTTTCTGCTGGAGATGGCTTATCGGCAGGAGGTTTCTTCTTCTGCGCTTTGCCAGGAGCCAGAACCATCAGCATGATACGTCCCATCATACCAACTGGAGACTCAACTAAGGCGACCTCAGCCAAATCTTCGTGGAATTTTTGCATCAGACGTTCACCGATCTCAGGGTGTAGTCTTTCGCGTCCGCGGAAGGTACAGGTAACTTTAACTTTATTACCCTTGGCAAGGAAGTCGCGAGCGTGGCGCATCTTGGTGTCAAAGTCGTGAGTGTCGATGTTAGGCTTAAGCTTAACTTCTTTAACCTTAACTTGGTGTTGTGCCTTCTTGCTCTCCTTTTCGCGCTTAGTTTGATCGTAGCGGAATTTACCAAAGTCGATGACTTTGCAGACTGGTGGCGAGGCGGTAGGAACGATCTCGACTAGGTCGAGGCCTTCATCTTCCGCTAGGCGCCATGCTTCTTCGATTGAGATGATGCCGACTTGTTCTCCGGCTGAGTTGATAACCCGTACTTTAGGAACTCTGATCTGTCTGTTGACTCTCAAAAAACGACCTATCTTGTTTTGTTTTCGTTTGCGCTAGGGCTACCAGGGAGTCGACAGACACACGATCACCGTGTTGTCGACGTTGACCTGTGCGCACTGTGACCATGCCCCCACGCGCTTCTTGTTCGCCTACAATGGCGATAAACGGTACTTTGGCAGCTTCAGCAGCAAAAACTTTTGCTGCTAGCCTGTCATCCCTTTCGTCTACTTCAGCACGCAACCCGGCTTTGCGGCAGGTGTCGCATACTTGAAGGGCGTATGGGCGCTGCTCTTCACTGACAGGCAGCACACGGATTTGTTCTGGCGCTAACCACAGCGGTAAGGAGCCGGCATAGTGCTCTACTAATAACGCTATGGTACGCTCAAAAGAACCAAAAAGGGTTCTAATTAACACTAGAGGCGCTTCCATCTCATCCTGTTTCCCTTGATAGCGCAAGCCCAATTCTTCTGGCAAGGCAAAATCAAAGCATAGGGAGGGTCCGCGCCACTCACGTTCTAAAGCATCGAGGAATCTAAATTCTAAACGGGGACCTGTTAAGCCCGCGGGAGTCTCTACTTGCCACTCTACAGCACTATCAACGGCAGCTAGTGCCTCGTCGATATAGCGTGTAGCCTTGTCCCACTGGGCCAATGTACCCGCAAACGCGTTACCACGTTTGTAGCGGTGGCCTCGACACTTTAAGCCCAGTAGTGTAATGGTTTTATTGATCGTTTGCAAGGACGAAATCAAAAGTCCAACTACCTGATCTTTGCGACAAACAACAGTTTGTTCGTCACTGTAATAAACAGGCTGTCTAAACAATCCTAAGGTGTCATGGGAACCTTTCGAATCAAGAACTGGCGCACATTCAGCATAGCGAATCGGTAGTTCACGGTATGAATGCAGCTTCTTGGCAAAAAGTTGTGCGTGTAAGGAGGCGCGGCTTGACGGGAGTTCTTCGTCGACTAATGTTGGCGTCGAAATAAACTGAAAACCTTCCGATCGTAACTCAGAGCGCCACCAGTCCAACAATAATTCACGTACGATCTGTCCCTTGGGTGCCCAAAAATAGGATCCGGAATGTGTGTCGTAGAGTCCCAACTCCCTGCCAAGCCGACGGTGATCGCAGCGTTCAGCTTTTTCAGCTAGTTTGGTAAAGTGCTTGAGCTCTTGCTTGGAACCAAAGGTGACACCAGTTACGGTAAAAAAGGTGCCATCGATCTCTAAAGAAAGTAACTTGATTGCCTTGATGCGGCGCAGGGAATCAACGTGAGGTCCTGGCACGACTTCTAAAAAGTCTCCAATCCGTACAACATCAACTACAAGACCTTCGGCGTCCAGATAATCGGCACGGTCCCGCTGCCCATGGTAGCGATAGAACTCCTGAAGATTGGTATCAACCATTTCACTCGAGGTTAACTCGAGATCCTGGTGAACCAGACTGATCATTTGTCCTTCGACTAATGGCAGAATGGAGCTGTCGAGTGTATCGGGATAAGAAAACTCACAGGAAAACCCGATATCGTCGACATCAGTTGATGTGATGACTGCCCGGGGGAACATCTGCTGTATTGCGATCGATAAAACCGCTGCCCCAGCCGATCTAATGGCTTGCGCTTCTGAAGAAATAGGCACCTCAAAGGCAATTAAAAAAAATGTGGGATATAGCTGACTCGAACAGCTGACCTCCACGATGTCAACGTGGCGCTCTAACCAACTGAGCTAATATCCCACAAGAACCAACAAGATTACGCTAACAAAGCTTTTGTTTCAACAACGAAATGGTTTTTTTGGAGGCACTCGGACTCAAACGACCAAAAAGGCTTAAACAGTCGTTATTCTAATATAAACAAATTTTTAATTAAATTGACTTAAATCGATATTAGTTTTATAATTAAATTACTAAAAAGTAAATTACAAAGGTAAAACGAAGCATGAATGGTTTAAACGGTATAGGTTTAAGAAGAGCCGGTACTTTTACTGATTACGTCCTTGATGGTGAGGTCAACAGCGATGGGTCATATACTATTCAGCTTCATGATGGACGTTACTTTACGCTGAATGTTCAAGATCGCACAGGAACGAGCACAGCTCTAGACGAAAAAAAATGGGAACAAGCTACTACCCTAATCTTGGCAATGCTCCAGAAAAAGGGTATTATTCAAGGCACCAATGCACCCATTGGCGGAACCAATGTCTCTGCCAAAGGGGTAAAAAATGGCGCTGCCAGCGCGATTGAGCATAAAGACAGCAGTAAGGGTCGCCGTCAAACTGTAAAAGAGTACCAACAACTCAGCGCCCTGGTAAACGGCAGGCAACCTGGAACGGGTACCGGCACAAGAAAAGTCAAAAAGAGCAAAAAACACAGACGCGTAAGCAGCTTGTCCACATCTTCATCTCCTTCCCGCGGACGCAGCCGTACTCGCCATAACAACATTGGTAGCACCAGCGACAGCAGCCCATCTCAAGGCCCTGAACGTAGAGGCCGCCGTACTAGCATCACCAGTCACTCCCCTTCTCCCGTGAGAGATAATAGACTTGATAGAGCGTTAGATGCGATGCACCAGCAAAGCCAAGCGAATAGTGACTTGCAGCACCGCCAGATACAAGCGATGCAAGCGCAGTTTGACGCACTACAAGATGCAAACGCTAGACTACAGGCTGAGTTACGTGAAGCTAATGCACAAAAAGACGCAATAATTGACGGCACGTTAAAACAACAAGCTAACCTTATCGATAGACTTTCGACTCCAGAACCGAAACCAGCTCCTGGTGCTAGCAGCCCGCTAAGTGTCAGCAGCGATAGCAATGTGAGCAGCTTAGATGCATTAGATGTACCTGTCGTGCCTCCTGTAAACCCACAGCTAGATCAAGCTCTGAATACGATTCAGCAGCAATCTGCTGCACTGCAAGGTCTGTTCACAACAACACTTGAACAAATTACAGCCGCCAACGAAAGAACAAACCAGATTCTTAGCGATCGATTTGCAGCTCAAGATGAAATAATCCAAAGTCTTCTGCCAAAAGAAACGGCAGATACGGACACTGACTCTGAAAGCGATGATGACTTTGACGCTCCAGTGCTTACGGTGAGTCCTGTACTCTCTCCAAGAAGCGATAGCAGCGAGGTAAGTAATCGTCTGGATACCATCCAGGAACAGTTTAGTAAGATTCAGGAAGACAACGCTAGATTGCAAGATCGCCTGTTGGAGACTAATCAAAACACTCAACGTATTTTAGCCGATTTGGTAAGGGGCAATCAAGATAACGCGCCGAAAATACAAGACATTATCCAAGGGATGGGCGAGTTTTTTGCGCCTCAAAATAAGGCTTTAGATAGCAATACACGAGTAATTGCTGCGCTGGCGGAAACTCTTCAGAATGCTCAACAACCTCCGGGCAACGTTCCTGGTGTGGGTGGCGGTGCTCCTCTACATGAGGCGGCTGTTGGTAGCATTATAGAAGATAGGGCTGTTCGTGCACTACATGACGCTATCGTGGCCTTAAAACAGTCAAACAATGACGGTGAAGTCCTAGATGCGATAAGACGCTTAGAAGATAAGGTCAACACACCTGTACCTTCTCAAGTGGTTGAAATGATCCGCAACGAAGTCGATCAGCTACGCCAAGGCTACCGTGAGCAAATGCAGAGCAATGAGTTAACTCAGCGCCACTTTGCTACAGAGCAAGCCAAATTAAACGAACACATCGCAGAACTCATCAAATTGCTCGGTCAGAGAGAAGGTGAAGTGAAGAGCAAAGCCCATGACATTCAGCGCATCGAGCGTGAGATCAGCATTCTTAGCGAGCAAATCGCTGACAGTTCGGAGCAAGCCAAAGCAACCAAAGCTCTGCGCAAAAGCATGGAAGAAAACTTCCAGCGCCTATTCGAACTTTTGGGCAACAATGGTGGTGCACAAAACAATCGAGAGGCTCAGCAGCAGATTGAAGCCCTGCGAAACGAAATAGATGGCTTGAAGGAACGAGAAAACGAAGCAAAGGAAGATATCGAGGCATTGCGAGAGAAATTAGCTAAAAAAGATAGAGAGCTGAATGAGCGCGGCAACCTAAGCCAGCGTCAGGCTCGTGAGCTACAAGAGCGCGACGAGCAAATGGGCCAACGCATTAAAGAATTGGAAATTGCCAATGCTAAGCTATTCGCTGATCTAAGCAAGGCCAATGGTGAAATCGCGAGACTAACCCTCGAGAATCAGCAGTTAAACCAACGTATTCTAGAGTTATTGGAGCAGGGAGCCAATGATAATAAACGCCAAGCTGAGGCTCTGGAACAGATTGGCAATAGATTCAAAGCTGACTCCGAGCTCAAAGATGACATCATCGAAAATGTTAGAGGAGAACTTGGTGAATTAGAAAAGCAGAATGCTGAGCTCCTTGCGAAAGTCGAAGAGCTTGAAGCTGCCTTGGGCCAGAAAGATGCAGAAATTGACGAGTTGGTGCAACGTCTGCAAGAGGCAGAGGCACACCGAGGTATCACACCTGCAGAAGTAGATAGAATGAAACGAGAGCTTATCGAAATGTACTCCGGTAGCGACCGAATCGCACGTGCTTGCTGCAAAGGTCAAGTAAGAAGACGCGTGTTCGGAAAAGGTATGCCAAAACTACAGATTGGATACACTAGCCATCCGATTACTCCAGCCATAGAAGAAGCTATGTGGACTGCCTTCGGCATTGGCCAACAGTACTTAAATGTCCTGAGAGAAGTACAGGAAGAACACAAATTGCATAGACAGATCCAAGCCTTAGAAACAAAATTTCAAGTGGCTGAAGGTGGACTTAAGGCATTGCAAAAATTAGAGGCCAGCAGAGAAGAGGCTACTCATCTTCTAGCACAGATCGGCACGCTCCGACTGGACCTAGCCAGAGGCTTAGAACTGCCTGATAACTACGCTGCAAAAGACTCCGAAGAAGGCAAAAAAACCTGGTTTAGGGATCACCTAATTGAGCAACAGAACATCCTGAGAACGGCTTTTAACCGCGTTCTGAAAGCGGGTTCGGATTGTGCCAAAGAAGTTAGCCGCCCTGATTTATTTGACATCCACGAATTAGGACTTATCAAGTAATAGGAACTCTTGTCTTACCTAATAGAGTTAAAAGCCTCGACGATGTCGGGGCTTTTTTTTGCGGCTCGGACATTCTTGAGCTAAAAAAATTCTTATCTTCTTTTATCAAAAAAAACACTATGCTGTTTCGTATTGATCATTGTCGCTAGACATTGCGTCAAAACTCAAACTCTTTGATAAAACTCATCACGAGGTTTATGCTATGAATGTATTCTCACTGCGTTATGCAACGCTTCTTTTGGTGTCGACAGCGGCCCTACAAGCTGCACCAGACATCAGCAACATAAATAACTGCATCAAAGATGTGCGCCAAGCGGATCTTGCCGCTCCAAGTGTGCCAACCTTTGATTCATATACTCACGATTACCGAACGCTATTATCCGATCTGGAGAGAGCCGCTTCAACGCTGCCACAGGTTTATCAACAAACGGCGTCGACTCCCCTCATTCGATTTTTAAAAAATTTGGGAGAAACCAAATTTTATCAGATTTTTAACCGTCAACCCACCGATCAGAATTCAGCGACTCTGGCCCAAATTATTCCTGATGCCGCACTTGCTATTCTAACGCATCAGAATTTCCAGGCCGTTGGAGTCAATGCCTTCCAAGAAATCATTAGCGATCTCTACGATAGCTTTTTGAGTGAAGAGGTAAGAGCCGGCACCCAGTCAGGGCGACCCATAGAACCACCTAGATATGGAGTCATTCCACCATTAGTTAAGTTTGGCAGTGCAGAATCCGGTCCTTATACGTGGCCTTGCGATGCCACAAATGAGATTCTTGGGATGAGCTGTGCTGTCGTCAGCTTGCCTCCTGCTCAAATCGTTGGTGGCTTGTTAGCGTGGACATCTCTAGGACACGAGACTGGCGGACACGACGTTATCCACGCGGATGAAGGTCTTATCGACGAGCTGGCACAAGTCGTCTATGATGCCGTCTATAAGAGCTTCAGATCACGCTCTCTTGCCAGCTACTGGTCTAACTGCATTGATGAAACTGTTTCTGACGTTTGTGGTTACCTTAATCTAGGCCCCAGCGCAGGGCCAGGCCTAATTGGATACTTCCGAGCCCTAGGAAACGGAAAACTCAGAGCCACTGGTTCTATGGATGATCCACATCCTATCGACTTACTTCGTGGCTATCTAGCCGCGGCAGTGGTTAAAAACCTGCCGTTCAAAGAAGCCGCAGAATGGAGCCAAGCGATCTCCAAGGAAACAAGTAAAGATGACGCTAGATTGTGGCTAGTTGACCGTTTTGGAATTCCTCATTTCTTCCCCGTCTCTTTTGCCAATGCAGTTGCCTCGACCGAGGTTGTAGCGAAGGCTATTCTTCAGACCAAGCTCTCTTCACTTCAAAAACACTCACTTCAGGATATTCAAAACTGGACCGATAAAGACCAACAGATCGTAGATCGGTTGACAACAGTGCTGAAAACTAAGGGCGAGCTACCCTCTGATTTGCGTGGCCCAGGCTTCTACGCTTCTTATGTCGTGGCTTCAGCTACGCAAGCGGCACTGCAACGAGGGGCAAACATTTCAACAATATTTAACGAAATGCAGACCTTCCTCACGTTAATGCACGCAGAAAATGCGACCTGGTCAGTTCAAGGAAGTGGTGAAGCCACAGCTCTATTAGAAAAAGGAGTGCGTCAGGCAAATCCTGAGAACGCTTCTATCACTCCAAAATACGTGATTCATAACGTACCTGAGTTAGCCGACGAAGAATCCTTGGTTGCTCAAGGGTAATTCTCCCTTCTTCTCTTAATAATGAGCCACCCCCGGGTGGCTCATTTCATCATCACCATCTTTCAAGGAACATTTTACAGGATAGGTAGGCATACGCATCAACCTAATTATGAGAATTAAATCGTAAGTTACTGTAATTTAAGAAATTACGCATGGTTGATTTATTTAAGAATGTTCTGCAGCTAAATCGCGAAGCGATTGAAGCATGTAGCCACAGGCGTCAGCCTGACGCCTGTGGCTACATGCTTCAATCGCTTCGCGATTAGCTGCAGAAAGTCATCCAAACCAGTACAAAGAAGGAAATGTGTGATACAAATATTTGATTTCAAATATGTTACGCATAATTTTTCAGAATTAGGTTGATACCTATCCTGTAAAAATGTTTTTATTGATGTATTCTCTAGGGAAATGTCTCGTTTTAATAAACTAATTCATAAAAAACATCTAAATAACCTGGAATTTATCTTGTCTTTACAATTGTCGTTGTATACTGGCCTTATAACTAATGCAAGGAGAAGCTGCAATGTTACTAGACGGTACAAAATACGTAAATTTCGAGGCTGATGCACCCCACCTATTATCTTTAAAGTGGAATAAACAACGCACACGTCCCCGCCTGACGATGAGAGACGGCACACAGTACGAAATCACAGTTCCGGGTAAGACTGTTAAAGACCTCGAAAATCTAACTTTAGGCGATTGGAAAAAGATCGCAGAAGAGCTAAACCGTATTCTCGTCGACAAGGGAATTTTGGACGCCTTAGTGCCCTCCCCAGCAAACGCACATTGCTTGGATAAATTATTGATCAACAAAGAAGGCGTCACCTTTGATGGAACCACCTACAAGCATGTTGACGGTACTGACACCAAGGCTCGCTTCAAGACGATGAGGAATCTATCTGGGAAGGCCATTCCCTCTACTGTAACACCTCCAAGCCCCTCAGCCCCTCCTGCGCCAGTACCACCTGCGCCAGGTCCTGGTGCTCCTGTTGTTCCCGGGGCACCGGCAGCGAACGCACAAGCAGCTATGAGCGCGCTCAAGAAAGTCGGTGGAATGCAAAAAGCTGTTTTAGATAAGGTTGCCGCGGAGATCACTGCTGATGTTGATAATACGTCAGCTCGCTTTATGAACGCAGCTGGTACTATCCAAAATTGGGAAGATCTGGCTATTGACTTAAGTGATTCGAATACAAAAGCTGACGCTATTTACAACGACAATGTAGCCGACATCCCTGACGCCAAAAAAGCTGAAGTACAGCAAAAAATTCAAGCAGTTTACGCAGCGAAGGCTGTAGAAATAGTGGTGAATGGCGTTGTTACCGAAGCCACAGCGGCAATAAAAGCCCAGAGAAATTGGAAGACAGGGGTCGCACAGGATATCGTCGATGAATGCTATGACAATGTATTGGCAGACAAGTTCCAACCATTAATCGATGACAGTCAAAGCCCTTTAATTGACCCAGTCAAGAATCGATTGAAAGTAGAGCTAACCGAAGCTAAGATCAAGAGTGTCATTAGGACGCGTCTACAACAGCTTCTAGCAGATGAAGCCAGACGTCCCGTAGGACAGTATCAAGGTTATTTAAACCAAGCCAAAGCTGCCGGCAGCGCAGTCAAGGGCGCCTTTAACTGGGCCTCTAATTTGTGGAATGGCGAAGACGATTAATCCTTCGAGAAGAATTCACGTAGCGCCTTGGCGTTACTTTGAGAAATACCGGGGACAGCTTTCAGCTCGTCCTCGGTAGCTTCTTTTAACTTAGCGACACTGCCAAAATGGCGCAGCAGGATCTGTCGCTTTTTGGGGCCGATTCCTTCAACATCATCCAAAGCACTTCTAATAGTCCCCTTGGAGCGGCGCTTTTGTTGAAAGGCAAGCGCTGAACGGTGTGCTTCATCGCGAATTTTCTGCAGCAAAAACATCACAGGAGACGTGCTTCTCAGACGAACGGGATCCTTAATATTAACCAAGAAAATCTGTTCGGCTGTCACACCTTTATCATGGCGCCCTTGATCTTTGGCGATGCCTATCAGGTCCACGGTGGCGATATCTAGTTCTTCCAAGACATTGTGGGCCATATTTAGCTGGCCCTTTCCGCCGTCCACGATGATCAGGTCCGGGAGGTTGTTTTCCTCTTTGGCTTTTCGGTAGCGCCTTGAGAGAACTTCCCGCATTGCTCCATAGTCATCGGCCGCCTCTGCTGTCTTAATTTTGTACAGGCGATAGCGTTTCGTGTCTTTTTCTCCGTCCGTAAAAGCTACCAAGGAGGAAACGGGGTCGGTTCCAGATAGATGTGAGTTATCAAAACACTCAATACGTCGAGGATAGTTCTCCAGTTGCAGCTGTTCTTGCATATCTGTGAGCATTTTCTCCATGACAACTTTAGCATCTTTTTCGCGACGATAGGCAGCTTCAGCATTCTCTCTGGCAATTTCGATAACGCGTTTTTTGTCACCTTTTAGCGGACAGTGAACAGCTACATTTTTTTCCTTCTTAGCAGTCAGGATTTCTTCTAATGCTTCGTGATCTGACAGATTAACAGGCAGGAGGATTTCATCAGGTATTTCATCAGCTGATTCCGACTTTTGCATAATAAGGGATTCTAGTAGCTCGGCATCATCCTGAGCTAGCCCTGAAAAACCAAAGTTTTTGGTTCCCATCATGCGGCCGCCGCGAAATATCACCTGACTGACCATAACCTCTTCGCCTTCGCGGAAGACTCCGTAGAAATCGCTGTCATGGCCGTTAACTTTCACGACACGTTGGGTTTCAATCGTTGCTTCAATGTGGCGAATCGTGCTTAAGATCACTCCGGCGCGCTCAAATTCTAGCTTCGCGCTGGCTTCCTCCATATCACGTTTTAGCTCGCGGACGACCTCTTGGTTCTGTCCGCGTAAGAATTTGATCACTGTGCGGACTTTCTCATCATATTCCTCTTTGGAGCACAAGCCTACACAAGGAGCGACACAACGCTTCATGTCATACAAAATACACGGACGCGTGCGCCGCGCTAGCTCTTGATCGGAACACTGTCGTAGCGGAAAAACTTTGTGAATTAGGTCAAGCGTCTGCCTGGCTGCGTAAGCGCTGGTATAGGGACCAAAATAGAGACCGTCGGGCTTGGCTCTGCCCTTGTAGCGCACCAAATGCACAATAGGCCACTGGTGCTTGTTGTCGATCTTCAGGCTAATGTAGGTTTTGTCATCGCGGAAAATAGCGTTGTAGCGTGGCTGATGCTCTTTGATAAGAGTATTTTCGAGTAGGAGAGCCTCTTTTTCCGAGGAGACGACAATAATCTCGATGGATTGCACCTGAGCGACTAGATGCGGCACCATCTCCCGCGAGTCACGCCCTGGCACGAAATATTGCTTAACACGAGCACGCAGATTATTGGCTTTGCCAATGTATAATACGGAGTCGTAGCGCCCTTTCATGATATAGACGCCAGGCTTCAGGGGAAATGCATCAATTTGTTGTGAATCATACGGCATGTTGTTAAGCAGCTTCAGCTAAGATATCCAAGGAGTCTCGTTTAGTATGGCGCGCCTTGCGGTCGATAATCAACCAATGAATGCGATGTGAGCGCCAGCTATGCTCTTCAAAATCATTGTCCGCATCTTCTTTAAGTCGTAAAGCTGCGGTATGGTGGTGTGCCTTTGGGAATAACCCTTCCGTTTTTAAATACAATAGAGAGACTTTGACATCTGCACCCTCGACACTGGTTAAGGGAGTCGCGTGGAAAGACATGGCAGAATGAACTTCGGGTGGCTCTTCTTCCTCTACCTCCTCGGCAATCACTTCTTGCTCGACTAATACCTTTTCAAAAGCATCACGAAAGGCATCTCGCAGTCCATCCCAACGCTCTCGCATACGTTGATCTTCCCTCTCGCTAGCTATCGAAGCGTCCAGGGATTTTCGTGAGGCTTGTATGTACTTTTGATAAGTTTCCTGGTTTTGGAACAGGACAAATTTGTCCTTCATAAGTTCCGCGAAATAGACATCCCAAGCTGTTTGGTCTACCCGACGCGTGGAGGAATCGTCATCGACATGTTGAGCAGGTTTGGATTGTTTCGACGACATAGCCTTATACTTCTGAGGCGCAGAATCCCCAGGATCGCGATTAATACGCGAAGATGCGCCAAAACCTTGTATCGAATCGCTCATAGTGCCCTCCATATCTATTTTAGCATGAACGACCTATTTTATCGACGACTCAACGCTCGGTGTTGGTACGCGGAGCCAGCTGGCCTAGGCCTGCTGAAATCGCCACGCCTGGATCTTCGATAAGCGAATTGGGTATTTTGGAGCCGAACAGCACTGTACGGAAAGCCTTAATAGCCCGCTTATCTGGCGTCTGCCAGCGAAATCCTTGTACTGGATTATACGGTATAAGCCTAACCTGGCAGCGCAGGTGCTTTAACAAGTGTGCTAATTCTAACGCTTGGTCCGGATGATCATTGACCCCTGCAATCATCACATAATCAAAGGTTACAGGAAGGCCGGTTTGCATCGAATAGCGACGGCAAACAGTCATTAATGCTTCCAAACGGTTCTTTTTAGCGTAAGGAACCAGCTTTTGACGAAGAATTTGTGTCGGGGCGTGTAAACCGACTTTTAAATTAAGGCGGACCTTAAGCTGTAAGAGCTGCTCAATCCCCTCTATCAAACCAATTGTTGGAATGGTTATTTTGTTAGGACTGAATCCTACCCTAATAAACCCATCAAGAACAGCCAAAAGACCTTTAACGTGCTTAAGGGGCTCTCCCATTCCATCTAGGCCAACCGTAATGATTTCCTTAGTGCCCTGTTCACGAACCCATTGTCTGGCACGAAGAAATTGTTCGAAAACCTCTGCAGGCTGAAGGTTACGCACGAAACGCTTACCGGAGGCACAAAAGGCACATCCGACTGGGCATCCGACCTGAGTCGACATAGTCAAATGCCAGCCTTGGCGGCTTGGAGTCAAGACGGTATCTGTTAAGCTTCCGTCGACCAAAGCCCAGGTAACCTTTTGTACACCATCAGGGCTTTCGCGATGTTGCTTAGGTTTCAGTGTCGCCAGACGGAAGGCTTTAGCCAGCGCCTCACGTATTGGAGCGCCAAGATTCGTCATCGAACCCCAGTCAGTCGCACCTTTTTCGTACACCCAATCAAAAATCTGTTCAGCTTGAAAGGGTTGATAGCCATTCTCCTGCATCCAACGGCGGAGATCTGTCAGTTCTATGGTAAAAAAATCCATCATAATGCAAAAAGTATAGCATAAGAGGATTTGTATGGCGATATGGAAGCAACACTTTGACCTTGCATTGCTAAATAGCTGGAGTGAGCCCTGTATGATGGGACATCTTGGTATCGTCTTCACCGAAATTGGTGAGGACTTTTTGGTGGCGCAGATGCCGGTAGACCGGCGAACACGACAGCCATATGGCATCATGCATGGCGGCGCCTCCTGCGTTTTAGCCGAAACGGTAGGCAGCACGGCGGGCATGCTATGTCTAAACGCCGAGACCCACTTTTGTCTGGGTTTAGCCATCGAGACGCATCACATCAAGGTAGCTCAAGATGGTTTTGTCACTGGCACAGCTCGCCCTTTACAACTTGGGCAGACGATTCACATTTGGGATATTACAATCACCAATGAAAAGCAGCAGGTAGTCTCCGCTAATCGGCTAACGTTAGCCGTTCGCGACCGACGCAACGACCGCTTCAAAGACGGCATCCCCACCTTTGAAACTAAGTAGCGAGCATTTTAGGAAGTTTTCACCACAGAGGCACACAGAGAAGGAACATAGAGGAGAAAGACATTTTGCTGAGGCAAAATGCCTTAAATCTCAAAAGAATCTACGATATGCTGCTAGCAGCACTAAGGTGATAAAATGCAAAGCCAGATTGAACATATTTTGCCTCAGCAAAATGTCTTTCTCCTCTATGTGGTAAAAAACTCCCTAAAACCTAATAGAATGTGGAGCCATTGGCTTGCATTTCTAACAATCTATCTGACGGAGCAAAACGGCTTCCATAGGTCTGAGCAAACTGTCTGAGCTTATCAACGACACTAACTGTGCCGATCGAGTCCGCATAGCGCAGAAGGCCACCTCTAAAAGGCGGAAACCCTGTGCCCATAACCATAGCCAGATCGACATACTCAGGTTTTGCAACAACCTCTTCATCCAGGCAACGCGATGCCTCGTTCACCATGACATAAAGCATACGTTCGATGATTGTTTCATCAGTGATCGCAACCGCATCATCTTTGCGGAACTTCTTGGCCAGCTTCTTAACCTGTTTATTTGGCTTTTTGTCAGATCCTTTGTACACATAAAAGCCCTTGCCAACCTTACGTCCCCAGAGATTATCCTCATACATAGCCTTCAATAGCGGAGGCATACGCGCTCTTTCGCCATAAGCACCCTCAAAAATGACCGCTACTTTATAGGTTACATCAATTCCAACCTCGTCCGACAGCTCAAATGGCCCCATTGGCATGCCAAAGTCTAGCATGATTTTTTCCAAGTGCTCCATCTCCACGCCTTCTTGCAGAAGATGCATAGCCTCTAAGGCTGCCATAACAAAAATGCGGTTAACCAAAAATCCTGGCACATCTTTAACTACCAATGGAACTTTGTCGAGACGACGACACAATGCGATAACGGTGGCAATTGTGTCTGCTGAGGTTTGAGGGCCAGGAACAACCTCTACCAATGGCATGCGGCTAACAGGATTGAAAAAGTGCATGCCAATAAAGCGCTCAGGACGCTCTAGAACAGAAGATAATGCCGACACAGAAAGTGAAGAGGTGTTGGTTGCGATAATCGCATGTTCGCTAAGATTAGCTTCCAACTCCGTCAAAAGCTGCTTTTTGATATCGAGGTCTTCAACAACAGCCTCGATGACAATATCAGCCGCCTGAAAGCCCGAGAAGTCAGTCGTGCCGCTGGCAAGATGGAACTTGTAGTTCGCCAAATCTGGCTTTAACTTGCGCAACTTTTTGACATAGACGCCATAGGTGTCATAAATAGAGCTATAGCCCTTGGCGACAGCTTCCCAATTGGCTTCTTTAAAGCGTGTAGGAATGTCCTTAAAAGTCATCAGCCATGTGATGCCGCTGCCCATAGCGCCAGCACCCAACACTCCTGCTGATTTAATTGTCCGCGGTTGCGCGTCTGATCCAAAGTCCTTTTTAATGGCTTCTTGAGCAAAAAATAACCCAACAAGATTAGGCGCCTGAACAAAAGATAGCGACAGACCATTAATAAAGTTTTCTGTCTCCCTTTCTAAGCCTTTATCGAGCGGTAACGTGTAAGTTTCCTCGATGGTGCGTATAGCAACCATCGGAGCTGGATAATGCCCTTTGGTCTTCTTTAGAACCTGTTTACGCACAGCATGGAACAGCAAGGCGCGTCCAATTGGATTCTTTTCCACCAACCAGGTTGCCATCCAAGAGCGATTTCGACGTTTTAGAACCTTCTTTTGGCCTGCGGGAGTTAACACATCATGAGCAAAAGCTATGGCCTCTTCCTCGGCAAAAGGCCAAGGCACCACAGCATCGACCAAATGCATCTTATATGCTTCTTTTGGATTATGTTGCTTACCCGAGACGATCATGGACAAGCCATTCTGCAAGCCCACAAGCCTAGGAGCCCTCTGCGTGCCGCCCCAGCCAGGCATAATGCCAATAGTTGTCTCTGGCAACGCTAGCACTGTTTTTGAATGGTCGGTAGCGATACGATAAGTGAACGCTAAAGCTAGCTCTAACCCGCCCCCAAGACACACACCATTAATCACAGCGATAGTAGGAAATGGCAAGGCCGCGATCTTGTTGAAAAGGTTTTGTCCTTGCGCGATCAATGGCTTGGCAAGCGATGGTTGCGGGAATACCTTGCTGATCTGACGTAAATCCGCACCAGCAATAAAGCAGCCCTCTTTGCCGCTAGAGAAAATCAGAGCGCGGACATCATGTCTATGACTTAGGTCGGTGATCGCTTCATCAATGGCCTCCAGCGTACGTGGAGACAAGGTATTTAACTGCTCTTCCGGATCATTGAAGACAATATGAGCAACGCCATCGGAATCCATATTTAGTGTGACAATATCTGACATTATTCCCCTACCTCCACTGCCACAGCCTGTCCTTGACCACCGCCGACACACATGGTGACGAGGCCCAGGGAACTTCCACGACGTTTTAGTTCTTTTAGAATCGTGATCACCAATCGGGTTCCAGACGCCGCTAATGGGTGACCAAGGGCAATGGCACCGCCATTAACGTTTAAGATATCGGGATTGATCTCACCAACAGCGGTATCACGACCAAGTTCTTTTTGAGCAAAAGATGTCGATGCCATCGCCTTCATGACTGCCAATACTTGCGCTGCGAAGGCTTCATTGATTTCGATTAAATCAAAGTCATCGAGAGCTAGGCCTGTAACCTCAAGCAATTTTGAAACGGCAAAAGCAGGTCCCAGACCCATGCGAGATGGCTGCAGTGCTGCCGCAGCATAGTTGCGTATGTAGCCCAAAGGCTTTAGACCACGCGCTTTGGCCTCGGCTTCAGGCATTAATAACACTGCCCCAGCACCGTCGGTTAGCTGGCTAGAGTTGCCTGCTGTGACGGTTCCGGATAATCTATCAAACACCGGAGGCAACGCCTGCAGCGCTTGAATGGTTTGATTTTCGCGTATGCCATCATCAAACTGCTGAATAGCTTTGTATTTAGGTGGCAGGGGTAATGGCACTATTTCATCTTCTAAGCGCCCTGCGGCTTTGGCCCTCGCAGCTCGCTGCTGGCTGGCTAAGGCAAAGCGATCCGCTTCATCGCGAGAGACAGCGAATTCCCGCACTAACACCTCTGCCGTCTGCCCCATATTTAGACCACACAAGGGGTCTGTCATACCAGCAATATGAGGCTTAAAGAAGCTAGGTCTAATTGACAAGATAGACTTCAGTTTCTGCCAAAGACTCTTGGACTTGCCATAACCCATCATCCAGCGACGCATCGAATCGGGGAACAAAATAGGAAAGTGGCTCATCGATTCGGCTCCGCCAGCAATCATAATCTTCGCCTGGCCAAGCCTGATTTTGTTACATGCTTGCGCAATAGATTCTACACCGGAGGCACAGTTACGACTAACGGTAACAGCGGGAGTGCTTTGCGCTAGTCCACCCTTCATCGCTATCACTCTAGCAGGGTTAGCTGCATGCACAGGTGTCATTACATTACCGAAGATTACCTCATCGACCTCATCGGGTCTCAGACCTGAGCGCGCCAAAACTTCGCGCACAGCATAGGCGCCCAAATCATCTGCCTCAAGGTCTGCAAAAAGTCCACCGGAGCGACAGAACGGTGTCCTTACCCCTTCTACCACTGCAATACGGTCAGCCATGTAACACCCTCATTGATTAATTCATTTTAGAGCTTGTGAGCGCCCTGGTACATAGCATTAATGATATCAGCATACTTTTCAGTAAGCACATTGCGCCGCACCTTTAACGTTGGTGTCAGGTCACCACCTTCGATAGTCAAAGGGTCTAGAACAAATCTATAGTCGTGGATCTCTTCCCAGTGGTTCAGCCTATGGTTAATCAACCGGATATGACGGCTGATCTCCTCTTGAATCTCTGGGCGGTCTAAGAAAGCCTCGTCACTAAGCTCAGACATGGCATAGGCAGCTTTCAAACCAAATAGAGCTTCATGATCTGGGAAAAGCAAGCATGTGCAATAAGAATGCCCTTCCGCTATTACGATAGCTTGATCCACAAGATTTAACTTTGATAGCTCTTGCTCAATAGGCAACGGGGCTACCCATTCTCCAGTAGATGTCTTTAGAAGGTCTTTGACGCGACCAATAATGGTGATAAAGCCATCTTCATCGATACTTCCCTGATCGCCAGTATGTAGCCAACCTTCGCTGTCCAATGCTTTTTCGGTCTCAGCATCGTTTTGGTAGTAACCAGGGGTTACAATCACTCCACGAACTTGCAGCTCGTTGTTCTCTCCAACACGCACTTCGATGCCCTCAAAAGGCCTTCCAACACTGCCTATCTTGCGACCGGCAAGATTGTTGCAGGAGATGGGACAAGCTTCGGTCATCCCCCACCCTTCATAAAGAGGGAAGCCCATGTTGACAAAGAAGGCGTAGAGACTCGGATTTAGCTTTGCTCCACCGGAGGCTATAAGTCTGACAGAGCCACCAAAAACCTTTCTAAAGCTGCCATAGATAAGTTTATCAGCCAACCAACGCTGAGCTCGTATCCACCAATTATCATTTTCTTTCTCTGCCAAACGCAGCGCCCAACCACCTATGCGCCCTAGAATCCAACCCGTTTCATGTATCCGCAGCACCAACTTTGACTTGAATTTCTCTAACAATCTTGGGACCAACACCATCACCGTTGGGCGCACTTGATAACAAGCGGGCACCAACGCCTTTGGGTCTTCTAGATAATAGATACTCATTCCCGATTGCAGAATGATAAAGTTCAAAGCTCGCGCAAAGATATGTGCGAGGGGTAAGAAGCTAAGATAGCGATCACCAGTGGGGTTCCAGTTAAAAGGATCCTGGTTGATTAATCCAACGAGATTTCTCTGCGTCAACTGAACACCCTTAGGCCTTCCTGTGCTACCGCTAGTATAGATAATCGTGGCGATTGAATCCGGCTTTGCAGCGTCCACCAATTGGAACCAAAGGTCCGGCTTGGTACGCTCATACTTTTCACCCGCTTCCAAAACCTCTCGTAAAGAGATTGCACCAGCTTCGTCATGGTCGGGGTCGAGGGAGATGATCTGTGGAAAGAGGTCGCGAAACCGTAGGCACTTCATCCATTCTTGCTCGCCAGCAACAAATAGCGTTTTAATACCTGTCTGCTCAACCTGGTAAGTAAGGTTCTCTGATGAAAGATTGCCGAAAAGAGGAACAACCACACCGCCAGCCATTACAATGGCTAAGTCAGCGATGGTCCATCCAGGACATGGCTTAGACATGATTCCAACACGTTCTCCAGCCTTCAAACCTCGCTTGATAAGGCCCAAAGCCAGAAATTTCACTTTTTCGATGTAGGTTTCTGTCGATTCTGAACGCCACGCTCCCTGAGGGTCTTGATAGTTGAGAGCTTTGGGGTTAGAGAAGTTGCTTTCGATATGTCGTAGCATATCTGAAAACGTGTCGAAAGGCTTCATTAAGGGGTCCTCTTTCTACTATTCATTAAAAGTGACTTATATGCGCTAACCCCCAGATGATTCAAGGGAATTTAACGCAAAGGCGCAGAGGCGTTAAGAAGCGAACTCCTCTTTGCTTCTTTGCGCCTCTGCGCCTTTGCGTTAAATTCTCCTATCTGCCTAAGAAGGCGACTCGTAGACCGCTGAACCACAACCTAATATAACGCGAAAGATCGCGCTGTTGGAAAAGCAACCACTTCAACATAGTCATCACACCAAAACGCGCATAAATCGTCTTAGCTGTTTCCCAAAAGTGCTGGAAAACCATCTGACGACCTGTACCCCTCAAATCATAGTCCGTTAAAACCCGGCTTGTAGACACAAACCGCAACTCTTCGTGTAGACAAAAGCGGCACAACAGATCGTAACCACCTCGCATGACATAATCAGTGGGAAACTTACCGATCTTACGAAATACATCCGCACGAAACCAACAAGACTGAATGCTTGTAGGTTGCCGACCTGACTTAAGAAGCTCTACCGTCAGCGGTCTATTTAGAATTTTGATATTGGTGTTGGTCTCATGTAACACACATCCACAATATGTCAGATTAGGCTTGGCGTTATCCAAAGCCAAATCCATCATTAACTTTATTGTCTGGTAATGCAGATAAAAATCGCCAGGAAAGAGAAAATTCAGATACAGACCGTTCGCATGAGTTATGCCCTTATTAAGCATCTCGTAGCGTCCGTAGTAGCTAACCGAATAAATACGTATACGCTCACGACGGTAGCTCTTCACTGTTTGTAGCGTACGATCTGTAGATCCGCCATCGACTACAATAATCTCGTAATCGGGATAATCCTGGGTTAGCAGGCTGTCAAATGTCAGGGGCAGGGTCTTAGCACTGTTGAAAGTAGGGATGATGATAGAGACTTTGGGATAGGCAAAATCGCTGTATTTGGCCGAAGGAGCCGACAGTTGCTGCCAAAGCGCTTCACTGCTTCTATTTGATGGGTTGCCACGTGTCTCCATAAAATAAACGTAGCATCAGCAAAATTAAAAAAACTACGTAAAAGACAAAAAACGCAGGTCATTTCTTTTCTGTAAAAATTTTTTCGAGAATTTCACGCTCTAATCTAGCAAACTGCTTATTGGCAAAAACGTTAGTTGATCCCTCTGCCTGCGTATTTGTTATCAACACGCCGAGCTTTCTCCAATGAGCTACAAGAGCATCGGCAGCCTCTCGATCATTCGAATCAATTAATAGCTTCTTTTGATTCAAAACATTGCGGTCCTTAATCTGTGCCATCGCCACCCTTGTCGCACTTAACTTCAGCATCGAATCAGGTAGCTGATCAAAAACTTTATAAAGCCTGCTTGGATTGTCCTCCCGGCTATGAGAACGTACGAAATTTATGAACTCTTCAGGATTTTTACTGATTTCTCTAGCATCGTTACGAGCAAACATCAGGCATGAGTGGCTATTTTTTTGTCTTGCCAAGGTTAAACCGTATAGATGGGCCGAGGGGAACGAACGATGTAGCAAGGCAGCTGCACTATCTAAAAAATTCTGAGCCGTACCAGCACTGCATAAAATGACAATCTCAACCTGCTCACCTGTTTTTTTGACAAAAAGAAGTAGGCTATGATCTCCAATTAAAGTCTCCACCTTATCCATTTGCCAAAGAAGTAACTTATTATGATTTTCTAATACACAAGCGCTGATTCCAGCTTGAATATCCTCTGGTTTTTCGCACAGGACGTACTCTACTTGCGGGGAAATTTTGCCTTTCAGCTGGTCCCTTTCCATTACCAAGCGAATTCCAGTGGGCGTCAAAATCCTTTCATACGTGGCATCGCGAAAATTGATGTACTCATTGAGTTTAGGATAAACGGATCCTATCAGAATCCGGGGAAAATGATAGAACAACAAACGGTCCTTGTAGTCGCAGTTAAACAAACGTTGGGCCAATATGATTTTTTTTTCGCAATCTAAATTATTGAATATGGAGATAAACTCGTTTATGCGATTACTGGATGTTCCATCACTTCTGGTTGTAGCGAAACGTGCATGAAGATGCGAAAGAGAGGGTGCGCTACCGATCAGTGCATTAGCTGAGGCGACCTGATCATTTGTTAAAGAAAAATCATCACCATTCAAATCTTCTATCAATGCTTGATATCGAGAAATTATCTGTTCCATTCAATTCTTAAATAAATATTTACTGTTTAACTATAACACAAAGCGCCCATACGGGGCAATGCAGCTTGGAAAAATGAAAAGAACACAGATCGAAATCTGTGTTCCTTTAGCTTAGTTCAACTTAAACGAACTTCTTAGCAAATTCCTTCTTGAATTGCTTAGTAGCTAGCCTAGTATTAATGACCGCATTGCTAGCGCCTACGGTTAAGCGGGATCCCATTAAGACAGCACCAGCCCATTTAAAGCCTTCCTGGATCTCTTGAATGGTGTGACACGCGTAAGCTGTGTGACTTAAGAAGATCGCATTAGCCACGGCACTAATACCGCCATAAGCATAGGTCAGTGCAGCAAGCGTCTTATTGCCGTAGAGGTTAGCTGCCCGCGCAGCCTGCACCAAAGCTAGACCTAAAACAATCTGCATCATCACGTGACCCGAAGGATCCGATGAATCAAAGATGTAAGGGATTGTCCCAGCCCAGCTACCTTCCGTAACAGCAGAAATAACCGCTAAAGCTACCAAGGAAACAGCCATGGCCATTTCACGCACTGGAGCCTTTTGCACTTCTTCTTTAAAGCTCTTCCACACAGAGCCAATGCTACAGTTATCCGCACCCTTACCTGTGCGATACAAAATCGTACCACAGATAATAGCGATTGGCAGCAATGGTGGAACGTACTTGGTGCCACCCTTAATCATCGTCTGCATGACCTGATTCACGCTGCCCAAAATACCCGTTTGGCTGGCTCGACAAGCGGCTTTGTTGATCATGTCTGGAGGTATTTCATTCACAACACGCTGGAAGATGCCGGCAAAAACGCCTGCTACCGCGCCAAGGGGCGCTAGGTAAGTTGCGATAGTCGTAGCACCCGACTTAAGGCCTGATACAATCGCGTCACGTCTAGATCCTGCTACTGGCATATCTTCGTTATTTCCAGTAAGACCAGCCTCTAAATCGTAGATATCGTCAGCACCACCATCAAAAACTGTCATTTGGGAAGTAGCAAATAGGTCTACGCCTTCGTCAAAATTAAACGCATCTAGCTGATCAAATTCACTAGGAAAACCATTATCTATAAACATTTGGCTCGCAAACGGCAGCGCTGGCCGCTCCAACAGGTGATCGCTTAGATCGTTCTCGCTATTGCTGTGCGGAAGAGTGCGTTGCCCGCCTTCTTGCGGAAAAGAAGGTAAATTCCCCAAACTGTTGCTGCGCGTAATAGGCGTTTGTTGAACCGGAACGACAACTGGGGTTATCTTGCCCTTTTTCTTTCTACGGGTCGGCCTAACTCCATTGGACATAAAATCCCCGAGGGTAATTTGCAACCGTGAGACCGGCTGACTGACCGGGAAGTTTTCCCTTTCCTGTTGCCCTTGAAGCTGCGACGCTGGTACAAGCTGCACTTTACTAAAGTTATCAACGCTTATCATAGTTAACTCCATTAAATCAATACATTATTACATAAAGTAATATTGTAACAATAATTGAATTATTAGTAAATGGATAATAACAAGCCTTAACTAACGGATTAAAAAAAGTGGACGTAGCGACCATCCAAGGTCAACTTCGTCCACTGTCGTCTACTTTGTTCAGAAAGAGGCTATCGACGAGGAAAAGCGTATGGCAACACAAACGCAGCGCTTAGCGCACCGATAATTGTCACACCCTGAAATACTTCCGAAACAGTGTGAAAACAAGCTGCCGTGTTAAACAAGAAAACTGCGTTGGCAAGGCCAAATCCAACAGCAGCAGCCGTCGACGCCACCTTTAGCTTGGTCCAGGTTTTCTCTTGGTAGGCACGCACGCATTGGTCGGCTAAGCCAAGGCTCAGACCTACAGCGCTCATCATGATGATATGTCCTGATGGATCATCGGTAAAACCAAGGTTAGAGGCTAAGGCCGGCGCTGCTTTCGCCTGCGCTATAACCCAGCCAGCCCCCATAATAAGCGTTGCAAATGACATGCAACCGAGTCTAAAGCCACCTCTATCTTCCTGGTTAGCCTTCCAAGCCGGTATGGCTGCGGCCGCGAACAATCCTACAGGAATTGCAAAACGAGCTACAATGCCCAATCCGCTGGTCGCAAAACCTTGCATGCCCGAATTAACAATATTCAAGGGCATCGCAGAGAACCCATTTGCGCAGACGTTATTAGGTACTACGCCGCGAATATGTTTGTGTGCAACGCTGATGCCTTGTGCAGTGCGGTAAGCTATACCACCCGCTACTCCAACCAAACCACCCAAGCTAGAAATAGCTAATGGCCATATACTACTAGGCTTAATTGCATCTATCATTTAGTAACTCCAATGTTTTAGTTAATTATTAGAATGAACTGTAAACTCTAACGGCATTTTGATTAATTGTCAAACGCACTTATTAATGATTCGTAATTTGGTTGAGGGAAATCGACTCTGAAGATATATTAGCGTTCACTATTTTAAAAGGATTAGCCATGTCGACGTTCCAGGGACTTATACAGGATTTTTCCAAATTTTGGCATCAACATGGATGCGTATTACTCCAGGGTTATGATCTAGAAGTCGGCGCAGGAACCTCCAATCCAGCGACCTTCCTACGGGCCTTAGGGCCAGAGCCCTTTAATGCTGCCTATGTTGAGCCTAGCCGACGCCCTACCGATGGCCGCTACGGGGAGAATCCTAACCGTTTGCAGCACTACTTCCAATTTCAGGTCATCTTAAAACCTTCGCCACCGAATATGCAGGAGCTTTATCTCAAATCCCTGGAAGCGGTCGGCCTAAACCTTAAAGAACATGATATACGCTTTGTTCATGACGACTGGGAAAACCCAACAATTGGCGCTTGGGGTCTTGGTTGGGAAGTCTGGAGCGACGGTATGGAGATCACGCAGTACACCTATTTCCAGGCTGTTGGCGGAATGCCCCTTATGCCGATCACTGGCGAGCTTACCATTGGTCTTGAGCGTTTAGCCATGTATCTGCAGAAGGTCGATAATGTTTACGACCTAAAGTGGAACGACACTTTAACCTACGGCGATATCTATCTTCGCAACGAGATCGAATGGAGTAATTACAACTTCGAGCAAGCCAACACTGACATGTGGTTCCGCCACTTCGAAGATTATGAACGCGAAGCAAAACGTTTGCTCACCGCCAATCTGCCGATCCCAGCTTATGACTTTGTTTTAAAAGCTAACCATGCCTTCAATATGTTGGATGCGCGGCGCTTTTTCTCCGTGACAGAGCGAACAGGCTATATTGGACGTATCCGCGATTTAGCATGTCTGGTAGCGCAAGGTTACGTAGCAAGCCGTGAGCGCCTCGGCTTCCCCATGTTACCCAAAAACAAAGAAAAACAGGCGAAGCCAGCTGTCCCAGCGCTATCCTCGAACCTAACTAGCTTCGATAAAGGTGCTAAAGGTAACTATCTATTAGAAATCGGCTCAGAAGAACTTCCCGCTACTTTTGTTCCCAAAGGTATGATTGCTCTTCAAAAAGCGGTGGAATCTCTTCTGACCAAAGAAAACATCACCTACGACAAAATCACTGCTTATGGAACTCCTCGACGACTAGCTTTGTCTATTACAGGCCTAGCAAAAGGGCGCGCGGCTGAATCGGCAGAACGACGTGGGCCAGCGCTATCCAGCGCCTTTGATGCCTCTGGCAAACCTACCAAGGCTGCAGAAGGCTTCTTCCGTTCCATCAACAAGGCAATACCGACTCTGGATGTCCTAACAGCTGGCAATGATCCAGATATTGAGATCCGTGAAGTGAAGGGAGACAAGTACCTCTTCGCCAATGTTAAGACTGAGGGACGTTCCACAGCGCTTATTTTACAAGAAGCCCTGCCCAAGATCATTGCTGACCTTGAGTTCCCGAAAAAGATGCATTGGGGTGAGTCCGAAATCACCTACGCGCGTCCACTTCTATGGATTATCTCTCTATTTGATGACGAAGTGATCCCCTTTGTTGTGGGAGACGTCGTAAGCGGTAATACCTCGCAAGGACACCGCCAACGCTGTCCAGGACCGGTTGTCATCCCTCATGCTGACAGCTATTTAGAAACCCTGCGAAAGTATCAGGTAATGGCCGACGTTCAAGAGCGTCGAGAAAGCATTGAAAAGCAAATGGTCGAAGTTTCCACAGAGCTGGGAGCACAACTGCTCGCTGCCGACCGCGTGATTCCACAAGTTCTAAACCTTGTAGAGTGGCCAACGCTAACCTACGCCTCTTTTGATTCTAACTTCCTTTCCGTCCCCAAAGAGGTACTGATCTCCGAAATGGTAGAACACCAAAAGTACTTCCCAGTAGCTAATGAAGACGGTTCGCTAAAAAACCTATTTGTTATCACAGCCGATACAGCGCCGACAGATGCCATTCGTCACGGCAACAAAAAGGTGATTTCTGCCAGGTTGTCAGACGGAGCATTCTTGTATGCACAAGACCTGAAGTCCCCCTTGGAGGTCTTTAACGAGAAGTTGAAACAAGTAACCTTCCAGAAGGATCTGGGCACTGTTTATCAAAAAGTCGAAAGACTCCTTAAGCATGTGCAAGTCCTACATCAACTGCTACCTTTGGGGGACCTTAAAACAGCGCAACGCGCCGCCCTTTTATGTAAGGCCGATCTAGCCTCTGCAATGGTAGGAGAATTCCCAGAACTCCAAGGTGTCATCGGCAACTACTACGCTGCCGCTCACGGTGAGCCCGAAGCTGTCGCTTTGGCGATTGAAGAGCATTGGATGCCACGTGGCGAAGGTGCTCCTCTACCGGCCTCTGAGACAGGAATCATTATTAGCTTAGCCGACAAGATCGATAACATCCTCGGATGCTTTACAGTAGGCTTGAAGCCCACATCGTCCAGCGATCCCTATGCCCTGCGACGCCAAGTGTTAGGTATCGTGCGCATTCTCATTCGCGGAGGCTACCGTCTGCAGCTTTCAGACCTATTCTCACGCTGCTTTGACCATTTCCCGGATGAATATCACTCTCGCAAAGCCGAAGTGCTTAAAGAAGTAGAAGCATTTGTCACCAGCCGTGTGAAAACAGTGTTCTTGGAGTATGACGTACAGAAGGATGAGATCGAAGCGAGCTTAGCCCAAGCGGTAAGCGATATCTACGATACTTTCTGTCGCGTTCAGGCCTTGCACGACTTCCGCAAGAGCAATGCCAATTTTGCACCTCTCTATGAAGTATTCAAGCGTGCTAAAGGCCAGCTTAATGGCGAAAAGGCTGGTACTCTAGACGCATCAATTTTAATAGAGAGTGCAGAGCTTAACCTGGGTCAGCGACTTAACGATCTGAAACCAAATTTCCAAAGCGCTATTCAGGGGCAGAAGTACAACGAAGCTTATGCGTTGGTGGCACAGTTGCAACAACCTCTGGCTCAATTGTTCGAAGAAGTGAAGATTTTGGCTGATGATCCAAACGTGCGTAAAAACAGATTGGCTTTGCTGCAAAATGTTATGGATCTGTTCGGGCAACTGCTCGACTTCGCCAAGCTCCAAGAATAGTGTGTGAGGAGGTTTTTACCACAGAGGCACAGAGACACAGGGAAGGAAAAGAGACTAATTTTCTCTATGTGCTGCTAGCGGCATGTAGTTAGACACTTGAGACTTAAGACATTTTGCCTCAGCAAAATGTCTTCTCTCCGTTCCCCCTCTGTGTCTCTGTGCCTCTGTGGTAAAAAATCCCCTTCCCCCTCCTAGGGTAAGAAGCGCGACTTATCACCAGCATCGGGCACGACGCAGGAGGTTTGCTGAAACCACTTATGTCGATTGGCGGCAACGATATTGTACGCCCAGTCGAACATCCAGGCGGGCAGGAAGTTCTTCACACCGACAACACTCCACACGCCACCAATGAGCCATAAAATGCGGAAAGCAGCTTTGCTGCGAATATAAGTCTCGCGACCGCCTTTGCGGAAATTCTCTATCAGCACAATGCTGTCGGCATCAGGAGGATTGGGCATAAGCTCTTTGGCTGTTTCGCCTTGGAGCGGAGCGAACGCAAACTTTTTGTCCTTATCGATATGCAGCAAAAATTGCACAATCTGATCACACAAGCCACACTCACCGTCATAGAAAACTAGATGATCATACATGTCGTTCACCGCTCCGCCTTTGGTGGGCTTTTCTTAAGTGTCGCTAGGTCTTTGACCAGTTGTAAGGCCTCATCATCCGAAAATTGGCCACTGCGAATCTTCATGCCTATTTCTTCGCACTTGAGCATCCAATTACGGTCCATAATGCGCTGGATCGTGTCGATTAATAGTTGCTCACCGTGTTCTTTATCCACCCTGCGACGCATCATGACATCTAAAAGCTCTTGAATCTTCGGATCTTCTTGAGCAGCGAGCGTCAGCAGGTCCCAACGTTCACCCGCACAGGCTGCTTTGTCGATCGCCTGGAAAAGACCCCTGCATGTTGGGTCGCGAAGATCCTCCATGGAAAGGTTCTTGCGAACGCAGATGTAGAAGTCAAAACTCTTATCCCCAGAGACGAGCAACCAAACCAACAAATCAGACTCTAGAATGCGGTCTGGGTCAATTTCCAATACGCCGGCATTTGCCGACTTGCGAATCAGATAGTGCCCAGCGGATACTTGAGATGACGTAACCATTTCCTCAGGCACCTGCATCAGATGTGCCAAGCGGCGAAAGCTTTCGTGTACCATCACAGGGCTATCCCATTGGCGAATTTGCTCTGTCAGCTGTTGTAGAAGCTGCGTTTTAGTGGCTGGATTGGACATATCACCCTGACTTACTAGGAATGCAAGGTAATCCTGGGCTGTATCCATCAATTTAGAGAACTCTTCAATCCCATGAATACGCACAAAGCTGTCGGGATCACTGCCCTCGGGCAAGCGGATCACACGAACTTCCACACCACGCTTTTGAAATAGGTCTCCGACCTTTTTGGCTGCTTCGACCCCTGCTTTGTCGGCATCGAGGGCGAGATGAATACGCTTAACCCCCAGACTGAGCAGTTCTGCCACGTGTCCTTCGCCAAAAGCTGTTCCCAATGCAGCTACAGCTAAATTTAACCCGTGAAAGATGAGTGATAGAGCATCTAATTGCCCTTCTACAATAATTGCTTGGCATTCTTTGGCTATACGACGTCGACATTCACTCAGTCCGTATAGTATGCGCGACTTCTTAAAAAGAGGTGTCTCACTTGTATTAACGTATTTGCCACCAAAGGTCTCTTCACGAATCTTACGCGCCGAAAACCCTATTACAGAACCGGTAGCGTCACAGATGGGAAAGGTGATGCGATCTTGAAAGAACTCGCGCCCCGATTCCTTAATTAAGCCGGATGCTACCAGGATTTCCTCGCTAAAACCTTTGGCACGCATGGCTTTATGGAAGATTCCTGGCTGATCAGGAGCCCAGCCCAACCCAAAGGTTTCGATAAACTCTAGCGTGATGCCTCGTTGATATAAATACTTTACAGCCCTATGACCTTCATCCGTATGCAATAGCAAATAGTGATAGAGCTGGCTGGCATGCATCAACGCGTCTTTTAACAGCCCTTTATTCGGACCTTTCTGCTCCTGATTTTCCTCTACCACATCCAAAACAACATTGAAGCGATGCGCCAGGGTCTCCACAGCATCTTGGAAGTTCATGCGGGAGTATTCTACCAAAAATTGAATGGCATCACCATGAGCGCCACAGCCAAAACAGTGGTAATGTGAATCACCTTTTTGGATAGTAAAAGATGGCGTCTTTTCATCATGAAAAGGGCAGAGAGCCTTATAGGCAGCTCCGGTGCGCTTTACATCAATATGTGAGGATAGCACATCGACCAAGTCGATGCGCTTACGTAGTGTTTCCAGGCTTTCAGCAGTAAAAAGTGGCATGCCAATAAGTCTAACATATACCTGGCTAGGTGCAAGAGGGAAATTCAACGCAAAGGCGCTGAGGCGCTGAGACGCAAAGAAGGCAATAGACGCATCAGATTGTCATTCAAGCTTTTACATTTCTCATCTTTCTTAGCGTCTCTGCGCCTTTGCGTTGAATTCCCTAATAATTATCTAGCGGGTGAGTTCTTGCATCCAAGAACTTTCCTTTTTGCTAGGCCATTTGGTAGTGCTATCGACTTCATCTGCTATGTCCGAATCGTCATAAAGGGGGCAATAGGCGCCGTATTCATGCCAGGCGTCGCGGCAACGATCGGTACGGATATAGCGCCAGCTGCCTTTTTCGATAGTTCCCTCACACTCGCTATCGGCGATATGCTCATCGACATAAATATAGCCTTCCTCGCACCCAACTGACTCAGGCCCAGCATGAAAGCTACGTACTACATGATTCGGGTAATTGGAATAACGCCCCGCCAATAAAGAAACCGGTACACACAATGCCACTAAAAGTAACGTCGAAGCCCTCATTCCATACCCCCTATGTAGTTTTTTTCTTAACACGTGCCAGAACCTCCGTCAACTTTCTTTAGTGAAATTCAGGCCGTATTCAGCTAATATTTTCCGACATGGAATATTTGCATGGTTGCGTAGAACGCATTACCTTTCAAAACGCCGATACCGGCTACACCGTCGCGCAACTAAAGCCGCACGGAAAGCAACATCTTGTCTGTATCGTGGGATCCATGCCAGCTCTCCAGCCTGGAGAAACCGTCCGCTGCCGCGGCGTCTGGCGTAACCACCTCGTCCACGGAAGGCAGTTCGAAGTCGAAGAGTGCAAAACCGAAATGCCGGCCGATGTCGTAGGTATCACAAAGTACTTAGGCTCAGGACTTATCAAAGGCATCGGCCCGGCCTACGCCGGACGTATTGTAGATGTCTTTGGAATCGACACCTTGGACATTATTGATCTTCACCCTGAACGGCTGCGGGAAGTGCCAGGTATCGGGGCCGGACGTCTTGGCAAAATCAAAGACTGCTGGGCAGCACAAAAGACCATCCGCGATGTTATGCTATTCCTACAGCATTTTCAGGTTAGTCCATCCTTTGCGCAAAAGATCTTTAAACAATACGGTGCCATGAGCATCGAGAAGGTTAAGGAAAACCCCTACAACCTCGCCAGAGATATTTTTGGCATCGGATTTAAGACAGCCGACACTATAGCACAACGCATGGGCATGGCTCACGACTCCCCTGAACGCATCTGCGCTGGTGTGGAGCATGTGTTGTCGCAGCTTTCCGACGAAGGCCACGTGTGCTATCCAGTCGAGGACTTCCTACCCGCGGCGGAAAAAACACTTGAGGTTCGCGCTGAACAAGTTCAGCAACAGCTAGACAAGCTAACACAAGATCTACGCATCGTCATGGCTCCTCTGGGTTATGGCGAAAACCAACAGCCCTTTTTGTGGCGCACACCCCTCTACCACGCCGAGGTAGGGATAGCCAAAGAGATGCAGCGCTTACGTAAAGGGAGCTGCCGCCTGCGTGATATCGATACCAGTAAAGCCATCGCTTGGGTGCAGAAAGAGCTAGGCATTAGCTTAGCTACCAAGCAAGCGGATGCTGTAGCGCAAACCCTTATAGATAAAGTACACATTATAACCGGCGGTCCAGGAACTGGCAAAAGCACCATCACCAAAGCCATCCTGCATATTACTGAAAGGCTGACGCCACATATCGTCCTGGCAGCGCCAACCGGGCGAGCTGCCAAGCGTATGGCAGAAATCACGGGACGCAAAGCCTCCACCATCCATAGCCTGCTCGAATTTGACTTTCGCGCCATGGGTTTTAAGAAGAACCGCGACAATCCTATCGACTGTGATTTAATCGTCATTGACGAAGCTAGCATGATCGATACCAACCTGATGTTCTCGCTGCTAAAAGCTATCCCAAATCACGCACGGGTGGTCTTTGTTGGTGATATCAATCAGCTCCCAAGCGTAGGTCCGGGCAATGTCCTAAAGGATATGATTGCCTCGCAGCGCGTGCCGGTAACGGGTCTTCACGAAATCTTCCGCCAGGCTGCCGGTTCACGCATCATCACCAACGCGCACGCCATTAACGATGGTATCTTCCCAAACATCGAAAATGTAGCCGATAGCGACTTCTTCTTCGTGGAAAAGGAAGAACCGGAACAAGTTCTGCAAACAATTACCGATTTGGTGACCAAACGCTTACCCGCAAAATATGGTTTCTGCCCTTTCAACGATATTCAAGTACTAGCGCCGATGAAGCGCGGTATTGTTGGAACCGAAAATCTTAACGTTGTCCTGCAGGAAAGACTTATCACCGAAGGCACACCTCTCATTCGCATGGGAAGAAGTTTTCTGCCTGGCGATAAGGTCATGCAAATTCGCAATGACTACAATAAAGAGGTGTTTAATGGCGATGTAGGACGCATCGTCAAAATCGACCAAGTTGAACAGGAAATGCTCGTGGAATTCGATGGACGCGATGTCGTTTATGACTTCAGCGATATCGACGATTTAGTTCTGGCCTATGCAGTGTCCATCCACAAATATCAAGGTAGTGAGTGCCCCTGCATTATCATCCCCGTTCACACTACTCACTTTAAACTCCTGTACCGCAATCTGCTTTACACTGGTGTCACGCGCGGCAAACGTTTAGTTGTCCTCGTTGGAACCAAAAAAGCCATCGCCATCGCTGTGCGCAATGATGAAGTGCGCCGACGCTACACCTCCCTACGACACCACTTGCAATTACAACCTAAGAGATCCTGATGCCCCGCTACGCTAAGAAAAAGAAACGGCCGCAAAGCCTTCTGATGACTGTGATAGGCTTGCTGATCGCTCTAGCGTGCTTTGTCGGCGAAAACACTGGTCCGGTACGTTTGCCGCAAGGTGAGGGTTGTGCGGAGCTTTACAGCAATCAAGGTGGAGACGATCTTAGAATTGTCTACCAGAAAGCCATTGAAAGTGCAAAAGAATCTATCATGTTAGCTGTCTACAGCTTGAATGATGGCAAAACGATCAAAGCCTTGAAAAGCAGAGCAGCTGATGGAGTAGATGTTACTGTCATTGTGGATAGCAAAGCATCACCACACGCGGAAAAGGCCTTAGGGACCGAAATCAAGACCGTTCGACGCTCACCGACCGGCTTAATGCACCTTAAGATTCTCGTAGTCGATGCTAAGCAGGTCTGGCTAGGATCTGCAAATATGAGCTACGACTCGCTGCGAAGCCATGGTAATCTGGTTGTAGGCGTGGACAATCCTCCCCTTGCCAAAACACTTCATGACTACTTACGTGCGATGCCCAAAACAGGTCCTCCCCCAAAAATACCCACGCCTATCCGCTTCGCTCAGCTTGGTCAAGATGGCGACCTCTGGTTCCTTCCCGACAATGACCGAGCACTCAAAACCCTCATAAGCACCATCTCCAGCGCTACGACCAGCATAAAGGTCGCCATGTTCACATGGACGCATCCTGCCATCACACAGGCCATCATCGACGCCTGTCAGCGTGGCGTAGAGGTCACCTGTGTTATCGACAACAATCAAGGCAGCGCCAGTGGCGCTGAAGTTGTAGAAAAACTACGCAAAAGTTGTGTGCCAACCTATCTAAGTCGTGGCTCTGGCCTACTTCATTACAAAATGCTTATCGTCGACGACGCTACGTTAGTCATTGGCTCCGCCAACTGGACTCGATCCGCCTTCACACGTAACGATGATTGCTTCATGATCCTCTCTCCGCTCAATACTGACCAGCAAGCGTTCCTGCAGAAAATGTGGGGTGTCGTTTTGCACGAATCCGAGCGCAGCCTACTGTAAGAAATTAAAGGCAAAGGCGCTAAGACGAATCTTCGTTCTTTTGCGCCTTTGCGTTTAATTTTATATTTATTTACAACAATTACGAATTTAATTACATTTGTTACAATTTAGCCGTAATTACTTAACAAATACAATGTATTTAGGAAAATAGTATGGATCTAAATTCTCTTCAGTCCGCGGCGCAACGCTGGGACACGCCTGCCTTTGTCTCACATTCTTCATGGCGCCAAATCAGCAATTGTCTTCTAGCTCCTTGCAGCTCTAGTAAGCCCGAGCCCAGACGCATCGCCGAGCTCTATCGTGAAATCTGCAACGCAACGCCAATGCACCCTCTTAACCGAGGAAAGATCGACGCTAAAGTAGTAGCTCCTTTTCTCCAAACCATCCACTCTGAAAAAGAGGGACGGGTTCTGCGTTACATGATCAATCAAAGTGCTTACAGAAATGGAGGCCTTTCCGATACCTGGCATGCCCTATCAATCTTCGTTGAGAAAGCTTTTAAGGAAGACCGCGACCTCTTGGGAGACTACGAGGGGTGGACGCCACCTCAGATTCTCGCCGATATTGCCCGGCATCTAGCAAGGGAAAATCCTGACGATACCTCAATTCGACGCTTGGCCGCCCTCTCTGGAAAGGGAGTTGCACAGGCTCTTATCGCTACAGACCTTCCTGCAGAGGTGAAATTGGACCTTCTGAAGGTCTGCATTCGCCAAGGCGGCGTTAGCGTCCTTCCCACAATCTTTGAATTACGTGAACAAATTGAGGATTTGTCCGAGGTGGTTCAACTGGCGATTGAAAGCACAAAGCCTGCAGATTTAGATTATGAAGATCCTTCAGTTCTCAAATTTTGTATCTCTGAGCTTCTCCCAGAACACGTAGCGACACCTCTGCTTCACCATTTGGCGGCTACCTGGGCTGTTGGTAGAGAAGGCTACGCTAGACATAGCATCGAGGAATTTTTCTTTCCTAGAGGTGGATCTATGTGGACTCGCATAAAGCAAGTAGCCCAAGGTGTATCTAACGATCCCCCTTATCTTGATAATCTCTGTAATGCCATAAGCTGGCTGACACGCGAGAATGGAGCATTACAGATAGCCTTCTTAGCTTCACAAATCAATAATAATCCGACAAACATCCCTTTGAGCCAGTTGGACGAATTAAAAAAACAGGCGATTTTGAAATGTGAAGATACCTTATGCATTTTAGAAAACATCACCTCTTTTGATATTCAAACCTATGCCATCCGATTGGAGTTAGCCGAAGAACTGATCGGAAGGGATAGATATAACTATCTACGGTACCTGGACAGTTTTAATCTAACCTCAGAAGATGCTCTGAGGGTTATGCAAAACCTAAAAGTGGGCAGCATACTAATTATCGAATGTAGAGGCTTAAAATGTCTCAATCCGGAATTGATTCATCAGGCGGCTCTGGAGTGTGCACAAAAGACAGGTATCTCGGACCTGACACAATACCTACAAGAGCTGGGGTACAAGGGTAAATATGTTCAGTTTTTCGAATTGATTGCTGCCCTACACCCAAGCTTGGGTAATAAGATGGAGTGGAAAGGGCTTTTCAGCATACTTGAAAGGGCTCGATTTGCGCTTGGCGAAGAGCGATATAAGGAGCTCATGGAGCCTTCTTTAACGAACCTATTGCATCATCCCGCACTTTTTCAAATTTTTAACGACGATGGATCTCTCGGCCAAGGCTTAGAAAATCTGAAGGGTATGCATTCAGTAATCCGTGATTGGAGGTTTTCTCCATTACTCACGATGGCGCAACTTAGCAGAGAACATAACGCTGGGCACAACGTTCTCTTAGAACTGGAGACCATTGATCCAGATTTTTTGGTTAACACTCTTGAAGCAAGCATCGTCCACATCAAAGATGATCTCCCAGAAACATACAGCTTAGTACATCACATTATTGGGGTTCATGAGCTTCCTCGCCTTTTCAAGCGTATCAAGGAGGACGACTCTAACCGAGAAAAGTTGGTAGACCGTTTTAACAACTTTCAGGCGACTTTGGTTCCAATCCTTCACACACTGCTGATAGCCTATTTCTGCCATGGTCGCGATGGTCAAGTGCTTGAGGGGGTTTCGCGTCAGGCAAAAGAGGCGCTGGGCATCACGGCCAAAAATCCCGAGTTGGGCAATGACATTTTACACCTTTTATTAAACCACTACAAAAAAACACCGGCTCATGAAATCTCTCATCTCAAAGCTTCAACGTTATTGTTAAGGAGCATTGGCTTTGATAGCGAAACAGCAGAAGCTCTCGCACCAAAAGACAAGAATATCGCCCTTGACCTGTTCCAGATTGTATCTGCCTTTTGTAGCTATAAGGTGAAACCGGAAGTTATACGAGACGTTGTAAATACCTACTTCGACACCCTAACCTCCGCTGAACAGAGTGCATTGCTGCGCACAGGTTTTGAGGCGATGCTATACCTTGGTCTCATAACCAATACTGAAGCTACGCGTGGGCCTTGGATTCAAACTGAGCTGGAAAAAATCAACTCTATCCCCGACCCCCAAGCTAAATGTGAGGCAGTTACTGAAAAACCCATTGAGGCCATCAGAGTAGCCCTAAAAATTCGCACATCCGAGGAGGCTTGGATGGCCTTCTGGCGTCGTTCAATAAAGCCCGAACTCTTTTTGCTCTTCTACCATCAACAGTTCGGAGAAGTTCGTGATCGTTTTGTCCAGTGGCTATCCCATACCGCATCTGGAACAACAGAACAGCTTCGTCATTCGGTGTCATCTAAGGTAACCTCTCACTTCCCCCCTGATCTACTAGACAATTGGCATGAGGGATATGTCACCGAAACCAATTCCTTAATGCCTTATTTTGAAAAAAAGCCGGATTATTGGCCCAAACGAGCCGAAAATATCCTTAATTCCTTACCCGAAAATCCCGTGCTAGCGAAAACGCAAAAAGAACAAAACGAATGGGTTAACAGTTTTGTGAAGAGTACGGGATGCTCACGAGAACTCGTTACCAAACAGCTAAAAATCTATAAAGTGCTCCATGAATTAGCAAACGGAGGAAAAATCTCCCTAATAGGACAGCTAGTCGATACAGTAAAAAGGGCCGGAATGGAGCACTTAAATTACGGTATGTTTAGCCAAGCAAAATGGACAGATTTGTCCAACCTCATAAAGCAACTGCAGCGCGATCTTGACTCCCATAACAAAAGCTCCATACCCAATCTCGATGTATCTGTAACGGCTGATCCGGAGACCTTTTGGAATTCTATGGCAGTGTTAGTGCCAAAAAGTTGTCAGCACATAAAGCCAAAAAATAGTGACAAAAATAAAGCTCTGTCTGAAACACTGACTAATGAAACCCGCCAGATCCTAACCATTAGATCCAAAGACAACGGGCACATCGAAGGACGGGCGCTCGTAAAACTGGGTGTGGATGATAATTTGAGGCCCGCACTCGTTCTAGAACCAGGCTGGTTGACCGAAGATGCAACGCTCTCGCAAGAGGCGGTTTATAAGATCAGTACAGCTGCTGCCATTGAGTTTGCTGCTCGACTAAAAGTCCCCGTGGTAGTTGATCCCGACTACTTCGGCTTCCTACGCAATGCCATGCCGACGGTATCACTAGAGAAATCTTCTGATGACTATTCTGTCTTCACAACAGACCTAGGCTTTGACTATGAGGATACGGGCAGATTGCAGATTCAGCAGGGCCATTCTATAGCCATAAAAGCAAACCAAATCAAAGCTGTGGAAAAAATGGTGACGATTTAGCAGAAAGTAGACGGATCTGGACTAAGTGGAGGTCTTCCACTTAGTCCCAATGACTCTTAATTGGATTTGACTCCGTTTACGACTTTGCCATTAACTTCTTTAGGAGAATCCTGACTAATTTGACCAAGATATTGCGGCAATTCTAGACCCGCCAAAGAAGCTATGTCATGCAACGCTGGCAACGATTTCGTAAACTGACTGATGAAATTAGATGTCGATGACCCTTTTCCATCCGAGCTACCACTGTCCCAAACGGTGATCTTATCAATCTTGATATTTTTGATCGCCTCTACTTGTAACTTCACGATTTCTTCAAGCTTTTCGATTAACAACATGGTCGCTGCACTCTTGGCATCTTCTCCGCATGCCTGAAAGAGCTGCTTGTAACCGATAGCCTTAGCATCTAACAGTTTCTGAATACCTTCAGCTTCTGCCTGCTTAATTGAGAGAATCGCCTCTGCCTCACCGCGCGCAATGATGACTTTCTTCTGAGCTTCCGCTTCTGCCTCAATTTGCATTTTTCGCTTATTGATCTCCTGGGGAACAATTTGCTCGGCCTCCAAAAGTTGCGTCTGCGCTAGCGCTCGCGCTCTTTGGATCATTGCTTCGGCATTCTGCTTAGCTACCTGACTGCGTTGTGCAGCTTCTGCTTCCTTCTCTGCCAACACAGCATTGGTTAAAGCCATTTGAGCTTGGGAGTCATTTTCCCCTTTAACTGCGTCAGCATGGTAAGAGGCGACAGATACTCTACGATCTCTTTCTGCCAAAGCTTTACCGATGTCTCCTTGCTTTTCTTGCTCTGCCACATCAACTTTGGCCTGATTAACAGCCATTGAAGAAGCTTTCATTCCAATGCTTTCAATGTAATTGGATTCGTCTGTGATATCGGTGATATTGACGTTTAGCAGAGTCAAACCGATCTTGTGCAGTTCGGGTTCGATATTTTTCTTAATCGATTCTAAGAAACACTCTCTATCTTGATTGATCTCTTCAATTCTTAGAGATGCCACTGTCAGGCGCAGCTGACCGATAATAATTTCAGTAGCCATCGATTCAATTTCTTTGTGTCCCAAATCCAGCATTCTAACCGCTGCATTGTTCATTACATCGGGTGTAATACCTACAGCAACGGTGAATGTACTTGGCACGTTCACTCGGATATTTTGAAGAGAAAGCGCACCCTTCAATGGAATATGGATAGTGCGCGGAGTTAGGTCCAAAAATGCGTAACCCTGGATCAATGGCCAAATAAATGTGCCGCCACCATGATAACATTGAACTGTCTTGCTACCCGCAACTCGCCCGTAGACAACTAAAACCTTGTTTGACGGACAGCGACGATACAGCTTCGCCAGAAAAAGCACGGTCGAAAACAGGAATAGGAGAAATCCTGCTACAGTGATATTCAGATAAGACATTTCCAACATAGGTACCTCTTAAAGTGGCGCTACCACAACTGTGTGGTCGTCGCTTTTTTCAACAATTTTTACGCGGACAAACGAAGATAAGTCTTCAGGATGGTGAGAAGTTGCATTGATTTCATGTGTGAAATCGTGAAGAGATACTGAGACTTTACCCATCCCCCCTTTCGGGATCGCTTGATAGATATATCCCTCTTTCCCAATAGCATTCTCAATTCTGAATATGCTCCCAGAACTGCGTAGTTTTTTTGCCAACCTAAAAATAGTGCGAATAATGAAGGCTGCTAGAGCCCCTACAGAAAGGGAAATTCCAATGGTTGCGGTGGTCATCAATCCAAATTGACTGTGGCAGGTGATGGCTGTCCATCCAAACATCATTAAAAATCCACTGACAGTTTGCATCGATAGCCACTTGAATCTTCGCGCATCCACATTATCTTGGCTTGCATCATGGATAGTATCCGAAGCTGCATCACCCAAATCAAAGCTATCTTGATCAGCAACACCCAAAATATTTAAGATGAATTGAATAAGAATAATACCAGTGCCTGTAAGGGCACAAAACCAATAAAATGAACCCGATTTAATTAACTCATCCAAAATATTAATGTAATACGCCATTCAAAACCACTTTTTTTTACATCGACAATGCCACAAAATACGGTCCGCAGCAATATGAATTAATTCATATCGAAATTCCCATGATGACAATCCAATCTGCCGCGACCTAACTTTCGCATCATAAAAACGTAGCCACTTTCATAATTAGGTTGATGCCTATGCCTTATCCTGCCGCGCAGCTAAAATGTTCGTTGTTCTAGTAAAAAAAAATAGTGTACTTCGACGTCATCCATGATAAATTTTTATTTTCCATGGAGGTGTCATATGAAATCGATATTCGCGTTACTCTGTTGTCTGATTACTCAGCCAGTTATTGCTCAGGATAAGCCTGTGGTAACGGCTTATTACGAAAATTGGTCGCAATATAGGCCTCCATCTGGTGGTCGACAGCAATTTATGCCTAACATGATCGACCCAACCATCATTACAGACTTAAACTATGCTTTCGGTTTTTTTGGTTTCATTTCTAAGTCGCTGGATCCATCTAATCCACATTTGACAGGAGACTACTCCATTCAACCAGTAGAGTGGAACGATCAAACCGTTCTCTATCCGCAAGTGATGGCCTTAAAACAAAAAGCACCTGATCTAAGAATCTTCTTATCGATCGGCGGTTGGTCCTTCAATGACCCCTCAAATCATACTGTGGGAGCATATACCTATAAACTGTTCAGTGAAATGGCTGCTACAGAGGCTGGACGACAACAGTTTATCAATTCATCCATTGCCTACGCTCATAAATGGGGTTTTGATGGCATTGACATCGATTGGGAATATCCCGGAGATCTAACCCGCGGTGGCACTGAAGAAGACTTCGATAACTTTGTGACGCTGCTGCAAGAAGCCTTCACCGCGCTACATGCCGCGGAACCGCCCTTGCTACTTTCTATAGCATCCGCCGCAATAGTGCCCTCTGGCGTCCCACAAAGCTACAAAGACAATCCCGCTAGCTACTTTCAATGGTTAGCACAATGCGCTCCTTATTTGGATCGCTTCAATGTGATGGCCTATGACTATCATGGACCTTTTGATGTGCCAAAGCTTACTGGAGTCAACGCTCCCCTATTTCACGACACGAATCCCGCTAGCACATTATATGTGGCCGAGACACTCCAAAACTACATATCTCATGGTGTGCCCGCATCCAAAATCGTTCTGGGAATGCCGATCTATGGTCATTCTTATGGCGGTGTTTCAGCTCTAAGCCCTACAAATAATGAACCAGGCCTCGCCTTTACATCTGCTGGAAATGCAGGTCCTTCAACTCGAGAACCTGGCCTCCTCGCTTATTTTGAGATCTCCGATATGGTAGCGCTCAAAGATCTAACGTTTGAATCAGAAGTAACAACCAGCACAGCTTACGGTTGGAATAGCACTACACAACAATGGGTGAGCTTTGACACTCCCGATACCATAGCCTTAAAAACGCAAGAGGCCATTAGCCAAAAACTAGCCGGAGTGATGTTCTGGGCAGTAGACAATGACGAATACCAGTGGGGCACAAAGTACCCCAATATTCGCTCCGCCTACAACATTCTCTATCCATAACAAAATGGAGTGCGGTGGCTTGTTCACCGCACTCCACATCTGCGCATTTCTCTTTAGAAAATTTTAACGTACAAGTTATATATGTTGTCTTCTTAGGAGACTTCAATATGACAGTTGGATCTATCGACTTAAGTAGCGTAAACACCTACCAAGCCGTTACCGAATACACCAAGAACCCTAAAGACATATCGCTTTTAGCAAAAATCGGCTATGCCACTTTGTGCGATGCCAAAACGCACAGTTTGCAGGCTGCATCTGGGCTGCCTCTGGCTATCTTCTTTGGACACGTGTCGCAACCACTCCTCCACCTGAAACGTGCACTTTCACATCTGACCCTACTTGCCGTACTACCTTTCTCCTTGGTCAAAGCCGACTGCGTCACCAGTGCCGCCGACTTTCTTGGTCTGAACAATCCACCACCAAGTGCGAAAGTAAAAACAGCAACTGTGGCAAAGAAACATTTGATACTGGCGAAAACCCACTTTTTAACTGCACTACAGTTCCTAAAAGAAAACCCTCGCTTCGTTTTAGGTGTTGGTGTAGGTACAGGAATCACCCTAGGAGCTTTGGGTTACGTTGTTACCAGAGAGCCTTCTCGTCCCCTCTCTAGGCCAGCCCCTCCTGATGTATCCATAATACAGGCTATATTTCTGCCTATTGCGGTTGTTACTGCCTCGCTATACATTACGGACAAAATTTCCAGAATTTTGTAGTGTTCCCTCTAGGGGGGCTATGATAAACAAAAAAATATACTTTTAAACTCAAAAGTTTAATAATTAGTTATATATAATTTAACGGAGAATTATATGTTAAATAATATTCTAGCTTTTTTATTTATTAGCTCGACTCTTTTTGCCACCGAATTTCAATTACCTCAAGAGTTTACAATCTCTGAACATACCTTCTCCCTCACATCGAAATTCACAATCGCAACCGATGAAAAAGAGTTTGCGTATGTAAGTCGTGAATTTCTTAGCTTTCCACCAAAATTCGGCCTGTATGACACGCAAGATCAGTTGCTAAGCAAGGCCAAAATGCACTGGGCATTTTTGGCAAAGGTTAGCTTTGACATCACTGACGAGAATGACAATAAGATAGCATCAATCCTCCCATACACCTTTACGCTGTTAACCAAGATTGATGTGGTTAATCCAAACAACGAGTTGATTGCAGTGGTTAAGGGAAATTTTCTGACCACGGAACTGATAATTTCTGACCCAGAAACGTCGGAAGTCATGGCAATCATGACCAGACCTTTCTTTAGACTATTTTCCGACACTTGGACTATGCATGTGCTCAATCCGGATTTAATTGAAGCAAAAGGCCTTAAACCCGAACACTTTATTATGCTGTCGGTGGTGCAGTCAAATGTCGACCACTGGAAACAACAGGCCGCAGCTCAGCAGACACGCAAAACAGCGGCGCTTGCATTACCGAATGAATCTAAATTCATCGCAGTTCAGTCGTCGGAAAGTGCGCCTTCCGAATATTTCGATGCCCAACTTGAAGAGAAGTTAGATTCATATGCTCACAAATTCAAAGGAAGGGAACCGTCAGCTGAAGACTTTGAAACTATAGACAATCTGGTAGTGAAATTTTTCGACGAAGAACATGGCGGAATCAAAATGTCTACAGGACGCAGTGGGCAGCTTATAGATCTTTCTCGGCTAGTACCCCTGCTAGATGACGACAAGCTCACGGTCAATCAACAAGCCGCTCTGTATATGCTAATCCGTTCCAAGCTTGATGTTGTTGAGGATATGACTAAGGAATGATGTTCCTTGATTCTGTTCACTTTTTGGTAAGTCTTTAGTCAACCTTAATGCACGGATGATATACTGGCTCCTCAGGAGACTTTATATGACTATGCCATCTGTTGATATAAATAGCGTGAATACTTACCAAGCGATTGCTGAGCACAGCAAAAAGCCCAACGATAGCTCGCTTTTACCGAGAATAGGCTACGCCTCTTTTTGTGACGCAGGAACGCACACCTTTTATGCCATCTCCAAGTTGCCTTCCGCCATCATCAACCGACAATTAACACCACAAATCCTCCATGTGAAGCGTGCAATTGCACATCTGGCCCTTCTGGCCTCGCTACCTTTTTCCTTGGTAAAACACGATTGCGTTACTAATACAGCCGAGTTCCTGGGTTTAAAAAACCAGCCACAAACAAGCTTGAAAGCAAAAATAAGAACAGCAACGGTTAGATACTTTAATGAGACCACCAAGCGAGTTAAGCAGCATCCTTACCTCACCTTAGGCTTAACTGTCGGTGCTGGTGTGAGTTTGGGAATATTGGCTTACGCCATGAGCAACAGAAATGAGCTCCCTTCCCCTCCCGCCGAACCCATCAAGGTCGAGCCAGAGGTAACATTAAAACATGCTATAATCTTTCCCCTTGTTATCGGTGGAGCGGCGCTTCTCACAAACCAGTTCATAGGTCGATTTTTCTAGTGGAGTATCTGAAAGGTACTTTGACCAGAATTAATTTTACTGGCTTAAAATTGCCATGAAACTGTATTTAAGTCGGGCATTATGACGATTTTAAGTACAGACGGTAAAATTCGATGCTTTGGCGGTCAACCCGGCAAAGAGTTCTATGCTGACTACCATGATAACGAATGGGGCATTCCCGTCCACAATGACCAGCACCTTTTCGAGATGTTAATCTTAGAAGGCGCCCAGGCGGGGCTTAGCTGGGAGACCATTCTAAAGCGACGAGACGCCTACCGCCAGGCCTTCCATCGCTTTGATCCGGTTAAAGTCGCTCAAATGAGTGATGAAGAGCTGGAAAAGCTATTGCAAAACGACAAGATCATTCGAAATAGACTTAAAGTCTTCGGCGCACGAAAAAATGCACGAGCCTTTTTGCTTATTCAAAAAGAATTTGGCAGTTTCGATAGCTATGTATGGAGTTTTGTTGGCGGTAAGCCTATTGTCAGCGCCAGAGAGAACTTTGCCAATACACCTGTTACCACGCCAGAGAGCGATGCCTTGGCAAAAGACCTGAAAAAACGTGGGATGAGCTTTGTTGGCTCGGTGATTATGTATGCCTTCATGCAGGCCGTTGGTATGGTTAACGACCATTCCAAAGAGTGCTGGTGCTTTGAAAAGCACAGACGCAAATAAAACCATTTTTGTTTTTTTTACACAAAATCGGTAGTTTGCGTTGAAAAAAAATAAGTGTTAAAATATCCGTAGGGTATGAATAATCGAAGCCCCGGGAAAAATTTAGTTAGCTAAATGAGAAATCAATGAGACATGTAAAAAGCGAAAGGCTAAAGAAGCTAGAAGCAGAACTCAATGACCTTGAGCAATGGCTTAAACTCGGCTTGGTGCCAAAGAAAGATATTGAAAAGCACCGTGAAGAAATCGAGGCTGTCCGCGGAAAAATGGAGGAAGAAAAAGAGCGTCTGCAATTCCTCAAAGAAAGCGGAGAGGTTGAAGAGTATGTGACCCCTAAACGCGGGGCCACCAGAACTAGCTATACTGATATGCCAACCATTCCTGATGTCGATATGGCTGATACCGGTGTAGGTCTTAGCGAAACCCAGTTTGATCTAGAAAGCGACGCAGGCAGCTCCGAAAGCTCCGTTATCAGCGACCGTGATGACGAAGAGGAAACGGAAGAGGAAGACGAAGGCTCGGACAACTCCAAAGATGAGTCCGAAATGGAAGATGACGAATCCTACTTCAGCGATCGTAACAGATGGCGCCGTGGCGGTATCGTCGATCCAGATGCCGATGAGTGGTAAGGAACCCATCAGCCTTTATTGGCACGTACCCTTTTGCTCGCGCAAATGCGGTTATTGCCACTTCTATGTTCTGCCAGACAAGGAAGAATTAAAAGATGAACTACTCGATGGGTTTTCCCTCGAGTGGTCATGCTTTAAACCACTGCTTGATAATAGAGAAGTGGTTTCCATTTACTTCGGTGGAGGTACCCCCTCCCTCTTCGGTCCTAAACGTCTAGCTCAAGTTCTTTCCTGGATACCTCGTGCACAAGATTGCGAGATCACCCTCGAGGCAAACCCCAACGAACTAACCGGCGATCTGTTAAAAGCTTATCGTGATATCGGCGTCAACCGCCTTAGCATTGGCATCCAATCGCTCGACGACTCTCTTCTACAAATACTGACTAGAGAACACAACTCGAATAAAGCAATGGATGCTGTCAGGGCTGCTTCACAGGCAGGTTTTGACAACATCACCATCGACCTGATGTATGATGTGCCAAATCAGTCATTAGCAACCTGGCGCGAAACGCTCGATAAAGCAACATCACTGCCTATCACGCATTTGTCACTTTATAACCTAACTATCGAGCCACATACCCAATTCTTCAAAAAGCAAGATCAGCTATTGTCCAAGATACCCAACGAAGAGGTATCACTAGCTATGTATCAAGAGGCTGTACAGCATCTGGAAAAGAGCGGGTTGGCACAATACGAAGTGTCTGCCTTCGCACGCAATGGCTTTGAATCGCGCCATAATAGCGGCTACTGGACTGGACGCTCCTTCTACGGTTTTGGCCCTTCTGCCTTTAGCTATTGGGAAGGACGCCGCTTCCAAAACATCGCCAACCAAAAGCGCTATTTAGAAGCTCTCAGAGCCTACAAATCTCCTGTTGATTTTGAAGAAGCCCTAGATGCCAACGACCGACGACGTGAGCTGTTCGTCATTCAAATGCGTTTGGTTCAAGGTGTCAATATGGACCAGTTTACCAACCAGCACGGACAACTAGAGCCACACACTCTGAAATCACTGACCATGCTAAGAGAAAATGGTCATATTCATGATGATAATGCCTTCGTGCGCCTCACCGACCGAGGACGTGTCTGCTATGATGCCATTGCCACTGAGTTAATCTGAGGCGAGTCATGGTCTACAGAGTTGTAGCTCTTCTAGCGCGTACCCATGGTCTCAATGGACTACAAGCCCTACTTAACTCGACAAAGTATCAGGTCGTTGCCATTGCTACGCATCGCTTGCTGCCCAAAAGTGAGTCCGAGGAGAGAGCGGAAAGGTCTGACTTTGCACACTACCAAACTTTAGCGACACAGCACGACATTCCCCTGTATACCGTCGACAGCAAAGCAGAGCAGCAAAAGTTGGAAGAAACACTTCTAAACATGGACTATGACTTTCTAGCCTCCATCAGTTGGAGACGCCTTATTCCCCTGTCACTGATTAACCATGCGCGTTTCGGTGGCGTTAATCTGCATCGCGGACGTCTCCCTGACTACCCGGGAGCCGAACCGATCAAGCAAGCCCTGTCCAAAGGCGACAAAACAGTCGTCATCACAGCGCACATTTTGGATGAACAAATCGACCACGGAAGAACTCTTTGCGTCTATGAGCATCCCGTAACACATCAAGATATCGAACGTATCAAAGATGAGCTGACAAGCCATTTCGGGCCTTTGTTGCTACAAGCCCTAGATGGACGAAGGGACCTTAGGGACTTTATGGACAAAAAGACCGAAAGGACATAAACGACCTAAAAAGGCACAAAGTCTAATAACTTTTGTCCGTAAAAGTCCCTAAGGTCTCTTTCGTCCCTAAGGTCCCTTCGTCCACTGAACTAACTGTTTTTTAATTCAATAGCTCGTAGACGGGCTTTGTCTATAGCTTCCTGAAAGATCTCGCCAAAATGATTGGCTTGTAGCGAAGTGATAGCGGCATTGGTTGTACCACCTTTAGAAGTAACCGCTTGTCGCCATTGCTCGGCAGACTTATCTTCACTGTCTAACAACGCAGCAGACCCCACAAAAGTGGCCTCTGCAATGCGTCGTGACTGTTCTGAAGAAAAGCCATACGCTTCTGCCTTTTGTGCCAATAATTCGCACAAATAGAAGAAATATGCGGGTCCGGATCCACTAGTAGCGGTAATGCACTCCAGTTGATCTTCGGTGTCCACCCTGACTTCCTGCCCTAGTGCCTGCAAGATGGGAATGACCCAGTCACCTTTTTGTGTGCCAATCCATCCGGTTAGCCCTTTGCCAATTTTGATGGGCAAGTTGGGCATCGTCCGCACAATGTCTTTAGAACCGGTCGTACGGGACAGCTGGTCCAATGAAATGCCGGTCATGATGGAAATGACACGTTTATTAGCCAAACAACCATTTAAAGTGACTGCTAACTCGGTATAGGATTGTGGCTTAACACCGATTATAACCACTTCTGCGGGCTCTAATACGTCCAAAGAGGTGCCACTATTTTGCTTAGGCAGCTTGTCGGTATGATGGTCGACGACATACAGGCTATCGGCACCAAAGGCTTGCTCTAGCCGATGGTAGATAGCTTGTCCCATATTTCCGAAACCGATCATACCGATTGTGGTCATGCAGCACCTTCAGCAGATACTAGGAATATGGCAGGTTTTTTCTCTAGATTAGGCAAAGCCGTGCGCTTCCAATGAGCGACTAACTGCGACACAATTCCTTGCGTAGGCAGGGTCAAATCCCAAGCTACACACAACCATGTGCTAGGATGAAGCGTCTTCAATAGATCTTCGAGCGCAGCAGTATTGCGGTAAGGAGCTTCGATAAAAATCTGAGTTGCTTTAGCCGCTTGTGAAGCTTGCTCTAGCTTGCGCATCTCGTTCATACGCTCGGCGGAGTCCTTTGGCAGATAGCCACGGAAAGCAAAGCGCTGGGCTGGTAGGCCCGACAGCATCAAAGCCATTGTAATAGCGCTCGGTCCAACAAAAGCTTGTATCTGAATACCTAGCTGACGCGCACGCCTAACCAACTTGTAACCTGGGTCAGCAATGCATGGAGTCCCTGCATCCGACACCAGCCCCCACCTCTCGCCCGCAACAAGAGGCTGCAGAAGAAAGTCAAGGTCAGCATCTGGTGTGTGTTCATTAACCAGCGCCAAAGGAATAAGATGTGCAGCTTTTTCTAGCTCAAAATGTCCAAGGAAACGTCTTCCGCCTGATTCACTTTCTGAAAATAACCCGTCTAGCGTCTTGACAGCTTTATCGACGCTGCCTGGCAGAAAGACTTCGTGGTGCTTTTGCTCCCCTAATAGATTGGGAAGTAGTAATAGTGCTGGTTTTTTTGCAGTCATTTTTCTTCACGTTGTAAGTTTAACAACCAGGCGCTCTAATAGTAGCTCTGGTTCCATTGTGCTACTTTTGGCCAAACGCTCAGCCTCATCTAAGGCGAGCAAGCCTTTCTTAAAGCGTTCCATGCCGTATCCTGTGGCCATCTCAATGTGTTGTGTCAACACACGGCCAACAAGATAACGAAACTCTTGCGACACATCCTGAGCTGTACCGCCATTCGTTAATATGGAACAAACCTGATAATCGGTATGAAATTGTGTTCTAAGCTGGATCAAGATCGGCAAGACAGAGGTCCCACCACTCATCAAATGCGAGCCAATGGTCAATGCTCGGGATACTTGGCGACGCAGGACAGCTTCGGAAAATTGGAAGATATTATCGATATCCATGCATGTGCAAATAGCGCCTACTGCTGTTGCGGTAATGAGTGGAGCCTCACCCACATAGCAAAAAAGCTTTTCCATCTCCATCTTTAGTAGCGTTTGATCTAACCCGGTTTGCTTAACTAAAAGCTGTACAGCATTGGGTTCGATACGCTTGCCTTCCTTGGCTACCTGATCGTAAATCCAATCGGCAAAGTCTTTCTCTTTCTCCCACGCCTTCTTCTGCGGAATGGAAACGACCACCCCACCTTTTTCAGACTTCTTGTAGAAATTAGTATTTGCAGCCACAGCGTCGGCCGCCATCACCAACTTCACAGCGCGGTTTGGACGCTCTAGGTAGTCTTCTAAAATCTTTACAGCTGCTTTCTTGATGCTGTCAGCCTGTCGAATGACGACAACCTTGCGGTCGATTAAAAAGGGTAATGTATTGAGTTCATCTAGTAGCGCATCAATCGTAAGACTTTCACCATCAAAGGTTTTAAGCGCTAAATCAGCAGGACGACCACCTAGCAAAGCAGCAACTGTCATGTCCAACGCGCTGGAACGATCAAAATCCTCTTTTGACAATATCAAATAAACATCTGCAAACTGCTCGTTATTGCAGGCGCTTAAGTGCTTTTCGTAGGCGCGTAAGTTGTCAAACTTCAAGATCTACCCTCTTCAAAGAAGTAAGAGTGTAGCAGATGCAGATTTATTTTTCACGAGAGAGTGCGACGACCTGTCGCCGCACTCTATAACAAACTTTACAATGCCTCATCATAATACTCTTCCATCCCACCACTTCTAGGGGCAGGTGACGCACGGTCCGGAAGTCTCACTGACTGAAGGTCTTTCTCAAAAAAGGCTGTAGCCTTTTCCAAGCTGCGTCTAGCATCAGCGACATAGGCGGCAGACTGGGCTTTACTGCCGTTGAAGTCAGGAGTTGCGAGATTCGGCCATTCGTCATTTAAACAGAGTTCGAGCGTTTTTAGCTTCAATTCAGCCTCTTGCTTAGCGCGATGTGCGGATCCCACAACCTTTTCTCTCGCCTCTTCGACCTGTTTCTGTAGATCGTCGATCAGCTGTTTCGTAGAAGCCATCGCCTTACTAAACGCTTCTGGCGTTATTGGCTGTTTCAGCCCTGAGAGCGCTTCTTCAATCATTTCAGGAATTGGCGCAGATACGTCCAGCTCAGACATTACCGCAGCAAATTCTTCGCTTTCTCCCTTAATTTGTGCGATCCGCCCATCTACATCGTTGAGCTGCTTGTGAAGACTAGCTAAATGCTGCTTTGATAAACCCTCTTCGCCACTTAGCACCTGGTTTCTATTTTCTAATATCATTTCTTGAAGCTCGTCACGTGATTGCTGCCAAGCCTGGAGGGACTTGTCACCATCGTTCATTGAACTGTCGATCTCAGCTAGTTGAAACTCTATCGTCTGCTTTTCTTCACGGGCTATATCAATTTTTGCTTTCAAATCATCTGTGTCATCTAATCCTCTATCCACTTTTGCTTGCTTTAATCTTTTAATCGATGAATTAACCTCATCTAAGGCGAACTCTAATCGAGCTTTTTCTTTTGGTAATTGATGTGATCTGACCTCATCAATATATTGGCTTTGACTTTTAACTAGTTTTTTTAGCTTCTTAATGTCATCTGGTGTGCCTTTCGCCGAATTTAAAAGTGCCGAGGTTGAGTTCAACTGAATTGATAACTCCTCTAGAGTACCACTGATATTTTCTTTAGAACCCATTTGCTTCTCAGCAACTTCAATTTCCCCTTGATATTTTTTAGCTAAACCTATGCTATTCTGTCTCAAGTTGTCTTGGAAGGTCTTTATATCCCTCTTTACGGCAATTTCCTTTTCTACCGAGCTGGATGGTTTGCGTTTAGCAGCTTCCGCAGGTAACCCTTTTTTCCACTCTGATTGTATCAACGCGTTTTTTTGAGGAACCAATGCCTCAAGTTTATGTGCCGCTTTTTCAATGTCGGATAGTTTTGCTTCGCTACTACGCGGAGAAAAAAATGCACTGATTTTTTCTAAAATATTCTGCAATTTTTTTGTTAGTGTAAGTTGTTTAGCAGGAACCGAATATATTTCTTTTTGGATGATGGTGTTTAAACGATCTGAAGTTGATTTAACTTGTTTGTCAACTCCCTTAGCAAGAACACTTAGGTCTTTAACGAGCTCAGGGTTGAGCTTACCAACATGACATTTAGCACCCGAACGGTAAATCTGAGTTTTGACTTTCAGTACAATTTTTTCAGCTTGATCTCCATTTTCAATTTTGGCTTTGGATATTTCTTTTTTTAGCGTTTTTAAGTTTTTAATTTCTTTATCAATGTTCTTTTTTGAGGCAGCTCCCTCTGCAGGAGTGGCCTCTAATGTGGTAATTGCTCTATCGACACATTGCGTCATCTTACTTTTCAATTGATTAACACTCTGTTTAGCATTATCAATAGAATCATAAATTGGCTGATATTCTTCATGAACAACTTGACTGTATGAAACATTTTGCATAAAGACCCCTTTATTCAACACATCTTAGTAAGATTAAATTTATAATTTAATTATACATATTAAGTAATTTTAAATTCACTTAATAATTGAAAGATGTGAATTCCAGAATAGGATCCTGTCAATCCCGTGCGCATCAGGCTAACTACCATGAAATGATAATAAAGATTCTCATAGTCAGTGGATTAAGTTGTGACATGGTTGTGCCAGATGGTCTTGATGTGATCTCCTGGAAAAAAAGGAACATTTTTCCAGGATATGCATGATCGCTGCGTGGCAGGATAAGCAGGATGGTAACTGGTTCTTAGCCGCTTAAACTCCAATTCTAACTTTTTTCCTAAAAAATCCTGCCAATCCAGCCGCGCAGCGATCCTGCTTATTCTGTAAAGTCCACGTCTTTTTGATAACCTATTGGAAATCAATTGATTAAATAAAATATTACAGTTATTTATTGATAGAGAACCCGATGCGTATGCCTGCCTATCCATCGGCTTTTGTTATCAGTGGCTATTATAAGAGCTTGAGAATACTGGCTGTAAGTGGCAATAAAAGGTGACTATCGCCGAAAGAGTGAACCTCCTCCGCAGATAACCATTGAAAATCTACATATTCAACCACAGGTGGGTTGAAGCGACTGATAATATCTTCACTCACGTCGATAAATGAGCATAGCTCGAGGGTTGTTTCTTCCCTGTTATGCATAGCCGCGAACAGTGAGACACTAAGGACATCTTCCTCGAGGATGCCCGTTTCCTCTATGAGCTCATCCAGAATACTTTTACGGACATCTATAGTATTACCGACCAAGGCAGCGGGATCTACCCCTCCGCTAGGAGCTAATTCCCAATGATGTGGGTAAGCTACAACGTTATCTGAACGCAACGCTATAAGAATTTTGCCTCCACAACGTGTGATACCATTCACAGCAGTCGGCAGTATCTTCATGTCCTTACCTAATGTAGGATCGACGTAGGCTGCCATGGCATAGCGGTAAGACATCCAATATCCCGTAATGAGGGAGGGCGACACTGAAACAGAGTTAAAAATTTGCCCTTCATAGAGCATAGCTCCCCGCTTAGCCTTTTCCTCTTGCCAGATCTCTGATACACGTTGCTCCAATCCAGCAGGAAGGGCTAGCTTTAGCTCTGGATCGACAAGTACTCTGACATCGGAGGTAAGAGCAACGATGTCGTCTTTATGCATCCGTCCAGTCTCCTAAATGGATACCACTACCGGCGGAAATATCTTTAGTAGCTCTTTTGCCTAAAATCTCCGGAAGCAGACGCGGATGAACTCCTGAACTCTGGTGACCAGGCCGCAAGATATCGATATTGACTCCCTCCTGGAAGATTCCATCTCTAGCGATGTCTTGAATTGCTTGTACACCACGACGTCCAAAGCGATACATCTCTTGTTCGGCAGGTTCGACCGTCTTGCGTCCATCCCCCAGCATCTTTTCCGTATCGCGAATGGCTTGCACCATTTTCTTAAGTTCACTAGGAGTTAGGGCAAAAAAGTGGTCGGGCCCTGGAAGACGATTATCGATGGTATAGTGCTTCTCGATAACAGTAGCGCCCAACGCAACAGCAGCTAGCGGACCACACAAAGGATCCCTAGAGTGATCTGAAAAGCCTACAGGCAAATTAAAACACTGCTTGAGCCATGGAATAACGCGTAGGTTTAAACTCTCGGGAGGAGCCGGATAGGCCAGGGTACACTGCATGAGTGTGATCGGACCAGAGTTATTAGCCTTTAGAGTACGGATAGCCCAATCAATGTCTTCTTCTACACTAGCACCAACCGACAAAATAATAGGCTTGCCTGTGCGTGCTGCTATTTCAAGTAGACGTAGATGACTAATCTCATAGGAAGCTATTTTGTGGCGCTTAACATAGGGATTTACGGCCTCAAAATCCTTAATGCCAAAGGCCGACGACATGAATTCTATGCCCTGCTTTTCGCAATACTCGTGCAAGGGAGCAATCATCTCATAAGGCATGGAGAGGTCGTTAAAGATCTCGATAATGTCCGAGTAAACACCAGACTCTTCCAGATACTTAACCATTCCTGCCTGAGCGACATAAACGGTCTCTGCGCGGTATGTCTGGAACTTTACAGCATCCGCACCAGCATCGACTGCTACGTCGATCAAGGTCTTAGCCATACGCATATCTCGCGCTGGTGTACCCGAGCGCCAGTTTGAGCCAGCTTCGGCAATTACAAAGACGTGGCCGTCTGAAGTCATTTTTTATCTCCTGGAAACCCCTTAACAACCCTCTGCTTGATATGAGCATTGAGTTTCATCCAGTCAGGGTTCTTCTGCAATACCTCTAGAATATCCTGAGTGCTGTAATTTGGTTTTCGGGGATAAAGCTCCGACAAAATGTGAGAGATGAGGTCAAAATCCTCTGCCGTATCGACGACCCAACGCTGGTTGCCAAGATCCACTTTGCCGACAACGCTGCCTAACTTGAATAGTGCGGGATGTCGATAGAGATAGGGCGTGACATGTTCGCGCTCATCAGCCTCTAAGCCTTCATCTGCGGCTTTATCTAAAGCTTTGCGGGAAAACACCTCCACCTCATAACCACGCGGATACCGCCTCTCTAGAAAGTTGCCTACCCAATCGTAGTCGTTATCTAGATAGAACTGTATCGCCTCATCCACCACTACAGGATCTATCAATGGGCAATCGGCACAAATACGCACCACAGCATCCGCATAGGTCGCTTTAGCAGCAGAAGCATAGCGGTCTAAAACGTCATCTCGGCTACCGCGAAAGACCGTAACCTCAGCATCCTCGCAGAAGTCGGCAATGGCATCATCCTCTGTTTCCACAGAAGTGGCAACGACAAGCATTCCAGCTTTTGTAACACGACGCAAACGCTCAACCAAGTATTCCAGCAAAGGTTTGCCCAAAACAGGCTTTAGTACTTTGCCAGGAAGGCGCTTGGATCCCATCCGCGCTTGAACAATTGTAACAATATGTTGACTCATGCTGTACAACGTAATTGACGGAAGAATTTAACGCAAAGGCGCAGAGGCGCAAAAGAAGATCAATCTCCTTCGCGCCTCTACGCCTTTACGTTAGTTCTATCACTTACTTGGTGGAACGCTTTCTTTTCTCAGCGCGACGCTTTTTTACTGTACGTCGCCATCCTTCGGCTGTTTGTATTCTATTTTGATTAACATCTTTACGACTTACATACTCTGGTTCTTCTACGATGATCTTCTTTTTTACAGTCATTTAATTCCTCTTTAGTTACGAAACATTGAACTACTTTATCTATGCAATAAATAGGCCAACATTAACTTCATACTATATAAAACTTACTTCTGATTGACAGTTCGCATATTTATATTATAACATAGCCAACTTAAACAATAGTGATCTAGTTAGATTAAAATTAGTTAAGGAGAATTTCATGAATATAGAAATAAAATCAGTTGCTCGGTACTTTTTAAGCGTTCCCAAACAATTAGTACCAGCGACCGTAGTACTTGGAGTTAGCGCAGCTGCTGACCTCGCTCATAAAGTGCTTCCTCCTGTTGCCGATACAGTCGGTGGTCTACTAGGCAGTTATGTTGGTAATACAGCCAGTTTTGTTACCAAAAGCATTACCTGGATCCCCGCAGTGGCGTCTCGCGGCGCACTTACCTTTGTTTATAGTTATGCAGCTAAAGCAATTGGCGGCGCTGTTATCTTCCGCCTAGGTAGCGCTGGTGAATTCATGAAAACCAGCCGCTATACCGACGCCTTTCAAACGGCTAAAGACGACTTGAAAGAACGAATTCTTAAGCTAAAGGGCTGCCGTAACGTTCTACTAGGCACCGCTGTTGCGTATCAAGCGCTATCCTCTCTTGGGCTCACCGCTGATTTCCTAATGCCGCTATTCATACCAGCTGAAGCGCAGACCCTGGCTAACTGGGCTCTTGTCCTAGGATCTGGCTGTGGCCTGGCAGCTGCTTGGATGGGAAGCATTTCCAGAACGCCAAGAGTTATTCCAGCGAACTCGAGTAATATCGCATCGGTCTATTCTGATGCTGTTAAGTGTGCTTTGGTAAATGGAAGCCTTTCTCAGACAAAAGTCAACGAGCGCACTTTTGCCGATGAGACCAAGACTATGGAAGAAAAGACATTGGATAGACTGCAAACGCAAATGGATCAAGTCAGCGAGAGAGCCCGTAAGCTTACTCCTCAGAAAAAAGAATCCAATAGAGAATTCGACCGTCGATCTGGCAAGGTCATTCGCTTGACTCAAGAGGTCGTGGGTAATGCAGATCTGCAACCAAAACTGGTCAAAGCTCAAGCCAAGCTGGACCTAGCTACCGCGGATAAAGATGCGGTAACGGCAGAACTTGATGATCTTCATGTGCAGATTGGTCAATTACAAATACAAATAACCGCGGCTGAAGGTCCCGCAGCTCAGGCTATCCTGCGCAAACAGCAGCAGCATCAGAAAACTGTCGGTAACACACGTGACCAAGTGAGCCGCTTGGCCGCAATGTACTTGGTGGAAGGTGGAGCGTCTGACTTCGCAAAGCACACACTGTTAAAGGTGAGCAAGGGAACTAGACAGGCAACGATTAAAGATGCTTCTTGGGTAGCCGAACAAGAAGATTTTGCCAGCCAAGACCTCGAGAATGCTAGCACCTGGTTGAAAAAGGCATCTCCTAAACAAAAGTACAGGCTGGAAAAACAGCTGCTTAAACTGGATTTAGCCAACCTACCAGAACCTAAAGCTAACGAGAAAGAAGAAGCGTCGGTTCTCCGTTGGTTGGGTCACGCAAGTGCAGCGATGGCTAGCAGCAAGTTCGTGGACGGCCAGATCAACGCTGCGCTGGTTAGGCAATATATGCCACCTAAGGAACCTACAACAAACCAGCGTTTCTGGAACACACTACAAGTATAATGATTTTCTAGCCGGCGATCTTCGGATCGCCGCTAGCATAATAAGGAGAAATAATGTTCGGTTTATCACAATTGTCCCCAATAAGCTTTGCAGACGTTAAACGCTATGGTACCGAGGCTTACACCAAAGCTGGTGAGTGCGCCGGAAAAATTCCCCGTCAAGCAATCCCCGCCTGCATACTTATTGGTAGCAGCACCGTCGCCCTCGTAGGTAAAAATTATATCGCTCCCGTGGTAGGTAGTGTTACAGGATTTGCAATTAATACGATTGTTGGTTGCTGTGGAGGCCCTATCGGCAGCGTCGTTGGCTTAGCTGGATCTACTATCTGCTGGCTTGGTTGCAACACCGCACGCAGCGGTATTACCTTTATGTATAGCTATGCAGCTAAGACAATGGGTTCAGTAAGTGTGTGGACGTATAAGCATGGACCAGAATTCATGAAGACCTCACATCCAGACCCAGCTTTCCTCGAGTCTCATGGAAAAGTTAAGGACTGGTCCAAAACACTAAAAGCATGCCGAAACACCCTATTTGTTCTATCGGCCACTTACTTTGCTCTACACACCCTGGGATTGGAAAATGCAGGCGCGCATCTGTTCCCCGCCCTTCCTTTTGCAGCTAAGACACTTTCTCGATGGGCTTTCTTTCTGGGCGTAGGTTCGACCATTGCATCAGTTTGGACAGATCAAGTTTTAAAGTCTGTTCGTGTGGTTCCCCAACCTTCAACCGTAGTAAATACTGTTACGAAAGCTGCTGTAACCTGTGCAGTTACGAATGGTTCAATGTCACAGGAAGAGGTTAACTCTTATAGCATTTGCCCAGAACATTTGATCGATCCCAACATCCATGTAAATGCACAACAAGCGCGCCATGAAGCACTGCAAGTAGGTTTGCGTGACCGTGTTTCTCGGTTAACAACGTTGTACATGCTAGAAGCGATGGATCCCACGAAATTTGCTCGACTAGTAAACGTAAATTTCCGCAATGACGATCGTACCGCCGCGGCTCTAAGTGATGACTGGGTTACTGAACAAAGAACTCTAGATATTAAGGACTTGTGGACTTTCCACAATATGCTAAAAGCTAAGAGTGCTGACGAGAAAAGAGTTTTAGAAACAGAATTACAGGCCGTAGACTTAGATCATCTGCCGGTACCTACTAAAACGGAAACTAATGATCAGTCGATGCTGAGATGGTTGGCATATGCTGCCGCTGAAGTAGGGGCTAAAAACAAGGTTCAACAGGGAATTCACACTGCTCTAATGACAAGTCGTGTGGCCCCAAAGCCCCTAGACTGGCAACAGTATGGCCTCAGCCTTCTGCAAATGTAGAATATTTCAGGATAGGTAAGAAGTGCGGTGTTCTTCACCGCACTTCTTCACATTTACTTACCGATGGTAGCGAAAACGAGACTGATCGTCTTGCTGCTGCTTTCCTTGCTGATGATCATCACCACCTTGATCACCAGAATCTTGCCGCATTAGTCCACCAGGTCTTCGCCCATGTTGACCTTGCCACTGACCTCCAGGACGCCAATTCGGATTACGTTCACTAGGATAATTTGGCTTGTTGTTGTCATTATTCTCCTGGCTATCCTGATCCCCCCATTGATCGGTAGGGAACTTTGGCCAACGGCCTCCAGGACGGTGACCGCCGGGACGATGCCCACCAGGATGATGACCATTATCCATGTTGTTATTGTCATTCTGATGATTGTTACCGTTATCGTTGTTATTCCTATCCCTGTCAGGGTGCCTAGGCCAGTGTGGGCGGCGAGGATGCCTCTGCCCATGGTTATAGCTATCCTGATCAAACCTAGGAGGTCTATTGGGCAGTCTAATGACAGGCCGTTCTGGCTCTACTGCCTTGTCCAGCTTTGGCAGGAGATTGATATCGGGCAACTCCGCTTTTCCTAACTGATCTTCTGAAAGCTTTGGAGGCGTGTTCAACACACTTGGCTTACCAAGTCCGCCACCTGCACCGGGCTTGCCCAAAGGTCGGATAACCGTCGGAGGAAGCTTAATTTTTCCAGTGAGATCCTGATTAATTTTATCCAGTCCCTCACCTTTAGGAGGCAGTATTGGTTTATCCCCAAGAATGTTCAGCAAGGTATCGGGTGTCACCACGCCTTTTGGTGTGATAATCGCCGGACCTTTAATGTTCTTTAGGTCATTCAAGATGATAGCTTTTGGTGGAGCTATATTCTTAGCTAATGCTGCTGTCATCCAAAATGGTTGTGGGTAACCGGGATGGCAATACCACCACCACAATGCCCAATGATCATGCCATGAGAAGCACCACCAATCAGGATGCGACCACCATGGAGGAACACAACCACAGCTATCCCACCAATCCCAATGATAATGGCAGTGGTGATAGAAAAAACAGCTGTAGTCGGGATAGTAGACGTACAATCTATGCACACATGCCCATTGATCGACAATCACCGATGGAAGATATTCGACCCCATCGCGAATAGAAGGATCTATCCAAACTGGGCTGTAAAGATAACCACGGTCCTCTATCGTCCAATCCCAGAAAGCAGGAATAAAAACCCAGCCTTCAGGACGCCATGCATAATGTGCAGGAACAAGAACCCAATTAGGGTCTAAACGCTCCCATGAACCCTCGTACCACATGTAGTGGTTTTTGGATGCATGCCAATGCCAGTAACCCGGCGCCCAAAAGTAGTCTGGATTACGCGGTTGATCGATTCGCTCTGTCGGTTGATCTGGAGGTGCCTTCGACAAGAACTCTACAGTGTCTTCCGATTGTGTCGTCCAAAATCCGCGGATCCACACAGGGCCTTGCTCAGTATCCAACCAATGACCTGAAACCCATTGGTGATCAGGCGGAGGACGGCGCCACACACCGCTTATCCAAATGAAATCAGCACGCTCATCAAACCACTGCCAATAACCCGGTATCCATACCAGTTCATCGTCACTTTGATGTGGAATACGCTCCAGAATATCAGCTGGAGGCTGATATGGCACTGCCTGAAGAACATCGGCACCTGTAACCTTAGTCATATAGGCTTCATGAACAGCAACACATTTCAACGGCTCGATGCCCGGTTGAACAGCAAAAGCGGGGGCCGCCATCGCCATTAACAAGAGGGTAATCGAGGCGCGCCAGGAAGCTAGAATTTGGCCTGACATATGCGGAATCCTCCCCTTTTCAAAAAATAACTTTATACCTGGATATAGCAGCGAGCGCCATTTTAGGCTAGCGATGGGACGAAGAGACCAAAGAGACAATAGGGACCATAGAGACCTTAGGGACACCAGTCACGTCTCTAAGGCCCCTAATGTCTCTAAGGTCCCTTTCTCTTCTTACCAGAAAATGAAACCGGTTTTAACGAGAAACTCAGCATTGAGAAGTGTGCCGCCAATAGGTCCACGGACCGAAGGATTAGAAACGATAGCAAACTCATAATCATAGAGTTGCGACTCTTTTAACGAACCAATGGCAACGACCTTACCGCTATCAAGATTGCGGTGGCGCTTAGGTTGCGGAAAGCCCTCTTCAGCAAAGTACTGCAACGGATGCTGTGCAGCACTCGGTAGCCCATGCATGTGTGGTATAGCGGAAAATGCCTTCCAACATTCGATAATCTCCTCAGCCTTAGGCTTTCCAGGAAAACCTACCGAAACTAGCTGAAGCATACCAGCAGACATATTCACTCGGAAACTTTGAGAACTTACCTGTAAGCCCAATAAATCTTGCAGCTCTACTGAAATGCTATCTGACGCTAACAAGGCATTGTCTAGCAAATCCATGCTGGGAATCGACAGATCTTCTACAGGCAAAAGAGTAACCGCTCGTGCATGAGTAATGCCAAAGGTCTTCTGTAAGGGATAAAGAGCTAACGCTAGTAATGTAGAGGGAGCGCTTAGATGCCGCACCTTAAAACCATCAGCAGAAGGTAATAGCTTTTCACCATTAATTTCAGGTTGCAGAACCACAGAATTCTTGCCTGCACCAATCTGGATAAAAGGCATCTCTGAAGCATCGATGGTAACGTTAGGCTCCTCGTCACTGACCTGAAACATCGTGTGATCGTTAAACAATACCTTCAGGCGCTTTCCAACTTCTGTCTCAACACCAATGATCGAAACCTTAACTTTATCGCGGTTATGAAAACGGTAATCCATGCTATGCCAACTGCTTCAAGTATTCGACTAATAGACGCACACCCACGCCAGTAGCACCCTTAGAACGGTAGCGTTTACCTTCCTGAAGATAACGCGTTCCCGCAATATCTAAATGAGCCCATGGAACGTTCTCCACAAAGGCTTGCAGGAATAATGCTGCAATGATAGAGCCACCGCCACTTCCCCCAACGTTCTTAAGGTCTGCGCGGTCTGATTTAAGGTGAGTGCGGTATTCCTCAACCAATGGCAAACGCCATACACGTTCATAGGTCCTCTCTCCAGCATCCGTCAAGGCATCGACTAGAGCGTCGTCATTACTCATCATACCGCAAACTTCATCCCCCAGCGCAACAATGATGGCACCGGTAAGAGTCGCAATATCGATAATTCGCGTCGGTTTAAGATTCTTGACAGCATAAGAAATCGCATCGGCTAGGATAAGGCGTCCTTCAGCATCGGTATTGCCAATTTCCACTGTAGTGCCATTGTATGAACGGTAAACATCACCAGGCTTATAGCTACGCGCATCGATGCTATTTTCTGTCGAAGGAATAACGGCAGTGACGTTGACAGGCAGTTTTAGCTCGGAAATAGCCTTCATGGCACCCAGAACGGCGGCAGCGCCGCCCATATCGGAACGCTGATGCTCCATATTGGTCGCAGGCTTAATATTCAAACCACCAGAGTCAAAGGTCACACCCTTGCCAACCAAAACCGTATGGTCTTTGCTTTTGGGAGCACCACGGTATGTTAAGATGATAAATCGTGGTTCGACAGAGGAGCCACGGCTGACAGCCATGAGCAAGCCCATGCCCTCTTTAGCAATACGTTTGGCATCAAAAACAGTTGCAGAAAGAGACTTATTCCCTTTAGCTACTTTCTGAGCCTGTTCAGCTAAAAATTCTGGTGTCACATCGTCAGCATTGCCATTAACGATATCGCGCGCTAAGTGCACTGCTTGGCATATAGCCGCCATTTCTTTAGCTTTGGCTGTAGCGCCGATCAAACAGACAGAATCGATAAGCTTTGTTGTTTCCGGAGTAATCTTGCTCTTATGAACATGAAAAGCGTAGTTAGCCAAGTAAATGCCTTCTACAACCGCTTCTGTCATATCATCATCGGAAACACCCTTTAGCACGGGCATCATCACATTAATAGACAAGAAAAGCTTTTCGCGGCAAAAGTGTGTCGCTTTAGCATAAACTGTTCTCAGAGACTCTAAAGTCACTTTGCCAGGGTCGCCAAGGCCTAAGAGCAAGATGCGAGGCTCTTTTGCCTCTTGTTGATACAACAGCAGTAACTGTCCCTTATCCCCTTTAAAGTCAGCCATCACAGCTTTGGATAGGTCAGCATCGCCGCCCTCTATCGCGCCCTTCCAGAATGGCAAGATCACAACATCCGCCGCAGGACGCGGCGCATTGCGTTTCACTATTTTCACATCCATAGCACCCTCTTTATTAAGCAATAGAGATACTACAGAAGCTTTTTTTTTGAAAGGGACACAAGAGACCTTAGGGACCAAAGAGACATTAGAGACGCGGACTTTGTAAACTGTCCCTGTTGTCTCTTTCGTCCCTAAGGTCTCTTGTGTCCCTTGTCCATAAGACTTAGAACGGTAGGTCTTCGTCTGGAACTTCGCCAAAACTCTGAGAACCCATTCCAGCTGTTGTTTCAGCAGGAGGACGCCCATAAGGATTAACTTGTTGGTTAGACTGTTGCTGCTGCTGAGGTGCACCACCAAAGGAACCTTGTTGTCTGGAACCTTGTTGTTGCTGCTGACCCTCGCCTCCAGCACGATCTGTACGACCAAATGGGCTGAACTTCACGATGTCCGCACGAATATCTAAACTAATTTGTGACTGGCCATCGCGGTTTTGGAAGATTTCAGGCTTCTGCATCTCGCCAATGATGATAAGTCCCGTACCTTTTGTCAGGTACTGTAACATCTTATCCCAACGGTCGCCCCAAAGCGTCACACGCCACCATACTGTTTCGTCACGACCGCCACGACGTACATTTGTAGCCATGCGCAGTGTCGATACTTTTTGTCCATCTGGTGTTACACGTGTTTCAACATCTGCTCCCAAATGTCCGGCGATTTCAACAATAATCATCTTGCTTCCCCTTTTTGCTATCACCATAGATAATATGAAGGCATGACTATAGCACGCGACCTGAAAAGAGGAAAGATGTCTCATCCAGAATATAAAAAAGATTTGCAGCATATGCGCCAAATGCTGCGTCAGCACGAAATTTTTTTGCAGGAATCGCAAAAACACCTCGATAGCCGAAATGAAGTTCAACATACCATTACAACACTTTCGACGAATATCGAAACCCTAAAACGCAAGATCTTCCATTCTCCTCAAAATGCAGAAATCACCCAGAAACAACTCGATGCCGACGAAGCGACCTTGCGCCTTCTAAAAGCTAAAAAGCTAGAGCTCGATCGCTGGCTTGATACCGGGGAAGGAGTCACTACAGAAACAGTAGAAAATGAACGATACGAAATTACACAAGAAATCCTGAGCAGCAATCCACAACAAGTTGCTCCATATCAAGCATTTAAAGAGACAAGAGAACAGCTTCAAGTATCTAAAAACATACTGGAAACTCTATTGACTTTGGGGAATGATCTTACCCAATACCTAAATAGAATCATCGAGGAGGGCCATAGTATGCGTGGCGGGGGCGTTCTGCGCTATATCATGGGACTTAATCCCAACCTCGTTATTCTCTCATGCTTTACCGCCATCAAAACCAACGTTCAGCAGGCTCTGACACATGTAGATCAGGCACCATTATCAGCCGATGAGCGCTCCTCTCTTATCGCTGCCCTGATCGCTTTATCCGACCGAACATTGAAAAAATGGAGTTGGCGGACAATTCCCAAGGACTTTCAGGGGGAAAAAGAGGCGTGGGAAACGCAACTACAGGTGCTGCATAACGCTTTAAACCAGATCAAAGCCGAGCAGAATTTAAATAATCAACGTTTTGAAGTTTGGTTATTCGAAGCTGAATAGTTGTTTTAGATATTTGCTTTAAAATATTTAGATCTGTAAAATAATGAATTGTAGATGTTTACAAGAAATAGACCACTTTGCGCCAGCAAATCGAGATTTGCGAAGGGGTTTACAATATAGAGCGAATAAGGCATGATTTTCATGTTTCAACCTTTACTTTTGCGCAAAATCGAACATGTTTTTGCGAGAAAATGGCGCAAAGAGGTAAATAAAGAGCACGACGAACTGTAGGAGGACATTATGTCATTTGAGAACGCAAAAGAGAACCTGGCTGAGTTCGGTAAAGAACTCGGGCTAGAGGGATTGGAGTTTGACGAAAACAACACGTGTATCCTTGGGATAGACGATGAGTTTTCCTTACACCTTACTTACGAACCTAATTCCAAGAGACTCTATCTCTACTCTCCGTTATTAGATGGTCTGCCACGCGATGACAAGACCCGTCTTAAGCTATACGAGAGACTGCTTGAAGGTTCCATGCTCGGCGGCCAAATGGCTGGCGGTGGCGTCGGCGTAGCAGTTAAGGAAGAGCTAATTCTTATACACTGCACACTCGATATGGAGCATGCGGTTCCTTCCGCACTTAGAGCTTTTGCACCCCTCTATGTTGAGACAGTGGAAAAATGGCGTAAAATTTGCAGCGATATCTGCGAAGGACGCGAGCCAAGCGGATCCTCAAGTGCACCTCCTCAGATGGGTGGCATGGGCGGTCCTGGCGGCGTTGGCGGCGGTCAAGCTGGCAAACCACGTCAAGGTCAAGGCCCTGGATTTATTAAGGCTTAAGAAGCTGTTCTTCTACAGTCAAAATGCTCACAAACCACGCAGTCCAACTGCGGAATTTGTGAGCATTTTTTTAGATTATTCCAAAAAGTCCGTTTATCTGAATTAGTAGCTCTTGCTTCACTTCTGGATTGGGCAACAAACTAACCATCTCGACTAGCTCCGCCCCCATTAGATACCACTCCTGCAGAAACTCCTCGAAAAGTAACGTTGCCTCGCGTTCCATCGGCCCAGGAACAAATGCTCCATTGCGGATTATGCGTGGGCCACTCAAGTAGTCGCTTTCTCGCGCCTTACTTAGGTTTTCTTCTAACGCACTCTTTTGTTTGGCCTTATTATGAGCCTCACGAAACTTGCTCTCAAAATCCTCCAACTTAAACTCAACCCCGAGTAAGCGCTGAAGGACAATAGCAGAGGCTTTATGTTCGACTTCTGTTCCATCATTTCCAGGAAGAACCTCCAATTGATGGTCGTGAAGGGTGTCTTGATGCTCATATGAAAAATGAAGAACGATATCTCTCCAAACAGACAAATCTTCTTCAGGACGAATTAATTTGGGAAAATCAATGTAGGGGTCTAATGGTGCAGGAAGTGTTGTGTCTCCAGAACCTTCGGTAGCCATAAGCCCCTCAAAAAGAGTAGCATGCCTCTAACTATAATTATAATTTAGTTTAATATTATGGTCTAATAGAAAATGAATTTTCAACCTACTATTTCAACTACTCATCAGTTTCACTTGCAGTGTCGATCTGCATTTGCTCATCAGGTTCCTCAACGTCACTAATGTCACTAATGGTGAGTCTTTCGTCATCCGAAATGTCACTAATCGTGGATCTTTCATCTTCGGATTCATCGATGCGATCTGGGGATTCAAGCTCTCTGTCATCACTATCCGACAGAATTTGATTATTGTTGCCTAATTCTTCCGATATTGAATTTCCATTATTATTATTATTATTAAAGGAAGTATCGTATGGAACCCAAAAAATCTTCGTCTTGCTTCCAGGCCTTAAAAAACCTTCCCCCATTTTAGCGATTTCGCATTCAAATTCTTTTTTGGTAGTTTCCTGTCTCATAGAGTGGATAGAGAATTTAGATATAATTAGCTTGGAGCGCTCATAATATTTGAGCGCTATTCCAATGATATAGTCCGTGTTTGCCATAGCCTCTGTTACAAAGGGACGTTCTGAAACAGCTTTTCTTAAAATTGAACTTCTTTTAAAAAAACAATTAGTGCTTGGCAGTAGATAGTATTTATCTGGCTCTCCCTCTATATTAAAAATTAGTTTACAGTCGCTGTTAATTCTAAATTTAATAAGAAGAATATTTACAGCGATACCGTTGACCGCATTTGGGTTTAGACCTTTACACCCCAGGAGAGAGCATTCTGTTTTTCTAGAAATTTTCAAGTATTCAGCTCTATCAAAAACAGAGTCATTAGAGCAATTGCCATTATTGTTATTTATAATTTCAATTGTTTCATCTCTTGGCATTAATGCGATGCTACCTATATCGCCATTCCCTATCAGATTTTGAGAGTTGTCGGCTGCGAGAGAAAAATTGTTATTTTTTACAGCAACATCATAAGGAATCCAAACAGCCTTTTGTTTAGACCGAATTGCTCTATTTAAATTGTGACCAATTGCAATGACTGAGAACTCAAACTCTTTTTTGATAGTTTCGTTCACTTGCGAAGAGATGATGAATTTTGAGATACCCTCTTCCATCTCCACGTTTTTTATTCGTGCTACCCCTAAAATATAGGGCACATTTGCCTTGGTCTCGACTAAAACCGGCGCTTTTGATGCGCTTTTTTTTAATACTCTAACGCCTGTTAGGGTAGAAGGATTCCATACAAAATGATAGTTTTGAGACGCTCCTTCGATATTAAAAGTTAATTTGCAGTCCATTTTGATAGTAAACTCAATAAAAAGAAAAATTGTAGCTATGGCATTGAGAGCCTTTTCATTCAGCCCTTTACACTTCACAAGCTGTTTTCTATCTTTTTTTCCATCTCTCATAACCCTATAGTATTCAATTCCGTTCAAAACCGAGTCGTGAGAATTATTGTTTACAACCAATGAATTCATATTCAAATCCTATTTTATTAATAATACTTTTTTATCATATTATAATATTATACTTTTTATCAACAAAAATTCATCTATAACTCAACTAAATTAGTAATATCTATACCACGCTCGTTGCCAAACTTGGAATTTGGACCGTGCCAAAGCCCCCGTAGTTGAGCATCATAAATGGGTTCATATTTCTAATATTAAACCATTTATGATCGCTCAACTCCGGGAGCCTTCACATGGGCCCAAATTCCAAGTTTGGCAACGAGTGTGGTACAGATAATTTCGGAGTGCGGAGACTTGTCACCGCACTCCAAGACGGAGGCATTGCTTCGCTGTGCGCAATTCCTTTTAGTCAGCGAGAACGATGTTCAACAGCCGATTGGGCACGAACACCACCTTAGCGACATTCTTGCCGTCGAGATAACGACTTACCATCGCATCATCTTTTGCAGAGGCTAGAACGCTATCCTGGCTTTGATCGCGAGGCATATCGAGTCTTCCACGGACCTTACCATTTACTTGTACGACATAAGTCACTACATCATCCTGAAGATACTTAGCATCGGCTGTCGGCCATGCTTGATAGCTTAGCTCCCCTTGTCCGTCCAAAATCTGCCAGCATTCCTCGGCAATATGTGGAGCAAACGGCGACAGCGCTTGAACAGCAAAGCGCAAGATTGATCTAGGGTATACGTCTAGCTTGGTAAAGTCGTTGATGAACTCCATCATTTTAGCGATTGCTGTATTGAACTGAAGAGCCTCAACATCTTTGCCGACACCATGAACGAGTCTGTGCCCCAACTTGGTAGCTTCGGCATTCTCTTGGTCGGACACTTTGGGCGAAATGATCATCTCATAGAAGCGCTTAAGAAAACGCTTACAGCCGTTGACAGCATCGGTGTTCCAAGGCTTTTCCTTTTCCAAAGGCCCCATGAACATTTCATACATACGAAGGCTGTCGGCTCCAAACTCTTCGATAATTTCGTCTGGATTAACGCCATTAAGTTTGGATTTGGACATCTTCTCTGTTTGCATAAGCAAGCTCTCGCCACTCTCACGGTGGAAGAACTCTCCATCCTTTTCACGAACCTCTACAGGATCCACATAGGATCCATTAGCGCGTTGGAAAGAACGTGCGACGATCAAGCCTTGGTTACGCAAGGTTTGGAAGGGTTCTAAGGTGCTGACAAGGCCAGCATCGTAAAGAACTTTATGCCAAAAACGTGAATAAAGAAGGTGCAACACAGCGTGCTCGACACCACCAACGTACATATCGACAGGCATCCAGTATTTTTCAGCCTCTTTGGCCCACGCTTCGCCCACATTTTCAGGATCGCAGAATCTCAGATAGTACCAGCAGGAACCCGCCCATTGGGGCATGGTATTGGTTTCACGTAGAGCTTTTTTGCCAGTCTTAGGGTCCGTAACCTCCACCCAGTCGCGTATGCGTGCTAGTGGGCTTTGACCATCACCTGAAGGCTTGTAATCACTAATTTCTGGAGGTATCAGTGGCAGCTCGTCGAGCTCTAGAACTCTCTTAGAACCGTCTTCAAAATGTAGAATAGGAAAGGGTTCACCCCAATAGCGTTGGCGACTAAAAAGCCAGTCGCGTAGCTTGTAGGATACACTGAATTTACCTTTACCTGTCTTTTCGAGGTATTTGGTGATCGCTTGTACCGCTTCCTGCTGTCCTAGGCCATTTAACGTAATATCTGCATTGGAACTGTTGATGCATACGCCGTTACCAGGCCAGCACAGCTCCCCTGACATGACCTGATCGTGAACTTCTTTGTCTGTGGCACCAGCAGGAATACGCTCAGGCAAGGCTTGGACATCAGGCTCGAAAACAGGAATAATTGGCAGGCTGTATTGCTTAGCAAACTCGTAGTCGCGGTCATCATGAGCTGGAACGGCCATGATGGCTCCTGTGCCGTAGCTCATCAATACGTAGTCAGCGACCCAGATGGGTATTTGCTTGCCGTTCACAGGGTTAATGGCATAAGCCCCTGTGAAGACTCCTGTTTTCTCTTTGGCTAGCTCTGTGCGGTCCATATCGCTCTTGGCAGCTGTTTGCTGGCGATAAGCTTCTACTTTTGAACGCTCTGCTTCAGTAGTTACAGCAGAAACCAAAGGATGCTCCGGTGCCAAAACCATGTAAGTGGCACCAAAAAGAGTGTCTGGACGCGTCGTGAAGACCGTTATGATGTCGCTATGGCCATCGATCGCGAAATCGACAGTGGCGCCTTCGCTACGTCCAATCCAGTTAACTTGTAGCTTTTTCAAGCCTTCTGGCCAATCGACTAGATCCAGGTCTTGGATCAGTCTGTCGGCATACGCTGTGATCTTTAGAATCCATTGACGTAACGGTTTACGCTCTACGGCATGTCCACCCTCTTTGGCGCGTCCATTTTCCACCTCTTCATTAGCCAAAACAGTGCCTAAAGCGGGGCAGTAGTTTACGTTCACTTCCGCTTCATAGGCCAAACCCTTTTCATAGAGCTTCGTGAAGATCCACTGGGTCCATTTGTAATAAACAGGGTCGCTGGTTGCTACTTCGCGATCCCAGTCGTAGCTGAATCCCAAAGAGCGTAGTTGGCGCCGGAAGGTATCGATATTGCTTTTTGTCGTATCAGCGGGGTGTGTCCCGGTGCGCACAGCGTATTGTTCTGCGGGGAGGCCAAAGCTGTCCCAGCCCATTGGGTGCAGGACATTAAAGCCTTTCATACGCTTGTATCGAGCTAAAATATCTGTGGCCGTATAGCCTTCCACGTGACCAACATGCAATCCAGAGCCGGATGGGTAGGGAAACATGTCCAGCACATAGTATTTAGGCTTCTTGGATGGCTGCTCAGACTTAAAAGTCTTTTTCTCCTGCCAGTACTTTTGCCATTTTACTTCTACTGCCTTGTGATCATACGGTGCGCGTGTTGACATGATGCCTTTCCACTGTTAATTTGAGGGGTGATTCTACATTACCGTCGGTTAAATCTTAAGCATTTTGATGGATAGGAATTTTAACGCAAAGGCGCAAAGACACTAAGAATCCCTTGGCGCCTCTGCGTCTGCGTAAAAATTTCCTCGCCCTTCAATGTTTGAGTTTTTAGCGCAGTTTCGGTAGTAATTAACTAAGCGCTCTCTGAAATTAACCTTTGTGGTATATTGATTCTTCACTACGAGGACTGATGACTAAAGCTAAAAAGAAACAGACTAAAGACGACCGCCTTTTTGAGAACCTACAACGCGTCACCCAACAATACTTGTCGGGCAAAGCCTATATTCCACGAACTCTGGACGAACTTGCCGAACTACTGAATATAGTCCCTGAGCACAGCAAAATATTCCGAAAGGTTCTGACCGCTCTTGTTAAAGAGGGATTCTTAGAAGTCGATAACAAACGCTATGTGCTTAAACATGAGCAGGGCGGAATCGTTTCCGGGGTTCTTCGCGTTCACCCTAGAGGTTTTGGCTTTCTCCAGCCAGATGATAAAGTGCGCTTCCCACAGGATATTTTTGTCCCCAAGCACCTGACACAGAATGCTGTTGATGGCGACCAAGTTGAAGTGGTCATCAATAACCAATCAGTTTCCGAAAAAGGGCCTGAAGGGCGTGTTCTATCAATCTTAGAGCGCAGCCGCACACATTTGGGCGGTATCATCCGCCATATCGACAAGCAAGAACAATTCATCGCGTATGTGCCACTTTTAGGTGAGGAAAAGAGTGTTGTCGTTACGGCAGCGAAGGATATGGAACTGCAAATCGGCGATCGCGTGGTCATTGAAATCGACGATTGGGGCACCAAGGAAAAAGCTGCACATGGCCGAGTTTCTCACTTTATTGGACATATTAGCGACGCTTCTAAAGATATCCCTGCAGCCATCGAAGAATACGAACTTTCCGACAAATTCCCCTCGAAGGTTGTTAAGGAAGCTGAGGAGATAGGAAACCGTGTTCCAGCTAAAGAGCTAAAAAACCGCGAAGATTTGCGCGACTGGGAAATAGTCACTATCGACCCAGACACCGCTAAAGACTTCGACGATGCGATCTCACTAACGAAAGACCGAAAAGGCAACTTCTTTCTTGGAGTTCACATCGCCGATGTGTCTTTCTACGTCAGACGTGGCTCTGAATTGGATGACGAGGCACGTAAACGCTGCAACTCCACCTACTTCCCTGCCGTATGCGTTCCCATGCTACCTTCTGAGCTATCAGACAACTTATGCAGCCTAAAGCCTGAGGTTAATCGTTTAACGGCTTCTGTTTTCATGAGTTTCGACAAAAATGGCACGATGACAGACTACCGCATGTCGCGCACTGTCATTCGTAGCGCCAAGCGATTCAGCTATAAAGAAGCCAAAGCTGTGCTAGATGGCGACAAAAAGAGCAAGCACCTGCCTCTTCTAAAGCGTATGACAGAACTCTGCCTGCTGCTAAAGCATAAGCGCTATGAGCGTGGCGGCATTGAATTTGCTCTACCGGAAGTCGTGATTAAAGTTGATGCCAAAGGCGTTCCTACAGGAACAGAAGTCGTCGAGTATGATATCACGCATCAGATGATTGAAGAGTTCATGCTGAAGGCGAACGAGGTTGTTGCACAACATCTTACCAACGAAGGTAAAGGTCTCACCTATCGTATTCATGAGGTTCCTGCCGAGGATAATCTGCGTGATTTCGCCGCCGTTGCCGCTGCTTTTGGCTTTAAAGTTTCCGATAAACCTGAACCAGCCGAACTACAAGCGCTATTCAATGAAGCCCTTAAAACGCCTTACGGCCCTTATCTGGCCACAAGCTACATCCGTAGCATGAGGCTAGCTGTCTACTCAGCCGACAATATCGGTCACTACGGCCTTGGATTAGAGCACTATTGCCACTTCACCAGCCCTATCCGCCGCTATGTTGACTTGGTTGTTCACCGAATTTTGTTTGGTGAAGAAGAGGATATCGAGGGGCTCGATGCTATTGCTAAACGATGCTCTGACCAAGAAAGGCTAAGCGCTAAGGCCGAACAAAGTGTTGTCTTACTGAAGAAGCTCAGGCTACTGGATAGCATTAAGACGAAAGATCCCTTCAAAGAGTATGATGCCATTATTACTCGAGTGAAGCCGTTCGGCTTCTTTTTCGAGGTAATCGAGCTTATGCTAGAAGGTTTTGTACATATCTCCAAACTATCCTCTGACTACTATGTCTACGAAGAAGAGCGCATGCTCCTGCGTGGCCGACGCTCCGGTAAAGTCTACCACTCCGGCGACCGCATTAGCGTCAGCCTTAGCCGTGTCGACCTTATTATGCTCGAGAGCGTTTGGGACATCCTTGAGGATGAACCTGATCAGGATAGGGAAGAGTATTCTAAGGATAAGAAGAATAAGAAGTTTCACAAAAATAAAAAGTTTCATAAGGCGCAACCAAACAAAGGACGGCGCCGATAAGCCTATGACCGATCATGCTCTGCCACAAAGCTATTTTTATGCCGCCGATGTCCTTGAAGTAAGCCAAGAACTCATTGGCAAAATGCTTTACACCGCTATCGATGGCGTTGTGACTGGTGGCATCATCGTCGAAACAGAGGCTTATCGCGCACCCGATGACCGCGCTTCACACGCCTATGGCAACAGGCGCACCGATCGCAATTCTGTCATGTTCGATGAAGGCGGTGTAGCCTATGTTTATCTATGCTACGGTATTCACAATCTCTTTAATATCGTAACGGGACCCGCTGGCACACCTCATGCAGTGTTGATTCGTGCTATTCAGCCCATCATTGGCATCGAAACAATGCTCCAGCGGAGAAACAAAAGCACCCTCAACCGTGCCATTGCCGGCGGACCGGGAGCCCTTTCACAAGCATTGGGAATTACTCGTGACCTCAATGGCGAAGTTCTTTCAGGGCCGGTTGTGTGGGTCACTGACCACCATTACGTGAACTCACAAGATATTATTGCCAGCCCACGCGTAGGTGTTGACTATGCTGGCCAAGATGCCCTGCTCCCTTGGCGCTTCCGACACAAAAATAGCCCCTGGACCAGCCCCGCCAAGTAGTATCAAAGTTTGGACCAAGAGACATTAGGGACGAAAGAGACAATAGCGACCTAGAGGCCTATTTACTCCCTAAAATCCCTAATGTCCCTTTCGTCCCTAATGTCCCTTGTCCATCAAGCCTGGAAAAGGTATACTACTAATCTTTAAGGACACATAATATGAAAAAGTACTTTGTTACCGGCCTCATGACTCTACTGCCATTGGCGGTAACCTTTGCCATTGTCGTGTTCATTTTTAACCTTCTGACTGGTCCGTTTGTAGATTTATTCTCCAACATTTTGGCTTATTTCGGGTTAGGTCCCGAGAACCTACCTCTTCTGACTTCTCCCAAAACCTTCCGCATTGTTACTCAGGTCATCATCCTGATCCTTCTCGTTGTCTTCACAGTGGTTTTGGGTATACTCACACGATGGTTCTTCCTTAATAGCCTTATTCATTGGGGAGAGCGTATTCTACACAGAATCCCCTTCATCAGCCCGGTCTATAAGGCTTGCAGCGACGTAGTGAAAACGATCTTCACCTCCAATACTGGAGCCTTTAAGCAGGTTGTGCTGGTGCCCTATCCTAAGGCCGATACACTCTCAATAGGTCTTATCACGCGTGAATCCATGCCGATGCTCAACTCTGCCGGTCATGAAAGGCTAATAGCTGTATTTATCCCGACAACTCCTAATCCCACCTCCGGCTTTTTGGTTCTTTATAAAGCTGAAGACCTGACCTATTTAGATATGAAGATCGAGGATGCCTTTAAGTATATCATCTCTTGTGGAGTGATCACTCCCCCGCTGACTATCCTTAGAAAGGACACGATAACATGAAAAAACACTTCTTAACAGGTTTAGCCACCCTACTTCCGTTGGTACTAACCGTTATGATTTTCATGTGGATCGTCAATTTTCTCACGAAACCTTTCATGGGGCTTGTTGAACCAACCCTGCAACACTTTGATCTGGATAGGCCGTTTGGATTTCTAAATGCTAAAGAAGTAGTGCTGTACACCAGCCGCTTACTCATCCTGTTATTTTTGGTGCTTATTACTTTGGGTATTGGGTTCCTACTACAGCTATACGTTCTGCATCAAATAGTCCTGGTAGGCGATTGGATTTTGCGCCGCATACCTTTTGTGGGAAGCGTTTATAAATCTTCGTCAGAGGTGATCACGCGAATCTTCAAGCAGGAAAAGTCAAACTTCAAGCAAGTCGTTCTGGTACCTTTCCCACATGATGGCTCGATGTGTTTAGCATTTATCACTAATGAGGTGCCATTGACGGGAGATCGCGTGACAGTCTTTGTGCCTGGCGTTCCTAACCCTCTAATGGGCTTCTTATTGCAATATCCTCGTCATCAGGTCATCAAAACTGAAGTTCGTGTAGATGATGCTATCCGCTTTATGGTATCTTGCGGTGCTTTGTCTCCCGATAGACCTGTAATAACAGATGGTTTACGATAATTATGGCTGCAATTGTTACATTTTGGAAAGTTATCGATGCGAAACAGAAGGTCAGCTGCGTCTGCACCCTCGTTCACAGATTCTTTCAGCAGGCACAACGTCAGCTCATTGCCGTGCCGAATCAACAAGTAGCCGACTATATTGATAAACTGATTTGGCGCTTCCCAAAAGAGGGCTTTGTCCCTCATGCTGTCAGCTCGGAACCTCTGCAAGCAGCGGTTGTCATCACTACCTCAAACGAAAATGTAAATAATGCGGGTATAGTAATAAATCTGTGCCCGTCAGTCACTCTCTTAGGGCCGCTAGTAGCGCAAATTCATGAACTTTATGACACTACCGATCCTGCTAAAGAAGAGCTCTCTCGGCAAAGAAAGGCCGAATATGAGCAGCAGGGACTTACGGTCTCAGTCTGCCCTTGGACCTAGGGCTTTTTAGATTTCTTTTTTCGTGCTAAAAAACGTAATGGATCGGATTCTAATGGGTCAGATGTCATTTGTTGCGCAATGTCGTGCATTTTTAGGTTCACGCCAAGAGCAAAAAAGAGGCCGGCAGCGAACAATCCAGCAGGCCAAAGGCTAAGAGAAAGCACGGTCTGTGTGAATTCCCACCACTCTTGACATCCATCCATGAGACACATTCCAAGAGATAAAAGGATTGCTAAGACGGGCTGTATGAGCATCAAAACAAGCACCAGCAGTGCGATAGTTGCAATAGCAATAGAGCCCTTGCGCATAAAACCGAGGGAACTTAATGCCTCTTCACTATTTTGCGTGTAAAATAACCCGTGCGATGGGCCTGAAGCCTGTCGCCCATTGCGTGTCGGAGCCCCCAAAGAAACTAGCTGGTCTCGCTGCTGTGAAGGAAAGCTCGTTGGAACATTGAGCGGTGCAGAAGGTGCACTTCCTCCCCCTCCACCCTGTGCATAATATGGGCTCGAGTTCGATGCGCTATTTCGTATTTCCATTTGGCCTAGTGGGGTTTAACACACAAATTGGCCAAGGAAATAACCGAACGTACTTTGTTTGTCAAGATTGTGTTAAGAAAAGCAATCTTTTAGGATTCTTAAACAGGGAAACGATGTTGAGAATGGTCTCCACCGGATGAAAGACGCGCCATTAAAGCAGGAGATAGATTCATCAAGGGTCTACCTTGCTCCGTACTACTATCCTGCTGCTCAGTAAGTTCTTTGACTTTGCGATGTGCGAAATAGCCCACCCAGCTCAAAACCATACCAATTGCAGCCGGAATGAGGCTGATCTTCAAAACAGCGAAAGAAAAGTCTAACCATTCACCCATACCGCCAGAAAAACATGTTCCGAGAGTAAATATAGGTAATAACAATGGTTGAATGAACATAATCAGAAAAACTAATAGCGAGATTCCACCTAAACCCCAAGTCACGGCTCGTACAATACGTGCTGTCTTTAGAGTTTGCTCGGGATCTACATCAGCCGCTTTTACCGTTGATTTACGTGGTAAAGCAGAGCCAACTAATAGAGAATCACCAAATGGCATTGGGCGTGCAGCTGTAGGGGTAAAACTGTCGGTGTCAGATCCATCAGCACCAGCATTTGCGCCAGAATTATAGCGGCTAGCTGCTGTTCTATAAGGATCACCGGTTGAAAAACTATTTGTACTGACGTCCATGAAAGTCCTCTTTTAACCAAACAAACTTTCGATTCGCCTTTATTTTACGTGAACTCGATGATTTAAGTCAATGAAAATCAAAATTATAGCTTTAATCAACCTTAATGGTTCCACCCCATAATCCACCACTTTTTGTTCTAAAAAAATATCCTCTTTCCATTCTTCCGACAATTACTAAAACGACGCCATTTACCAATGCTAACGCTAAAAAAATCCCGAAATCGAAATTTGTTCATTTTTTTTATCATAAGCTTTGGTCGGACCAATTTCTAAAATTCACCATTCTTTTTTGTATATAATCGTGTTGTAGGATGGTCTAAAAAGGCCTATATCGATTAGCACGATCCCAATAATTGTTGCGCTAATCATCATCTCTCGAAAAAAACTTTGTAGATTTGCAAAGCTTTTCTTTAATTTTTTTATGAATATTTATATATGTCAATGTAAAGGCTTCCAACAAGAAAAGGAGGGTGAAAAATGCCTAGAGGAGACAAATCCAGTTACACCAACAAACAGCAGAGAATGGCTGCTCATATTGAAGATAGCTATGAGAACCGCGGTGTAAATTCTGATGAAGCAAGTGAACGTGCGTGGAAAACAGTCAATAAGCAAGATGGTGGTGCGAAAAAGAAAAGCGCTGCTAAAAAATCGACTGCTACCAAGAAAACAGCTACAGCTAAAAAACCTGCAGCAAAGGCAAGCACAGCGAAAGCTGGCGTGAAAAAGCCCGCTGCACAGAAAACTACAGCCGCTAAAAAGCCTGCTGCAAAGAAAACTGCTGCTGCTGCGAAAAGACCAGCCGCTAAGAAAACTACAGCTGCCAAAAAGCCTGCTGCAAAGAAAACTGCAGCCGCTAAAAGACCAGTTGCTAAGAAAGCTGCCGCTGCGAAAAGACCAGCTGCTAAGAAAACTACAGCTGCCAAAAAGCCTGCTGCAAAGAAAACTGCAGCCGCTAAAAGACCAGCTGCTAAGAAAACTGCTGCTGCGAAAAGACCAGCCGTTAAGAAAGCTGCCGCTGTTAAGAAAAGCACAAGTGCAAGACCTGCTGCTAAAAAGAGCGTAGCTCCTAAAAAGACAGCCGCAAAAACAAGCGCAGCAAAAAAGAGCCCAGCTAAGAGCGCTGCTACCAAGACAAGCACAACACGCGCGACCGCATCTAAGAAGTCAGCCTCTCGCTCTTCTTCCAGCCGAGTAAGAACTGCAGCTGCAAGACCAAAAAGCAAAGCATCATCGTCAGCTAAGTCCAGAAAACAGAAAACCGCATTAGACAAAGCACTACACTGGCTTGCGCTAGACTAAAATTTCCTTTGACTCTGTCAAGAAAAACGACCTTGGGTTTAGCCTTAAGGTCGTTTTTTTACATTAATTTTCAAAAAAAAACGGCCCGAGGTTGCCCCCGGACCGTCCATTATCATGGCGCAAAGGAGCGCCTTAAGAACTATTAATAATCATTATATTCTTCGGCTTCCTCGTTGATACCTTTGCTGAACAAGCCACCTTTGGCTAGCTTGGTCAGTTTTTTATCAGCTCCACCTTCTTCATTCAGAGAATCCTGTAGAAGATCGGCGATATCATCGAGATCGAGCTCTGCAGCAATGGTTCTTGCGGAACCATAAGCTGCCATTTCATAATGCTCGATTTTTTGGGCCGCAATAATCAAAGCAGCGTCTTTAATGGCGCTACGGCCACGCTGCTTCAGTACCTCTTTAGCTTCTTCCATAAGGCCTTCCATGCCGTGGCATGTCATGCCTTCAGGATCTTGATCAAGGTCCTCAAAGATATGTTCCAACCGCGCGATTTGATTTCGCGTCTCTTTATGGTGGTTCTGGAACGCCTCCTTAAGGTCAGGATCGTGGGCATGCTTGATCATCTGAACAAGGCCCTTTAGGGTTTGATGTTCTGCGTCATAAAGATCGCGAAGAACATCAACAAACAACCCTTGAAAAGTTGCTGTTCTCATGCTCTTCCTCCTTAAACAGTGCGATTCTTTTTATTTGGAGCAGAACCAACTTTCTCGGATGTTGTGCAGACATTCTCGGCACCATTATTTTTGCAGATTTTTGTTGCCTGCTCAATTTCTTCGGCGGTATCGCAGTGAACAGCCACTAGCGTGCCACCTTCTTTTAATCTTCCTTCAAAAACCTTAGCTTCCACTTCTGGAACGCCTAGGCCCACTAGCGAACCTGTCACTAGACCAACAGTACCACCGACAGCTGAGCCGCTTAGTGCTCCCATAATTGGACCAGCAGCAACCAAAGCGCCGAGCCCTGGTATTGCCAATGTTCCGATACCGGCTAGCAAGCCTATGGTACCACCAATAATGCCACCAATTGTAGCACCAGTGGCGGCGCCTTCTGCGGCTTTAGTATGCTTCTCTAGCCCTACTTTTGTCTTACCGCGTGGCGTCGCTTCATCTGTGAAGTCTGTTGTTGTGTCTTTAAGACTACCGGTACGGTTATCGCGCATTAGCACGGAGATGTTTTCATTAGGAAAACCAGCTGCTTGGAATTGCTGCACGATTTGGTCAGCTTGACGATCACTCTTAACTATAGCGAATACTGCTTTTTTCATATAAATCCTCCCTCAGAAAATTAATTTACTACTATTGACGGTCAGCTGCTGACTTCGATATTTCTAGGCGGTTGTCAATATTTTTTACACCAGCAACTTCGCGAGAAATACGGTCTATCTCTTGCTTTTCGCCAGCGTTTGCCACAAGTCCCCGAAGCTGCACGGTTCCGTTGATTGTGATAATCTTAACGTTCTTTGCATCGACGGATAAGCTGTCCGCACGCATTATTGCCCGTCTTACATTCTGGGTAATAAGACGATCGCCTTCTGTCTCTGACTGCTCGTCAGGAGTTCTGGCGTTGGCGGCATTTTTGCCGTTAGCGGGCGGGTTATTTGGCTGGTTGCAGCCTAAAATCATCATGCTCAAGGCACTTAGTATAAAAAACGGAGCCTTCATGTTCAGCCTCCATGGGTTATTAAAATTCTGTAAGGAAAATTCGTTAGTGTAGAGGAATCTCTTAACTTCACATTAGTCCAAAGCCAAACCTCTTGTAAACCACCTTTTTTAGTAGTTTACGATGTGTAAGTTAAGTAGCAGAAGGCCTTTAGGTAAGGCGAAACGAGACCCTTCACCCTTTTTTTATTCCTTATGCTAAGGTGAGCTTAACGAGGTTCACTACCACGGGGGCTGTATGTATGGCAACACACGTCCATTTTGGCTAGCGGAGGGAGCAGTTGAACAAGGCACTCCCCTAAAAACCGATGAGTCCACCGACGTATGTATTGTCGGTGCCGGAATAGCGGGTCTGACATGCGCCTATACCCTAGCTAAAGAAGGGAAAAAGGTTATCCTAATCGATAGCGGTCTGGTTGCCGGGGGTGAAACATGCAGAACAACGGCCCATCTAACCTGGGTTCTCGACGACCGCTATTTCGAGCTAGTGCGTCTATTTGGTAAAAAAGGCGCGCGGCTGGCTGGCGAAAGCCATGCAAAATCCATCGACTACATCGAAGAAATCATCGCCGAAGAAAAAATCGAGTGCCATTTTTCTCGACTGAGCGGGTACTTATTTACCCCCCCAGAAGATGATAAAGACATCCTATCTAAGGAATATACCTGCTTAAAAGAACTCGACATCATGCCTATTGAATGGGTCGAGAAAGCTCCATGGAGTAATTTTGATACGGGAAGATGCTTGAAATTCGCCAACCAGGCGCAGTTTCACCCCATCGAATACATGAAGGGTCTGGCAGATGCTGTCGTTAAATATGGCGGCAAGATCTACACCAAAACGCGTGCTAAAGAGTTCAAAGATGCCTCCCCTTGCGAAATTACAACTTCCGAGGGTTACAAAATTACCGCCCCTCAAATCATCGTCGCAACGAATAGTCCCATCAATGACCGGTTGATCATGCACACAAAGCAGGCAGCCTACCGCTCTTACGTCATCGCAGCAACTATTCCAGAAGGAGTCTGCGAACCAGGGCTATTCTGGGATACGTTAGATGCCTATCACTATGTGCGCCTATCCCCAGATGGTAAGTCCATCATAGTCGGAGGAGAAGACCACCGCACAGGAGAGCGAAAGGATACCCAACGTGGCTTCGAAAAGTTAGAGCAGTGGACGCGTGAACGTTTTCCCATCAAAGATGTCACCTATCGGTGGTCCGGACAGATTATCGAGCCAGTCGACGGCCTAGCATATACCGGCTTAAATCCTTGGAATAAGAACATCTACATTCATACCGGCGATTCCGGCAACGGCATCACCCACGGGACCATCGCAGGTATTCTTTTGCCTGACCTGATCTTAGGTAAGAAAAACCCTTGGAAAGAGCTTTACGATCCGTCCAGAATGATACTTAAAGCGATCGACGAATTTGCAAAGGAAAACCTAAATACAGCCTGCCAATATATGGATTGGGTGCAACCAGGAACAAACGAAGAAGATATCAAAAATGGCTGCGGTGCTGTCGTTAGAAATGGCATGCATCTAGTGGCTGTCTATCGCGATACCGAGGGCAAGCTACATAGCAAATCAGCCGTGTGCCCGCACTTGAAAGGAATTGTCCGCTGGAATCCTACGGAGAAAACATGGGACTGCCCATGCCACGGCTCGCGCTTCCAAACAGACGGCAAAGTAGCCAACGGACCATCCAAAGGCCCGCTAAAGAATAATGAGTAATAGGAGGATGCTATGAGACCACTTTGGTCAGGATCAATCGCCTTTGGCCTCGTTAACATACCTGTAAAGCTCTATTCCGCCACATACGACCACACCATTAGCCTAGATATGCTGCATAAAGCAGACCTCTCACCCATTCGCTATGCACGGGTCTGCAAAGCCGACGGTAAAGAAATCGAATGGAAAGACATTGTCAAAGGCTACAAGCTGGACAACGGAGAGTATGTCGTCATCACCGAAGCGGATTTTAAAGCGGCCAGCTCAGCAAAGTCGGCTACCATTAACATTGAAGAGTTTGTACAAGAAAAGGAAATTGACCCTGTCTTCTTCGAAAAGCCCTATTACCTGGCCCCGGATAAAGGTGCAGGACATGCATACGATCTGCTGCGACAAGCGCTGGAAAAATCTAAAAAGGTCGGAATTGCCAAGTTCGTCTTTCACAATCGCGAGCATCTAATCACCCTAAAGCCACACCAAAACATACTGATGATTAATCAGTTACGCTTCGCTGAAGAAATCCGCGCGATAGAAGATCTAGAAGTAGCGGTAAAGGAAAAAAGCTCCGGTAGAGAAATCGAGATGGCAGTAGCTCTGATTGATCAACTCACACAGAAATTTAAACCTGAACAATACAAAGACAACTACAACGATCAACTGCGCGACCTCATCGATAAAAAGGCAAAAGGACAGGCTCCAAAAGGCGCAGCAAAACATGCCGCCAAACCCACCAAAGTCGTCGACCTATTTGACACGCTTAAGGCTAGCCTTAAGCCCAAAACACCTAAACGTAGGAAGAGTGCATGAACACCCTCGGGCCATACGACTCTAAACGTTCATTCCACTCCACACCCGAACCGGGCGCTAACCTTGCGCCAACCAAACGCCATGGCAGACGCTTTGTCGTACAAAAACATGATGCCTCCCATCTTCATTACGACTTTAGGCTCGAACTAAATGGAGTACTCAAAAGCTGGGCTGTACCAAAGGGGCCTTCTCTAAATCCTAAGGATAAACGTCTTGCTATTATGGTCGAAGATCACCCCTACGACTACCGCACCTTTGAAGGAATCATCCCCAAAGGCAATTACGGCGCCGGTACCGTCATGGTTTGGGATGAAGGCACTTACTATGCGATGCCATCCGATGAACCGTCTCAGGTCGAGGCAGCGCTCAAAAAAGGACACCTTCAGGTATTCCTCGAAGGGAAAAAACTCAAGGGAGCTTTTGATCTCATTCGTCTAAAAACAGATGATAAATCGTGGCTGCTTGTCAAAAAGCACGATGAATTTGCCGAAGAAGACTTTTCTTTCGATGAAAAATCAGTTCTTACAAGTAGAAGCTTAGATCAAATCAAAGGCGGTAAGCCGGGTAAGAAAGATTCCCCGATGCCCCATGATATCACCCCGATGCTTTGCACCTTAGTAGAGGAGCCCTTTGATGACAAAGAGTGGCTTTTTGAAATCAAATGGGATGGCTATCGCGCCATAGCTGAATTAGACGATCATAAAGTGCGCCTGTACTCCCGCAATCAAATAGCCTTTAACAAACTATTTCCCAACATCGTGGAAGCACTTAAGAAGATCGATGGCACAGCTATCTTTGATGGCGAGGTAGTGTTGGTCGATGAAGAGGGAAAATCGCACTTTCAGCTGCTTCAAAACTACCAGAAAAAGCAGTCGGGAACTCCGATCTATTACATTTTTGATCTACTCTATCACAATGGAGTAGACCTACGCTCAAAACCGTTAGTCGAACGAAAGGAGAAGCTGAAGGCCTTGCTAAAACAGTACGAAGATGAGGTTTTGCGCTACAGCGATCACGTAGAAAAAAGCGGAAAGAAGTTCTTCAAAGAAGCTGCTAAACGCGGCCTAGAAGGGATCATTGCCAAAGGCCAACAAAGCACCTATCAGCAACGCCGCAGCAAAGAGTGGCTAAAAATCAAAGCAGGCTTGCGTCAGGAAGTCGTCATCTGCGGTTTTACTGCTCCACAACGCAGCCGCAAGCATTTTGGAGCCTTGGTCATAGGACTTTATAAAAAGGGCAAATTGACCTACGCAGGGAATGTGGGAACAGGCTTTAGTGAAGCACTTCTAAAAAGCCTTCATGCAAAGCTCACTCCCTTAATACGCGAAGATTGCCCTATAGAACCTAAACCCAAAGGCCTTAAGTCAGTTACTTGGGTAGAGCCAAAGCTAGTTTGTGAAGTTAACTTTACCGAGTGGACCGACGAAGGCTCCATGCGACATCCCTCTTTCCAGGGCCTTAGAATCGATAAAGATCCCAAGAAAGTGGTTATGGAAAAACCCAAAAAGGTTCGGTGACAATGCCAACGGACTTAGTTTTAACACATCTAGACAAGGTCTTTTGGCCGGAAGAAGGCTACACCAAGGGCGATCTAATCGAGTATTATCGCAACATATCCCCCTATATTCTCCCCTACCTTGTTGACCGCCCCGAATCATTGAATCGCTTTCCTAATGGCATAACAGGCGTGCATTTCTTTCATAAAGACCTCGATCCGCCGCTGCCTCCATGGTTGACGATTGAGCTCATCGGCGAAACGCATTACATGGTCATCCAGGATGAACGTCACCTTCTGTACGCCATAAATATGGGCTGCATCGAATTGAACCCTTTTCTCTCGCGCTGTGAAAGTGTCGACAAACCCGACTATATGGTCATCGACCTCGATCCTCAAGGTCAGCCTTACGATAAAGTTTGCGAAATTGCCTTAGCGTTTCATGAGCTGCTAGACGCGGCAAAAATCCCCAACTACAGCAAAACATCTGGCTCGCGCGGCATGCATATCTGCGTGCCATTAAAGGCACAATACACATTCGACCAATCAAAAACCTTTGCACAGCTCATCTGCCAGCTTATCAACAAGCAATATCCTGAGCTTACTTCGATGGAAAGAAAGCCAGCAAAACGCACCAAACAGATCTACTTGGACTACCTGCAAAATCGTATTCATCAAACACTCGCGGCTCCTTATTGCGTCAGGCCAAAGCCAGGCGCAACAGTCTCCACCCCACTCACTTGGGAAGAGGTAGCAAAAAGTGTCGACCCCACAGTCTGGACCATGCGCACAATCTTTAAACGCTTGGATAAGGTTGGCGATCTCTGGAAGCCGGTTCTTGGCAAAGGAATCAACCTAGAGGCATGCCTCAAACGGTTAGAAAAGCTACATCAAGAATGATCAGGATAGGCAGGTATACGCATCAACCTAATTATGAAAATTGAGTCCTAAGCAACTGCAATTTAACAAACTATGCATGCCTAATTTGGCTAAGGGTATTCTGCAGCTAATCGCGAAGCGATTTAAGCATGTAGCCACAGGCGTCAGCCCAATGGTGTTAAGTTAAAATATTTTCTATATATTATGCCTGTTTTTGTTCTCAGCGCGGGAGCGCTGAGCCTCTTAATAGCCCAGGGTAAGGAGTCCATAGGACGACGCAACCCTGGGAAACCGTGTATAGATAAATTAGCTCTGCGGAAGCAGAGCGTCAG
>JAUXSF010000024.1 GCA_030679955.1 Chlamydiales bacterium | reverse complement strand
AACGCGCAAACTGCCTAGTGCTTTTTGTCTAGACAATGGGGTCCACCTTAAGGCGCTAAAGGGTTCTTGGCGACTTTGCGTCTTTGCGTTTAAATTCTTTTATTTGGCGAGCTCGACAAGCTTTGAGCGCAGGCGATCGATGTAATCATCGAAATTATAATGCCTAAAAATAAACTGTCGGGCGTTGTCGCCCATTCTTCTTGCTTCATCTTTATGTGTCAGCAGATAGTCTATCTTCTCTGCCATGACGCCCAAATTCATCCATGGGATGAGGAAACCTGTGTGTCCATCTTTTAGCCAATCGCTGATGCCTCCGGCGTCAAATCCTATCACAGGTAGACCGTAGCGCATAACTTCCAAGCCCCAAGTGGCAATGGGTTCTGGCCATACAGAAGGAACGATGGCGGCGGTGGCTTGTCTGTAATACTCTTGCAAGGCCTCGTGCGGAATAAAGCCTTTGAATTCGATTTTATCCTGCAGGCCTAACGATACGGTAAGCTGTTGACAATAGGCTTTGTGTGACCCTTCGCCCAGGACAATTAGTTTGAATGGCGTTTTGACAAGAGCTAATGACTTAATTAATGCGTCCAGACCCTTGCCACGAATAATCTGCCCGGCGAATACGAGGATATTTTCGTTTGTGAAGGCTGGTGTTGGAGCTTCTTCGGTTAAGTTTCGGGGCGTAGGAGGGAAGATGAAGATGCGGTTGGGAGGGTATCCTTGGCGGATTAATTCATCGCGCATGAAGGTTGTTACTACAAATGACGCGGTAATCTGCTGGTCGGCTTTGATTAACCGTTGCTGGTTTAGGTAGCTGACATACTTAATGCCGAACTCGCCCTTAGTGCGGTCACGCTGAATAGAGGCTAAACAAGGCACTAGGCAGCACAAGCCTGCCTTTCTCGTGCAGATTTTGCGTGACCAAGGAAAGTACTTGTACGTTCTCATGCAGTACACTTCGTGATCGTGGACCATACGCACAATAGGAATGCGCGACTCCAAAATTGTCTCTAGCATGACTGGAGAGAGGCATTTATGCATGTAGATAATATCTGGATCCAGATCGGCGAGCACCGCTTTTAGCGAGTTTCTGATTTCGTCTTCTGGACCATCAAAGTTCATTTGAAACGTTTGGTCAAACCAACGTCCGACAAGCTCTTCATCCTTGCCAGTGCGCGTCCAGTAGAGCAGATTAAGATCGAAGGCTTCTCGCAGAAAAGGCGCGGCAACGATAATATGTTGCTCGGCTCCGGCCATGCGACCGAACTTTTCGTGAATAAATAGGATTTTCTTTTTTGCCATAACCCTAGCGGGAATGTTGTGTGGCGTACGTTTGATCTCGTGATTCGAGTAGCGCATTTTCTATTCGCTCTCTACGAGCTAGCAGATACTGGCCTACACCGATTCCTAAGATAATATGAACCAATAAATAGATTGGTGTAGCTCGATAGGTAAACTGGAACCATAGCTGTGGCATCAGGAATATGATCGATAGGTTGGCTCCCATCATAGCCGATAGCGCAAAGCTATCTTTGGAAAACAGTCGGTAGAAAAGCCCTATAAACCCAACCTGGGCGTAGCGCAGCCAGAAAATCCAGAAGGCGACAAGGCCAGGGTAGCCAAGTTCCCCAAGTGTTAGGTAAAACGAGTTGTGAGCAAAGTTACCAAGCTCAGCACCTGTTTGAGCGCTATATCGAAGGATTGACCAAGCGGAGAAGTTGCCCATGCCCACGCCAAAGGGATAGTCCATGGCCATCATACGAGCTTCGTTTTTAAGTGCTTCTCTTCCCTCAAAGGCTGCGACGGTAGGGTTTTTGATCGTAAAACGCTCCATCAGGGTGTGGTGAGCTTTGCCAAGCAGCGCCAAGCATGCTACCCCACCGCACATCAAGAAAAAGATGTTTTTGGCGTTCATATATTTAAAGAGAAGAATAGGCGTAGCTACAATCATAGCGATACCAAAAGCGGCCAGCGCTGAACGGCTAATGGTCAAGATAATGCATAACACGGTGCACACAACTAGGAACCACATGAAGCCGCTGATGAGGAATTTCTTGGACGAAAAGGCTACCGGTATCAAAAAGGCTCCCATCAAACCCATAAAGGTGTTGAAGTTGTTATAGTGTCCGATACCTGCTGTAACACGGTGTACACCCATGATGTAACGCAGAATGAGTGATTTGATCGTGAAGTATATTATGAGGACGCTGAACACTACATAGATGGTTCTGATGATGTTTTTGTCGGCCGAAAGGTTGACGCACACCCAGAAAATTAGCAGACCGCGGAATAGCTTGGAGATCTCAAACAGTGGATAGAGTTTAAGTTCCAGTACCGTTTCCATGGCGTAGCCATACTGAAGGGTATCAGGAGTCAAGGCCGACTGCATGGCTGCCAAAGGATTAGTGACAGCGGGAGAGGCAAAAAGCCAAGAAAGGGCGGCAACCAAAATAAACAGCAATTGCGGTAGCGTCAGGGGGGGGACAAAAGAGAGCTTGCCCGCAGGTGTTGTTGTCCATAGGTGAAGAAAAAGAATAAAAGCGCACACATCCGCAAGGTGAATTTCAAATCCCCTGGTGGCCATCTTATAATCCGGATGGGCAAAGAATGTGATACTCAAGTTATCGGGATCTGTGAGTGCAAATATCATCAGTCCAAAGATGACATAGACAAAAGCCTTGTTGGCGCGGCAGGCAAATAGCCCCCACAGCGTAAAGACAATCGAACCGATCCAGAAAATGATGACCTTGTAAATCATGCGATAGACCCGACCTTTTAGGCACTTAGAGTCTGAGTTACAGCAAAAAAAGATTTGTTTCAAGATCAAAGTGATATGACGAAATGGACCCAAAGGACGTAAAAGAGGTTCTATCTCTTTTTTGTCCTTTAGGCCCTTTCGGTCCTTTAGACTGGTAGCTCGTTATCGATGGGGCTACTCGTAAAAGGCATCTTAACTATTGACCATGTTTTACTTACAACTTTCCCCGGGATGGCAAAAGTTCTTCTGCATAACCAAGGTAATGTGAAGTGCCACATATCCGAGATCATTTCGATCACTTTCCAGGAACGTGATGCATCTTGTGAGCTGCGGTCTTTCCAGACGAAGCGATGGACTTCATCATCGACCATATCCCACGTCAGTTTATTATCGGCGGTGGAGCTCTTAACAGACAATAGGCTATTAACAAGCTTCTGCAGAGTTCTACCGGTAAGATGATTGGTTCTAGCAGCAATAGCAGCTATGCCTGAAGCATTTAAGGCGCCGTCGGGTTCTATATCGGACATGCCTCTGAAGGCTATTTTCACGTGCTCTTGAATGATCCCTGCTCTTTGGGCGCGGCTTGGTGGACCAATATAAAGACTGTGATCGACTCTGCTATTTACCGCAGAATCAAAGCATCCGTAGCGATTGGTAGCCATAATGATCATGACGTTCTTATTAAATTCTTCATCGCCTGTGTGCTCAAGGAACTGAGTAAGAAGTTCTCTCTGTCCACTACCTAAAGTTTCTCGCTTAGCGACAAAGGTATCAGCTTCATCAATGAAGAGCACTGTTGGATGATAACTATTTTTGGCGTACTTCATGTACCAATTCAAAGTGGATAGGTGGGTTCCTTTAGCGACGTAATTGGCGAGGTCGCTTCCTGACATCTTAATGAAGTTAAAGCCTGAATCTTCAGCTATCTTTTTCGCGATCATGGTCTTTCCAGTTCCCGGAGGACCTTCGAGGACGATGTTTTGAAAATATCCCTTATTCTTTTTTTGGTTTTTCATACACATGACTATCTGATCGACGTGTTTCTGTACTGCAGCGGATAGTATGGGGTTGGCTTTGGGGTCCAACGGGAAAATCTGTCTATAACCTTTAGCCACCAAGTTAAATGCTGGTGTGATCAGAGGAATGTTCTTTTTCATTTGAATATTGGAGAATGGGCGGGAAATGGCCTCTCGAGCGACCTCAGCATAGTAGCTTATAGTTTCGTCGATGATCCTTCCGCTAAAACGATAAGTCGCATAAGCAGCAACCAAGCCTGCCACAACCCCCCAAGTCTGCCATGTTGATTCTGTAGCAGCTCTAACCACCGCATCTTTCAATGAACCGAGACCGAGGTTTGTTAGCGAGATGAGACTATCGATAGCCCCGTTGAAGATAAGCATGATGAGGCCTGTAGCACTCTTCTGCGTGCCTCTTTCAAGGTAGGAAAACACGCGGTCAACACTCCATGCTAATCCAGGAATGGGAACATAGCTAACAACCCAATTAGCGCCCTCGTGGAGATTGACCACGTTTAGGGCAATGGCCATACCCGTGGCATGTGTAAAGATCGAGGTAATCCATGATCCTATGTATCCTTCACGAAAGGCTACAATTGGCGCCCAATTATAAACGGCTTTGGCATAACCTCCAGTAGTAGTCAGGGTTACTACCGGTGCAGAAGTCAAAATAGTATTTTTGTAAATATGGGCTAGTAGTACAGCTTCATTTTTTCGATGTGCAATGCCAACTAAAGCATTATTTCCTAGATGTACAATGCCAACTAAAGCATTATTTCCTTGATGTACAATGCCAACTAAAATATTTTTGCCTTGGCCATAAACAATTACACCAGAGTTCCAGAGGGCATAAGCGCCAGTGGCAACTGCTCCTACAGTATTTTTAAGAGCATTAATTCTAGTTGGGTGAAACATCTTTCTCTCCATTTATCTACTGTCGCTCGAATTCATTTATATCGAAAGGAGTGTTAGCCTCAATAAAGCTAACATTAAGATCGTGTTTATTTTATTTTCTTCCCCTGCTGTTGTGAATACCAGGTTAGGCAGCTATTGCTGCTTTAAAATTTTTGCATTCTGTGGTTATGTGAGCTCATGAAGATATTATTTATTCATGAATGCTGTGGGCGCCATGGAGGCGCAGAGGAAAATATATTGGCGACTGCTCGCCATTTAAGCCACTCATTTGATTTGGAGCTCCTTTGTGGCAAACACACTGGCAAGGATGAGGGGCTTTTTTCCGAAGTATTCTTAAAAATATACATGCTTGATTGGAGTCAAGACGAAGCGGCCTTAAGGCGTCGAGTTAAGCAGACGTTGTCTGAAAGCGGTCCTAACCTTGTGTACTTTCATAAGTGTTTATCTGCCCCTTTGATCGAAGCGGTGTTGGAGTATGATGTGCCCACTGTTCGTATGGTGCATGACCATGAAGTATATTGCATGCGCACCTATAAGTACTTTCCGTGGTCTAGAAAGACCTGCCATTACAAGGCAGGTTTGGTATGCTTGGTGCCTTGTGGTGCTTTTCTAATGCGTGATCGAACAAAAGGTCGGCTCGGCGTCAGATGGGTTAGCTTTACCCAAAAACAGAGGCTGATTCATGCCGACCAGCGGTTAGATGCTTTTATTGTCGCAAGCCAGTACATGTCGGATGAGCTTGTTCTTCAAGGATATGATAAATCAAAGATCGCCATCATGGCTCCGGTGCCACCTGGAGAAGAGCGTGTTTCTAGCAGGCTTAACTTATTGGAATCTCATAAGATCGTTTTTGCCGGACAAATCGTTCGCGGTAAAGGCTTAGATTGTCTACTTAGGGCGTTGGCGCTAGTCAAGGTACCCTTTGAACTGGTTGTTTTGGGTAAAGGTTCCGCCCTGCCTTTTTGCCAACAGCTTGCCAACGAGTTAGGCTTGGGCAATCGCGTACATTTCCTGGGTTATGCGCCGCATAACGAGATGGCTATTCACTATCATACCGCGCGTTTGGGTGTAGTGCCTTCTGTATGGCCCGAGCCTTTTGGTATGGTAGGCATTGAAATGATGCAACAGGGGATACCGGTCATTGCTTTTGACAGTGGGGGAATCAGCGATTGGTTAAAGGATGGCGAAACAGGATATCTTGTACCCAACATGGATGTGCAGGGGCTGGCCGAGAAGATAGAGCTCGTTCTAACAGATACCGAGCTTGCCAAAAGATTGGGGCGTAATGCTGTTAGCTGGGTACATAGTCGCTTTCGCTTTAGGGCGTATGTCGAGCGCCTAACCATGAAGTTTGAGCGAATGATTAACCCAGACCTTCGCTACCGCTGGCTGGGGGTTCCATTACATGGACTTGCGGGTATGTCGGTCAGACCGCAGCCACTGCCTCAGGCGCTTAACCGTTTGCCAGGTGCCGTTAAGCTAACAGGATCTGAATTGACCTTATCCATTTATCCTATTAGCATTAGTCAAAAAGAGACCAAATGACCTTCTGATCAACCCTTGTTCATAAGGTCCATATCCTCCACTAAGTCCACTTCGTCCGTATAATGTAGAGTGTCTTTGCGCCTTTACGTTTAATTCCTTTCAGACATATGATCCGGCTCGGAGGTTCTAGTGGCAGATAGTGAGTCGCCAGATCGTAATGACGAAGCGGTGTTCAAGGGCTTACGTCAGTTGATCCGCTATTCTTGTGTCGGATTGCTCAATACTGCCATCGACTTTACTCTAACAAATACATTAGTGATCTTTACCGGTGCTACTGGTGCAGCTTCGCTGTTTTTGATTTCGCTGACAGCGTGTTTGATTGCGACGTTAGTTAGCTATCCTCTGAATCGTCTGTGGACTTTTGGATTAGCCGGCAAAACGCTGCCTCGCTCAACAGGCCTTAAGTACTTTGGAGTAGCCTTTCTTGCCATGATGGTTAACACTTCGGTCTTCTTATTTGTATATCAATTTCTTACCGATCAAATGAGTATCGAGCGCCTTTTCGCGATTAATATTGCCAAACTTTTCGGAGTCGCAACCGCCGCTATTGTCGCTTTCCTGGGGTATCGCATCAGTGTTTTTCGTCCGGCTGCCATAGAGTCTTTCCGCAACGAGTTTCGCTTTGCTCAACGCAGTCTTGGTTTTTCTCTTCGTAATCAAATACTTTCTCTTATTGCTGTGGCAGCAGTCGCACGTTTCAGCTACCTGTTGTTGACTACAGCTGTGTTTGGAGATGCCGCAGTGTACGGCTGGATAGCTCAAGCCATTTCTCAGGGTGATTGGGCGCACGCCTCCTCGGGGTGGTTTAACCCATTTTGTTATTGGGAATCTCTCTTCTATTTGGTGGGGTTTAGTCCCGTACAAAGCGCCATTGGCGCATCTATTGTTCCTGGGATCCTGTTGGTGGTGCCTGTAGCGTGGGTGGCGCGCCGGTTCTATGGGGAAAAAGTTGCTTGGCTGGTGGGTTGGCTAACAGCCTTGCATCCTCGCTTAATTGGACATTCTTGCAATGGATTGCCCGAGACCTTTTACCTCTTAGCATTAGCTACCGGCGTTGCTATTGTGTCAATTGCAGGGTGGCGTCAGATCACATATGCCCTATTGGCAACAGCTGGCGTTTGTTTAGGTGTGTATTTTTGTGTTCGTAACGAGGGGCTGATCCTCATACTTGTGTTGTTGATTGGACTATGGTTTATCGCGCGTAGGGCACGTCAAAATCAACGTGCAGAGATTGCTGTCTCATGGTCCAAGCACTTCTATAAGTCCACAGAAGCCGTATTGCTAGGTTTTAGTGTCTTGGTGGTAGCCTATACAACTACCTCCCAAGAGTTGTTGCATGAGTCTGGGCTGTTTAAGAAAACCTCTGTTTTTACACAAAAGTACTCTGAGCAATTGGACCCCATGAGTTCCGCTAGGGAAGTATATGGCTATGAGGGACGATATGCCAAAGGTTATAGAGAACAGGCTGATATTTCTGAGCAACTGTGGACGTGGGCAAAACGCTTTCCTAGTAACGTTCTGCATACCCTTAAGAGTATTCCTGGAGTCTTTTTGACCCCAATGTGGTTTTTTGCCTTCATGTTTCCACTATTTGTTCGCAGTGTTAACGGCACTTTCCTCCCAGAATGGCCGTGGGTGCTCTTGTTAGCCTTTCCTTTTGTGGTTTACCCGCTGCTATATGTGGAATCGCGTTTTCTTTTTTCTGCAATTTTATCGGTGCACCTTTTTGGCGCCGCAGGTTTGGTGGCACTTAGCGCTTTCATTGGCAGGAGTGGGTATGCAACATACTTCTATCCTACAACTGTTGGAATTATTGTTTTCATGTGCATTGCCATCTCAGTGTGGCGGGGTAATCAAGTTGAATCAGGCTACGCCTTCCATCGCGATTTGGCCTCATGGATAGAACAGAATGTTCCGCCGAACGACAAGATTGTTGGCGATGGCTATGGATTTGTCTCTACCACAGGATTTTTGGCACACCGTCCAACCATCAATCGTATTATTCACTACGATCCGTTCAAGGTCGTGGAGTTTGTCAGAGAACAAGGCGCTCAATGGCTTGTTTTGTATGAGCCATTCATCATGAAAGTGAATCCCGAACTGCACCCATATATGAATATTGGGTTGCCTGGTATGAAACGCGTCTATCAAATTACAGACAATTACAAACGTCGTGTACAAGTGTATCATCTGGAGAAAAATGCCTCTCTAGAGCTTCAAAAGCCTATATTCAACAAATAAATTTCTGAAAAAGTCTTCCAGCTTTTAAGTAGTAAAAGATATTGTTTGCATACAATTAGGCAAAAATGAGATCTCAATGTATTCAAACGCAAAACCGAACACTGACCACCTACGAACGGGGGAGTGACCATGTCAGAAGAGGGTATGGAGGCTAGGCCTATAGACGATCGCGATGGTCGTACTATAGTCAGAAAAGCCGGCCTGGAAGATTTAGCGGCAAGATTCGACCCAGTAAAAATCTATCGCGGAATTCTAAGAAGGCTGTGGTTGGTATTTGCCACATCAATTCTATTTGCTTTTGGTTTTGGCTTCTTTGGCCAATACCTGCAAAGCATATACGTTGCAGATTCCTACTTAATGTTCGAAACGGGTAGTGACCGAACATTGCCGGAAGGATTTCCTTTAGGCCACTTTACCATGGCCTCAGCGGTAGAGATGGTAACCTTGCCTGCTCACCTAAACGCTGTGCGATCGATCCTGGGATTGGAACTTACCGAGCAACAGCTTCTGAAAATGATCGATGTAAAGCCACCTATGGGTGACTCCAACCTGATCAATATCCAGGTCTCTGCTGACAATCCTAGTTTAGCAATGGACATTGCTAACACGTTGGCAACAGTTGTCGTTAAGGATGCTCAAGACTTTGCTAAAAGACAGTTGAAAGCAGCTTATGATTACCTTAGCGCGCAATCGCAGTCCACACGTGATAAGATCGACCAAAAGATTCAAGAGATCGCTACTTTCCGAAAAGAGCATCCCTTCATGGAGGTAACTCCTGATGGCTTGGTCGTGACAAGAGGTATTCAAGATACTGAAAAGCGCTTACAAGATGCGACCGCATCTTATAATGCCTTGTTAATTGAATTTGAAAACCTACGTCGCGAAGCAGCCCGTTTACCAGACCAGATCGTTAGCAAGCAGGCGGTAGAAGATAGTCCTCTCAAGCGTCGTCTGGCACAAACTGAATTGGCATTGTTAGAAGCGAAAAGTAGATACGCCCCTGAGAACCCAAAGATAAAGGTTCTAGAAGCAGAGATGCGCGAACTGCAGACAATGCTCTCAAAGCCAAACACCGACGATCAAAGCGGCAGTAATGCAAGTGGCTATCAGCAATACGAGAAGAACCCTATTAAAGATCAGCTCAACCTAGACTTGGTGGGCCTTCGTGGAAAGGTTCGTTCATCACAAAAGTTACGCGAAGATCTTGAAATCGCTTATGCAAGACAGCAAGACCAAACATCTAACTTGCCAGCAGATGAACTACAATTTGCTCGTATGACAGATCAAAAGTTCCGCGACGAAGAAAATTTGAAGCAAACAGAGTCGGTCTTAAAAGTTGCCGAGATGATGTTGAAGCTCGGCAAAGGGGACATTGATGTCTATGTCAATGCCACCAGGGCTGAGCCAGCTGACTCTATCCTTATTGATCTGTTGCCACTGTTGGGCTTCTTAGTAGGTATCGGCTTCGGATTATCCTTTGCTGCATTCTTAGAAGTTATCGATAATAAGCTGCGTACACCTCAAGAGGTCGAAAGATCTTACAATGTGCCATGCATGTTGACTATTCCTGAAATGTCAGGACTAAACAATCGTGTGGTAGAAGAGCGTTTAAGATTCTATGTCAGCCATTTGGAAAGTGCGCTCTCGCGGCATTTACCAAAGGATGCACATTTCAGCCTAGCTGTGACGAGCTCAGTAGCTGGTGAAGGCAAAAGTACCCTTACATACTGCCTAGCACGGTATTGGGAAAAACTTGGCAAGTCCGTTGTTATTTTGAACTTGGACCCAGTTAGCAGCATACTTTTCAATGACACTGCTCAACCAGCTAAGTCCATTGAAGAGTTCTTGTTAGGACGTGCGAACATTGACGAAGTGATCGCCACTGGGCCTGTTCCACACTTAAATGTTGATGCCACGCATGATCTGAAAGCATTATTGCGCACTGGCAACACTTCGCAGCTCATGCAAAAACTGCGTGAGCGCTATGACATCATACTTATTGATGTTCCAGGTATTGTTGACCGTGATTATGCCACCGCCGCACTCGAGCTCGCTGACCAGGTGCTGTTTGTGGTTGGATCGAATAAAGTCACAAGAAGATTTGTCGACACAAGCCTGCATGAATGCGAGATCGCCGATATTTGGCCTGTTGGCATAGTCCTGAATAGAGCTCTTAAGATTTTCGTGGATGACGTTCATGTTCAAGTCGAAAGTAAAAGAGCGCGAGCATCCAGTAGCGTCTTTTCACGCATGGGATCATTGTTTTCGAGAAAGAAGTGACACGAAAGTAGGCTATAAATGATGTCTTTGTCGCAAGATATTAGAACCGGTTACAGTTACCTAGTACGACTATTGTGTGTGCTCGCACTGCTTTTTTGCGGTGCCTCACTCTTTAACTCTTGCAGCATCCAAAGAACAGGATGTTGCACCGTTAGGGTTACGCCTAGTTGTTGCATGACACAACCGTTTCAACGTAGACCTCCCGTCATGGTTGACTATCCACCTATCATTGTAGACTTCGCGCCTGACAACTGCGGTTTTGGCAATGACAGCGCGGACAAAGCGCCCGTGCCTGCCGAATATCTGCAAGCCTTGCAGGAAGAGACAGAGCCATATAGACTCACCAAAGGTGATGTTTTAGAAATATCTGTCTTCACTAGCGAGGAAAACGGTTCCGGTGAAGTAGTTGTTGCTCCAGATGGACGGGTTTACTTCCAGTTTCTAGATGGCATACCTGCAGAAGGGCGCACCTCTGAAGAGTTGGCTGCCGATCTAGAAAAAGGACTCGAAAAAATTTATTCACATCCAAGTGTTGCAGTCGTACCTAAGGTTAAAGCTGGCGAATACTACATGGTCTTAGGGAAAGTCGTACGACCTGGCGTCTACCCACTAAGAACATCAGTAGACCTACGCTCTGCCATTGGTGAAGCCGGTGGCTTAAACGATGGTGGTTACCGTGGTAACACTTTGCGTATTGCTAGCTTGACTAAGTCATTTATTGTTCGGGATAAAAAACGGCTAGACATTGACTTTTCAAGCTTGATTTACAAAGGTGACGAAAGCCAAAACATTTTTCTGAAGCCCGGGGACTACGTCTACATCGCTTCGGCGTTGGATGACGAGGTCTACATGATGGGGCCATTCCTGGGTCGTTCACTACCTTTTAAAGATGGTCTATCGCTGATTGGCGCACTATCACCAGTTTACGGTGCCAATAACCCCGATCCTTATGCCAGGGGAAATTGGCATGATGTGTTGATTATTCGTGGCAACCTCGATTGCCCATGTGTCATACGCGCCGACTTCATGGCTATGTTAGCAGCTGAAGCCAAAGACGTGTATCTATTACCTGGGGATATTATATATGTACCCAACCAGCAGGCTCGCTTTGGCAAAGCGTTAATTAGACTGGCCATAGATGCCTTTGTCTCGGGCTTCACCAGCTCTGCTGCACAGTACTATATTAACCAAGTCTTGCAATAACGGAGAGTTTGTGACGATGCGAAAGGCAAGAGGTAGCATAGGTTTACTGATAGCAGCGCTGTTTCTTTGTGGGTATGTTATGCCACTACAAGCGCAAGATTGGCCCCACGAAGCTGCGGGTTTTGGTGGAGATGTTAAAAGTGGCGCTCCTAAGGGTGATTCATTGCAATCTTCCTCGGGCCGCGCGACCTCTAGACCTCCTACATACGAAGGAGCTCCCAGCAAAGCTGCTTGGAAAGGGCCCGACACAAGCTATCGTCAAGAAGGCGAGGGTGGATACCACGAGTTTAGAGCGGGCGGTGCTGTGCAAGCTCGTGAAGTATCACCCATTAAACCCACGTTACCAGGACAACAAGAGCCTTCTGATTTAGTGGAGAAACCACAACAAAGAGCACTTGTAACGACAGTTCCGGAGCCGGAGGCTCGCTACCGCCTACACATCGGTGACCGCCTAATGGTATCCATCTATGGCGAAATGAACACCGAGCGCGAGGTCATTGTCGATAGCGCTGGACAAATTACCTACCCAATCGTGGGCACTCTTAAGGTGGTAGGAAGGACTATCGATAAAGTTCGTAAGGAAATGAACGAACGCATCCAAAAAATCTACCGCTACACATTTGTCACAATCACTCCAATTGAATTTGGTGGCGAGTACTACACAGTATTGGGATCCGTAAGTATCCCCGGTAAAAAATTACTTTTAGGTCGTGAGACGCTACTCTCCGCCCTAGCTCGCTCTGGTGGTTTTCCTTCCGGACTATTTCGTAACCGTACGGTGGATCTAGCTGACCTTGATCACTCCTTTTTATTGCGTAAAGGCGAGTATGTTCCAGTCGATTTCCGCAAGTTGGTTGTAGACGGGGATGTTTCGGCTGACATTGCCCTACAGGCGGGTGATTACATCTACATACCAAGCTCTTTGGAAAAAGAAATTTTTGTTTTGGGCGAAGTAGCCATACCATCAGCTCTCGGCTACATCAATAAGGTTAGCTTAGCTGAGGCAATTGCTCTGGCTGGCGGTACCACTTTTAACGCAAGTTCTCGAGCAGTGGTTATCCGCGGATCCCTAAAGGAACCTTATGCCTTCTACATTGACATCAACCTGATCTTTAAAGGTTGTGAACCAGATTTCCTACTTAAGCCAGGCGATATCGTATATGTGCCAGCTAGAAGATTCACTCTACTGCGAGAGATTGTCCAGTACGCCGTGCGAGTCTTTGTATCGACAGCTGCTTCTAATGCCGGTACAAACTCATGGGCGTCGATCTCTGGCACAAGTGCTAATGACAGCGTGAACGTAATTCCTAACTCAGTTCAGAGTGGACTCGTTCCTCCACCAGTTGTCTTCGTACCGTAAGTGGGGTCAAAAATTAACCTGGGGCATTAGCCCCAGGTATTATCCTCTAATAGTTGAGGGTCCTTTGGGCCCGTCAGAAGCATAATCGGCTTAACGATGACGGAACCAGCAAACTCTGGAGCCTTTTTTTCTCGCGACGCAATGTCCTCAGTGCCATGGCTGTTAGTCGGCAAGCTGCTGACATTTTTTCTCTATTTTGTAATTTCCATTTTTATTGTCAGGGGCCTCGGACCAACCAACTATGGTATTTATTCCCTGCTATCCAGCATTGCAGATTACTTTATGGTCATCTGCGCCATGGGTCTAAATACGGCCTTGCTACGCTTTGTGCCGGAGCTTATTCGCGACAAAAATCGCCCTGGATTAAAGCGCTTCCTCCGCAACTCGTTATTCCTGCAGCTAGCCGCCCTCACAGGTTTGGGGTTGACGGCCTATATTTTCTCTTCCTCTCTAGGGGAACTTTTTCACATTCCATTTAGCATTTACATCGCCGCCCTGCTCTTTTTTACCGGCATGTTGCTTACCAAAGAGTACTTAAACAACCTCTTTACAGCGCTATTTATGGCGCGTTTTCTTGCCATCACAAGCGTCGGACAAGCACTACTGTTTTTAGGTTGGTTGCTATGGCTGGGGCACACAGATAGCTATGGAGTGAACGCCGTTTTGATAGCATATAGCTCATCAATTGCAGCTATGGCCGTGATTAGCTTGATCAAGCTCAAGCGCTATCTGAGTGTGTGGGAAGCGAATACATCACTTCCTGGCATTGGTCGAGGCCGTGTGCTACGCCTGACATTGCCAATGATGTTTAATGCCATGACCAATAAACTCCTACAGCAGTATTCAGAGATATTTTTCCTAGGATACTTCGTCACTCCAGCCATGGTGGGATACTACTCGTTGGGATTCACTTTGGCTAACTTGTTACTAAACTTTGTTCCCATGGCCTTGCATACGTTATTTACCTCCGCTTTTGCCGAGGCTTACACTCGGAATAAGGAAAGCATTGCCGACTTGACAAAGGGTGTCTACCAGGTCCTCATACTTGTCACAGTGCCACTAGCGTGCTTTGGATTCTTTTTCAGCCCTGCAACAGTTGTGGTTGTTTACGGTAAAGATATGGCCCCCGCGGGACCTATAGCATCATTCTTTTCCCTATTCCAACTACTGCCCATGATCTGGATTCCGCTATCGATGGCTATTACAGCGGTAGAGAAAGTAGGAGAAACCATGTGGTTGAATGCTGTTCAACTGGTGGTCAACCTCATTCTTGATTACTTTCTTATCAAGTACTTTTTTTTGGTTGGTGCCATGGCTGCCAAAGCCCTCACATTTGTCATAACTCTGCCTTTGAAGATTATAGTCATCAGACGCCTTGTGGGCGGTATTTATCTTCCTATTTCGTTTCTGGCACGTATTTTTGTAACAGCCTTTGCACTAGCTGGCATGTTATATTACATTTGGCCGAGACCTAATCTTCTAGGTTTATTTGGCTTGGCATTTCTATACGCATTGATTGGTATTATAGTCGTCAAAATATTCAAGATCATTCGTCCTGCTGACATCGAACGATTTCGCACTATCGACATCAAGCCTCTTAATAAGGCCTTTGATTTTCTCACGGGTGTCAAATGAATTTAAAAGTTGCACATGTCATGCGTCGATTTACCCCTTCAAAATGGGGTGGGACGGAGTCTGTTGTCTTTAACATCTGCCAACAACTTCAAAAGCGCAATATCGAAACGGTGATTTTTTGCACCGATATGTTTGCTGAATCCGGGACAGAAGTGATTTCTAATGTCCCAGTAAAGCGACATTCTTATGTATTTCCTTGGCTATTTTTAGGCGAGGAATCAACGCGAAAGATGCAGCTCAAAGGCGGTAGCCCGCTATCCTTTTCTCTCTTTTTTTCTCTTCTACGCGAACCCAACTTAACTCTCATTCATACCCATGTTCAGCACAGGCTTGGAGGTATCGCGCGTTCCGTAGCTCGTTGGAGAGGTATCCCTTATGTTGTTAGTATTCATGGTGGTTATCTCACTATTCCGACCGAGCACGCTGCCAAAATGCAGCAGCCCTTTAAAGGGAAATGGGAGTGGGGCAAACTATTCGGCTGGCTTTTAGGAGCACGCCGTACGCTAGAAGATGCCAACGCTATTATATGCGTGGGGCAAGATGAGTTCGAACTTATGAAGACAAAATTCCCTAACAAGCGGATTCATTACCTACCAAATGGAGTGAATCAAGACCGCTTTTCTTCGGCTGATCCACACCTCTTTCGCAGGCAGTACGGCTTTGCCGATAATGAAAAGTATATCCTCTGTGTATCCAGGATCGATTTCCAGAAAAATCAAGTTTTGTTAGTAAAAGCGTTCGCTGATTTTGTGCAGAAACATCCCGAGTATAAACTCGTCCTGATAGGACCGGTGAACGTCGAGGACTACCACAAAGAAATTTTGAACACGGCTAAAGACCTTAATATTGAAAATCGAATACTGACTATTCCTGGTTACCATCCAGACGATCCGCTATTACCCAGCGCCTATCGTGGAGCCGATATGTTTGTGCTGCCTTCACGCACAGAACCTTTTGGGATTGTTATCTTGGAGGCATGGGCTGCTGGAGTCCCTGTCATTGCCAGCAAAGTAGGCGGCATTCCTGGTTTTACACACCATGAGCAAGATATCTTGCTTTTCGAGGACAATAACCAACAGGAATTAGCAATTACTCTCGAGAGATTAGCGACAGACGATCATCTGCGAAGGAACCTAACCCAGCATGCATTGACCGAAGTCGAAAAGTACTCCTGGTCAGCTGTGGCCGAATCCCTCCTTTCCATCTATTCCTCCCTATGACAGGAATTTAACGTAAAGAAGCCTTACTGTAAAATTTTTCATGCCTAGAGGCGCCCCTGGGGCTAAAAGCGTAGCGCTCATGTACTTATCAGCCGTATATTGATCAAAAATCCTTTCTTGAGTATGGTGAGAGTTACCCCATAAAAGGATTTTTCTACCATGGACTGGAGTGCACCGTTCGTGCAAGGGTTTACCTTGTGCATGAGCATAATCTTAGCAATTGGTCCACAAAACACCTATGTCATGCGGCAGGGTGCTTTGGGTCGTCACGTGCTCACGACAATCATCGTGTGCAGCCTGTGTGACATTGTACTGATTTGCTTAGGTGCTTTTGGGCTCGCTTACGGCATTTCATGCGTTCCCTGGCTTAGACAAGTGCTGATTTGGGGCGGTGTGATTTTTATCAGTGCCTACGCCTTTAAGTCCTTTCGACGTGCGATCGTGGGCGGTTACTACCAAGATTTGCAAACTGGTGGAGCTGACGTCGCTTCTCGCGGTCGTGTTATATTAATGGCCATGGGCTTCAGTGTTCTGAACCCACACGCTATTTTGGACACTGTGATTATGATTGGCGGTATGGCTTTACGATTCGAGGAGTTTGATGATCGCGCAGAATTCGCTGCGGGAGCAAGCCTCGCCTCAATCGTGTGGTTCATCCTTTTAGGTACCTGTGCGCGAATGTTAAGCAAAGTTCTACGGACACCTATTGGAGTGCGTGTATTCGACGGCGTTGTTGGTTTGATCATGCTGTGGATACTTTTCAACCTATGGGATGAAGCCTGGCCAGGCTGCTTCGGCCCTCCAGGGGTTAAAGTCTAAAAACCTATCAAACACACCATAATTTGCTCTTGACTGCAATCAAATAAAATTTTATGTTTCATGCATTTGAAAATAAAATTGGTCATGTTCCATGTATAAGCTTGCCTTTCTTCTCCTGCTAGCCTGCTCGCTTCACGCTCAAGACGATTGACCCTCTTTGATCCTTGGGGGCTACAAGGACAAGATCTTTACGATCGGACCAAGCCTAGCCGAATATCAATGGCAAATGAAAGGACGACCCGTCGCGTTGATATGCTTGAAAGAGCCTGTCTTGCGCATGATTGGAGCGAAATCCGCAATAAATGCAACCAGCTGGGGTGGCATGGTGTTATCAATGTTTTCGTGGAGACTCTTGATGATTTTGCAGGTATGACTCCTTTTGGCGCTGGAGAGGCCGTGTTGTTAAAAGGAACTGCGAAAATTGGAGCTGGATTACTAAAAAGCGGTTATTGCCGTCCTCTACTCGATTTTACCAAAACTCATGTGGCGAGTTCTTTATCGATTAAATGCGGTCTTAATTCTCGCTTGAAGGTGGACAAGATAGCATCCGATTTAGCTCAAAGTGTTGAAAACATAGCAAAAAAAATCTGTCACCAAAGATGGTAAAACCTTCTGTAAGCAAAAATATTATAAAAAAATATTTATCTCAAATATCCCAGGTAGAAAAATCTCAACTTATATCTGATATTCAGTCTGCAGGGTTAGAACTAAAAGGAAAAAGTCCCGATGGACGATTTATGGAATTCACTGATCGATTTGGGAATGTGAGGGTAAAAATTCATCCTTCAGATAAAGCAACTAGGTACGATCATGTGCATATTTACAATAAGTCGGGAAGCTCATTGAATAGAAACTTAGAAATAGTAGAAAGTACTTCTCTTGAAGCTCATGTTCGAATCGAAGGAAATTAGCAATGAGACGTTTAAATGGAGATTTGATGAAGAAACTTTCCTTCCCTGATATGAAAATATCGGAAATGCAGCTTTTGCCAACAAACAACGTCCTCAAAGTAGTTGTAGAAGGCGGTTGGCTGGATGTCAATGGAGGGGAAAGATTAGGAAAGGGCACGCTTCTGTTTAGCGATTGGAATTCAATGACGGTTAACAGGTTTGACCCCATTACCGAACTTTGGTCTCAAAATTCGAAACACGATCTTGAATACCTCAAAGACATATGCGAATTTAAATTCTGCGATTCAGTTGTTTCCCTCTGTGGATTCGGTCAAAATAGTGGGTGTTGGTTGGAATGGAAAATTTCCGATGCCAACATGCAAGCGGATTTTGACTAAGAAATATTTGAAAATGCTCAATACTTGAATGGATCTAAATTTAAGAAGATGGAAAGCAATAGTTTCCCACTCGGAGAGTATTATGCGCTTAAATGAAAGCGATTCTCAATTGACGTTTGAATGGGATGTTAAAGACGAAATACTTGAAATTCATGGTACTATATTTGGATTAAAAAAATGTTCATTTAATGACTGAACAGTGGGGAGGAGAAGAGCTATCTGACCAGAAACAATGTCAAGACAATCAAATGATTAATCATGTTAAAATTTTTAAAGGGGTTGATAAATTCGAGCTAACATAAAAAAAAATGAGGAATTGGTATGGTTACAGTGGCAGGCCTTGTAGAAGCTCTTTTGGAGAGAGATGGCGAAATTGGTGGACGCGATGATGCTGCTATGGATCTTGGTCATTATGACGATGATCTGGCTCTAGATGCTTTGTTCACAGTGGCAGCTGATCCGAGTGAAGAGGAGTTTATTCAGGACGTCTGTGGGGAGTCAATTGCGCAAATTTTGTCCAAAAGAAATCTCTTCGACCGAGAATTGATCGTCAAATTAAATCCCACTGCAAAGTCTTCTGCTTTAAGCGTTCTTAAGTATCTCAAGCCGGAATGGTTCCAATAGGTTTCAACTTAACATTCTGTGCCGCATGATAGGCAGGCATACGCATCAACCTAATTATGGAAAATTAGTCATAAGCACATCATTATAAATTTTTTATTGATCACATTCGCACCGTAGTACATGTGAAAGCTCTTTGTAGCTAATCGCGGAGCGATTTAAGCATGTAGCCACAGGCGTCAGCCCAATGCTGTTAAGTAAAAGAAGTTTTTTTTTGCAGTTTGATGGGCAAAGGACTGAGTGGACGTAGTGGACGGGGTGGACCCATTAGTTGCACCGAAAGACGCTTTCATTTTGTCCACTCAGCCCACTTCGTCCACCTAGCCCAAGCTCTCCTCTATGTGTGGCAAAAACTATATAGAAATTTTGTTAACTTAGCCATTGGGCTAACGCCTGTGGCTACATGCTTTCGTCGCTTCGCGATTAGCTGCAAAATTCCAGGCACTGCTGTTAACCCTGTTTTAAGCCATGAGCATGTTGGTTTTGATTAGTTCGATACAAAAGGGCAACTCGAAAACTTGGCACTTAGTGTCCATCTGAATTCCTTGCAAATCTAGCCCAGCTATAAAATAGTCGTAACTATATTAAAATCATTCCATCCTGCCTATCCTGCCGCGTAGCGATCCTGCCCATCCTTGTTAAGTCCATTAACTTTTCCTGACTTGAAAGTATAGATGGAACCTGGAAAAGTGCTGATATTATGCACATTACGTTTCCCGTATTGCTTCCATCTACTTATGCAATGTTAGCCGAACCGATAGATTTCAGCAGCGGAATCATCAGCCGGATCGCAGGGGCGAGTATGCTAATCTTTGTTATCTATCCAATGTTGGATTGTTCGGATTGGCTATGCACCTTTAGCGATGCTCTCAGGTTTATTGTACCGCTAGTTCTAACAAGTCTATGTATTTATTGGATGACGTCGCTAGCGATATGCCATATCGGCACACTGGCTTAACGTTCTTGTAAACGACGGCGTCTGAGGTAGTTGGCTATGATGCCGCGCTCGGGAGCAAAGAAGAGTGCACAAGCAAATGTAAATGCTATCAAGCAAACCACGAGCCCCGCTGTAGATAGCGGTGTTCCGAAGATTGTCAGGATATGTCTAGATAGCGCTACCCCGACCACCGACACCATCACACCAATTCCGATAGAAGCCCACAGGCAGGTTCCAAGACGATGAGTAAGCAGTCTCGCCGTCAATGGTGGTCCAGTAATAAAGGCTAACACCATGACGACTCCGACGGCTCTAAAAGCGCCTATGCTGGTGATAGAGACTTGCAGCATGAGCAGGTAGTTAAATACGACGGTAGATATTCCCAAAGCTTGTGCAAGCTGAGGATCAAAGGTGGTGAGCTTCAACTCTTTGAAGAATACGGCCACCAACACTATGTTAACAGCTAAGATAATCATAGCGAGCTTGATGTCGTTATAGTGCAGTGCATCTGCATTTCCCATAATGGATTCTGGTCCCACATGGGCGTTGCGTGTAAACAACGTTACTAAAACAATTCCCAATGCAAAAAGGGTATGGAAAACTAGTCCAACGCTGGCATCTGCTTGTAGTCCCAATGTGGTGGTTAAAAATTGTGTGAGAAACGCCGTGGCTAGACCTGTGATAGCGGCTGCTATGAGCAATGCATTGAGATTCAGATGGCTAATTTGATGCGTATGTTCTGCCGCGCCCCATGTCGTCAGGAGGAATGCCAGTACAATCCCCAGCAAGATGGTATGACTAATGGCGTTTGCCAGCATGGTCATATTGCGCAGGACCAAAAAAGTTCCAATTAGCGCAGAGGAGGCGGCTACGGCGGAGAGCACGATCATTTGCACTTCATCCGCTACCACATCCTGCATACTCAGTTGTCCGGTTAGAAAAGACAATAACCTTCCTAGCATTACCCAGAAGAATCCAAAGAAGTCTTGATCGAAGTATGGATTATGGTACATCTACAGATACTGCCTTGGAGGTATAGGTTGGTGATGTGGATCTTGCTTGGGATCCTGAAGCAGTAGTATGAGCTGTTCCTCGATTTCTGGTGTGAGTATATGTTCCATTTCTTCTGCGTTTCTGTGAATACGTTCGATACCGAGTCCTAGTTGATCAGCTAGATAAACTTCCCATAGTCGATGCAAGCGTACAATGCGCGCTGCGCGGTGTCGTCCATCTTTGGTTAGCCTATAAAGGCCGTTTTTTAGCTTGACGATCCATCCTCCAAGCCTTAGTCGAGTCATCACAAAGTATAGGTAAAAACTGGAGATATGTTGGTATTTGGCTACCTGTTCAAAGGACATTGCGTTTCTAGGACCACTGCGCCAAATAGATTTTAGAACGTTTTCGCAGATACAACGGTAGCGGAAGGAGGCTCTGCGCCAAATGCGGCTTAGCAAGCCTCTTTGTGGGGCTAGTAGAAGTGATAAAAGGCAAAGTGAGGATGTTACAATAATGATCATTGGGCCTGTTGGAAGAGCTAGCCGTTGATTGAGGTACTCTTTTTCCAACCATTCGGATACTTCTACGGAAAGATAGTTGCCCAGAAAGCCGCCCAAAAGGCCTACAAATCCTGCAAAGAGGAGCATGATGCTAAAACGATTGGTGAACTGACGTGCAGTGACCGGAGGAGCTATAAACATGGCGGACATAAGTACGACGCCGACGGAACGGAGGCCTAAAACCACTACAAAAACCGTTAAGATAAATACAAGGTAGTCAATTAATGTGACTCTTAACCCAATTGCTTTTGCAAAGCCGCGGTCAAAAGTGATTGTTTTAAGCTCTTTGTAAAAAATGAATATAACTGCCGCAGTGGCTAGAGAGAGTATTCCGTACATGATGACATGGCGGTCGGTCATTGTCGCCGCTTGGCCGAACAGGTAGTTTTGTGCTTGTCGATATAGGGCTGTATGGGTGAATTGGATCTTGCTAGCAATGGTGAGTCCAATGCCCATAAAGCATGCTAGGACTAATGTGAGGGCTGAGTCAGAGCGCAAGCGGTAGCGGTCTTCTAGCCAAGAAATAGTTCTTAACCCAAGAAATGATGTAATGAAGGCACCGCATAGAATAATTGTCGCTAGCCCCGCCTCTGACGGCATGTCACCGATTAGGGAACTAGCCACTAGAACGCCTAGAATGATACCAGGATAGGCTGCATGGGAAAGGGACTCTCCTAACAGTGATTCTTTGCGCAAAAATACAACAACACCAACAAGTGACGCAGCAAAGCACATGAGCATGCATCCCAACGTTGGGCCGCGCAGTACAGCATCGGTGAAGTATTCAAAGGGGGATCGCCACATTTCAGATTAGCCTAAGCCGCTGCTTTTAGTATTTGAGAGACGTAGTGCTTCGTCCAACAACGCGTAGCTTTTTCCGTAGGTGCGGTTGAGGTTTTCAGGAGTGAAGGTCTCTTGAACCCCCCCACAAGCTATCAAACTGGTGTTTAGCATGACTACCCAGTCAAAATAGGTATCAACGGTATTCAGGTCGTGGTGAACAACGAAAATAGTCTTTCCTTTGTCGCGTAGCTGTCGAAGAAGATCCATGATGACTCCCTCGGAGGCATGATCAATACCTGTAAGGGGTTCATCCATGAAGTAGATGTCTGCTTCCTGAATCAAAGCTCGAGCTATGAACGCGCGCTGCTGCTGGCCACCCGATAATTGGCTGATTTGTCGATGGCGGTATTCCAGCATGCCAACTAGATCAAGATAGTAGTCAGCGGCCGCTCGGTCAGCATGGCGTGGCCATCGCAATAGGCCCAAGCGTCCATAACGACCCATTAATACCAAATCGTGAACTGTAATGGGAAAGTCCCAATCGACTGATTCGCGTTGTGGAACGTAGGCGATACGTTGGCGCACTTCTTTCAAAGGATGGCCAAAGAACTCAACTTTTCCTGAGATAGGACTCAGCAACCCAAGTGCTGTCTTTATTAGCGTACTTTTGCCTGCGCCATTGGGACCTATGATGCCTACCAGTTTGCCAGATGGGATTTCAAAGTTGATATCCCATAACACTGGTGTGGTGTCATAATTAACACTTAATTGGTAGGCTTCGAAGGCCTTGTTAGTGCGATTTTCAGCCATGTTATTCCATTTGATCAGGCTGATTATTTAGGTACGTTTGCATCGTGCGCGCATTGTGTTTGATCATGCCGATATAAGTATCTGCATCGGATCCATCAGGTCCCATAGCATCGCCATATAGAGGTGTGTCTGCGATGATGAGATGCATTCCTTCTTCTTCACCAGCTTGTACTAACTTGCGGATGGAGTCTTTGCTGACATTCGATTCCGGAAAAATAACATGAACGCGGTATTTCATAAGGTGTTCAAGTATTTCCTGGATATGGCGGCTGCTGAGTTGGCTTTCAGGGGAGAGGCCTTCGGGAGCTTGAAAGCGCTTATGCCAATCGTTATTAGCAATTTCTTGTGGAGTTCCAAGATAAGCGCGAGCGAAGTAATTGAAAGCATCATGGCTAGTAACTAAGAAGCGCTTTTTGTCAGGTACTGTTGCTAGAATTTCTTTTACATCAGCGTGAGCTTCCTCCATCTGCTTATAGAGTTTTTCCGCATTAGCACGGAATGTTTCGGCATGCGTTGGATCATGATCACTTAATGTTTGTACAATGGCTGGGAGAGCGCGCATCCAAAGAGAGATATCAGTCCAGATATGTGGATCAGTTTGACCGTCGTAGGTAAGGATAAGATCTTTGTTAGTTTTAGCAATTTCATCTCCTAGCCCCACGGCTTTGTCGCTATCGGCTAAGTATTTCTGCAGGCTTGGTCCATGTTCTAGTCCTAAACCATTAAAGAAGATGATTTGTGCGATAGAAAGTTTTTCATCATCACCCTTCACTAGCTGATAGCTATGTGGATCTAATTCCGGACCAATTAAGCACAGATTATCTACATATTCCCCGCCAACTTTGGAGACGAGGTCGCTGACCATGCAGGTGGTAGAAAGAGTTTTAATCTTACCATTATCTTGCAACCAAGCCTTGAGCTGATTGTGATGATCTCCTCGACTACATTGGCAACAGAGAGAAATTATCGCACAGAGCGAAACAAAAAATGTTAAACATCTATTCATCTTTGAAATTCCCTTAATTGCGCGGATTGCTTTCCGCAAAGTCATAAAGCATATCAAATGTGTAGATACCTTTGCTACAACCAGAAGTGAATTGAATGCGCAAGGCGTAGCGGCCTACACTAGTAACCTGGGTGCAGCCTACTTCCGGATCCGTGGGCGGATGCCCGGCTTCAACACAACCAGCACAAGGGCAGCGCTGCTGAAGATCGCTTAAGCGATAGGTTTGCACGTTGCCATCGCTCCAGCTCATCTCTATATGCTGAGAGCCTTGCCTGCCTACTTTAACTAAAGAGCGGTCAGCTTTCATTTGAGTAAGCTGTTGTTCGAGCGCTGCGGCTAATTTGCGGAAGGTGTCCGCCGCCAGGGAGGGGGATGTAAATAGTGACTTACCTTCATCACCACTAAGGCTAACAGCTGGGTCAATGGGTACTTGACCTAGAAGTGGGACTCCCGTTTCTTCCGCTAAAGCTTGCCCGCCACCCTGACCAAATAGAAACTGCTTGTCCCCATTTGGTGTCACATAGAAGCTCATATTTTCTACGATACCAATTAGTGGTACACGAACTTGATCAAATAAATGCATGGCTTTGCGCACATCCATGACCGCTACTTGCTGAGGTGTGGTCACCATAATAGCGCCACTTAGTGGTGCTTTTTGTGATATAGTTAGTTGAATATCGCCTGTTCCTGGAGGAAAATCTATTAATAAATAATCCAACGGTCCCCATTCTACTTGCGTGAGAAATTGCGTAATCAAATTATTTGCTACAGGAGCTCGTACCGCAGCCGAATGATTTTCAGGGTGAAAATAGGCCATAGAGATAACTTTAATGCCTCGGCATTCCGCTGGAATTAGTGTAGGACCTTTTTGAGACGGCGGGCGATCTTCAGGCAGCATGCGTCGTAACGAAGGACCGTAAAGGTCAGCATCTAAAATGCCTACTTTATGACCCCGCTCCTGCAAGGCTAAAGCTAGGTTTAGGGTTACTGTGGACTTGCCTACCCCTCCTTTCCCCGCTGCTACGGCTATTAGGTGAGTTGGCCCCGACCGTTCACTTGAAACTGAAGAAACAATTGGTAATGGCATATGACATCGACTTTACGTTCAGAAAAAAAGTAGTTTAGACTATACCCCTCTCGGTGTCAAACTTGGAATTTGCACTTTGCCGAAGCCTGCGGTTAAACGATCATAGATGGGTTCATATCTATTATTAAACCAGTGCTGATCGATTAACCTAGGGGGGCTCGTACGCCAAAATCAAAATTTGACACCGAGTGAGGTATTAGAGACCATTTTCAGCAAACAAATGATTCACTTTATGTGTGCATAATCTTCAGCGACGATTAACAAAAAATACCAATATTGCGTGATACTGGATCTAATCCCAGGTTTTTATGTTGCGCAAAATCTTATAATTCTATAAATTTTCAACTTAGTAAATTAACGAACTTGCCACAAAGGCATCCATCTATATGGAGAAATTTTAGATTGATGCAGCTCAGGTAGTGTTCACAAGGAGAATTAGTATTTGACCGATTAAGCCGCACAAACAACGGAGAACCGCTTTTTAAGTGGGTTGGTCAAGTGCGAAGTTAAAGAAAAACTGCATGCTGCGGAGAACTGATACAGTGATGGCATGCGAGTAAAGAAAGATTCATTAAGGAAAACAACAAGGTAGGTAAATCATGAGTGGTGACAAACACACCAAAACAGACATTAAAGATCTAGAACTTCTCATTTCACAGGCGATCAAAAAGATTGGCGCACGCAAAGAAAATGATATTTGCCGTTATTTGCCAGTTTCTACTGGTGGATACATGCACCATTTCACTATGCGTAAAATGAAAGGCGAAAACCCAAAGCACCTCACTACTCTAATTAAACAATACGTTACTGGTGTAGAAAAGCCAATCACAGTTCCTCCTAAGCCTCGTGCAGCTCGCGGTTCTCGCAAGCGTCGTGATCAAATCTCCTTCACAAAGCAAGACTTAGAGCGCATGTTGAACATGGCCCGTCTAGCTGGTGACAAGGACATGGTTCGTAAACTAACTCCAAAGAAAGATCTCCGCAGCATTAAGCGCGAATTGATCGCTTCTATTCGCCATGGCCGCGTTGAGCCTGAGCTTTGGAACTCATACGTGGAAACCATCACACACGTTAACAACTTTATTGCTTCTGGCGTTCCTGGCGAATTAGCTAAAGTTTAATACGTTACCTAGCAGTCATCCAATGACAGCTAAAAAAGCCCTTCTAAGCGTTTGCTTCGAAGGGCTTTTTGCTTAATAAGCAATCTGTTACAAAAAAACTATGGAAAGTCTTGTTGTCGCCATATGTTTGCCCAAAGATGTTGCAAAACGGCTCGCCACGCTGTGTTATGCACTTCCTGATGCGACCTGGCAGGACGAATATAGTTACTTTATATCACTGTTTCCCTTGGGCCAAATAAATAATGTACGGTTAGATAAAGTAAGGGAAGTCTTACGAGAAATTATCTCCGAACCAATTTCGATCGAGCTGAAAGGGGTTAATTACTCTAGTCATGGACATTCGAGTGGCATTTTGCAAGTTGGCGTGGAGGACTCTCCGGTCTTATTAGCCTTACAAAAAAGACTTTTCATTTTGTTAGGAGAACTCGGCATCAGACCGGCAAAAAGTGAATTGAAGGCACATATACTATTGGGAAGCGTGCCGATAAAATCTTTTAGTAGATTAGGGGATTACCTTTCCAATGCTTCAAATTTCATGCATCCAAAATTTTTTGTAACTTCTATTCATCTATTGTCCGTACATACAACATCAAAACGAACAGTTTTTGATATTGTCGAAGTGTTTCACCTAAACAAATGACTCTGACTACATCAAATCTATTATCCTAAAGCCATGATTTTAAGGATGATATGTTTTAATCAATCTCGCATCTATTGTAAACCAGCCAGCAGCTAGATGCGGGAAAGCGCATACTTAATCTTTGAAGGTAATTGGTGGTATGTTAGCCAACGCAGGAATACCAGGTGAGTGGCCGCTCGACAGAAGCAGCTCTGATGAGATATTTGGGATGTAGATATTTATGCGATAACCCCCATTTATTATGGGCGTCCAGGGAGACAAGGTAATTTTTATACATATTTCACAGATTATGATAAGGCAGCGGAACATGCTGTTAATGCTCCCATGAGTAGTTCGATAGTAAATCGCGAATCCATTGCCCAAGGCCAAATGCCAACTGCGTTCTAGATTAGAACACTGGACTATGTGCACAAAGGGTTACCACGTCTACTTAGCCTACAAGGTCCTCGTCCACTAAGTCCATTTCAACTTTGCGTTCTCCCTTGTGTTTAAGAGGCAAATACTATATACTAGGTTTCTCAAAAAAAGTATCTATCGCAGGGAGCCGCAATTCGCGCGGTGGGCCTGCCAAACGATGAACTAGGAAAAATAATGGCGAAAACAACTGAACAAGAATTTGGGAAGTGGCGAGCGTTTATATGGCCCGTCCACAACTTTGAGCTTAAGAAGCTCATCCCAATGCTTATTATGGCATTCTGTATTTCCTTTAACTACACAGTGCTTCGTGACACGAAAGACGCTATCGTAGTTATCGACGCAGGTGCTGCGGCGATCCCGTTCCTAAAAACTGTAGGAACAGTACCAGCCGCCTTAATCTTCATGATTATCTACTCATGGTTAAGTAACACTGTTAGCAGACCGACACTTTTTTACATCACTGTAGGCTTCTTCATTGCCTTCTTTGGTCTGTTCCCTGTGGTATTTTACCCATATAAAGAGGCTCTAGAGCTTTCTAATGAAACAGCAACGGCGATGCAATCGTGGTTGCCAGAAGGCTGGAATAGCTTTGTTTTGGCTGCACAGCACTGGACAAGCTCCTTGTTCTACATCATGTCAGAACTTTGGGGTAGCGCTGTATTGTCTCTGTTATTCTGGGGCTTTGCTAACCAAATCACACGTATTGGCGAATCCAAGCGTTTCTACACTATCTTTGGCTTGGGCTTCAACGTCGCGTTGATGTTCTCTGGACCGTTGATTACTTACTTCTCTGACGTTCGTGGTACATTACCAGCAAACATCGATCCTTGGGGCTATAGCCTTAACTGGTTGATGGGTACAGTAGTTGTTATGGGCTTCGTTATCATAGCTGCTTACTGGTGGATGGATCGCAACGTTCTTCCTGACCCACGCTTCTACGATCCAAACGAGAAGAAGAAAGAGAAGAACAAACTCAAAATGGGTATCGGCGAGAGCTTTATGTTCATCGCACGTTCTCCATACCTGCTATGCTTGACCATTTTGGTTATGGCTTACGGTATCTCCATCAACTTGATCGAAGTTACCTGGAAGTCACAACTTAAGATGCAGTACCCTGATCCAAACGCTTACGGCGCCTTTATGGGCAAGTTCAGCTTTGTGACAGGAACTGTAACCTTCTTGATGATGCTGCTGGTTGGCGGTAACCTGATCCGTAGAATGGGCTGGAAATTCTCCGCGCTATTCACACCAGTTGTATTGCTAATCACCGGTATTGGCTTCTTTGCCTTTATGATCGGTGGCGACAGATTGGATTGGATGGCTGCCGCGATGGGCACCACACCATTAATGTTGGCTGTACTATTCGGTGCTGCTCAGAACATTATGAGCAAATCCACAAAGTACTCTCTGTTTGACCCAACTAAAGAGATGACCTACATCCCATTGGATGCAGAATCTAAAGTTAAGGGTAAAGCAGCGGTTGACGTTGTGGGCGCACGTATGGGTAAATCCGGTGGATCTGCTATCCAGATCTTCTTGTTCACCTTCGTTGGTGCACTATCGGTCATTACACCGTACATTGCAGTCATCTTGGTATTCATTGTAGCAGCATGGCTAGTAGCCGTTGTTGCTTTGAACAAGATGTTCCAAGTGCGTTACGCAAAAAAAGAAGAAGAAGAAAGATTGGCAGCACAGGCTCCTTCAGCCAGCGCATAATCACTTCGTTCTTTATAAAGCGACGGTTTCATCACCGTCGCTTTTCCAAAGCCTCGACTTGTCGAGGCTTTTTTATACCCCACTTGGTGTCAAACTTTGATTTGGCACAGTCCAAATTCAAAGTTTGACACCAAGTGGGGTATAATTTCCGTAGACAGAATGATATACCGCATGGTAGTCTTCCCGTTTATGATCTGTGTATTATCACAATTCGCTCTTCTTAGAACCACCTAAGGAAGATTCTGCAATGGAAAGGCAAAAACGCTGGCAGCTCATACTTATTGTCGCTGTCCTATGTATTACTCTGTATAACATCCTACCAACCGTCTTCTATTACACGAAGCCTTTGAAGCAGCCTATTGGGCAAGAAAGGGCTTTTGATGTAGCAGGAGGCATTGTCGCTAGAGTCGACAATATGGAGGAAGATTCCGTTAAATGGCTTGAGTCCTTTAGCGACCTACTTCACGTGCGTCCCACTAAGATTGAAGTTCGTGCGGCGGAACCTCGCCTTATCGACGTCGTCTTTGCAAATAGCGGAGAAGCACAGCGCTTCCGAGCATTTTTGCCACGTGCTGGCACAATGATTCCATTCGTTCCCGCTCAACTACAGCTAGGTCAATCGGCTATCGAAGACCTTAACGTAGTCGTAACGGTAGAAAGACGCATCGGCGTACGCCTTGATGCGAAGGATATCCCTCAGTTGTTCCAGTTTTCTGAACGATTTGATGCGCAAGGTCAACCCTCTGAGTTATACCGCGAGCTAGTTAACGATCGTGTAGCGTATCTTGCGGCAGCTCTTGGCGGTCCAAGCAGTCAAGCACGACAAGTGCAGTCAGTTGCTTCAGGTGAATTGAATGATGCTCAGCAAGAAATCGCATTAAACCTTGCACAAGATATAGTGGAAGCTAAGAAGGTTCTTGCTAAAGCCCAAGCACCCATATTCAAACGTATTGCAGCTACTTACTCTCAGGCGACAGATACGTCTGAAGAGAGTGCTAGCAAGGCGCTAATCGCTCAGTTCAAAACATTAGCGACTAAGATTACTGCGCAAAAGCAAGCGATCAAAGGCACTGATGGAGCTCGATTAGAGCCTCAAGCGCGTGAGCGTATTGCGTTGTTGGATCAACAGCTGGGTGTTTTGTCAGAAGCAACGACCGTTCTACAAGCCAATACAGAAAGTTTCGATAAAGGCGCCAAGCCTCTAACTGTTTCAAAAGTGCGCAAGGAGTTGGCTGACCAAGTAGGCTATGATGCCACTACGAAGCAGCAGACAATTAACCTGCATGGACGAAATCCTTACGTTAAGTCTTTGATGATTGATTGGGTCGGCGCTGAGGTTGTAATTAACCTCTATGATGACGTCCAGAAGATCCTATCTTCCTCTCCTTCAAGCGAAGACGAAGCTTATCTAAAAGACAGAATCAACCAATTCTTAATTGGTGAGATCGCCACTGTTTCGCAAGACACTGATGAAAATCTTGTTCCAAAAGGAGACGGTTACGCCGTAGCATTGAGTACACTCAATGACAGCAAGAGCTTCCTCGCCTTCAAATTGAATAATTTGGCAGAGCGCGAAGTCGACCAGCTGCAGGGGCTTTTGGAAGGAACATGGGTTCCCAAGCAAGGCGATCTAACTCGCGATGTTTATCCTGTTCGTACTTACAGCAAGTATCTGACAGAGACACCGCAGGATCAGCGTCTAGGCTTGGTCATTTATGCTCCAGCGATGGATAGCAAGAATATTCCTGAAGGTTTTGAAACCGACGGTGTATACGTTATTGCACGCGGTCTACAGGACATCATTCAGAAATATCGTGAGATTCCATCGGCCGAGACAGGCAAAGATCTAGCCAAAGACTTTAATGCATTGGTTAAGTTGATGGAGCAGCATGGCTTCATGCACTATCCAGGAAATTCCTGGGGCGTTGCTAAAGAATTTAGCCATGACTACATCTTCCGTCTGCCGAATTTCTATGACAACTTGCTTAAATCGACACGAGAAGATTTCACTGTAAAAGGCAGCAGACACTATGCCGTTCTTGACTTTACTGATGTTGAACAGCGCATTTTAACGCTGAACCGCATCGAAGACAAGATGCACGAAGATCTCTTAAAGTGGCGCGACGAATATCAGGCCGCTCAAGTTGACCTGAACCCCGTCAATCGCTACTACGTGCCAAAGCCAACGAGCAACGTATATTGGGATAATTTATTGTTGAGCACGCGCAAATACTTCCGTGGCGACGACAGTAAAGTTTTGAAGTGGGGCTTGGACCTTTCGGGCGGTAAGACAGTACGTATTGGTCTAACAGACCAAAATGGCAAGCTTGTGACCGATCCTGAAGATCTTAAGCAAGCGATGAACGAACTCTACGTCCGTATCAACAAAATGGGTGTAGCTGAACGTTCCATCAGGCTGGAAGGTTCCAACGTAGTCCTAGATTTCCCTGGATCTCAAGGACTATCAGCCTCGGAGCTTGTTAAAGCCTCGACCATGTATTTCCACATCATTAACGAAAAGTTCGGTCCACCGCCACGTCGTGCTGCGGATATGACAGAAAATCGTGAAGTGACAACTGCCGCAAACCAATTCTTGCAACAAGTATGGAACGAAGCTGTTGTTACCAACCGTAAAGATATGGATGGCATCAATGCTATTGCCTGGAGGCATCTCGGCGGGAACGCTGATGTGATGCGTCCACGTTCTGAGCATGCAAGAACACTATGGGATAATGGTTTAAGACTAGCTAATCCTGCTGAAAAGCAAGTTAGTGGCGCCTTGAACGACGCTCTGTCATCTGTTGCCATGTACAAAGGTGAAGATTTCAGTGAGTGGGGTGGCAACACACATCCGTTAGTGTTTATCTTCCACAACTACGCATTGGAAGGTTCTAGCTTAACCAACATCGCCGCTGGCTATGACCCTTCCGAAGGTAATATGCTAAGCTTTGAAGTTAAGAGCAGCTATGAAGGTAATCGTAGTGGCGACCCACGCGATGACTTCTATGCTTGGACTTCACAGTTTTCAAAAGAGCAAGTAGCTGGCACTCAGCGTGAAACCTACACTGGTGGTGAAGGCTGGCGCATGGCGGTTGTCTTAAACGATCGCGTGATCAGCGCTCCTACATTGCAAGCGGCATTGAGAGATCGTGCACGTATTACTGGTCGCTTCTCACAAAGAGAAGTCAATCAGTTAGCAGCAGACTTGAAAGCTGGCTCTTTAAGCTTTACGCCGAAGATCCTTGCTGAAGAGAACATTAGCCCTGACCTCGGTTTAGAAGAGCGATCGAAAGGTGTTAGAGCCTCTCTAATAGCTATCGTTGCCGTAGTTATCGCTATGGTTGGTTACTACCGCTTTGCTGGTATAGTTGCTTCCGTCGCCGTTATCTTGAACCTCTTCATCATGTGGGGTGTTCTACAGAACATTGGCGCGGCGCTAACACTATCGGGCATCGCTGGTTTGGTTCTGACCATCGGTATGGCTGTAGATGCTAACGTACTAGTTTTCGAGCGTTTCCGTGAGGAATTCTTGAAATCGGGTCGTTTAGCCTCTGCGATGCAAGCAGGCTATAGAAAAGCCTTTAGTGCCATCATCGACTCCAACATCACCACAATCTTAGCAGCGTTAATTTTGACGCAGTTTGATTCTGGACCGGTGAAAGGTTTCGCGACCATCATCATCATCGGTATCGTGTCATCCATGTTTACTGGATTGTTCATGACACGCTTCTTCTTTGCTGGCTGGGTACAGAACCCCAATCACAAGGAACTTAAGATGTCGCACTGGATTCATGACACCAAGGTTAATTTCTTGGGTTATGCAAAGCCAGCGTTGATGATTGTTGCGGTATTGAGTGCTATCAGCATTTATAGCTTGTGGGCGCAGAAGAGCACTATTTTGGGCATGGACTTCACAGGTGGTTATGCATTGACTGCTGAACTACAAGAGCAGCCTAATTTGACAGAAAGCTATCGCTTAGCGGTAAAGAAAGCTCTTGAGAAGCATGGCATTGCAAGTAAAGACGTACAGGTAAAGCAGTTAAGCAGACCCACACAACTCAAGATTCAGCTTGGTATGGGTGTTGAGGAATCTGGCAGACCTTTCTACGGCTTACCATTGGAATTGCCTGACGCTCCTTATGACTACGCTTACCAGCAAAACCCACGTATTGATTGGGTTGTGAAGGCGTTAGCGGACGAGGGCTTACAGATCCGTAAGGCTGACCTAGATCATCTAGAAAGCCAGTGGACTGTTATGAGCGGACAATTCTCAGAAACAATGCGCAACAACGCTCTCTGGGCTCTAGGCTTAGCTTTGTTGGCTATCCTGCTCTATATCACCTTCCGCTTTGAGTTTAAGTACGCTATATCGGCGGTTATAGGCCTAGCAATTGACGTTGTGGTCTCGTTAGGAGTTCTGTCGCTCTTCCATCTCATGGGTTTCTCTGTTCAGTTAGACCTGGAGATTGTAGGTGCGGTCATGATGATTATCGGTTACTCGTTGAACGATACCATCATCGTTTTTGACCGTATCCGTGAAGACGTCAAGGTTCTACGCAAGTTAGAGTTCCGTGACATGGTCAACCATGCATTGAACATCACACTTAGCCGAACTTTGATGACCTCCGGCACAACATTACTCGTCTTGTTATGCCTAGTATTGTTTGGTGGAAGCGCGTTATTCGGATTCTCTTTGGTGATGGCAATCGGTGTTATCGTCGGTACTCTGGGATCCTTATTTGTTTGCGCACCAATTATGCTTTACTTCCACGAAAGGGAAGAGCGTAACGAAGAAGCCAGACTTAAGCTACGCAAGGCCTAAGAGTCAACGTTCTATAAAAGACGCGGGAATGACGAAACATGTTTCGTCGCTCCCGCGTCTTTTTTTTTATTTGGAGTGCTGTGACTTGTCGCCGCTCTGTTAAGGCTTGACTTGTCAAGCCTCCTTTTCATTTCAAGCCGTTTAGATCGTAGAGCCTCGACAAGTCGAGGCCTAACAAAGCGGCGACAAGTCACCGCACTCCACATTTAGTCTTTGCGTCGATTTTCCTCTTAAGATTATCCGATAATATCTTGACAAGGAGCCTCCCGTCCCTGTATAGACATAGGCAGCACATTGTAAGAATGAATTCTTAGCTCGCCTATATTGGAGGTCAAGCTCAACAGATCAACGAAGGACAGATCCTTGTAGTATAAACCATTCACTTTGAGTGGACGATCGAGTATCTTTCCCTGGCGAACAGTGTGCGCTAATAATAGCCGTAAGACATACACCCACGATATTTCATGTCGTGGTGTGGTTGGGAGTGAGCGCATGTTTGGCAATAACGGGTCGGGACAAGAAGAACCTCTTTGGGTATATCCGAAGGATGACCCTGAGCTTAAAGAAGCAATAATTAAAGAGTATCGTTTACATCCCGTTACCGCTCAGATTCTTGTCTCAAGAGGCTTCACCGATCTAGAAGATATCCACAACTATCTTTACGCTAAACTACCTGATTTACACGATCCCTTTTTACTTGGTGGCATGGATGCTGCTGTAAAGCGCATCTGCGAGGCTTTGGATCACGAAGAAGGGATATTGATTTATGGGGACAACGACGTTGATGGTATGACTGGAGCCGCTTTACTTACTGATTTTTTGAGGAAAATCGGTGGCAAGGCGTTTTTCTACATTTCTAACCGTACAATATTACGTGAGAGTCTTTTTGTAGACGCTTTGGACTACGCTGACCAGCATCAATGCAAACTGATGATTACTGTTGATTGCGGTATTACAGCGGCTGTTGAGATTGCCAAGGTGATCGAGAAGAACATTGATGTAATCATCACTGACCACCATGAGCCCACAGACCGCATTCCTAACTGCGTGGCGACTCTAAATCCAAAGCTTGTAGGTATTTCCTACCCCAATCGCGACCTCACAGGTGTGGGTGTAGCATTTAAGTTAATCCATGCCATCACAAACGTGCGTGTGGCACAAGGTAAAGTGCAGTCTGATGAAGTAGACCTTAAGCGTTATCTGGACTTGGTTGCTTTAGGCACTGTATCGGATATGGGGAGCCTCTTAGGTGAGAATCGCATTTTAGTTCGCTACGGGCTTAGACAGCTGAAGCGTTGCAAACGTGTCGGTTTAGCAAAACTGATGGAAGTTTGTGAAGTTCAGCCTACCGAAATCACTACTTTTGATATCGCTTCTAAAATAGCTCCTCGCCTCAATAGCCTTGGACGTATCGACGATCCCCAAAAGGGTGTTGAGCTATTACTGCTTACAGATTCTAATGATGCAGAAGCCCTGGCAAAAGAGCTCGACTTAAACAATATCGAACGACAGCGAATTGAACGCACGATGTCCACTGATGTGGAACAAAGTCTTCTGACGGATAAGGAGATACTTTCTCGTAAAGCGATTGTGATGTCTTCAGATAAATGGCATCCTGGAATTATCGCCATCGTCTGCGCACGCATTTGCAAAACCTACAATCGCCCGACGGCTATGATCGCTATCGAAGGCAAGATTGGTAAAGGTTCTTTACGTTCTATTAGAGAATTTCCTCTGCTCAATACTTTGAAGGAAAATGCTGAATTACTGTTGAATTTCGGTGGACATGACTTCGCTGCGGGTTTGACGATCGAAGCACATAACGTAGAAGAATTCAAAAAACGCTTTATCGCGGCGGTTGAAAAAACGCTGACGCCTGAAGATATCATCAGCAAGCTCTACATTGACAGCCCTGTTAGCTTTGAAGATCTAACTTTTGACTTCATGGAAGTTATCAAACTTCTAGAGCCGTTCGGGAACGAAAACTCACCACCAGTTTTATACTGTGATGCCCAGCAGGCGTGGCCGCCCAAAGTTATTGGCAAGACACACTTACGCATGTACTTGCAGCAGGGAGATCGTATATTGGAAGGTGTGGCCTTTAATAAGGCGGATCAATTCAAAGCTCTGCGCCGGAAAAACCTTACGCTGAGAGTGGCATTCACTCCTCAGATCAACATTTTCCAAAATAAAGCCAGTATTCAGCTGCTTATCCGCGACTTCCAAGTAATGGAAGAACCAAAAAAGGATTAAGTGAGCTTAAAACAATAACCACGGACGCTGTTGGCAGTTGGGTCTTCCCCATATGCATAGCATTCCGTGGTTAAAAGAGATACTGGACGTATTAGCAAGCTTCAAGCTTATTGTCGTTAGTATCGGCGTGCTTACCTTGGTATTCTTTCACATCATTCATGTGGATAACCCAAGCTGCACCGCGACGATGAGCCTTCAATTTACCTACACGCGTAGCGTAGTAGATTTTTTGAGGTGGAACGCCTAACATGCTAGCTACTTGATTAACAGAGAAGTAGCCCTTCTTGTTGTCAAACAGCAGCTCGCCGTTAAATACAGACTTCGTGCGAGAGTACTTATTGCTGCTGTACTCTTCTAGGTCATTAATATGAATTGCCCAACGAGCTTCTTCTTTCTTCGCTTTGAGCTTGTTTAGCTTAATCGCGACATAAATTGCTTGGCGAGTCACATTATTGAGTCTAGCTGCTTCGGTGATGGAAAGAACTTCCTTCGTGATTGCTGGCTTCTTCTGCGCCTTTGCTTTCTTGCTTGCCATGTTATATCCTTCTTTATCTCTTCTTAATAATTTAGTGTTTCTTTTAGGTTTTGAATATCGCTTTTTTAGCCAGTTTATTAATATTCGAAACATCTATTTTACATATAGATGAATTGAAAGCAAGTGTTTTTGCAAAAATTCTCTGTAGCCGGGGAAAAATTTTACTCGTATCCTAGAGAGGAAGCCTTTTGAAAAAATGATAAGTAGACTTTGAAAATCAATTGCTTATTATGGTAGGAAAAATAGAGCTACGGTATGATTGGCAAACTGTATAATAGAGGGTGAGGGGACGATGCTACGACGGTTGTTTTTTACTTTTATGGTGCTCTGCGTCCCAGTGGTTCTCGAGGCAAAGCCTCCTGAAATCGACGCGCAGGGAGTAAAGAGAAAGCTCGGTGAGATTATGCAGGCTCATGCCTCCACCAAGCAACTTGACCCTGCCGTTGTAAAGCGAGCATTGACGAATTACCTGGAAGTCTTAGATCCCTCGAAGGCTTATTTCATCAAAACAGACATTCAGAAGTGGTCCGACCCTAGTGACCAGTTGGTCGCCCAGATACTAAAGGACTACCAGAATGCTAACTATAATGAGTTCACTAGTATACATGACGCGATGGTTAAGGCTATCGAACGTCGCCGTAAGCTAGAGAAAGCAATCACCGTTGACCAGCTGCCCAAGAAAGTGGACCGTAAGGAATTTAAAGATGCTGATTGGGTTGCTGACCAAGCTGGTTTAGTCGATCGTCTACGAAAAATTAAAGCCTTACAGCGCGAAGTGGCCGATAAGTTGCCTGCCGATGTGAAAGAAAAGGCGATGGAACGTATTGAAAAATACCAGCGGCGATACGAAGATGAGATTATGACTACCGACGCTGTTAAAAAGCGTCAGACTGTTTATTCTAATGTGTTGAAGGCTACGGCTTCCGCATTTGATTCTCACACTAACTACTTTACCCCTGACGAAGCTAAGCAGTTTCTTATTGGCGTTCAGCAACGTCTTTTCGGCATAGGCGCCCAGCTACGTGATGATATAACAGGTTTGACCGTTGTCAAGATCGTGGACGGCGGCCCAGCTTTTCGTGGCGGCAAGCTTAAAGCTAAGGACCGCATTATTGCGGTTGACGGAGAGCCAGTTGTAGGTATGGACATCACCGACGCTGTGGAGTTAATACGTGGCGATTTGGGAACCTTCGTAACATTAACCGTTATTCGAGAAGACCCGACGGAAAATGGCGGAAAAGAGAAAAAGGTCGATGTTATAGTAGAGCGCGGAGAGGTCGTATTAACTGAAGCACGCTATGAATCAGGAGTTGAGCCCTTCGGTGACGGAGTAATCGCTTATTTGCGTTTGCACACTTTCTACCAAGATCCTGAGCATTCCTCTTCGGTAGATTTGGATAGGGAGCTTCAGCGCCTTAAGAAAGAGAACAATGTTAAGGGGGTCGTTTTAGATCTTCGCTCTAACTCAGGTGGCTTATTAGCGCCGGCCGTTAGTGTTGCTGGTCTATTCATTACCAAAGGCGTGGTTGTTTCTATTAAGGATGAGACTGGCCGCGTTCAGCATCTACGAGACTTAGATGGCAAAGTATCATGGGATGGCCCGCTAGTCGTCCTAATTAACCGCGGTACTGCTTCTTCTGCAGAAATCGTTGCGCAGGCCTTGAAGGACTACGGGCGCGCCATTATCGTTGGGGATGATCACTCCTATGGTAAGGGGTCTTTCCAAACCTTCACAGTGCAAGGTGGCCAGGAAAATCAGGTTAATCCTGAAGGGGAATACAAAGTTACCCGCGGACGCTACTATACTGTCTCTGGCCATACACCCCAGCGGGTTGGCGTGGCTTCCGATATCATCGTGCCGAGCGCTCTATCTTTTGCTGAAGTTGGAGAGAAGTTTTTAAAGAATCCGCTAGAGCCTGATCAAATCGAACCTAATTTCGATGATAAACTAATGGATATTCCATTGATGCAACGCGCCCGCGTGAGCAAGCTTTATCTGTATGACTTACAAGCTAAACTAGACATCTATGACAAATACTTACCCAAACTTAAAAAGAACTCAGAAGTTCGCATAGCAAATAACAAAGGCTATCAGGCCTTCATAAAGGACATTGAAAGTAAGGAAAAGGACAAGGACCTGGAAGACGACAGTCTGGACAGACTTGTGCAAAGTGACTTCCAACTTAATGAAGGTTACAATATCATGAGAGACCTGATTATTTTTATGGGTCAAGCTAACTAAGGATCCTTTCCTATGACTGTTCGTGTTCGTATTGCGCCGTCACCTACCGGTGACCCGCACGTTGGTACCGCCTATATGGCGCTTTTTAATTTGGCCTTTGCTAGACATCACGGTGGCAAGTTTATTTTGCGTATCGAAGATACGGACCGTAAACGTAGCCGCCCAGAGTACGAGCAAAGTATTTTTGATAGCCTCGGCTGGTGTGGTATTCAATGGGATGAAGGTCCGGATGTCGGCGGCCCATTTGGTCCGTATCGCCAGTCTGAGCGTACGGAAATCTATCAAAAGCATGTGCAGCAGCTTCTTGATCAAGGAAAGGCTTATAAGTGCTTCGCTACAGCTGAAGAGCTGCAAGAAATGCGCGAGCTAGCGGCCGCGCGTGGAGAACGCAGCGGTTATGACCGTCGCTATAGAAACCTCAGTGAGGCGGAAATCAGTGAACGGATGTCTGCCGGCCAATCATATACCGTCCGCTTAAAAGTCCCTCTTACTGGTGAGTGCGTTTATGAGGATGCTATTAAGGGGCGCGTTACAGTTCCTTGGGCTGATGTCGACGACCAAGTTTTGTTGAAGTCTGATGGTTTTCCAACCTATCACCTCGCAGCTGTCGTTGATGACCATTTGATGGAAATCACACACATTATCCGTGGTGATGAGTGGATGAGTTCTACGCCAAAGCACGTCTATTTATATGAAGCTTTTGGCTGGATTCCACCAGTTTTCATGCACATGCCTCTGCTACTAGGGACTGACGGTAAAAAACTCTCCAAGAGAAAAAATCCTACATCGCTTTTTTACTACCGCGACTCCGGATATCTTCCTGAAGCCTTTTTGAACTTCTTGTCGCTAATGGGCTACAGCATGGCAGGGGATAAGGAAATCTATCCTTTTGAAGACTTAGTCCGCGAATTTGATGTTAGCCGAATAGGTGTTTCGGGCGCTGTCTTTGATCTAAAAAAATTGGACTGGTTGAATCAACAGTATTTGATTAACAATATTCCTGTTGATCAACTATGGGCAAGGCTTCAAGAATGGGCTTTTGTGCCGGAACGAATCGGAAAACTAATTCCGCTTATTCACACCCGCATAAAAACCTTTGGTGAATTTTTTGATCTTTGTGACTTCTTTTTCATCAATGAGCTCAGATACACCCCGGAACTATTCCATGTGGATGGTTTGAAGGACGGACAAGGAGCCTATATCCTTCAAGCGATCATTTGGCAGTTGGATGCCATTGAAGACTGGGGATCAACAGCCTTGTTTCAAGCTTCTAAGGATGTTGCGAAGCTGTTCAGTGTGAATCACAAGAAAGTGATGATGCCGCTGCTCTTCTCATCCATTATGGGCAAGCGTTTTGGTCCGCCACTTTTTGACTCGGTTCAAATATTGGGTAAATTTGTTGCGCGAGCGCGTTTCCTAAAATCTATTGAGTTTATGGGTGGAATTTCACGCAAGAAGCTAGACGCCCTCCGAACAGGCTTTGAAAGCGGCGATTGCACCTTCTGTCTAGCTGATGATTAGAGTTTAGGATTTAAACGCTAAGACGCAGAGGCGCCAAGAAACAAAGAAATAGAAATGACTTTCTTTGTGTCTTGGCGTCATATTTTTTTGTATAAATTTTTTTGACAAAATAAAATCCAGCCGCGAATGCGGCTAAAGCATATAGCCCCAAGCGTGAGCTTAGGGTATGCGAAATATGGACATCTAGCTGTGAAAACGGCGACAGAATCACAAATCATCTCTGTCGCCGTTTTCACGGCTCAATATCAATTGCTATTTTCACCCCACGCTAACGCGCGGGGCTACATGCTTTAGCCGCATTCGCGGCTGGATTTTTCCCAAAGATATTTGATCAAAAAAAACTTATGCGTAAAGAGATGTTGGCGCCTCTGCGTCTTTGCGTTTAATTTTTTCTGTAAAAAAAATAAGAACACAGAAGAGGAAAAATCCTCTATCTGTGTTCTTTGTGATCTGTGCGGATAAATGCTATGCGATGGCAAATATGTTGGAGGCCATGGCTTGCACGCCCTCTTCAACTACTGGTGCCGTTTCCTGAGCTCCAGGAACGATTCGCGTATAAACTGCTTGAGCAATTTGTACGACTTTGTTGCAAGCGGGGTTTATCACTGAATCGACCACCCAATGTTGCATATCAGCAGCCTTTGTTCCTAGATAGGCAAAAGTAGCACCTAATGAACCAAAAGCATTTTGAACACTTGGCCAAATGACTTCGATCGCTATGTGATAGAAAATATGCGCTGTAACGTCCCAGGCCTTTGTAGAAAGTCCGGCTACATTTTTAGCGAGATACATTGTGGCATTGAACATGTTTTTCAACAGGTCTTGAATGAAGTGATCTATCATTTTAATAACAACAGAGATGACTTCTTCGTATATCCAGGTGAAAACACTGCCCATATATTCAAAAGTTTGGCCAATGGCAGGCAACTTTCCAAATGCTTCTAAAGCAATAGATCCAGCTGCCACCGCTACTTCGCGTACATGCATGTAAGCGTAAGGGCAAGCTTTTTCCAGAAACCAGCGAGGACCTTTATAGACGACAACATAGACAGGAGCGAAAATAATTTGTCCTGCTTGAGCGACAAGGTTGCCTACGACGATTAAAGCTTCTGATGCAGCTGCTAGAGGGACTATACCGGAAGTGCATTCTGCTAACGCTGTTCCTACCAATGCTATAGCGGTGCCACTAGTGTAAAGCATCCCTGCAATAACCGCGCCGCCCAATGTGACTGCAGCGATCAATTTGACCGTCTCCACAACTGGACTTGGAGGCACTACCTCAGGCTCGATAACCTTTGGTTTACTCCACGATTTTGCGAATTCTGAAATACGATTGATTGAACTAGATATCATGCTAATCCTCCCTTCCCGCGTATATTCTAATAGAGTAGGTCAAATTAGTCGATCAGAAGGATTTTCTTAACATCCTCTTATTCGAGAGTAATGGAATAGATAGAAGGAATTTCTTCGACGTGAAGGCGAGTATCTAAGCAAAGCAGATGTCTTCGATAGTCATATTCCCAAGGGACTATTTCATTATTTCGTTTGATTTCGAGAATTTGATGTTCGCAATATAACAATATGGGCGCTGCGACGATGGACCCGATATGGATGCTATCGTCTTCAATAACGATCTCGGTAATTGGTCCAGGGGCAAGGAGAAAGGTATGCGATCCTATAACCGCGATGCCACGCGTTAGCGGGGAGAATGTGAAAATATCGCTTTCACGTGGTTTTAAAGTGAATGAAATTTTTTCTTCGTGGGTAATCACGCCTAAAAAGCCGCGACGATGGCTATACACGGCGAATCGCTCGCCTTTTAACCCTTCTACGTCGGTTGCGCTGACAGTTCCATGAACTGTTCGGCGACCTGAACACAGGTTAAAAGCCGCAATGACACCCATGTTTTGCTTTGTGGTGTAAGCTTTGTAGGCTTGCTTTTCATCTAAAGGATTTACAAAAACACTATCTGGACAGAGCTTAAGTAAATGGTCACTTGTTAGAACTTTACCGGACGGTAGAACAATTTTTTTTAGCAGAGCTGAGTGTATGGAGCCTGAGTAGTCGCCTATCTGTAATAAAGTCCCGCTTAAGGCATGGAAGGTTGCCAGCATTTCATGACCTTCAGCATCCGTCCGCCATATATCGAAGTCGGGCTGCATCATTTGCCCCAACCACACTGCATTGGAGAGGTTATTTCTTATAGTTCTGAGAACTCCGGAGAAGTGGGCGAGATCCACATCATCTGCCGCTCGAGAAATGTGAGACGTCGGCCAGTAAAATAGATTTTTACATCCCAAGCATTCGCTGTTAAGCGGTGCCGTGTTAAAATGAATGTTTGCCGCCCCTTGCATCGCTATCTGTAGGTTTTGGTGCAGTTGCGTGACATCCATGCCAGCACGGCAAAAGGCGCGCGTTCCCAGCTGATTACCAGCTTTAACAAAGGTGATACCTTGTTGTCGTAGGTATCCATAATAGTCGAAATAAAATTGGAATGTTCTACCGAGGTCATACCCTAGAAAGAGTCGCCCATTATCGTCTGGTGGCAGATCATAATCGCGTGCTATATCGGGGCGAAGACCGTGTTTGGCTCCCATTATAGCGTGCCAGACTCCGACCTGATTTACGCCCAAGTCCTTTAAGGCGTCTACGAGACCCCTTAGGCCACTTGGAAAGCGCTTAGGGTCGGCATCAAAGCTAGCCAAGCAAGGACGCAGCAATCGGTCTTTGGAGTTGACGGCCAGGTGTTGCCATCCTTCTTCTATAATTACATAGCCGATTCCGAACCCTTCAGAGCGTAGGTTGCGAATAGCTGAGATGATGCTGTCGTAGCAGAGGTTATCGCCTAATAGTTTTGAGTTCCAACCTAAGGTTGAGAGCCATACCGGTAGATCGCTCTTATCTTTGAGCATTTTCCCTAGGCCTCCGGTGAGCCGCAGAGCTATCTGCATCGCGCTAGACAGCGCTTGGTCCGCGGTGTCACCGCGACAGGCTACCAAAGCCCAGCGCCTTTGATTAGCTCTTCGGCTGGTGCCGCTAGTTGCCTTGAGGGTCATCGTCACTGCATCATGCGGGGCAAGAGAAACCATTTGGTCGGCATGGGAAAGTGCAAAATAGCAGGAATAGCCATGGTCATTTTGAGTAAGGATCAGAAAAGTGCCCTCTGGGATGTCCTCTACATTCGTGATATATCTTGGGGAGGTATAGAAATCTTTTTCAGAGTGTAGATAGTAGCAAACTGCTTTGAAGGAAGATCCAATATCAATATCCACAGGAACCGATATGGTTCCCATGTAGGGCTCTAGTGCAACGACCGCCGGCATTCCCTGATTTAAAGTATTGTTTATTGCGACGTGGCCGTCGCCCTGCGCATGTGATAAAAAATGACACGCTTCGACAAGTTTTCTATTTATGCTGGAGGTTAGTGTTGGCATTCCCATCTTTTATTTGGTATAGTATGGAACTTTCCTCCTTATCACAAGAGATGGGAAAGATCCAAGAACTTTACATAAGTTTTTTTGATGGAAGAATTTGCCAATTTTTTTTGCTCTAACGCGCAATACGCGCACTATTTATTTTTTGGGATGATTCTTTTGACGGGGTTAAATATCCCGCTTCCCGAAGATATTTTGGTGATGCTGGCAGGGATGTTAGTGGCTACTTGCGCCCCAGAGAATTATTGGCTAATGTTTGTTTGGCTTCTGGCTGGTGCTTTTTTCTCTGCTTATGAAGCCTATTGGATAGGAAGATATTTCGGGCCGCGACTTTACGGTCTGCGCTTTTTCCGGCATGTCATCACACCAGCGCGGGTGAATAAAATAGGTCATTTTCTAGAGCGCTTTGGCGTGCTAACTTTTATCATCGGTCGTTTTATTCCTTTTGGATTTCGTAACTGCATTTTTATGACTTGTGGATTGTGGAGGATGCCTTTTCCTCGATTCATGCTTCGGGACGGGGTTGGAGCTTTCATCGCCACGGCCGTACTTTTTAACCTTGGCCATCAGTTTGGAGAGAATTACCGCGTTCTCCTGCACTATTTTCACACCTACGAAGTGATTGTGTTATCTGTGGCTTTCATGATTTTCATTTCAGTAGGCCTGTTCATCTGGTATAAAAGAAGTGCCTGCAACCATAACGGCTCGCTTTAGTTTATAGTATGATCAATTTGTCCAACTTTTTGTCAGTGCTACGTGCCCCGCTTGCATTGGCTTTTTTAACCGAAAACCCAACATTACGCTGTTTAGCTATTGTTGGAGCTATGTTGACGGATTGTTTGGATGGCTATTTTGCACGGCGCTTTCGCAACTCTACGCAATTAGGTGCTGTTCTAGATCCCCTGATGGATAAATTCTTTGTCGTCTTTGCGTTTACAGTGTTTATCATGGAAGGGCATCTTTCCCTGGCATCTATGGCCGCACTACTTTGTCGCGACTTCGCCGTTATCATATTTGGTGTATATCTTCACATCACCGGCGACTGGGTACGTTATCAATTCCGTGCTATTTGGTGTGGGAAAGTAACGACAGCGTTGCAGTTTGTTGTCTTGCTAGCGTTAACGTTTCAGCAAGCTGTTCCACCTTGGTCTTATGGGGTATTCATTGTTCTAGGCGTCTTTGCTTTGATTGAATTGTATCTCATGGCCAAGCCTTCAACCGTCGAACTTTAGCCATTTTTTCAATCAGGGATTAACGCGATGACTGTTGTTGTGTTGTGAAATCCACTGATCTCGCCTTCTTCCATGGCTATTTCTCCATATGTCTGAACCCCAATGAGAGGGGTGTATCCTAGGGCTATCTTCATGGCGACAACAGCCTCTTTGTAGCGTTCCTTCAGTATCATTCCTCTGCATGCGCAGTCGAAGATGATAGCTCCAGCAATTTTTGTATTCTTAGCAGCCTCAAAAGCAGCTGTAGCAGTGGCTCGAGCCGACGCTATCTGATCGTCTGGCGTGCTATCCATGATCTTAATGATTGTTCCCTCGGTAATCGTACAAACGAAGTTCAGAGATCCGTCCGCGTTACAGGAAATTGGAAAGCGTATTTTATAACCCGCACGTGTCACCAGTCCTGCTTCATGCTTTAGTAGCAGTCGTGAAAAATTATTTGGATTTTCGATATCCTGCACAGAAAGACCCAACTCTTTGGCTTTCTTTTTTAGTTGTTCTCTCCAAACGTGCGCGGCAGGCTCTCCCTCAATCTCGTAGAGTATACTGCCCTGGGCTTTGGTTATGGTCAGGGGCTCGGATAACGCTCTGTGCCCATGCCCAACTTTAATGATGATTGGTTGTTTGGAGGCTGTATAACAGATAGATACGGCATCCTCTGCCACTTGTTTGTCACAAAAGACCTGGGTTTTCTTAAACTCCAGGTTATCTGCAGCAGCACCGCCGGCAAATTTTACCCTTTCATTAAATATACCGGAGGCAGCCAGAACAGTTTCTTCGCCCATGCCCACCAAACCATCCACAAAAAGCAGGGCTGATAGGTTGGAATAGTCCTTAATGGAGTCTGGAAAGCGTTTGCATGCCGCCGTAAGTGCAGCTATTTCGTTATTTTGGATGTTTTGACCCAGGCCTGTATAAAATTGATGGGTGTTGGAAGAGATTAGGGCTAAAATTATGCCTTTCCTCACCATGCCTTCTTCTGTGAACCCGCCAGCTGAAGAGCAGCCCACTAAGGGAATATTTCCAATGGCAGACTTAATTCCTTCAAGGACAGCTGGGTAATCATAATTGGAGGAGCAAAAGAGAAGGCCTAGGTTGGGAGCATTGCCCCCGAGTTTGAGTTTACCCTCATGTGCGACTGATCTACCTGCCTTTGCACTGTCGCCTTCTTGGGAAAGGCTTGATACAAACTGAGTAGTCATAAAGAGCCCTCACTGAGGTAATCTCTATCTTTTTTTATGTTCTTCGTAGAGATTTATGTCAAATTAGGGAAAAAAAGCCGTATATCACTGATAATCTTCCTTCCTGCTTTTAAAAAATGTTCCGTTGTGTCAAAAAAAAGATATATTCGATTTATGATCGCGCTCAATGTTTACGACGGGAGTCCATTTATGCGCAGAATTATCATCTTGCTAATGTTTCTAGTGGTTGTGATAGGCGGTAGCTTAGCAATAGTCTACCGACATCATATCTGGGATTATCTCCATCGTGAGAAATACTCTCCTGAACAAGAAAAATTGGATCAGGTAGAGGCTGAAAGGTTGCTTAATGAAAAGCAGCCCAAACCAGCACTAGCACTAATTGAAAAATACCAACAGCGCTTCGGCAGCGATGGCGAAGTACCCCAAAAGTGGGTGGAGCTGTTTGTAAAAGGTTCCGTGGCAACACAGAGCCCAGAGCGTATCTTGTGGCTTTTTGAGCAGTATCCAAAGTCTGTCGAAAAGAACGAAGATGCAGCTCTTGTTGTTGCTGACGTACTGATTAAGATTGCTCGTACAAATGATTATGTCGAGCTACGAGAGAAATGGAAAGGGCGTGAAGGCAAGCCAGAGATATGGTTCGTTCTGGATGCGGACAAACAACTCATCGACGGTGACCGTGCGGCAGCCATCGCCTTTCTGAATACTAAGTCATTTGATGGAAATAAAGATATTCCACGTCTGATACGTCTTGCTCTTCTTAGTGTAGAAGAGAATCCAAGAATGTCATGGGAATATCTAACAGAGGCCTATAAGAAGGATCCTGAGAATCCTGAAGTTAGATCATACCGCGCTCGCTTATTAGAAGCTGTGGGTAAGACACCCCTAGCTTTGACGGAGTACTTGGCAGCGGCACGATTGGCGCCAGAAAGCATTGTCATGCGAGATCAGCTGGCAGAGTTTTATCGACGCCATGGTCGCTACAAGCTAGCACTAAAAGTGTGGGAAGATGGCCTCGATAATCCACTCTCCGATTTTGTATGGTTGAAAGCATGGTTTTGGACACGTGTGGCCACACCAACGGATTTCAAGTTTGATGCTAGCAAAGTACCTCAGGGCGAGCTAAAGCCGCTAATTGAATTCCTACTGTCCTTAAAGCCCGATCAGTTTTGGGACACGGAGAAGTTCGAAACTGTGGCTGATGGAAACCGTTTCTTGCAAAGTCAGCAAGCAACCTTCTGGCTACGCCTTGCGCAAGCACTGAAGGATGGAAAGGATGACAAGGCACTGGAATTATTGCAGTACAATCACTTTAATCCAGTGAGTTGGAATACTGAGCTTGAAACTCTGCTCAAACGTGTTCTTACCTACCGCAAATCTGGCACCTTAGTGCTTGATACTAGCCAAACAAAAGATTTGGCCAAAGCGGCGGCCGATGAACAGGGTGTAACCCCTGTAGCTGACCAGCGCCATCCGTTCTTCACAGAACTAGAAAGCTTGGCTGGTAAGCAGGCTGCAGAGGGTAAAGTTGAGATACCCGCTAATCTCTTGGCCCTAATTAAGAGCAATGAAGTCTTCTCGGCATCCTTCCTAGCTACTGGTTGGCTACAGGCGGCTCTGGAGCTCAATAAAGATACTGTACTTCCTGAAGATATGCCCGATTGGTTTACGTATGGCTTAACTCAAGCTCTACGCTACAACCAAGGCAACTTGCAGGCCTTAAACTTTGCAACCAAGCAGAAGCAAACGCCTGCTTTGACCTTGTTGATTGGTGAGTTGCTAATCTCCACCGATAGTCCAGATGCTGGACTGGAGAAGCTATTGCCACTCACAAAGCTGCAGGATGACGTTGGTTTCCGTGCCACTTGGTTGGCTTCGTTGTTGTACATAGAGAGAGAGCAGTTTGATAAAGCAAAAGAGATGATCAATTCCAACGCACGCTTGGCCCAAGATGTATTGGGTAGAGAAGCTCTTGCTCGTATCTCACTGCTAGAAGGTAATGCAGACCAAGCGGATAAGTTGTATAGCGCCCTTGAAGCAGATTCCTGGGAAGCTAAATCCTACTTGGCGCGTAAAGCATATTCAGAACAAAACTGGGGTCGAGCAAAAGAACTTACAGAAGTTCTCTTGAAAGAGTTCCCTAACAATATGCTTCTACGTCAAAACTACGAGAAGATTTTGGAAGAAGAAAGCAAAGCTACCGGTAAACCTTTGCCGGAAGCTTTACAGAAGTCTACTGAGCAATCAGGCAAGGCCGAACAGAAACAGCCCGTGAATGCCAATAAACCCAAGTAGAAGATGACCACAAAAGACTACGGTATACTCACAGCTTTAGCTCTCTTGGCTCTGTTTATTTGGCTTAGGGATGTGACCTGGATGTCATCGGCAGAGGATACTCTGCCGATCCTTGTGGCCATACCGGTTTTCTGGTGGTTAGGGCGCCCGTGGCATATTGTTGAAGAAAAGCCGTTGGAGCTTCCTACAAAACCACTAATTCTGTGCGTGGCATTGTTTCTTAGTGGCATTGTAGGGGATAGTACTCTTGCACTGGCTTTGGGCTGGACCATTTTGTTGTGGACCTGGCTGCGTCAACGTATCGTACCTCAAGATCACGCCAGCGTCAAAAAATTGCTTGTTCTGCCGTTGTTATCTTTCCCATGGATTACTTTGGATATGCAACAGCTAGGCTGGTACTTCCGGCTCTCAGGAGCCTGGGTAACGGCAACGCTTTTTGCTGGATTAGGTTATGACGTGAAGTACGAGGGAACGACGCTGCTAATTGAGCAACTGCCTATATCGGTGGAAGCAGCCTGTGCAGGCCTTAATACGCTGCAGTCTATGCTGATAGCAGGCTCTGTGGTTGCCTATATTATTTTGGGTGACACCAATCGATATTGGCCAAATGTAGCGTTTTTGATTCTGATGGCATGGATCGCCAATACCAGTAGAATAGTCGTCATTAGCACCGTAGCACTAATGTACGGACGCGAGTTTGCCCTCGGAGCTTTCCACACATGGGGCGGATGGTTCATCCTTGTAATGATGTTTGTAATAAGTTGGTTGGTATTCGAAGCTCAAGCTCCAAAAGTTGTTCCTAAAACGAGATAGCGAAGTGAAATCAAGCCTTCCGTCACCTCTTGAAGCAGCTATCCTAGCTTACTGCGTCTGGCAGGCATCTGATCTACCAGTTTCTTGGTTGACAGCTCCAGCTGTGAAATATGCTTGGATAGCCTTCATTATTTGGTGTCTGCCGGCCTTCTGGCATATAGGCTATTGCATTCTGAACGAAAAGCCTAAGGGATCTCAACCATGGCTACTAGGTGCCGCCATCGTCGCCTCGTTGCTTGGGATGTTGGGCTCTCTAAATATGCTTAAACATATTGGACTCGCATTAGCGATTGCCGGCCTTATTCCCTTCAGCTTGGGAGTGCCTATATGGGTGGGCACTGCGCTAGCATGGCTGCCTGGCTTTGGATGGATGATTAAGGGGCTGCCTTTTGTTGTCATTCCAATTATTCAAATCGTTATAGCATCTATTGGTACAGTCGTTATGTTCCTCACATCGCGGAGAACCGAGAATGAACAAGAATAAGCAGATACTTCTCTGGTCAGGATTAACTCTTGCGGTTATCTTAGGGTTGCTATGGCAATTTATTCCCTTGCAAGATGCAAGCAAGCGTATTGATGAGTTACCACTTTATGGCCCCTCTTTCGTAGGTCGAAATATTCCTCTATCACCCTGGGAACAGGGCTTCTTTAAGAATGTTAACGTCTTAAAACGTGTATACCGTGTTGGCGGCCAGGATCTATTTATCAGTGCCCTGGATGGCACCAATAACCGACATGCTGTTCATGACCCTTTGTATTGCTTTAGAGGTAGCGGATGGGAAGTTGTCGAGCAAAAGTCGCTTCCTCTTGCGGACGGTGGTTCCGTAGCTTTCGTAAAGCTCCGCAAAGGTAAGGAAGAACAAGATGCAATGTATTGGTTTTCAAATGGCAAAGAGCACTATGACGCGCCTTTAAAGTACTGGTGGCAAGCTACCTTACGCAGGCTAAGCCTGGGAGCTTCCAGCCAAGAACCTATCTTGATTGTTATCCAACCGATTGATAAGAGCACTTTGGATTGGAAGCAGCTTGTTAATCTCTTCCCCCAGCTTCTTACGCTTTAGAAGGCTAGAAATATAGATGCATAGGCGATGGTACCCACGCATACCTGGAATTTGCTTTTGCCCCACGAAGCTTCGGGCAATCATCATTGAGGAGTTAAGGAGGAAAATAGCTTCTCCATAACGCCTATCTGGAAAGAAAACGACTAGATTTTGCAGCTCTTTGTCAGACAACGCCCGTCCGACTGTAAATCAAGTAGCCTGAACAAGATGTGTTCTGGCGCACGATCATTCAGATACCAAAAAAGCTGCCATGGTTGAGTCATACATTGCAGCGTAACCGGTGCAGTAATCTAATCCTAGAGCAACAATTTCTTTCTGTGGATCAAAGCTGCCGATAGTGTCATGCATGCTATATCGGCAAAGACATACGCTGATCTCTTCATAGTTCTCGCTGGCTGCTTGAACGAGTCTTTCGAGATGCCTTCATACCACTCCAACAGCAATGATCAAAATGGTACGCTTCCTTAGCATGCCGGTAACTTAGGCCCTCGCGTTGGGGTGGTCGGTTCACATAGGGATAGGTTCAGAGAGATGGTCAAAACAGTACTTCCGCAGCTTTTCCAAGAACAGCATGCCACGCAAGTTGCTTGTCATCTTTTATAGCGCGATTTTTTTCCCAGCGACCAATTTTTTAGCTACGGAGGGGAAATATTGCACGTATTTGAGCTACCGCTAGGCATCATCTATCACGTGGGGCTATTACGCCTACATCACTTCACGCTGAATTGTAGACGCAGTTATTTGGTGCGTATGTCTGCCTATGCTAGGAAGCTCATGAGGGTGTAATAAGCTGTTTTATTTGCAGTTCGGATTGCATGATGTTGAAGATGTGATGAATGGAGTGCAACTCTTCAGGCAGCTCCTGGTTACTAAGCATAGCTGCGCAGCTTTCCGCATCATCTGGATGGTAGCCATGCATCCCTGGGATTTGTTTTTGTCCCATAAAGCTTGGAGCAATCATCATTGAAGAATTTAGTAGGAAAATGGTTTCTCCATAGCGTCGATCTGGGAAGAAAACGCCAAGATTTTGTAGTTCTTTATCCGACAAAACTCGTCCGACCGGTAGATCCTGGAGCTTGGATAAAATGCGTTCTTGAGCACGATCATTTAGGTACCAGAAGCGTGCCATTGTAGAGTCGTACATCGCCGCATAATCGGTGCCGTAGTCCAACCCCAGAGCTATAATTTCCTTCTGAAGGTCAAAACTTCCGATCGTGTCATGCATTCCATGGTCCGCGAAGACATAGACACTGACCTCTTCATAATTTTGTTTAGCTGTTTGGACTATTCTTTCGAGATGTCGTTCATACCACTCCAACAGCTGCGAAACCTTTGGGTGAGTGGTTCCTACCTTATGCATGAGGGCGTCTAGTTGTCCCAGAGTCAGGTAAGCTAGCGATATTTCACCTTTATTCAGCTGTTCGATTGCGGTGTTGATTTTAGTGAGATCATCCGTATTAGGCGCCGCCATATGGTATGGGATTCCAGCCTCTACCATCACATCGAATATGTTTCGGCCCTGCGGTAGGCCATTGGGAGCATAAATGCGTTTTTTTTCCGCGTAGTCGAAGTATTGCAAGTACTTGAAGGGCACGTTGTAAAGTTGCACATAGCCTGTGTACTCGAGGCGGCTGGCAACATAACGGCTGATGCGGCTGCGTACGCGGTGATTGTCGGCAATAAAGCTTGGTAGTACTTTCATCCACTGAAATGGTCTAAAAGGCGACAGTTCGGGTGAGTAGTAAAAAGATGACCACAGACCGTGCTCTGAAGGCATCAAACCAGAAATAATGGATGGATCACATGCGCTTGAATAGCCAAAGATTGTCTTAAGGCGCTTTCTAACGGGCGCTATGGACGCTAGGAAGTGCGGAAAGCGCTCGACGAGCTCCCAGCCCATCGCATCGATGAAAAGGAAAAGAGACACCTTATTACTTTTCATGCCAACCTCGCGCGTAAATCATAGAATCGTTGCAGCAGCTTTCCGTAATTACGGTCGCCGTTTAGCAGTTGAATCATCAGGCCTAGATCCATGTGAATACTGCTTTCAAAGCTTAGGAGTAGCCAGAGCGCGGGGTAGAGGCGGTTACGTGGATGCATTAATGCCCAACGGTAGTTGGGGCTGAACATGCCCGCTCCTAGTAAACTCCCATTTAGAGCCAGCGCTTTAACCTTTTGCTTGCCTGAGGTAGAACATAAAGGTAGTTTTGCGCAGTATGTTTGCAAGCTTGGTAATGCAGTTCCTAAACGACGTCCCTCATACCATAGCAGAAAGCCCAGGTAGTAGCGCACCGTATCGCTAAACGCATGATAGAGATCATCTAAGCCAAGCACGGATAGATCGCCATTGAACTTAAACTCTATGGCTTTTAGGTAGCGACTTATCATCCATTGCGGATCGGGAAGATCTTCCTCGGTTAGATAAGATTCGATGCGTTTTGCCTTTTCCCGATAGCTGACGTCATAGTTGCCAAAGGCTAGAAGAAGGCAATCGCCAAAGGCAAGATGACTTTTCCAGATAAATTTTTTGAAGCGCTGTATTTTTTCTTCGGATAGAGGGGAGTCTCCGCCCAAGCCTACTTTGACATCTAGCAAAAGCTTACCACGATTTAGTAGTAGCCTGGTTCCTTCATCAAGTGGCACGTCTGTGAGGCTATAATTAGGCATGGCCTCTAGTATATCTTGTGGACCATGGATCACGCGATGTCCGTAGCGGACTTCGAAATTCAAGAGCGATGGTTCAGCATGTTTAAGTGTCGATGGGCTGTGAAGGTACAGATCGATGTGGATTCCAATGGCTTCTGTCAGGGGCTGTTCTAGTTGGCGTATGGACTCCTTAAGGCTATTGAATTCAGATTTGGATAGGTTTTGACTGATAACGATGAGGTCATAGTCATTGAATGGTTTTTGAATGCCATTTTCTAAAAACGGAGTGCCCTCACCTCTGCCATATCCTCCCGCCAAGACAACTGCAAGCACGGATTTCGCTTGTGGTAAGGAATGGATAGCGTCGACAACACGTTGCAGATCGCTATCTACTTGTTGTTCAAATTCTGCCGAGCCCTGAACTGTATATTTGCCCATACCACCTACTTATTTCGGTAGCGCTTTAGCCCTTCTCTATTCCCTTGGTGGTACCCAAGGTGAATGGCAGAGCGATACAGCAGGTTATAGGGGATGGTATGTGGCTGCAGATCTTTTACAGCGTTTATGGTGTCTCTAATGATTTCTTTACTGACTTGATACAGCCTAGCTAATCCGTTTGGTGCTGTGCCGTAAATATACCCAAAAGCAACACCTTGTCGGTAACGCTTGCGATATAGACCTTTGAGGCTGTAATTGTGCGAGTGTTCGACCACCGAATCGGCTACTAGCTTAAAGCGTCGACCTTTTGCCTGGCATTCGCGGCACCAAGCGAGATCTTCTGCATAACCTGTTGTGTAAAACTTGGTTTCTTCCCATAGCTCCTTTTTAAAAGCACAAGCTACGGCGGAGAAAAAATCTTCCAAAATGCCGCCAGGGAAGCGTATGGGGTCGTAGGCGCGAATATAGTCTTGTTTAACAATAAAATGAGCATCTTCCCTAGCTACTTGTCGGCTCATTGTGCCATCGACTTCACCGGAAAGAATCGGCTGCAATAAATTCTCAAGCCATTGATTGCTCTGAGGAATAGCATCAGCATTCAGAAACACGATGATTCTCTCGGCTGCCTGCTCGATCATCATGTTCAACACCTTGCCCGGGACGTAATCGTCAGGGGCTATTTCAATAATTTTTGATCGGTCGGTATTTTTCTCATGAACCAGTTCGATGGTTCCATCTGTCGAGCCTGAATCCACATTATAAAGTACAAAGTTGCGGTATGTTTGCGCATCCAATGCATCGAAAACTGCCTCGGTATAAGGCATTTCGTTTTTGGAACGCATAATGATGGCGACTGCTGGCTGCGACGCTGGACTCATGACAATGCCTTTGCTTAGATCTCTTACTTAGCACAGCTAGCGTAGACTTTCAAGACCTCTCGTGCGGCGTTGTGCCAGTCGAATGTGGCGGCATACTCTTTGGCCTTGCGAACTCTGGAATCGCGGTAGCTATCTTCCATTATAGAGATCATAGCGGAACAGATAGCCTTAGGATCCTTAGGATCAAAAGTTAGTGCGAAATTTTGTGCAAGCTCTCCTAGAGAGGTGGTTTTAGAGCAAATAACAGGAGCTCCACACGCCATCGCCTCTAGCAAAGGAAATCCAAACCCTTCAAAGAGAGAGGGGAACGCCATAAAATCGCACGCGGAGTAAAGGCGGACAATATCTTCACGTGGTATTGAACCTAGAAATTGAATGGAATCTCTGTATCGACTGTCACGTGCGTAGGCCTTTACGACCTCAGCGCCCGACCAATCTGGCCCTGCTAATACCAAGCGATGTGAGGTGGGGTGGCGCTTTTTAAAAAGCTCGAAGGCCTTGATAAGGTTAAGGTGATTTTTGGCTGGATGTTCCACGCGGGACACATAGACGATAAACGGATCGGTGATGCCGTAGCGCTTATGGAGTTCTTCATAAGCCTCTATACGCGGAAGTGGGCGAAACGTCGTGTGATCTATGCCGCTGTAAATCACAGAGATCTGCTCTTCTGGGTAGTTTGTAAAGCGTATGATATCGCCCCTGGTATAGTTGCTTACAGTAATGATGTGATCGCAGCGGTGGATGAGGCGGGATAGAAAATGGCGATGATAGATAGTGCGGGCGGTGTCGTACTTGTCCGGCATGTTAAACACGGCCATATCATGCACTGTTGCGATGATAGGGCACGTTTTGACTAATGGGATGCGTCGTATGCTGGGGATATGAATAAGGTCATAGCGGCCACCGCGCGCTTGCCAGGGCAGGACGGTGTTGTGCCATGCAATGTTTGCTAGGGGTTTTTCTATGGCTGCTGGGGTGATCGTTTGAGTAAAATTTTGGCCCAGAGGCGGCATGAGCTTCTGAACGCCTTCAGGCATAAGGATGTTGTAGTCATTTAGACGGTCGATTTGACTAAGCGCTTGCAGCATATTGAAGACGTAGGTCGCTATTCCTGTGCGACCTCCGTCCAGAACAAATGCTGTCCACGCAATCTTCATCCTATTGGCTTTCGTTTCCGGCGTTATCGGGATGAGCGTCCGGAGCCCAATAGGTAGAATCATATGGATTTCTACGTGTGTAGTAGTAATCCCCGTTTTCATCTTCGTAGTAGCAACCGCGTTGTGCAGATCTGCCACACGGTTGTGCTCGTTGGCGTTGGTACTTTTTCATTCCCTGATTGCGATCGTAAAGCGTACGTCCTGTATTGGATCGATCAGGATTAGCAAAAGCTTCGGTTGCTAAAAAGGTGCTGATGCCGATGGCAGTGGCAAGAAAGATACGTGCAAACTTTATCATGGCGAATCCTTTGCTTGTGAGAGTTCGCGTAATTTCTGGAGGTCTTTGTGTAATTCTGGATTGTCGGGAAACTCGACAATCAGCTGTTCTGTTAACTTGAGTGCCCTATCCCATTGTTTTTCGGCATAGGCGCGGCGTGCTAGGTAGAATTTCGCTTCTAAAGAGTCCTTTTCCAAAGCTGCATACATCTCATCTGCTTGCGCAATTTTTCCCTCTTTCAGGGCTATTCGCGCCATGGCTTCCTTACCGATAAGGTTTCTAGCCAATAGGGGATGGGATTGTATTGTTTTGCGAGCTTGGTCGTACTGCTTACGTTCAATTTCTATGAGGCTGATAAGCCATGCTGCTCGTGTTCCGATATCACTTTTCAATTTTGCTAGGGGCTTTAGTTGCTCCAGTCCAGCATCGGGGCTGCCTGTTGCGATCATTAGCTCGCCAATTAACAAGGATAATGGCGGGGATGCTTTTTGCTTTGTGGCGAAGTTTAGAGCTTCTAGCGGGCTGCGGTTATAACGTAACGCTTGTGTATATGCGAAGGCAACCCATTCAGGGAAATCGGCGGGAAGGGCAGCAGGCAATGGCCACACCAGTGCTGCCTCCAACCATCCAGCGGCTAGCAGGGCAGAGGGGAACGCATACTTACTTGTGAGTAGTGAGCGCATGTCATCTGGTACGTTCTCTGCTGGTAAACCAGCTGGAGAAGCCGCTGCTAGCGTTTTTAGTGCTTTGAAGAATTGGTGGATGACAGGGCCTTGTCCTGGATCTACTTCTCCTTTATCAATGAGATTTTGTGAGCTAGCAACTTCGTCGATATGCAGGATGCCGTATCGGCGGTATGCAAGGATTTGTTGTAGGGCGTTCTGAAGGTGCGGTGACCAGCTAGAGGCATGGAAGGTATTGAAGTCTAGTAGCTCTGCAGCGTGCGCTTCTTCATCATCCAATAGCGCTTGGCTTAAACGCAGCCAAAAGGTCTCTTGGCGTGTTCTGAGGTATTTGGAGTTGTCCGGAACTTTTTCAAAGGCCGCCTCGTCCCAAAAATCTCCCTTAGGCAAATGGTAGATGTAGCTTAGTAGCGGCGCTAAATCACCCGTTTGGGGCGGCTCAACAGTAGGCTCTGGATTCATTGGAGAGGTCATTCGCGACCAGAAGAGGGCTTTTAGCCATAGCTCGTTGCTATTAGCTAGCTGAAGGCCCTGCCTCCATGTATCAATTGCCATGGGATAGTGATTATTTCGTCTGTAGAATTCCCCCAGTTGATAGACAAGGTCGGCATTATTGGGGTCTTTCTGGATAGCGCTTAGGTACTCTATTCGCGCTAAAGCTGGCTTGTGAATGGCTTCAAGGATTTGTGCTCGGTATGTCGTTACGTCGGTATTCTTTGGATCCTTTGCCAGAGCTTTGTTTAAAGTGTTCCACGATTCGGCTAAGTTATCGCGAGCGTATATGAGTGAAAGTCGTACAAGGCGCCCAGTATCTTGTGGGCCGTCAAACTCTTTAGATTTAAGGTGAGCCAGTGCTTCTTCTTGTTTACCTTCGACTATCAGTGCATCGGCGTCGAGGTTGAACCATTCGGGTTCTTTAGTTGCTTTGGCGGCCCACTTATCCTTTAAAATGTGATAGTCATCCACCTTACGCTGTGCTAAAAGCCCTGAAGCTACCAACAGGACAGCTTCTTCATTCTTGTCGAAACCTCGTGGAAAGCCTTGGTATAGGGCTAATAGGCTGTTGGCGTCTTGGGTTTGGGCTAGTGCATCTACGCTCAGCGGAAGCCAGTCTAGTTCCTTCGGTGTTGCTGCAGATAGTTGTGAGCCGTATTGCTCAATAATATCTAAGGCTTGATGCGGATTTCCCGCAGCCAGAAGTTCTTGAGCTTTTTTGAAATCTTGGTATTCTTTGCGATTCTCCGCTTGAACGGCTAAGTAAGCCACTGTTCCGCCGACGGCGGCGCAAATGATAGCAAGCCAGGCTGTTATTAAGACAATTCTGCGCATATCACACCTAATATAAGTTATCTATTTAACTACCTTGGTAACCCAATTCGCGTTTTTTCTCAAGTACATGAGGTAAAAACGGAATTTTAGGATTTAATTGAGGTGTAGCAGGTGGCGCAGTTTTACACCAAGCCAGCGCCAAAAGACATGTAGGTCAAACCGAACTCTTTGATGTGCAGCATAATATGTTTCTGAAGCGAAGCGTTCGGATTCAGAAGGCTGTTCGGTATAGTCGACATCGGCCAAAGTGATCAGCCCTACCTTGGTTTTTTTGTAGAGCTTTTGCCATTCCGGCAGTAGGCGATCCATCTGAAGGGGTGTTAAGGGATGAACGCCAACAAAATGCAGCTCGCCCTTGGCTATGTTGATCAGAGATGGGACAAACTGAAGGTGGCGCCAAAGTCGCCCTCCTAACCAACCTTCTGGTCTTTCATATGTGTAGAATTGAAAGGTTGGCAGGGGTGTAACTTGCGTACGAACCGGTAATTTGACCACCTTAGTGCTCTTGACGCCCCAAAACAGAGCCAGAAGAGCTGCTAGAGGCGCTAACACTAACAGCATTCCCAGCGCCAGTATGCGTTCAAACATTCCAAATAGTTGTTGGCTTATAGGCGGTGGAGCCAAATGGGCTAAAATAAAGTCATCGTGAATGGTCACGGCTGTTTCTAACGATAAGTTAATTAGAGTGTTACGGTCGACTACCGCGTCACGTATTTCCAATGACCTTCCCACGTAGCTCTGTTGGCATATAATCGAGTTCTCTACTACCGATTGTCGATCGATAATGCAGTGGTTTTCGATGATCACATTTGGGCCGATATTTGCCCCTTCAAGAATTTGACAGTGATCCCCGATGAACACTGGCGGTGTAATTGTTGCTGTCGGATGAATGGCAGTGGCTCGTGAAAGCCAGATGCCTGGCTCAACCATACGAGAGGAAGAGGGAAATGCTGCGCTGGAAGTACGCTGTTGGATAACTTCAGTATTGGCATTTTGCCAGCCACCAAAAGATATCGCTTCCATGACAGGATTCTTAGTTAACTGCTTATGGTAGTCGTGAACATGCTCAGGCAGGGCATTAAAGGGAGCGTCGGTTCGCATGGTTGCCAGAAAGGTGGGGGACATTAGACCCCAGCCAGTCCATCGCTCCTCTTGAGTGAATAGGAATAGAGGTTTTGTATGACCGCTATTCTTAAGCTTGATAGGGTCGAAATCAGGGAGAACATCCGCCCTTCCAACCAGTACTAATGAATCCTTCCAACCGTGTGCCACAGGTGCTAGCACTGAGAATGGCTTCTGAGGATCACGTGCGAGGTGGTAGGTAATCTTGATGCCCCATCGAGTGCCCTCATCCAAAGCCTCCTCAATTTGCTCCGGCAGATGACTCAGGACAATTTCGAATTTGGTGAATCCGTTATGTACCAGAAATTCAATCACATGAATAATGATTGGCTTGTCGACAACACGGAATAAAGGGGTTGGACGATGCTGCACAAGCGGCATCAGATCGGCACTAAAACCTGTGGCATCAAGTACAGCTTTCATTCTAGTAGGCCCCCTTGCCTAGAATAACTGCTGGGATGGTCTTTAACAAGATTTTCAGGTCCACCCAGAAACTTTGACTACGTATATATTCCAAATCTAACTGAACCTGCTCTTGGAAAGGGATATCGGATCGACCACTGACTTGCCAGATGCAGGTTAGGCCTGGGACGATGTCTAGACGACGTCGCTCGGCTAATGTGTATTTCTCTACCTCTGATGGTAGTGGAGGTCTCGGACCAACCAGAGACATTTCTCCTTTCAGGACGCACCACAGTTGTGGAAGCTCGTCTAGGCTGGTCTTACGAATGACACGTCCTACCCATGTCACACGCGGGTCGTTTTTCATCTTAAAGGTTACGCTTTGACCTAGCTCATTCTCTAGTCGTGCTTTACGCTCTTCCGCATCCACATGCATCGACCTGAATTTTGGGAATCGGAATTCTTTACCCCATTGGCCAACACGGTTCGATACGTAGAGAATAGGGCCACGGTCGGTTGCTTTAATTAAGCCTGCAATCAAGAGAAAGAGAGGGCTAAGCAGTGTCAAAACGCTCGTGGAGACCACAATGTCGACGAAGCGTTTAAAGGCTTTGGCACTTGAAACGACGAAAACCCAGCTGTAGCGCTTTCTTAAGTAAGTCCAACGTTGATGAGGCGTTGTCGCCTTGGCGTATCGACGATGCAGCTCGTGGATAAGCTGCTGTCTCGCTGCCCCGGTAAGATTAGTGCGCTTGCTCATAGTTTTATCTCGTAGCAGCTACTAATCAACGCGATTCTAGTAGCTATTGCTTTGTGGTCTGAAAGGAACGGAGAGCCTCATCAGGGGAGTTAAATATTTCAAAGATTTTGTGCATGCAAACCAGTTCGAACATAGTGCGGATGGTTCGGTTCATACCTGACAGTTTTAGGTCGCCGCCTTTGCTATGCAGAGCTTTCAAGATCGACAGAAACGCCCCTAGGCCAGAGCTGTCGATGAACTGCAGACGATGCAAGTCGAAGACTGCTCGGCTAACACGTTCATTCTCCAATAGGTCGACGACCTTCTGTTTGAAGAATGGCGTTTCTCTAGCATCCAAGTGTTCACCCTCTAGGGTAACTACTAGGACCCCGTCCTTGGTGTCATGAGAAATGTCCATCTTTCCCTCTTCCAAATGATATTTTTTAAAGATTTTAAGGTGGTTCCAGCCTTTCTCGGACTCTTTTCGAGCGTAGATCACCCTGTCAGCAATTTCCTTGACGATGTACCACCCAAAGCCATTGTCTCGGTCTCCAGCAAAACTGGGGTCCGACACAGAAGATGGATCAAAGACTGTGCCTTGATCACTTAACTCTAAAACAATGCCCTCTTCCCCCAGCTCTCCTCGGAGAATGATTTCACCCCGAGCACGCTTATGTCCATGAACCACAATATTGCAAAAGGCTTCGTTGATTGCAAGCTGGAGCTCGTCGTTCAACCTTTCATGGTCTCCGGGTGCCTGTAGGCAAAGTCGTTGTACAAAATCTCTTACAGCGCGCATTTGAGAGAGGTCGCTGCTGAATTTAGCTAGTGCTTGCTTGGAAAATTCGGGAACAGAGGTGCTGTCAACATGTACGATGATGATTGTTAGGTCGTCATCAAACTGTGCTTTCTGTGCGAAGTTTACAACCGCCCGTTTAATCGTTGCTAGCAGTTGTGTGGGGGGCTGCCTGTGATTTTCTTCCACCAGTGCTTTCAGTCGCGCCACGCCGAAGAGTTCTCCGGAGGGTGAGCGAGCTTCGGTAACACCATCGGAATAAAAAACAAATAGATCACCTTTTTCAAAGGGCGTTAACTGAGCTGTGATTGTTTCTGAGGGGAGTACTCCGATAGGAAAGTTATCGCCTGACAATTCCTCAGCGCGCTGCGATGAGGCGCGGTAATGAAGTGGCTTAGAAGATCCACAGTCAATATAGGTGAACGTCGTTTGCTTAAGGTCAAAACGCCCGTAGAACAAGCTAGCGAAATACTCTAGATCAATTAAAGCTGGGGCTACTTCTTGCTGCACTTTTGTGATGATTTCCTGCGGTGCAAAAACATCATCATGCCAAATGCCATGCTTGTCAAAGACTTGTAGACGGTTAAACGGTACGGCAAAACGTGTGAGCTGTGTTTTTACCGCTGTGCCAACCAACGCTGCGGGAATGCCTTTGCCCATCACATCCCCGATCACCACATCAAAAAGCTGTGGTAAAGGTCGGAAGAAGTCATAGAAGTCTCCGTCGATCTCTCGGGAAGGTACAGTGGCCGCTGCAATGGTGAGACCATGGACATTTTCGGGTACCTTGCCCATTAACATCACTTCATGAATGCGAGCACCAAGCTTTAGATCGCGGGTGAGGTTCTCGTGGCTCTTGGATAGCTCAGCGTGCTGCATAGCGGTTAACTGCTGCAGACGTTCATTTTCTTTAAGCAGCAAGTGCTTTTCTACGCAGCTGGATACGGTCTGACGCAGGGCAGCTTCGTCCCAAGGCTTTAGAATAAATTGTGAAGCTTGGCCAACATTGATCGCCTGCACCACAGTATTTAAATCGCCACTACCTGTTAAAAGTATGCGTATTGCGTGACTTTGCAGATTAATCGCTTCTCGCAACACCTCTGAGCCACTGAGGCCGGGCATTGTCTGGTCGCAGATGATAACCGCGAAAGATTGTTGACGCATCAGCTTTAGTGCTTCTTGCCCGTTCTTAGCTAGAACGAGGTCAAAGTGTGGGTCCTTTAACGTCCTCTCTAACGCCTTGAGAATCAGGTTGTCATCATCCACAACCAAAACAATCGGCTTTGTTCGCACGGTTGTTGGCTCAAGGGTATTAGGAGCTGTAGCTGTGGTTGTTGTCATAATTTTTTCACCTTAATGCTCACTCTATCAAATAAATCTTATGAAGCAAGAATCTTCACCAAAAATAAAAAATCTGTGAGTTAAAAAGGTGATGATTAGCTGGTTATGTTGGCGCAGCCTAACTTGACGGTTTTCAAATAATCTTTTGGTGTATAGTGAAGTTTGAAGCCCGGAGGTGCGCGATGGCTGATCAGATCAAAATGAACATGGATCACAAAGCCGTCCAGAGCCAGAAGCAGCAGCAGCGGCTCATTATGTTGCCTCAGATGCAGCAGGCGATCCAGATCCTTCAGGTACCCGTCCTTGAGCTCGCCTCTCTTGTTGAGGCAGAGATGGAACGCAATCCCATCTTGGAATATGAGGACGTGACAACCCCCCCGGCTGAAGAGTCTGCCTGGGAGCCTGAGGACCGCGATACTCCTGCTGAACAAGAAGTGCAATTCGATGACCAGAACTTTGAGATTCTTAAGCAGCTAGACGAGGATTTTCGCGAACACTTTTCCCAAAGCGAAAATTACTCCATCAAACGTACGGCCGATGAAGAAAAGCGCCTGTCGTTTTTGGAGAGTATCGTCTGCGAAGAAGAAACCTTGATTGAACATCTGACGGCACAAGCTCGCGAGAGTTTTGAGGACATACGTGACCTTAAAATGGCCGAGACACTTATCGGTTATCTCGACGAGAACGGCTTTATCTCCACTCCAATCATGGAGATCGCGCTATTGCACCAATATGATGAGAAGGCCCTGCAAAACGTTGTATGGAGCCTTCAGACTTTTGACCCTCCGGGAATTGCAGCAGCAAGTCTTCAGGAATCACTGCTTCTGCAGCTACAGCGGCAAGAGAAAGGAACTACGCTTGCCTATGCCATGATAGAGCAGTGCTACGATGATCTCTTGCATAACCGCATTCCAGTGATTGCTAAGCGTCTCGGCAAGTCCAGCTCTGAAATTTCGCAGATTATCGATAAAGACATCGCTAAGCTGGACCTGCACCCCGCAGGTATGTTTGCTCACGGACCCTCGCAGCACATTATCCCAGATGTAACCATTCGTAAAGAGGGCGACACCCTCATTGTCGAAACGAACGACGAACCGATTCCACATTTTCGCGTGAACAAACGCTACCTGCGGATGCTGGACGATCCCACGTTGTCACAGGAGACAGAAGAATTCATCAAGCAAAAGCTAGCTTCTGCTAAGTGGCTGATGCGCACAATCGACCAAAGAAACGACACGGTAACGCGCATCGCACAAAGTTTGGCTACACGCCAAACGGAATTCTTTCTGAATCCTGATGGCAAGCTCGTGCCGCTAACCATGAAGGTACTGGCAGAAGAGCTAGAGTTACATGAATCCACGATCGCGAGGGCGGTCTCGAATAAATATATGAATAGCCCCAGGGGACTGCTTCCTCTGCGATCGTTTTTCACCAATGCTCTCGAGACCGAAAAGGGTGAGGATATCTCCTCTAATACGGCTCGGGACATGCTTCAAAAAATCATTGATGACGAAAATAAAAAACGTCCTCTCTCAGACGATGCCATCGCGCGCTTAATGAACAAACAGGGCATTAAGTGCGCGAGGCGTACAGTCGCTAAATATAGGGGGGAATTAGGTCTCGGCAACGCTCAGCAAAGGCGTCAGTACGCTTAGGGTATTCTAACGTAGAGGCGCCAAGACGCCAAGAAAAAGATATATCTTCTTATGCTTCAAATCTTTGAGCTACTTTCTTCTTAGCGCCTCTGCGCCTTTGCGTTAAAATCCTTTAATTAAATCTATAGCAATGATTTGACGAAGTTGGTTAAGGTTCTAGGAAATAATTGAGCGGTGACCAATGGAACTGACTAACGAAAGATTGCTAGAGCTCAACTACGAAGGACTTATTCCGGGCCCGAAAGAGAATACAGCAGCGTTTCTTACGCGAGCTGAACACTGTCTGGCGCTTAAAACTACCATAATAACTGAACTCAAAGACCAACTACCTTTTGTAGAAAAGGAACTTGGTCCTGCTACTGTTCTTCAGTCCGCATATGACCGAACGGAAAAACTCTTTGATATTGCTCCGACCTGGATACCGGTATTCTTAAGTAACCGACAGCTGATGCCTTGGCATGGAGGTTGCGCCTGGATTTTCCAAATTACAAAAGATTCACCTCCTATGGCTTTTTTCCAATTGAATCGTGCCTTTGCTACTCGCGATTGCTATTTGGGTTATCGAAAGACTGAATTGGTTGCTCACGAGTTGGCGCATGTCGGGCGTATGACCTTTGAAGAACCGAAATTTGAAGAGTTATTGGCCTACGAAACCTCATCGGTGCCATATCGACGATGGCTAGGGCCTATTTTGCAGTCGTCCTACGAAGCGCTCATACTGCTAGGTTTGCTGATCATGACCTTGGTGGTCGACCTGTTTGCTTTAACTAGCTCAAAAGCTGGTGCCATTCCAGCAGCCATGTGGTGGAAGTTGCTACCTGCAGGTTATTTTGCTTATCTTTTGGCAAGGCTATGGTGGCGACGTCGTGCTTTTAAGGCCTGCCAGCAAAATTTAAAACACACTGTGACAACTGAACAGGGTGCCAATGCTATTTTGTATCGGTTGACCGATGCTGAAATCGTCGATTTTGCTAAGAAAACTCCCGAACAAATACGTCTTTATGCTGAGGAACAGTCAACAAAATCTTTGCGTTGGCGCCTGATAGCCCTTGCTTATTTTGGCATGTGATTGAGCTTAGCTGCGCTTTTTGCTTGAATCGCTGGCCTGTCTATGGCAGTCTGAAGGGTATTACTCATTCAAAGATTCGAATTATCACAAAATCGGAACACCCATGATAGACGATTATGAGGAGTTCACAGAGAGCCAAGTAAAGACTCTTGAACGCTACGTAACCAATACCAGCGGGCATGTGTTTGTCCTGCGAAACCTTCCAGAAGTTATCAAGGGAGCGCTTTTCTCTCGCTACTCGCGTTCTAGCTTGGGGTTAAGGTCACTTCTTTTAAAAGAATTCATCACAAACGATGAGACAGCCTTTGCTTCCATAGTGGGTCATTCAAGCGACGCTGAAAATCCTGAAGATCAAGTATTGGCCATTAAGCGGGCACAAAATTTTTATGACCGTATTCTAGATGGCTATGGCGATGACTCGATCGGAGAGTTGGGCGGCGCTCACCTAGCGGTCGAAAACATCTCTATGCTAGCAGCAAAGATCATTGAAGATAGTCGTGTAGGTGGATCGCCTCTAGAAAAGTCAACACGCTATATTTACTTTGATCAGAAGGTGAAGGGAGAGTTCCTTTTCTACCGTGAACCTATTTTGATGACCTCGGCGTTTCGCGACGTGTACCTCGAAACCTGTAACATGTTGTTCGAGACATACAGTCGCCTTATTCCTCCCATGACAGCCATTATGGAAGCACGCTTTCCTAAGGAAGCTGAAGTCTCCAAGATAGCTTATAACTCTGCCTTGCGTGCCAAAGTATTGGACTGCTTGCGGGGCCTTCTCCCTGCCGCCACCCTAACGAACATGGGCATGTACGGCAATGGACGTTTCTTCGAGTACTTGTTACATAAGCTGCATTGCAACAATCTTGTAGAGCTGCAGGAAACCTCCAAGCGCGCTTACGACGAGCTATCGCAAGTTATTCCATCATTTGTACGCCGTTCGGACCCTGAGCACCGTACTCATCAAGGCTTTGCTCAGTACTATGATGCTACACACACGCAGCTACGCCTCATTACCGAGCAATTTGCGGGCAACCCTGCTGGTGAGTCAACTACCTCTGGTGTACGCCTTGTTGATTTTGATGAAGATAGTATTACAAAAATAGCGGCAGCGCTTCTCTTCCCTTATTCCGAAAGGGGACTACCCGAACTTCAGCAGCACGTCAAGACACTTTCAGAAGAAGAAATCGCTACTATTCTCGATGCTGCTGCCTCTTCAAGGGAAAACCGTCGTCATAAGTCTCCTAGGGCTCTCGAGCACGCTGAGTTCACCTTCGAGATCTTGGCGGACTTTGGTGTTTACCGCGATCTGCATCGTCACCGCATCTTGACGCAAGAGCGACAGCGTTTAACCTGTAATTATGGTTTCTGGATACCTCCTGAGATTTTAGGCACAGAAATTGAATCGGACTATTACGAAGCTCTTTGCCGTGCCAAAGAGGTGTTCGATATGATTGCGGTTGAATTGCCGGAAGAAGCGCAATATGTAGTCCCGATGGCTTTTAACATTCGTTGGTACTTCCATATTAACTTACGCGGTTTGCAATGGATGTGTGAGCTGCGCTCACAAGCGGCAGGTCACCCGACGTACCGTCATATTGCTCAGGAAATGGCTAAGCAGGTTTGTGCTCAGTTCCCAGCTTTTGAACGATTTTTCAAGTTTGTCGATTATGATGGCTATGAATTGGGAAGGCTAGGACAAGAGCAGCGCCAAGCGGAGAAACAGCAGCAACGCGCACAGTCGTAGCATGCTTCCTGATCCATACTGACCAGCTATCTGCGCGGTGGAATTTCACCGGGCCACTCACCCTTTTGCGAAAACAGGCGAATTTCAATTTCTTACAGTAAGACACATCTTTCTTAACGATTTTTGTGGACGATGTGGACTAAGTGGACGATATGGACTGAAGTTGATCATTGTCTTTCCTCTGCGTCTATGTTTGCGTGTTTTTCAGACTCATTCTGGTACGACTTTTGAAGATTCAGTAACAATTCCAAAGCTCGGCTGTCCTCTCGTTCGCTTCGCCCAGTTAACGTACATATTGGTGGTAGCTGGTAACTCAAGATAACCAGTTGATTGTCCGCAAAGAAGAATAAGCAGCTTTTGTAAGCATCAAAATGCTCTTCCGTATTTGCACATTGATAGATTAAAGCATTCGGAATGTCTACTAGCGTGTAAAAAGCCCGGCTGCCATCATCGAGTTCAATCCAACGTTTTCCGTGAGCTTTTATTTCGGGAAAGTCTTTCATTATTGGCTCGATGAAGCCGTCGAAAAGAAGTTTCTCAATGGCATATTCGCAAGAATTGGACAGAAATAGCTCGGCTAAAAACTCATCAGAGAGGATACAAACCTCTACATGTATAAGTCGACAGATTGGAGCTTCAAATGTGACTCCAAAATGCTGAGGTGAGGATAATTCGTATTCTAGAATCCTCGTTTGGTGGTTTTTAGGAATTTCGATACTGAAAGCGCCGCTAGCGTCATAGTACCGGTTACCCTCGAATGAACCCTTAATCTCATTTGGATGCCAAATTTCTTCAGAAGGAAGGCGCATATTTTGGCTACAACCAAGTAATGGTAAGCACCCGAAAAGAATAGCTGTAAAGAACCTACGAATCGACATATAACCAAAAATTTTAAACGAAAATAATATACTATCCAGCAACCTTAACCTGTTCTAGCCAACCCTTCCACTCCTGTATCTGATCATCGGTCGCTTTGGTTTGGAGACCATGCACATAGCCAATGGAATAATAGTCGTTATCGTGCAAAAAGGAACGTACTATAACGTTTCTCACTAGATTTTCAACTGGATGGGAGTAAAAATAGATCACTTCTGTCGTGGATGCTGACAGAACTTTAAAGCTTGCAGTGCCACCTGTTCTTTTCTGTGTGGCATCTTTTTCTGCAGCAAATAAAGGCTGTATCAAATCATAAGGGCAATCCAATAAACTACAGATCTCCAAGTACTCTACTGCGTCTTTGGGCACAGTATTGGGCGGAAGTAAGCTCTTTGCTAAGCATGAATCCTGCTCGCATATCATATTGGTAGTCCACGAGCTCCATCTGCTTAAGTCCAGTCTTTCATGAGATCGGTTAGCGAACGATAGTTCAGTAGCTGTACGCTCCATTGCTTGTTCGTACGCAACAATGCTTACAGAGCCTTGAAGCTTTTCTATCCATCCATTTCGTTCCGAGTCATCCATGTATAGATATCTCTTGGTGACACCAATCCGATAGAGATATCCATCGGTGAGAAAAAGGCGGGCGACTTCATGCTGCGTCGGAATATCTTCGTAGTCTTTATGCAGCTTCCATTCATAAAGAACATCCGATACTTGGCATTTCAATATGTTAAAGGTTACCTCACTGCCTGGATATTTCTTTAACGTTTCATTTTCTATGGTGCTCATAACCTGTTTCATTGCGTCCGCTGTATTGCCCACAATTTCGAAGCGTTGAAGACATATCAAATGCTTCCAATCATCCACTCCTTGATTGGCGGGGATAAATTCCGCAATTGCAGCCTCTGAGGAAATGTCTCTGGTGATTTCTTTCCAAAGCCTCGCATCATCCAGCCCTATTGTGATTGTCGTGCTAACAGGCGAATTGTGATAAACTTCTGTCGCCTTACAATCGGCAATTTGTATGAGAGCCGTGATAGCGCCTATCCAAAATATTTTCCTGAGCATAGTTATAATGTCCTTTTCAAACGTCAACCGGCAATCTTAATCTCTTCCAGCCAACCTTTCCAGTCTTGCAACTGCTCTTCGGTAGCTTTGGTCTTTACAACTTGAACATACGCAATGGAAAAATAGTCGCCATTTCGTAACAAAGAGCGCACAACAACATTACGAAGAATACCGTTTTGCAAATGACCGTAGCTATAGATAACCTCAGTAGGAGATTCAAATAGAACCTGCAGATGTGTAAGGTTGCCGGGTTGTTTAGTTAAAGATTGCCTTTCTATGGCGAAGTAAGGCTCTATAGTACGGTGACGACCTCTAAGTAAACTTGTGACCAGCAAACCTTCTGTAGCATTTTTAGCTGAAGTATTCGGAGGAATATGGAGTTTAATCAGACAGGAATTTTGTTCAGTTATTTTTGCAGCTAGCCAGTCGTTCCATCTTGCCAAATCCATACATTCTTGTGATCTATTAGCAAACGAGATTTCATTGGCAATATGCTTCATGGCATCTTCATATGACGCTAGACCGGTGGAATGCTGCAGCCTGCCAAGCCACTTTTCTCGCTCAATATCATTCATGTGGCTATATTGTTTGATGACTCCAATGCGGTAAACATAGCCGTTCGTGAACCATAAACGAGCGACCTCATGTTGTTCGGGAATGTCTTTATGCGCTTCATGAAGCTTCCATTCGTATAGTGCATCCGATTTTCCGCATTTCAGCACATTAAACGTTGTGTTACTACCTGGGTATTTTTTTAGCGTTTCGCTTTCTACCGTGCTAACAATATGCTTCATAGTGTCAGTGGAACCCTTAATGTCGATGCGTTGAAGGCTTATTAAGTCTGTCCAATGGTCTACGTCCTGTTCGACCGGAATATACTCTGCGATAACCTGTTTTTGTGTTAGGTGTCGATTTATGTCCTTCCAATTTTTGGCGTCATCGAAGTGCATTGTAATTGTCGTTTTTATAGGCAAATCATGACTAATCTCCACTTCCATACATGCTTCGCCCGCCGTAGATTGGTTATCGTCTGCAACGTCATGTTTAATTTCGGTTAAGATATTATCGTCAAAGTGAAGAGCTACTGAGCCATAAATGAGAATAGTCTTTTCGTCTTCTTCCTTAATTGTATTATCTGGCGCACCCAAAACATCCGATACGTACGAAAGACTAGAGGTTCCAATATCTATAGAGTTTTCCTTTTGGATGACTTCCCAGATTGAATTACAATTAGAAACACCTACAGCAGTGGGCATGATTAATATGGCCTGACGAGCCGCGCACCAGGCTTTTTGTACTTGACCAGCTTGAAGATAGGCAAACGATAGGTTCTCATAGTTTAGAGTCGTGGGACATTGCTGGGTAGATAGTTCCAAATGTTGCAGTGCCGCTTCAAGGTCGCCATCACGCAATGCCTGAGTTCCTAGGGCATAGTGGTAGCTTGATGTAGCCACGGAGCAACTAATCAAGCTTGTTGTTAACAAGACCATAATAAGTAAGGTTTTCAGTTTCATAAGGACGTTTCTCGATTCATTTGTGTAAATTGCAACTTTGAATTGCACGCGCATTTCGTTAAAGAGGGAGCTTAGCATTCGCTGGTGGTATTGTGATGTTGTGATTCCTCTTCAACAATTCGAAGAGCATCTTCAAAGCTCTCCTCATGAAGCAACTCAAAGCCACTATTGTTGTCATTGCGAACCTTATACAGGATATTTCCATTCAACAGGCTAATTAACGAAATGTATGGTTTGGGTGGGTGGTTGCCATCTGGGTTAAAGCCAACCATAAGTCCTAAGTTTTCGATAGTGAATGGGCCATTTTTTGCTTTGATTCGAGCATTCTGTCCACTGCCAATAACTATCAAAGCTTCTTGGATTTCGGGAACAACTAGCCTTCTAGCTTCGAGTATTTGTACTAGTTGACAGCTTTCATATGTAACCACGAGTGTTTCTAATTTATTGTCGAATTCGGAACCTTGCGCGACTAGACGCCATTTTTTTCGATGCCAAAGATCTGTAGTATAGCATTTTATGCTTGTCCGATCCCACCGTTTATACTCATCACCATGTAATTTATTTATAGGAAGATTGAGGGAAAGATACATGCTTAAAAAAAAACAATGATAATTTCACAGCGTTACCTCCTTTTTCCCAAAACATCATTAGCACGGTCTATTTGATAGTTAACATATTTGGTGTAGTTCTCAAATGCATGGTTAGATCCTGGAAGGCCCTTATAATGGCCAATCCAATCGACGTTCATGCGCGAATTGCCCCAAAAGGCCTTAGTATAGTTAGTCCAATCGCCCAAAAAAGTAACAAATTCGAGTTTGTCGACATCGTTTGCATAACCAGCCAGACGTGGATCGCAAATAATTTTAGCAGATCCGCAGGTTACAGCGTAAATTTTATCGATCATTTTGTCATCAAACTGGGTGTAGGAGCGATGGAGTGTAAGACCCCCTTGACTATGTGCTAGAGCAATTATGCCTTTTCCGGTGTGGTCAGCGGCAAATCCTGCTGCGATCGCTTGCTTGCCGACTTCTACTGCATGAGTGTTAATTCCAAGGAGGGTTAGGCCGCATTCGATTACATCACCAACGAAGCCGTGGGTCGCATTATACGAGCCTATGACAGTGCAGTTGCCATTGGCTTTGCTCAATTCATCGAGTCGAGGCATGAACTCCGCAAAGGGGGTTAACATGCCGTTATAAACGATAATTGGTTGCCTGTTTTCGTTAGTACCGTGATGTGTAACGACTTGTGAGTGCTCAAAGTAACCTTCGAGCACGGGCATGCCGGAAATTTTACTGGCGGCATCCGCAACGGCACGCTGTACGGCCCGTATTGGACAAAGGCCTAAGTGTTGGCCCTGCTCGTTCTTACGTATCAAGGCGTCAGATGTGCTTCTATAAGACAGTGTTCCACCAGAGGATTCAGGAATGAAAATTGCATATTTGCCGCCTTCCTGGCCAATAGAGGCGAAACCGGGTAGGTAATTGTGATTCCAACCATCACTTAAGCCTTGCCCTCTCCAGTCTGCTGAACAGTACAGGCGTTGGAATGATACTGGCTGTGCTCCTGGTATGATGATGTCCACTTCGGCGGTGGAATAACTGCCGGTAATGACATTTACGCAGCCTGCGAGTATTGATGATGTATCCCCTGCGACCTCTGCGAGCGGTAGATGTACGGGGGATTGTTGAGCAAAGGCTGTCATGCCTTTGACAAGGCACAGTAGAAGCAAGAGTGTGGCACGACCCATCTAGAATCTCATTAGAAATCGGTTAGGTAGGCTACTATCTAATAAAATATTTGATTTGGTCAAGCATTTATTTGGTTCGAACAACTATGAACGGAAGAGCGGCGACAAGTCGTTCGTAATCCAGATTTAAGTGAATGTTTCTTAAGTGGCGTGAATCTTTTGAAGGGCTGCGTCGACAGTATTGTCGATGCTGATAAGATGCTTCATATTAACCATATGAAGGACGTCATGTACGCGCTTTTGCACTCCACACAAAGCTATATTTCCTTCAGCGCCGGTTGTTTTATGAAGTAGTATGATCACTCCTAAGCCTGCGGAGTCGATAAAGCTGATAGTCGATAGATCAATGATGAATGATTTGAAGCCTTGTTCGCTAAGCTTTACGACATCTTGTCGAAACTCCCGTGCACTTAAGGCGTCCAATACATTGCCGTGTACTTTGATAATGGCAACATCGTCAACTATCTTAACGTCGTTAAACATGATTTCTCTTCCATAGGTATGTCTTATCCGTAACATGCAAAGGAATTTATTACCAGGATTTGGATTTATGTTTTCTGCGGCTGGTTAAAATAGAATATGGATGAAAATATGGCGAAGTAAAATGAAATCCAGAAGAGGTTGAATATCAGTCCGAAAAACGGCTCGCCTTCATAATACAGTCGTAAGAATCCCCATACCATGGTTACGAAAGCGACAAGACAGAAGGTTAGTTGTGGCCAAAGATCGCGCAGCGGTAACTGGGTGGAAACATCTTTTGGTGTCACAACGAAGTGGCCTTTTATGCCGAGTAGGCCTTGTAAGGAGGCTTTCATAAATACTGGCGTAGAGATAAATGAAAGCATTGTTCCTAAAAACAGGTCTTTAAAGTGGTAGCCTCGTTGCTGCAGCGTCCAATAGAACAGGAAGTTAGAGGCGAGGGTATAGGGGAACATGGCGACCCCATATAGCCACGTGGGGAATTGATATAAGCGTATGTCTAGAAGCAGGTAAACAACAGGTCCGGTCATCAGTATTAGGTACATCCAACCTACTAGGTAGTAGCTTGATGAGAGAAAGTACTCCCAGTAGAACGCCAGTGGAAATTTAAAGGGATGCCTGAGAAAGGTGCCGATTGTTTTGGGTAGCATGGCAACGGTGCCTCGCGCCCAACGGTCTTGTTGTTTAAAGAACGCTCCTAAGTCTTCAGGGCCAAGACCGAACGCACAGGGGATATTGACATAGAGCGACTTCCAGTTCTTTTTATGTAGATTAAATGTAGTGGCAAAGTCTTCTGTCACGGATGATAGGTCGATACCACCGACTTCCCGAATGGCGTCAACTCTTAAAATGACGTTAGAGCCGCAAAATATGGTAAGATTTTGAAGGCCTTTTGCTTCCATAATCCATTCATAGAAAACAACTTGCATTAAGCTGGCCGCTTTTGCTACGCGACTTTGGTCGAAGTTGGTGTAGTACTGTGGTGTTTGTATCAGGGCAACGTCGGGTTGGCTTTCCATACGAGCCACTAGCGGCTCGACGAAGTTGGGTAATGGGTTCATATCGGCATCAAAAATGATAATGTATTTTTCTTCACCACACCATGAGCTATCATCATAGCGCGTGAGGGTGAAGTCCTCCTTTTTTCGTCCTTGGATGTAATCTAGGAAGTCATTGATCATCCCTGCTTTGGCGTGGTGCCATTTACGCCTAAAGAGGTTGATGTCTATCGATTTGCATAGATCTTCCACTTCTTTTTTGTATTGTTCAGCCCTTTCGGGAACGCTCCAAGGTACGTCATAACGGGTGTCATCCAGAAAGTATAATTGCTTATTGGGGTAAGTAAGGTTGTGGAAGCAGATGAGGGTGTCTTCGAGCACGGAGATGGGTTCTTTATAGGAAGCAACTACAATGGCGACCGGTGGGTACGAATTAAGGGGTGGAAGTTCTGCTTCTTGAACCGGATTCTTTCTAGCCTGGGTAACTTTGCGGAGGTATCTGAAGTAACCATAGGCGTGAAAAAGGAAAAAGGCCTCGGCTAATAAGAATACTAGAACAACAGCTTGCAGATATCCCGTGGTTGGATAGTGAAAGAAAAAGAAAATTCTTAGACTTAGATAAGTGACAATTAACACATTAATATAGCGCATCAGCCAGGATTCTAGGCGGTATTTCCAGTTCACAGTTCAATTCCTTTTTTTAGAATCGGTAGTTACATCCGCTCCAGATTCCTTCTGCATTCCATAATCTAGAACGATAGACTGCGCCGGAGACATATAAACCCAATAGATCGCTACAATCCCAATGGTACTCAAAGCTAAATGAGCCTCCTGGATTATCTTGCGTGTCGTCAAAGGCGGATCCTCTAAGTACATAGAAGTGCTTGCGTGATCCACAGAACGAGATAGTTTGAAGGTCATGCATGAATTCCAGGCCTGCGCGTCGAGCCCAATAGTGTTGTGGAGCCCAATATGGGTGAATAATATTGACTAGAGAACCTTCATCAGAATAGATAAAGATGTTGTTTTGAGCAGTGTTACGGTGTTCTAGTTGTACAAATGCCTTCCATGTAGTGGGTGCTTCTGTTAGTTGAAGGGTATAACCTATTAGAGAGATGTTTTGGTGGTTATGATCTGTGTATTTTAACTGCTCAACACGCCCCTCCAGAAGCTGCCTTCGATCAATTTGAAGTGAGCCATTGGCCCAAATTGACGTAGATTGCACTCCTTGCCGCACGCCGAAATAGTTGTAGTATTCGTCTTTGCGGGCTACTCCTAAACCATACTGTATGTTATCAAATAGTCGACCTTCGATCTTAAAAATGCCTTGAGTGGGGTTGTGGATGTGGTAATTGCCTCCAAGCTTCTGCGTAACCGACCCAAAAACTGCCAAGTATGGGTTTAGGATGTTTTCATATTCTAGAGTAAGGGCTTCCGATTGAAAGTCACGATGTTGGATTAGAGTATGATCCAGAAAATGATCGCATAATAGGCGTACTTTGGAGTTACAGCAGAGAGGAACCTCTACGCCGAGTTGAAATTTGTGTCGCCAAATACCAGATAGTTCTCCGTACCCTACCTCGTGCCAATAATCATAAATGGAGACGGCGGTGGGTTGTTGTAGAATGCACTGCCTATCTAAGGCCATATCTACAATTAGATTTTTAGGATCATCTTTCAAGATAGCCGCCCGGATACAGTTGGCTTTTTGGCAAGCTCCTAGTTCACACAATTGCTCAGAATAGCCAAAAAGCGCTTGAGCGTTACCTGGTTGGTGATCCATCCATGTTTCATAAGCTTTCAGTGCTGCAAAAGGTCGTTTATTCCAACGAGCCCATTCAGTGCACATTTCTAGGGTTACAGATTGTTGAATGGCAGGGGCAACGTCATCGGCAAGCAATTCGTTATAATAGCACATTGCCAGATCGCCTCTTTGCCACCAGAGAGCTACGCGAGCTCTTTCAATGCGGGCGATAGTATTGTTGGGGAAGCGTTGAAGGTATTCCTCGTAAGCATAAAGAGCTTGTTGATAGCACTTGGCCCAGCTTAAAACGCGTGCATATTGCAACGGAAAACGGGAGCTGTAGGTAAAATTGCACTGTAGTTGTAGGTAGATGTCTGCAGCTTCCCCATAGCGCATCTGTGAGGATAACGCGCCGGCAAGAGCTATCTTGGCAGCATCATGGCACGGATCCACCTGTAGAGCAGCTCTAAAAAGTTGTATGGCGATGTCAATGCAATTGTCTTCGGAAAACAAATAGGCCCATTCGACAAGCTCTGGTGCAGACTTATACTGGCGGTAGATGTTCTCCAAAAGATCATTCGTGGATTGGCACACTATGGCTTGATGGTATTGGACGGAAATTAGGTGTGGGGACTCCCTAGCTGCTTCTTTTAAAAGGTGTGCTGCTAGGTCAAACTCATTTGCGTGCAGGGCAATTCTATGTGCCTTTACTAACAGGGTGGCTGCTACGGTACTTTCGGTCTTCTTTTGAGATGCAAATTGTTGTAGGATATCGATCGCTTCTTGATATCTATCGATCTTTTCTAAGGTTGAAGCGGTTAGCAGAGTGGTTTCAGCGGTTGGATTTCGAATATCGGATAGGAAGCCTATAGCTGAGCAGTAGTCACGTTGTTCAAATTTAGCTCTCGCCATACCGAGCAAGGTGTTATCAGTAGGGCGTCCATTCCAAATTATATTGAGATAGATTTGTTCAGCCTCTAAGAAGCGCTCTTCGCCTGCTATAGCTGTTGCAAGATAGAGATCTACTCTCTGTTCGTAAGGGTGGTCATAGAGATAATTGCGGTAGATGCGTTGTGCACGATCATAGTCGCCCCACAACTGCATCAGGCCAGCATATTTTAACAATAGGTGGGGATCCTCAGATAGCGAAATTGCCCTTTCAAACAAACACTGAGCTTTTTGATAATGGCCTAAATCTGCTTCGAGCTGTGCAAGTTCAGCTAGTAACTCAGGGTTATCGGATTGTAGCGCGTGCAATTCCCGTATTTGTTCAGCTGCCTTTCTATAATCCTTTCGTTGCACGTAAACTCTAACCAGCAGCAGCCTGGACTTGCTATCCTGAGGCTGTTGATCAAGCAGTTTAAGGAGCCGTTCGAGATTCTGATCGGAAAAGTCGGGATTGTAAGCTTGAACTTCAATTATGGTACGCCGAGCTTCGAAATCAGATATGGCATCATGCTGGGGAACAAGGCTTTCCGCGTCACTGTTTGACCATGCATTTTGTGCGTAGCCACTGCAGCTAAAACCGAGGACAAATAATAGACGTAGACTGATATGTTTTAAGTTCATTGATTTTCTGTAACCAGGGTTCTCTCCAGCTGTCTTTTTCCTTTATTAGTATCTCCCTTCCAAATCAGCACTAAGGCATATTTACGCCTAAGTTGAGTGTCTGAGGGGCGCTTGGCTAGAAGCAGTTTGTACTGTTTAGCGGCGTCATCGTATTTTTTTTCCCAGGTCAGCATCTCTGCATAGTGATAGCGGGTTGTCAAGTCGTTTGGGAACTTGTTTAGATGGCTAATGTATAGTGGCTGTGCGATTGCAAATTGTTTTAAGGTGGCATAGAGGTTAGCGACTTTAAGGCGGTTTTGATCACCAGTTAACTCAGGAGCCAGCTTGTTCAAAAGTTCAAGAGACTCCTTCGTGCGGTTGTCATATGCCATGATTTCCGCAAGTTCTAGCTGAATATCAGGTCTATCGGGTTTCTGCTCTAAAACCAGCTCGTATTGCTGCATCGCTTCGGGGTACTTTTTTTGATAGCTCAATACCCGCGCTAGCTCTAGACGTGTTTGCCAATCCTGAATTTGTTCACCGAATTCTGGTTGGCTGGTTTCTAAGGAGGCTAAGACAACAGTATCCGAAAAGGCAACAAGAGTATCTGATACTGCCACAACAGGATTTAGTGTTGTCATGATGCAAAGGAGTGCGCATGAAAGTTTTTGTTTCATTGTATACCTATTTTTTTTCTTTCAAGGCTCTTTGATACTGCTCGGTGGACTCGGCAAGTTCACCTTGGTAGGCAAGTACACGTGCTAAACGTATTCTTGCGCTTTTATCATTAGGATCCTTTTCTAGATAAGCGTTGTAAACCCGGGCGGCCTCATCAAATTGTTTTATCGCCGTTAGCGAGTCAGCCAGGTGAAAGTAAGCTTTCCGCGTGTCGACTCCTTGCTCAATGGCACGCATTAAATATGGAATTGCAGCATTGAAGTTTTTTTCCTGGTATAGACGTTCGCCAGTGCTGTATCCGATTAAATAACCGCGTTTATGAAAATAGAATAGGGAGGTTGCAGAACCTGTGAAGGCAAGCATGGCGATGTAAGCGAAAATCTGTTTAATGGCCCATCTTTTCATCTAAGTTTCCAAGCTCACTTGTTCATTGGCCTTTGCTTTTTTGATCATTGCCTTTAAGGTGTCTGCCGGCTTGGGTTTCCTTAATAGGTGGTCATAGATCAAAAGCATGTTGTTGTAGTTCCAGTAAAGCTTCTCTTCGAGCTCTTTGATGGAGATGAGGTAAGGAAGGTGGTCCCCTTGACGGAAAGCTAAATTGAACATCTCTAGGTTGAGTTCTGATTCAAGCAAGCTGTGTAGTTCTAAGAAATCGGCTACTTCGATGGCAGAAATAGTCGATTTTTCTGAATTGAGCTCATTTTCTATCTGCTGCAATCGAGCGATCTTGTTCTGAAGAGTCTTGGAGACTTCATCGAAGAAAAACGTATCAAAGGCTGCATAGTTTTTACTATTGGGCATGATGCGAGAGAAGTAAGCGTTCAAATGCTTAAGATAGACAGCTACGCCCTTTTTGAGCAGTAGACAATCTTTAAAAAATTTGCGGTACAACAGTTCTATCGGTTGATGGGTTTGGAAGATGGGCTTCATTCCCTTCATGGTTACCAAGTTAAGAGGCCACGTATGTTGGGGTTCTTCAATAAAATGAATACGGCTAACACCATCTTGAGTAGAGTCGACGATGCCTTTGGTATAGAAAAAGTCTCCCATACGACAAGCGAGGTGTAAATTCACAACATGAAAGGGCTTTAGAACATAGCATTGGGTAAGCCAAGAGGGACTGATGATATCCAGGCCCTGCTCCCAAACGTTTACAGGGAAATATTGAAACGCCTCATAGTCTGGCTCTATAGATCCACAGCAAGGCAGTAGGGTAAATGAACGGAGTTCACGACTTTCCATGACGACTTTTATCAAATGTAAAGGATTCTATTTACAATATTTTCTATTTGACCCACCAACAAAATTGTGCTAACCTAGTAAGTACTAAGGTTTTTATGATGATGCAGCGAACAAATACCTTTGCTTCTGATTTTTCTTTCCTCACTCGATTTAGTTTGGGTTGCTGGTGGCGTGCTTACGCTTAATCAATGCAATCCGATATCTTATTGAATCCCTGCGTTAGTTAAATTTTACCAACTCAAAGATGTTTCCGCGTCAAACTAATGCGGACAGACTGGAGCCAAAACATGGAACCTCAATCTTTATCTAGCTCACCACGCGGCAGCGTTTTGGGTAGCGCGCTCTTAATAGCGGGTTGCTGTATTGGCGCGGCGATGTTAGGGCTGCCTGTACTCACTGCTTTAGCGGGTTTCGAGCCTTCATTGGTCATGTTTGTTTGCTCATGGCTTTTCATGATGACCAGCGGCTTCTTATTATTGGAAGTCAATTTATGGTTTGGAGATAGAGCTGGCATCGTAACCATGGCGGAACGAACCCTTGGTCCGATAGGCAAAGGCTTCAGCTGGTTCTTATTCTTGTTTCTCTTCTATTCCATCATGGTTGCCTATGTAGTAGGCAGTGGTAGCTTAATTGCTATGATGGGTCAAGAGCTGCTAGGGCTGACATTGACACCTTGGATGGGTAGTTTGATCTGCGTACTTCTATTTGGTGTTTTGATTTACTCCGGTACCACCGGGGTTGATTATTTCAACCGCTTCCTGATGTTTGGCTTGATCACCAGCTATTTGGGATTGGTGTTTATGGGTTTTGAGCATGTGGAGACTCAGAATCTTAAACATGTGGATTGGAGCCAGGCGTGGTACGTTATTCCTCCCATGATTATTTCTTTTGGGTTTCATAACATGATTCCCAGCGTCAGCTACTATCTTGGGACGGATCAGCCTAAGCGCCTTGTGCGAGCTATTTTTCTAGGTAGTGCCATTCCCTTGGTGATCTATCTGATTTGGGAGTACATCATTTTAGGGATCATTCCTGTTGAAGGTGAAGGTGGTTTTAGGCAGGCTTTGCAGCAAGGCGACATGGCAACACAGGCTTTGCGAAGCGCTGTCGGGTCAGCCTGGGTGGTAACGCTAGCGGAATATTTTGGGTTTTTCGCCATCGTGACCTCTTTATTAAGTGTTGCTTTAAGTTTTGTGGATTTTTTGGCGGATGGCTTAAAAGTACAGCGTGACCATAAAGGCAGAGCGCTTTTGTGCGCATTAACGTTGGTGCCACCATATTTAGTAGGGATTACATATCCGACAGTCTTTCTGACTGCTTTGAATTACGCGGGCGCCTTTGGAGCGAACATATTATTCGGCATTATTCCCGCCCTTATGGTGTGGAAAGGGCGTTATAAGTTTGGTTGGAAAGCTAAAAGACTAGTCCCAGGAGGCCGCTTTGTGCTTTCTTTGATTATAGCCTTTGCTATGGCTGTGGTTTTCCTTCAACTGGCGCGGGAAATAGGGTGGCTTCAACCATGATTCATCGTAGCAGTAAAATAACAGGTGGCGTTCTACTAGTTGCGGGCACCACAATCGGGGCAGCCGTGCTAGCATTGCCGGTCTCTACTGGAATGGCAGGCTTCATACCAGCTCAAGTGCTCATGGTTCTTTGTTGGTTATTTATGACTTATACCGCCTTTCTCGTTCTGGAGGTTAACCTCTGGTTTGAAGGCAACGCCAACATGATTACCATGGCTAAAAAGACCCTGGGACCAGTCGGTCGCTATTTGGCTTGGGCGAGCTATCTCTTTCTACTGTATAGCCTAATGACAGCCTATATAGCTGTGAGTGGTAGCCTGTTTATGGAATTCGCTGAGGTAGTCCTTGGCATGCATCTGCCTGCTTGGGCAAGTCCTTTACCGCTACTGGGACTCTTTAGTTATTTTGTGTACTGCGGCACTAAATCAGTCGACCATTTTAATCGATGGCTTATGCTAGGCATGTCTGTGGCTTATGGCGTGCTCATGGTTGTTGTGGCGCCACACATAGAAGCGGAACTTCTTGCTCATATGGATTGGAAATACACGCTCGTCGGTGTGTCAGTGGTGATTACCTCGTTTGGATTTCATATTATTATCCCCACTCTGACCAGTTACTTAGAGCGTGATGTGGTTAGCCTAAAGCGTGTATTAGTGATTGGAAGTATCATTCCGCTAATCGTTTATTCGCTGTGGCAGTTGGCAGCTTTAGGAGTGATTCCACAAGATAGCTTGAGGCAAGGTTATGTAGACGGTACCAACGGCGCTGCTCTAATCACGCAAATTATAGGCAGCCCTTGGGTGCAGATTATTGCCCGCATATTTGCTTTTTTAGCTATCATGACATCGTTTTTGGGAGTGTCGTTAAGCCTATGGGACTGTTTAGCAGATGGTTTCAAGATCTCTAATCATGGCCGCGGTCGCGCGTTCCTCTATGTTCTTACCTTTGTTCCGCCTCTATTTTTTGCACTCACTAGCCAACGTGCTTTCTTATCGGCACTGGAGTATGCAGGGGCTTTTGGTGTCGTAACGCTTCTAGCAATTCTACCCGCTCTAATGATATGGTGGGGGCGCTACAAGCTTCGATTGAATGAACAAAGTAAGTCAACATTCCAAGTTCCTGGCGGTAAGATTGCGCTGGTGTGTGTGATCTTGGTATCATGTGTGATGATTGTAGTGGAGCTTCTTAATAAAACTGGGGTTATACAAACTCTTCTCTTCAAATAGGGCAAGGTTATGGCGGACGAAAAGAAAAAAATCATTGTTTCAGGCGATAGACCAACAGGACTACTGCACTTAGGGCACTATGTAGGGTCGATAATCAACCGTATTGCCTTCCAAGGTAAGTACGACTGCTTTTTCTTTGTTGCCGATCTGCATATGCTAACCACAAAGCCCGACAAAGAAGCGATTATGCAGATACGCGAAAACACACGAGAAATGGTTCTGGACTATCTTGCTTGTGGCATAGATCCTACCAAATGTACGTTATACCTGCAGTCAGCTGTCCCGGCGATTTATGAGCTAAACTTGATTTTTGAGATGCTTATTCCAATTAACCGTTTGACAGGCCTGCCAAGCATCAAAGAAATGGCGCGTAACGCTCACATAGAGCCTGAAAGCACACCATTTGGTCTTGTGGGTTATCCAGTACTGATGTCTGCGGATATTCTACTACCAAAAGCTACTTTAGTGCCGGTAGGAAAAGATAACGAGGCACATGTTGAATTAGCTCGTGATATTGCACGACGCTTCAACTTGAACTACGGCGAAGTACTGCCTTTACCGGACTTTCTACCTACCGAAGTGCCTTCCCTGATAGGTACCGATGGCAAGGGTAAGATGAGTAAGTCTGCTGGTAATGCCATCTACCTATCTGACGATGAAAAAACGGTGAATAAAAAAGTCTCAGCAATGTACACGGACCCTAATAGAGTTCATGCGCATATTCCTGGCAAGGTCGAAGGAAATCCTGTTTTCATCTATCACGATGTCTTTAACCCTAATAAAGAAGAGATAGCGGACTTAAAAGTGCGCTATGAACAAGGTAGTGTTGGCGATGTTGAGGTAAAGCAAAAGCTCGCTATAGCTTTAAATGCCTTTTTAGCGCCGCTGCGTGAAAGACGCGCGCAGTTCGCTGAAGACAAAGGTCTGGTAGAATCGATCTTGTACGAAGGCACTCTGAAAATGATCGATATCGGCAATGACACAATCAATGAAGTGCGATCTGCAATGGGCTTAAGAGGTGCTTGGAATAAAATTTCGCGTTTGGCACGTGAACGAGCTGAACGCATGAAGGCATAGTATGTTTGAGCTAAAGTCCGACTATGATCCCGCTGGTCACCAGCCTGAGGCTATCGAAAAGCTTACTGCAGGCCTGCTAGAAGGGCGTAAGTCTCAGGTGCTTCTTGGCGTGACGGGGTCTGGTAAGACATTTACCATGGCAAACATCGTCGCCAAAGTACAACGTCCAACGCTTGTAATGGCTCACAACAAGACATTGGCTGCCCAACTATACCAAGAATTCAAAGGTTTTTTCCCCAATAACGCCGTTGAGTATTTTGTTTCTTATTACGACTACTATCAGCCAGAAGCGTATATCGCTAGAACAGATACTTTTATCGAAAAAGATATGGCGATCAATGACAAAATCGACAAGATGCGACTGAGTGCCACACGATCGCTTTTGGAACGAAGTGACGTGTTGATCGTGGCATCCGTCTCATGCATTTATGGCTTGGGTATGCCCGAATACTGGCGACAGATGCGTTTTACGGTCACCTGTGGTCAAGAGTATCGACGCGATAATCTACTAATGCATTTGATCGAGCTACAATATAAGCGCAATGATTTTGACTTCTTCCGTGGGACTTTTCGTGTTCGTGGTGACGTTTTAGACGTCTTTCCTGCCTATGAAGATGATTTAGCCATACGTCTAGAATTTTTCGGCGATGAAGTAGAACGAATCAGCGAAATCGATCCTTTAACAGGTCGTGTGCTTAAACGTGTACAGGAAATCACGATCTACCCTTCTTCCCACCACGTTACTCCAGAAGAAGTTCGTGAAAACGCGACGATGACAATTAAGAATGAACTAGAAGAACGCAAAAAATTCTATGAAGCCAACGAGAAAATCTTAGAACGCGAAAGGATCCATCAAAGGACCCTGTACGATCTAGAAATGATTCGAGAAATTGGTTTTTGTAAGGGAATCGAGAACTACTCTCGGCATTTCAGTGGGCGTGTTGCTGGATCTGCACCTTCCTGCCTTTTTGACTATTTTCCGGACGATTTTCTTCTTTTTGTCGACGAGTCACACCAAACAGTTCCGCAGATTCGAGCTATGTACAATGGCGATCAATCGCGTAAGCAAGCTCTCGTGGAGTTTGGATGGCGCTTGCCTTCTGCGTTTGACAACCGTCCTCTTAAGTTCGAAGAGTGGTACGCGAAAATCAATCAGGTTGTTTACGTATCTGCTACTCCATCTCCTTGGGAAATTACCGAAGCTGGCGGAGAAGTTATTGAGCAGGTCGTTCGCCCCACGGGTCTATTAGATCCCAAAATCGAGGTTAGACGCGCCACTGGACAAGTTGATGATTGTTTGGAGGAAATTCGTCAGCACACTGCGAAGGGTGGCAGAGTCCTAGTGACGACTCTTACTAAGCGCCTGTCGGAAGACTTAACAAACTACCTCCATGATCTTGGTGTTAAGGCAAAGTACTTGCATTCCGATATCGATACTGTTGAACGTATGCAGATAATTAGAGACCTTCGGAAAGGAGACTTTGACGTTCTGGTAGGCATCAACTTGCTGCGAGAAGGCCTTGATATTCCTGAGGTGTCACTCGTAGCCATTTTGGATGCCGATAAGGAAGGGTTTTTACGCAGCGAAACCGCTTTGATTCAAACTTGTGGGCGAGCAGCTAGAAACGTCGAAGGTCGCGTCATCATGTACGCTGACAAAATCACAAAATCTATCGCTAATGCTATTCATATTACTGAAAGCCGCCGAGCTTTGCAGGAAACTTACAATATCGAGCATGGCATCACTCCACGTACCGTTTCTCGCGATATTTCTCCATTGGTCCAAGAGTTCGAGGAGTTCTCAGCTGAGAAGACTTTCCCAATGGGCGGTATGCATATTCCATATGCGGCCGAAGAGCAGTCGACTTATCTTACACAGGAAGAAATCAGACGCAAGATCGCTGACTATGCCAATCTCATGAAGCAAGCGGCCAAGGAGCTGCGTTTCGAGGATGCCGCCCATTATCGTGATCTCCTCCGCAAATATGAACAGCTCGAAATTCTGTAGTACACCGCAGCGATCCTGCCCATCCTGTAAAATGTTCCTAATTGGTTAAGTGTCTTTGTGCCAAATCACGCATAATTGTGCTAAATCATGCTGAATCGTGTAAGATTATTGCGTAAATATGCGTGATTTGGCATGATTATGCAGAGTAACGCGGAGATTTGCATGAATATCGAAGAACTAATCAATCAGCCTGAATCCAAGACCCTTGAATTTAAACAAGATCTGTCTTCATTGCAGCCCGTAATCAAGACCCTCATAGCCTTTGCCAATACTGCTGGCGGCATACTTGTCATTGGTCGAACTAATGACGGCGTGATAGTCGGTATCGACGACGTATTTGCAGCAGAAGAAAAGCTAGCTAATTCAGTAGCTAATAATATTCTGCCACTAATGGCTCCAGAGATCAACGTTGTAACCATTCAAGGAAAGAACCTACTTGTCGTAAAGATCGAATATTGGAAAGGGCCTTTCTATTACAAAAAGCAGGGGATTCCCGGCGGTGTTTATGTGCGCATTGGGTCAACCAGTCAACCCACCTCGCCTGAACTGCTGCGCGAGCTTCAGCGCACTGCCGTTTCCCCTTCGTATGATCAAGAACCAATAACCCATCTCACTAAAGACAGCCTGGATTTACCTAAGATCGAATCTCTATTCAAAAAAGTTGGTAAAGAAGCTACGGAGGATAAATTGAGGTCGCTAGGGATTCTAGCTTCTACTGGCAATGGCCATCTCGTACCTTCTGTGGGTGGTCTTATTATGTTTGGCCGCACAGAAATACGTGAACAGCTCGTGTACAACGCCCGAGTGCGCTGTGCGCGCTTTTTAGGCACCAGCAAAGCCAAAATATTAGATCAGTTTGATCCGGAAGGGAGCATCTTGGATGCTGTGACAGCGGTTCAATCGTTTATAGCCAGAAACACGCGTTTGGCAGCGCAATTTGGTGGCATGCAGCGAGTAGATATTCCAGAATATCCTGTAGGGGCTATTCGTGAAGTTCTTATAAACGCATTAGTACACAGTGACTATTCGGTTACAGGATGTAACATTCAAGTTGCTATCTTCGATGACAGGCTGGAAATTCAAAGTCCCGGCATGCTTCCGCTTGGTTTCACATTAGAGGACTTTAAACGAGGTGTTAGCCACGTCCGTAACAAAGTAATCGTACGCGCCTTCCACGAGTTAAAGTTCATGGAACAGTGGGGTAGTGGATATAAAAGGATTGTAGAAGACTGTATCACTGGCAGCTATCCAGAGCCGACCTGGGAAGAACTAGGATTAGTAGTACGCGTTACTTTCCGGCCGCACCAGGCGACCTTTCCGACCTACAATTTTCCAGATCTTGTTTTGCAAGAGACCCCAGCAATCTATCAACGAGGGGTTGAGCAGCCGCCTGCTAAAGAAGAAGATTTGCTTGATCGCCAGCTGAGCGTTCTAAAAGCCTTTGGCCCAACGGAAAACATTTCATTCCGTGAACTAACTAAGCGTGTGCCGCTAATCCCTGCGCGCACACTGCACTATGACTTGGCTCAATTGCGAGACAAAGGGTTCATTATGTCTAGGGGAAAGGGTAGAGCTGTCGTTTGGAGAAGGGTGCGGTGAATTATTATAGGACCAAGCGTGTAATAAATATTTAATAATTAGTTACTTAAAAAAACAAAAAAGTAGTATAAATAAAGAAGTTAGTTTACATATGACATGTTTTTTGAGGTGTGTGACTTTGATATAGATCACGAAACATAAAAGGAGTCTAGAAACTATGAGTAAAATATTTCAATGGAAGTACCAGCTGTTTTTGGCTGTTGCTTGTGTTGTCCCCTATTTTGTTCATGCTGTACCGGTAGCACCGGCAGACTACACCGACTTCCGGTTCAAAGCACCTGTTCTTAATCCTGACGGGGGAATCACAGCCAATGGTTCGTTGGTCGGACCATTCCTGCCCTACAGCTTGATCTGGAATATGACAGATAATGGAGGAGGTAGCTTCAACTACTTCTATCAAATGTCAAATATCATACCACCTCTAACAAGTCTTCTACAGGGAGATTTCTTTGTGGAAACAGACCCCACGATAGGTTTGGGTGATTTGACTAACATACAGGTGAATGGAGGGTTATTAAACCCTGCCGTATCGGTATCTGAGACGACGTTGTTTGGCGTACACGGTATTTTGTTTGATGTTATTTTGCCAACCGTACTGATTAGCACTGTGTCATTTGACGCAGTGTCTGCACCGGTATACGGTGATTTTGCTCATGGGTCATTTTTAAACCTATTAGGTTGGGTTGAAAATACCGGCTTTGGCACTGCCCCAGGAGCCTTAATTAACTACATTGCTACTCCAGGCGTTGCAGCTGTAGTAGTACCCGAACCCACAACAATGTTGATATTGGGTTCTAGTCTAGTATTAGCCTTCACCAAGCGTTCACGCAAGAGTGAAGCCTAATACGTAATGCAACCTACTCGCTCAACCAGGCGTTCGCCCCGTTGAGCGAGTTTATTTTAACTACCTGTGCTTCGGTAGTGACGTACTCCAACATTCCACACGAAGAAAGAAAAGACCAAAAAAACAAATCCTGAAATCGGCGTGAGCCAACCCAGCCACCAAGGAGTGCCCAAGAACGTATCATCTCTACCTAGAATCGTTAGCAAGGGGAAATACGAGATACAGGCGATTGGAACGATGAAGGTGAACAACCGCCTGAACCATTTCTCATAGATTGTTATAGGATATTGACCTAGATCGCTACCGCCAAAGGTTAAGATGTTCATTACCTCTAAACCTTCCGTGGTCCAAAAGCATATCGTTGCTTGCATAACGAAAAGGCCATAAAAAAGACATGTGCCACCCGCTATAGCGAAAACTAGCAATACTACTTCCAACGGTCCGACCTTCAATTGTATAGAGGCCCAGGTGAGCACCAAAAAGGCTTGGAGAACCGATCCGAGACGGTTAACGTGGATTTCCTGACCAGCTACCTGCAAGGCTGTCGCGCGAGGGCGTAGCAGAAAGATATCAAAATCGCCACTTTTGACCATGGCCCCGAACTGGTCAAAACCCCTGCCGATTACTTCCCAAATATTCAGGGACATTTTACAAATTCCATAAAGCAGGGCAACTTCTTCAAGATGCCAACCCATAATATTGTCAAAACGTGCGAATAGTGCAATGAACCCCAAAAGTTCTGCACATGACGATATGAAGGCCGCAAGTGTTACCATTACAAATGATAGTGGGTATTGCATTTTGGCTTGAAACACAACAGAGAGGTATCGCCAATACAGATTGAAGGCCGTCACTGATTAGCCTCCATGGACTACTAGTTTCTTTTGTGCTCGTCCGATTAGTTTCAAGCCGAAATATACTAGCAAAGCAACCCAAATCCATTGGTGAAGAATAGCCCCGGGAGCATCTGCCAAAGCTATGTTTCCCATATAGAGCCGTAAAGGAGTATCGATGAAAGCTCTAAAGGGTAGGAACGTTAACGCGGGTTGAAACCATTCAGGGAAGAACGGAAGAGGGACTAGCATTCCTGTAAAAATGAGCATAATAGCTGGAAGAAGTCGCAGAATGCCATCTCCAGTGACTGTCCAGAATAGCGAGATCATTACCAATACGGTAACAGCGGCACTTAGAGAGATACATCCCACTAACGCAATAACAAATAATAGACCATGTGCAAGCGATTCAGGCCGCGCTAGGCCAAAAAAAATACCTGCAACTAGTATGAGAATCGAGCCTCTTAGTAGTAGTGGAATTAGCCTCATGGCTACGCATCGACAGTACCAGTAGCGATATAGGTCTATAGGTTTGACTAATTCGTACACGACGGTGCCTGTACGAACCATTTGCTCGATCTCTTTATCGATGTTCCAAGGTAATTGTGATAGTAGTACCTGACTTAACCAAATATACGTGATCGTGTCTGACAACGACAGCGGCATAATCCCGCTGGCGCTGGCATAGAAGGCCGCAAAGACCATCACGCGCATGTAGCCCCAAAAGACCTGAGTGACAATCCCTGCAAATGCAGCAGCGCGATATTGAAATAGCAAACGAGCACGAGCGTTAAAGATGGCTAGATAGGGGCTCATACCTTTTCTCCGTATAGACGAGCGATGATTTCCTCTATTGGGGGGTTCTCAACGTACAAGTCACGGATGGCATGTTCTGAAGTTACTTGGGCGATTAATTTTGCTGCAGAAATATGTGCCGGATTAAAGCGAAGCCAAATACGGTGTCCTTCTTGTCGAATGGTCTCGACATCCGGGCTTGAGATAGTTTCATGTTCGTGTTCCAGATCCACGATGAGTCTGCGTTCAGGAGAAACTCGAGTGCGAAGCTGTTCTAGGGTGCCATCTAGAAAGACCTGTCCCTCATTCAATACGATCACGCGTTGGCAAAGGGCTTCAATGTCATCCATGTCGTGTGTTGTCAGTAGGATTGTTACACCCAATTCCTTATTGAGTCGTCGCACGACATCTCGTACAGCGAGCTTGCTAACAGCATCAAGACCTATTGTAGGCTCGTCAAGATATAGAATTTTGGGGCTGTGCAACAAAGCTGCAGCGAGGTCACAGCGCATGCGTTGACCTAAGCTAAGTTGCCTTACAGGAGTGTCTAGGAAGGATGACAGATTTAATAGATTTATGAGTTGATCGCGAGTTACCTTGTACTGGCCATGAGGTACACGATAGATATCGCGCAGCAGGTCAAAGGATTCTAGAACCGGCAAATCCCACCAGAGCTGTGTGCGTTGACCAAAAACCACACCAATATGCTGTACAGTTTCGATACGGTTTTTCCAGGGAGTAAGTCCCAGTACTCTTACCTCACCCGACGTCGGTATCAGGATTCCCGATAGAATTTTGACAGTAGTACTTTTTCCGGCACCGTTTGGGCCAATGTACCCGATGAGTTCACCAGGTTCAATACTTAGGGAAACACCGCTCAACGCACTAACAGTGCGGTGATCTCGGTGAAAAAGCCCTTTTACAGCACCCCAAAAGCCAGGTTGCCTTATTGGAATGCGAAACGTTTTAACAAGATTTTCGATGACAATCTGAGGCATGATTTAACTTAGCTTGCTGCCTACGCGCACATCACGTGCGGTGGTGATGAAGGTTGCCTCTCCACTGTCAACCTTAGGAAGCTGCACTCCCAAGGTCAATACTTCGGATAGCACATCTCCCACCTGTCTTGGGGGAAAGTTCAACACTGCCAATACTAGCTGTCCAAGTAGTTCATCAGCGGAATGTTGCGTGAGGCGAGCCACGCTTGTTTTAATACCATATCCGCCGAAATCGATGCGGAGACGATATGATTTCTTTGGGGCAGAAGGCTCTAGTTCAACCTCCAAAACCTTACCGACACGTATGTCTAAGAGGTCAAAGGACTCTTCTTTCAAGACTAAGGGTTTAGTTTCTTTTGCCATGCCGAGCAGCATAGCATAAACTTGCCATAGAGGCAGCCATTATTTAGGTATGGACGCATTGATTTTGGCTAGATTTTCAGAGAATTTTGTTTCCGCTGTACCTAGCTGGCCGGAAATATATTCATCCGTGGCTCCTCGCTTCTTAAGATCGGCGAGAAGTAATTTATGTCGTGGCAAGCGCTGAACGGGCATAATAATTACGGAATCAATCCCAAATCGCTTCGCTCTCATGATTGGTCTTTCAATATTATTGAGGCTAGCTGAGTCCTCTTTTTTGACTTTTCCGATAAATTGCATGACCGAAGGTTGCATTTGAGTGCATTCGCCACAGCGAGTGACATACCGTTTAGACCCGGCGTATGCCTCCATTATTTTCTGCATACCTTTTTCATAGTTGCCCGCCGCGATCGCTTTATTAGCCTCATCTAACTTTGCTTGCATAGTGCGTGATTCCTTAATAAGGCCTGTTATCGCTTTGTTGTACTGTTGCATCGTCGCCTTTTCGTCATCAGTAGCAAGCTCATGTTCAGCCAGTTGAGTAAGTGGTGATGGTTTGCCATTGGCCATTAGTTCGAGGCTTTCGCCAAAGGCTTTTTCGGTGGAGAGCATTTCTGAGGATATTTGAGAGGCTATTTTTCTGATGTTAGCCATCGCTTTCTCGGCTTCGGTTAGCTCCCCTCCTTCAACCTTATTTTCGGCTTTTATGGGGGATGCGGAGGAAGCAGTGCTTAGTTGGGTCAACCGACGTAGGAGCATTTCCTCAGAACTAATTAGCGAAGTTTTTCGTTCGTTACCCCTTTTTGAATACATGTCATTCATGCGGACAGAGTGTGTTTGTTTGAGTGTTTCAACTTTTCCAGTCAGCTTTTGACGCGCAGCATCAAGATCGGCGGGTGACATGTTTGTGGCCTTAGACTCTAATTCTTCGATTTGGGATTCTAGGGAATGTAACTCTTTTTTAACGGTCGAAGTGATTTTGGATTCGACCTTGAAAATAAGTTTCTCCAATTGCTTAAGGTCTTTTGGTACAGCGGCGCTTGCATGTTGATACTTACCTAATTCTGTACGTAGACTCTTAACCGTATCCTGAAATTGTCGCTCTACCTCTTTGAGCGGTTGCTTCGATAAAGTTTTTAATTCCCCCTTATACTGGTTGATGATAGGTTTTAGAGCTACTTCCGTCTTAATAACATCCAGTTCTTTCAAAAGCGCATCTTCACGTTTTACTGCTTTACCGACGAAGTCTATGTCGTCCTGGGCGTATAAGTGACCGGTTAGTTGAACTTGTCTTTGTTTGACGCCAGAAATTTCGGTAGCAAGTTCGTTGGCACGCAGCGCTACCTTTTCGGCGGGAAGACTATCTTTCTTTTTGGAGAAAGCTTTAACTTTACCCTCTAGCTTGTCAGCTTCTTGTTTTGTTTGGGACGCCATCCAAAATGCATCCGAAGCGTCTGTTGGCATTCCTCCAGGCATTGTTTTGGTGGAGGAGGAAGAAGAGGAGGAAAAAATTCTTTGGAAGGATCTGACAGCTTTTTGTGCTGTGTTCCCGATTATCCCAGCAAAAGATCTAAAGGTGTGTCCTTTTGCAGTGCTCGTTTTATCAGCAGCTGGTGGTTTAATGGTAGTGGATTGACTGGGTGGAATTGCTGGCTCGGACCTAACTGGTGAATTAGATTCCATATTAACATTCCTGATTTAGATTAACTATTATACATCATTATAACATCGAACGAATTATTTCAAAAATATATTACAAGTAAATAAAAATGAGAGTGATCGTTACTGATTAATATTAAGGTTATGCTTTGAGGATTAGAACTTTCAACAGGAATGATTCGCGGCAGGATGGCAGGCAGGCATAAGGCTCACTATACCGAAATGATGAACAAAGATCTTCATCATCAGTGGATTGAGTTGCGACATTACTGTGTCAGATGCTCTTGCAATCATCTACTCGAAAAAAAGGAGGATTTTTTACAGGATATGCATGATCACTGCGTGGCAGGATAGCAGGATGGGAACTGATTCTGAGGCTCTTCTAGCGATTATCATGCCCATCCTGTAAAATGTTGCCTCTACTCTGCTGCGCCCGTGCCCTTTAGGTGTTTGCTTAACACTTTAGTCATAGCGAACATATCGATAGGCTCCTCGCCTAGCAGGGTGGCTAGTTTCGCATCTGGCTTGATGGTGCGTTTATTAGCAGGGTCTTGCAGGTCATTGGCTTTGATATATTCCCATACCTTTTTCATTACTTCGCCGCGACCCATTTCGGTTACGCCTGCGAACTCCGACAATTCTTTAGAGAGCTTTAATTGAGGAGTCTTGCGAGGAGTAGCGGCTTTTTTGGGAGTGGCTTTCTTTTTGGTTTCTTTGGTGGCTTTTTCTGTGGTTTTGCCCTTTTTCTTGCCTTTAGCCGGAGTTTTCCTGATGTAGGCCGTTTTTGGGTGATCAGGATACTTATTTTCCAATTCAGTCAGATCGTTGCAAATGACATCACAGTCCGGGAAGTTAGAGCAAGAGTAGAAGGTTTTGCCAAAGCGCGATTTGCGAGCAACCATATGGCCTCCGCAGCCAATTGCTGGGCAAGGGGGTAGCTCGGCTGGCGGTATGTAGCTTTCACCTTTTTTGGGGATGCTGACGATACCCTTACAGTCAGGATATTTAGTGCAGCCCAAGAAAGCGCCAAAGCGGCCGTGACGTACCTTCATTGCTGAACCGCAGTTAGGGCAAGGCTGTGCCCAGTCGAAGTCCTCTGCGTAGTCTTCTTTATTGAACGTCATCTCTTCAGCTGTGGCGGAATAGTCGCATTCGGGATATTTAGAGCAGCCGAAGAAGTAGCGGTCGCGATACCATACCTTTTGCAGCTTAGCGCCACATTTAGGGCAGTCAATATCGGTTTCCAACTTGGGAACAAATGCACCTTTTTCTGCAGTTTCTAAAGTAGGCTTAAAGGTGGTCCAGAATTCCTTTAGGAGTTCTTTCCAATCTTTTCTATTTTCGGCTACGTGTTCCAGTTCATCTTCCATCAAGGCTGTGAAGCCGATGTTCATGATCTGTGTGAAGTTGTCTTCAAGCAGCGCGGCGATAACGCGACCGAGCTCTGTGGGTTTAAGGCGCTTATTATCTTTAACGGTATAATCGCGGCTTTGAATTTTGTTCATGATAGCCGCGTAGGTCGATGGACGACCAATACCGGATTTTTCTAGTTCTTTAACTAGTGAAGCTTCCGTGTAACGTGGAGGGGGTTTAGTGAAAGATTGTTCGGATGTGAGATCTTTCAGCTGTAGTTGCTGACCTTCCGCTAAATTAGGCAGAGGACGTCTTTCTTCTGAGTTTTCATCGTCGTCATTTTTCTCTTCGTACGCCGCTAAGAAGCCAGGGAACTTTTGTACAGACCCTGTAGCACGTACTAAAAGCCCATTGCCTGATTCGATGTCAGCTGAGACAGTATCGTAGATGGCAGGGTTCATTTGTGAGGCGACAAAGCGTTTCCATATTAGTGAATAGAGCAGGAACTGTTCACGGTTAAGATAGCTTTGAACGCGTTCTGGAGGATGATTTAAGTTGGTAGGTCTAATGGCTTCGTGGGCATCTTGAGCGCTCTTTTTACTGGAATAGGAGCGTGGTGCATCAGGAAGGTAGTCGGCACCATATTGACTTCCTATTAGCTTTCGCACGGCGGTGAGGGCTTCTGGTGCGACGCGGACAGAGTCAGTACGCATGTAAGTAATAAGACCTTCAGCACCTTCGTTGCCAAGGTCAACACCTTCATACAAGCTCTGGGCAATGCTCATCGTCCTTGCGGAGCTAAAGCCAAAGTGTCGGCTGGCTTCCTGTTGCAATGTAGAGGTAATAAAGGGAGGTACTGGTTGTCGTTTTTTTTCTTTGCGGTCGACCGAGGCGACTTGGTATTTACCCTTGTTCATGCGCTCTAAAAGTGCATCTGCCGTCTCTTTGTTGGAGATAAGAGTGACGTCTTTGTCTTGAATTGGTTCTTTCTCAACCTTATTGCCATCGACAGAGTAAAGGTATGCGGAGAAGATGGTAGCATCGCCGGGGCTCGCAAGAAAGGCTGATAGCGTCCAATATTCGATCGGTTTAAAGGCTTCAATTTCTTTTTCGCGTTCGACCACTAATTTTAGGGCCACAGATTGAACACGACCAGCGGAAACTGAACCTTCACGGCCACGTTGAATACGTCGGTTTAGAATGGGTGAGATCTTGTAGCCTACAATACGGTCGAGAAGTCTGCGAGCCTGCTGAGCATTAACCAGTGCGATATCAATTTCTCGCGGTTGTGTCAGGGCTTCTGTTACAGCCTCCTTGGTAATCGAGTTGAAGGAGACGCGCTTGTAAGGCGTCCCTTCCGGCAATACTTGCAGGATGTGCCAAGCAATAGCCTCTCCCTCGCGGTCAGGGTCGGGTGAGAGATAGACCATTTCTGCCAGAGAAGCTGCCTTTCGTAGTTTGCTAATGACATCCTTCTTTTCCGGAAGAGTTGTATACTCAGGCTCGAAGGTCTCTAGGTCAATGCCAAATCCTTTTTCTGGCAGATCGCGTATATGTCCTACGCTAGATTCGAAGATGTAATCGTCGCCTAGAAATTTCTTCAGCGTTTTTATTTTCGCTGGAGACTCTACGATAATTAATTTTTTTCCCATGACTGCGTACTCCTCGAGCCTTCCTACGACACTTTCTTAAAAACCTTGCCGGGATACTCTTTAATCATTCTCTTTAATATTAGACTCATTAGCAGAACATTCAATTTCATGACAGGGAGTTTGGTTCGGTCTATCAATTCGTCGATAGAAAGCTCCTCCGCGGGCATGGATTGCAATAGGGACTTTTCCTCTGGTTCCAGAGGGATTTCATTTTTTGTGATCGCCGCACCTAAGCGAATGGGTTTAAACAGATCTGTAAAAGTGGATGCGACATCATTAGCATTTTCGACCAGTTGCGCCTGACCATTTTTTAGCACGCTGTGGTTGCCTCTAAAAGCCTCGCTATCCGCACGGCCTGGAATTGCAAAAACTGGTCGCTTATGTGCGACGGCCCTGCTCACAGTGATCATGGCACCGCTTTTTTCGGGAGCCTCGATGAGCAAAGTCCCGCGCGTCATAGTGGCAACAAGGCGGTTGCGTTGAGGAAAGTTCTGCCTGTCCGGTGGCGTTGCCATGGGAAACTCACTGATTAGAGCTCCATTAGCGGCTATAGTTCTTGCTAGCGCCTCATTTTCTTTTGGGTAGATATCTGCCAAGCCGGAGCCAATTACCGCTATAGTGCGACCCTTAGCGTTCAGCGCTGCTTGGTGTGCATGAGTATCTATGCCACGCGCTAAACCGCTTACGATGGTAAATCCCTGATGGACAAGGTCGCGTGCGAGCGTCTCAGCCATCTCTTTGCCATAGATAGATGCTTGGCGAGTGCCTATAACCGCGATACTATTTGCGTCTTGAGGCTTTAAGTCACCTTTAACATATAACAAAACAGGGTAATCACTAAGTTCTAGCAGACCTCTAGGGTATCGAGGATCTTCGAATGTTACTACATACGCGTTGTGTCGCTGGATAAGGTCGAGCGTTCTATGCCAATGGCGCTCTTGCATGGCTTGGATATAGGCTGCAATGACTTGCGGGTAAAAGCCTGGTAGCTGCGCAATTTGTTGAGGATCTGCCTCCAACGCATTTTGTGCGGAGCCATAATGCCTTAAAAGCAGTCGGATTTTGATCGATCCCATGTGTGGCACATGTGCGAGAGCAAGTAATGCCTCTAGCTCATCCATAACATACCTCACTTAAGAGAGATGATAGGATATCTTCCTTGGAGACATTAGTGAATTTATCACCCATACCAATAGCCTGTGGCAAAACAAGCGTTAGGCTACCTTGAAATGCTTTTTTATCAGCCATCATTAGGTCGACCAACCGCTCCGGATCAATTTCTGAAGGCAATGTGATAGGAAGTTCGAATGCTTGACATAGGCGTTGGATACGTTGAACGACCTCTGGCTGGCAATAGCCCAGTTTTTCTGCAAGATTTGCCGCGCACATAATGCCGATAGCAACGGCTTCGCCATGCAGAAGACCTTGATAGTTCATCAGCCCTTCTAACGCATGTCCAAAAGTATGGCCAAAATTAAGCATGGAGCGGACGTTATTTTCGTTGGCATCTTGCGTCACGATCCTCATTTTCAAATGGCAAGCGCGCTCGATCACCCAAAGTAGTTCATCATCTGACTTCTTGAGAAGGCTCTCGGTATTCAATTCTAGAAACTCAAAAAGTTTTGCATCGCATACGGCAGCGATTTTGATAATCTCTGCAAAGCCAGACTTGAGTTCTCTCGCGGGAAGCATATCAAGGCAGTCAAGATTAATAGCGACAAGCTTGGGTTGGTGGAAAGTGCCTATGTAATTTTTGTTAGGGCCAAGGTTTACGCCATTCTTACCACCCAAGGCGCCATCAATCATTCCAAGTAGAGTGGTGGGTATGTGAACACAATCGATGCCACGCATGTAACAAGCGGCTGCAAAGCCAGTAATGTCGCTGATGACACCGCCACCTAAGCTTATTAGTAAGGAGTAGCGGTCGAGGCCGTTGTCCCGCATCGTTTCCCAGCACGATTCCACAGTTTGTAGAGTCTTTTTCTCTTCACTGACCTGCAAGGTCATGACAAGGGGATTTTCTAAATATGGCAAAACATCGGGTAACAATAGGCTAGCCATTGGCTCGCTAGTAATGACTGCACAACGAGAATAATTATTACTGCAAAGAAATGCGCCGAGCGCGCTAAAACTATGCGCCTCCAACGTTATCTCCGTATTTAACTCATTGAATTTCATTTTCATTGAGATAGCAGCCTTTAAATTTACGGAATGATAGTTTGCTATCGTCATTATTATCAAGGGTAAATAGAAGAAAGTTGAAATGGCCTAAACTAGATCTCGCCAACCCCAAGAGATGACAGGATACGATCTAAGTCGTCCAGATCCTGATAATGTAATACAACTTGACCCTTGGTGCCCTTGCCACGAATTTCAGTCCTCGCACCCACACGTTGTTGAATTCTTTCCTCCAAAGCGCGTAAGTGTAAGCCTTCATCGGCTACCACCTCTTTTTTTTCTGCACCCTTCGCCGCCAGTTCTGCCTGTCGAACAGTCAGCTTACGTAAAATAATATCTTGATGAAGTTTTTCCTGCTTATTCGGACAACTCAGCGACAAAATGGCTTTAGCATGACCTGTAGAAACTTTCCCTATTTGCAAACTCTGCTGTATAGTTATCGGTAACGTTAAAAGTCTTAGATAGTTAGCGATAGTTGAGCGTTTTTTTGCAATGCGGCGAGTAAGTTCCCGCTGCGTTAAACCAAACTCGTCGATTAATTTCTGTAAACTGCGGGCAACTTCAAGGGCATTGAGGTCCACGCGCTGCACATTTTCTATCAGGGCCAGTTGAGCTGAAATGGATGAATTACCCTGGCGCACCAATACACGAATAGAGGTCAACCCAGCTTCCCTGCAAGCGCGAAGGCGACGCTCCCCAGAAATAAGCTCAAAACCCTGGCCATCTGACAGCTCTTGGACAAGAGGAGGATGAATTAGACCAACCGCTTTAATCGACGCAGCCAGCTGGGCAATTTCATCCTTGGCAAAGTGGCGCCGCGGTTGTGATTTGTTGGGCCGGATCAAATCTATGGGTAAGACTCTAAGTTCTTCACTAATATGCATGTTTTGCTCTTTACGAATTGGTTCACATTATAATATAGTTGCGTTCTGCTCATTTTTGAAATGAGAAAAAATAGTGGAGAGCGTGGTGAATAGAGAAAAAAAGAACACTGTTGTCATTGAAGGCCTCCCAGAGCCCTTTGTCGATCGTTTAGCTACCTGGATTCAGCAATATGGCTCACAAGTTCTTTATGGCTTTGCTGCTGTTGTTGTTTGCTTGCTGGCCCTTTATGCGTGGAGTTCACGCACAGCTGGTTATGAGGAACAAGATTACATCAATGCAGAGGTTGCTTACGAGGAATTTAGCATAAGCCCCACGGAGCAAACCGACCCCGCTGTAAATAAGTCGTTTTTGGCTCTAAAAGAAATTTTAGAGCGCCGCCCTGAGTTGGGCAGCCGTTATAACGGTCTAATTGCACAAACTTTTTTGCGTTTGGGCGATATGAAGATGGCTTTGGCTTACGGGCAGAAAGCATTAAAAAATCTTTCCGATGAAAATCTCCCTTTTTACGAAGACTATTCTAAGACATCACTATTGATAGCTGATGGCAGCTATGGTGACGCCCTGAAGCGATCGGAGTTTCTAGCCAAGAAAATGTCAGAAGCTGCGACGAAAGCTACAACCGACCAAGAGCGCGGCTTTGGTGACACTTTACTTATTTATAATGCCATACGCATAGCAATGCTTAACCAGAAGTTAAGCAATGGCAATGGCGAGCTTGCCGCATGGCAAGAGGTTCAACGACTGGGTGGCGACAAGAAGTCAGGCCGTGCAGCGATGGCAATAAACGACGCAACTTATGCCGATGCCATGGCTACCTTTAAAACCGGTAAAGTTGGCTTAAATGATTATATTGAGGCGCGTAAGAAAACGTTGCGTCAATAAAAGATTTGTATATTTTTTTTTCATGCCATAGAGTGACAATTAGATCGCCACTTTATGGCAAAGATTTACTTCAGGTGGTCTGAAACAACCTATACCATCTGGAGAGTGTAGCCCAATAACGGTGGAACAGAAGAGCACTTAAGGAGGTGACGCAGGTATTATCGCTCGTAGCCACAACCTTTGGGAAATTATATATTGTTTAGAAAGTGAGCTCATCAAAGGGACCCTTGGGTTACCCGGTGAGATTGAAAATTTTTAGGGAGAATACTGCTTGCGGCAGATAGGTAGTACCTGTTGCCTGGGCAACCCAAGACATTGAATTTCTGATAGACAGTGCTCGATGAGCAAGGCTCATAGTATTGTTTGTCGAGATGGGAGCCTTGGAACAACAACAGTACGACTCGACGCGTTTTCAACTTGGAGGAGTTCGGGAGTGCAGTTTGAGGCCCATTTGTTAAGAAGCCTATTCTCCTGCAGCTGTCTGAAAGGACAGGAGAAACATTAGTGACATCAACAACAAGCTCGTTGGCGTTTGAGGAGATGTTGGAAGGTGAAGAACAGGCCCTTAAGGTAATGACAAGATTAGCCTTTAGACCTTCCTTCCCTTTTCTTCATAAGCCAGCTAAGAAGGCTGAAGAGGATGTTTTCCACACAGGTGACACGGCGACAGAAGTTGTTCGTGTTAAAGGGAAAATAACCGTTTCCTTTTAGGATTTCTAAAGGAAATAACCAGTTTAAGCGGTCGCTGTTAACGCAGCGGCCGCTTTTTTTTGTGGACATGATGGACGATATCGACCGAGATGCGCCATGTTCACCTCTGTCCATAAAGTCCATATCGTTCACTATGTCTACTTCGTCTATGAATTGTGTGTTGCCTATCCATTCTTGATTTAGTAGTATCGCGCTAAAGAATCAGACTCAGAGGTTTAGAGACGGATGGGCGGGCAATGGAGCTATAGCATAACAGGCTTCATCATAGCTGTGGTGGTGTTTGTGGCCATCCCTTTGCTGTACTTTTACCGTAAAAGGCAAAAAGCTCCATTTCTCTACTATTCACAGCTCTCAGACCTGCCTAGTGCGCCAATTTTGAATTGGCGTTTACAGCTCACACGATTGCCAGAATATCTGCTCATGCTGGCAATTGGCTTCTTTGCTGTAGCTTTGATAGACATACGTATACAATTACCTCCTAAGCCACCCAAATCATCGACTGGACTGCGTCCCAAGCCGGCTAAAACACCTACAGTGGGTGCAGCACTCTATTTTGTATTAGACGTATCTGGTTCTATGGCGCGTAAAGTGCCTTATACAGGTAGCGGAGATTTGCCTACCTTTCCTAGCAAAATAGAGCTTATGAAGTTACTTACAGAGCGCTTTCTGGAAGGTGATGAAGCGTTAAATCTTCCTGGGCGCCCTACTGATCTCATAGGTCTTGTCACCTTTGCTAGAAAGGCTGATATCATTGCTCCGTTGACCCTTGACCATGAAGCTGTAATCGCAAAGCTACGTGACTTGCAAACTGTGGCTAGCCAGGAAGAGGATGGCACTGGCATTGGCTATGCCATTTACAAGACAGCTAGTACAATTGCTGCCACACGACATTATGGCGAGCAGCTGCCAAAAAAACAAAAGCCAGCATACGACATTCTGAGCAGCTCCATTATTTTGATAACTGATGGCTTTCAAAGTCCAAATGCCTCTGACAAGGGTAATTGGCTTCGAACGATGGGGATGGAAGAAGCTGCGGAATATGCTAAGAAGCAAAACATCAAAGTTTATATCATTAATATCGAGCCTTCGCTGGCTCAAGCGGAATTTCAGCCGCATCGAAACTTGCTGACACGCGTGGCAGAGAGTACTGGTGGTAAGTTTTTCCTCGTCGACACACAAGATTCTCTGCCTGAGATTTATAGAGAAATAGATGCACTAGAAAAGACCGTATTGCCTTTTCAAGGCGTAATCACCAACAAAATGGGGCAAGTGATGTACGCACCGCGCGAGTACAGTTTCCTACCTATATTTGTTGCTCTTGGTCTTTTGTGCTTGGCTGCGGCCATTGGCATTGAAACAACCATTAGGGTGGTCCCATGAGTGTGTTGTTAGCCGATGGCATCGTCTATGCCAATCCCAAAGTTGCATTTCTGCTATTGGCGGCACCGATTATCTTGTTACTGTATTGGCTTCTTGATAGGGAGAGGAAGGCTGTTACGCAGCAGTTCTTAGGCTCTAACCTTAACCACCGATTAAGTATATCGCGTTCTCGCTTTCAGGGGATTTTTAAAGGGGCCTTGCTGGCATTAGCTTGGATGGCTGCCGTTATAGCTTTGATGGAGCCCGGTTGGCAGCGCGTTCATGGCAAAACATTAGCGAAAGGAAGTAGTACAGACGATCAGCTCACCACAGTGAGTTTACAGCGAAGACCTCATGATATTGTGTTTTTCCTCGATACCTCTGCTTCCATGACTGTTGCAGATACTGTCACAGGGCAAACGAGGCTAGAAAAGTCTCAAGATTTAATTGCTGATACCATCACACGCCTTTCAGGAGAGAATTTAGGTCTATATACGTTCACAATAGATATAAAGGCTTTGGTGCCGCCTACGTTAGATCATCTATATCTGCGCATGCTCTTGCGCACAGCTATGGTGAACGATACTGGATTAGCGGGATCCGACTTTCAACGAGTCTTCTCTTTAGTTCGACAAGCCTTTTGGGCGCAGCCAACGGATAAGCTGTATACTCTCATTTTTTTTACCGATGGCGATGACACCAAGTTAGCTACATTACCTAGTTCTCAACGATCAGAATATATGAATACAATTCTGAGCGCTCTAGGAGATATTGACCCCACACGAATTCGCCTTTATGCAGTCGGCATGGGTTCTACAGAACCAAAGCCCGTCCCTGGATTAACTTATGAAGGCAAACCAATTCCTTCCGCTTTAAACGCTGATTTTTTACATGATTTAGCTAAAAAAGGTCACGGTGTTTACTTCCAAGCTAATAACTATGAAGGCTTAGACTTAAGTGATGAGTTAGCGACGCAGATCACGGAAGGGCTTCCCATGGGATCCCAGCCCTCCTCACAGCCTATTATTGGTCGTGGGCTCTCTCTGGAGGTTGTACCTCCCGCTACTCCTTTGCATTCTTTACCGCTATTGCTCGCAATTTTGTTGATTGCGGCGACCCTAGCACTTCCTGAGGGAGAGGCCGAAAAGCAGTCTCTAAAGCGCTTAGGCAGTGCCTTGGTTCCTATATTTCTGGCACTATCCAATTGTGTTTATGCTGAAGACCCTGCTTTGTTTGTAGAGGCTCGCCAGTATGACAAGGCGTTGCAAATTTACAGAGGCCTGCAAACAGGGCAGTTAGAGGGTTGGCAGCGCAGCCTGGTGATGTACGACATTGGCGTGATTCTCTTGGAGCAGCAGCGCTGGGAAGAGGCCATCAAGGCCTTTGAAAGTACCCCTATAGCCGCTGAAAGCTCACCTTTACTACGTATGCGCTACTATTACAACTTGGCTATAGCCCTCTTGGGATATGCTCAGGGGCAAGAAGGTCTATTTTCTACCGATGATCCCGCCTTCATTGATCGCTACCGAAACTTGCAGATCTCATTGAGGCGTGCACAAGCAGCGCTTATTAAAGCGGAAGAGGCCGACTGTGAGCTAGCAAAGTTCGAAGGAGCAAAAAACTGTTACCCTACACTAGCTACAGAGGCAGCTAAAGAACGGCTGAAGCAGATGCTTGTTACTATGAGCCGAGAGCAGCGTGAGTACGAAGCTGCACAGCTTTCAGTGGGACAAAAGGCATCAAAGCTACTGGTAGCCATAGAAGAAGAGAAACGATGGTTGACCATGGTAGGGGAGTCACACATCACGTTACAAGCAGATGTTGAACAGATGCGTGTTCTAGAACCTCTTTGGGGTAGTTTCCGTTTTGATGAACGTGTGGAGGGTAACAAAGAGCTAGTGACCATCGCTTACAAAGCCTTTCAAGAGGCCTTGAAAGCTTTAGAGAACAATGATGCTTTAGGAGCCAAGCAGAAGTTAATTGAATCAGCAAATTGGCTGAAGGTCATACTCTATATTTCCGCTGGGAATACCGAATCTGAAGCCTTGTTAAAGGTTAGAGTTTCAGCAGAAGCATTGGCGGAGTCGTCTCCAGTACTTGACAGCTACATAAAGCTAACTATCCAAAATTCCGAAATCGAAAAAGTTCTAGGCGACTATTGGGATAAACCCTCCGACATATTGACCCTCTATCGCATCTCTAGTGGTCAAGTTGGAGCCATTGTGGCTGACATATGGGACAATCCAAGGGAATCCACCCAGCTTTCTTTGCTAGAACAGAATGTAGGTTCTATGACGGATCAGCAAAGAACTACGCTCCTAAAAGCTGTGCAGTCTTCTACTGATCAACTACAAGCATCGCTAGAAAGTATGGCCCTAGCTTGGGACATCAAGGGCTTTATTCAGGAAAGGCTATCGTCATTAATCATTCCCTACTCTTTAAGTTGGGCACATCGCACGCTGTCAGAATCGGCTTTCGTGAAGCTCCAAGATTCCCTAACTCAACTAAAGGACTTTCTTGAATTGCCCGATGTGTCTAAAATGATCTCTTTGCCTATGTTAAAGGAAAATTTAGGATCCGCCATGTCGTTCCAGGCGTTAGGGCTACAAGCTATGCAAAGCAACCAGCTGGAAGTAGCACGTATTTTTTTGGGAGAAGCCTTGTATTGGCTGCAAGAAGGCTATGCCCATGCCTTTTCTGTTCCTGCAGAGTTAGCAGAACAATTGCTTCGTCGCGCTTTAGCGGAGTTACGTCATTCCATGTTGTTAGTTTCTCAAGTCATGCAGCTGCCAACCGAGCAACGCAGTTCCGCATCGCCATACGCTAAGGATCTGCATGAAGCCATGCGCTTAGCGCAAAAGCAACCGCAGATATGGTCTGCGCCATTTATTTCAACGGTTCTTGTTCAGCAACGTCAGGCGTTTGACTCCAGTGGTAATCAGGATCGCTCGTGCCAAAAGCGTCCTTGGAATGATGTCATGCCTCTCTATTTTCTGGGTGAAAATGCCACAGAACGAGCTACTCAAAATCTTTCGCAAGGCACTTCCTCGCTTTCAAATGTTCTGGATGATCAAAAAGTAGCTTACAGGAAATGGCTTAAAGCTTTAGAACTGCTACAGGACACAAAGCCATCAGCAACTTCTAGCGAGGTCAACCAACAAACTGAAACGCGTATTCCTGGAGTCCCTTCACAAAACCCGTCAATTGAAGATACGTTGAAATTGTTACAGCAAATGGACCGCGAAGATCGCGAAAAAAGTGCAAAACAAACTCCCGTAAAAGGGGGGGACGGTAGGCCATGGTAAGCCGCTATTGTCTTTTATTACTTCTCTTTGCCTGCTCATTTGCTGGTGTTGCTGATGCTGCACGCGTCAAGATATCGGCGCAGATGGATGCATCGCGTACAGCCGAACATCGAAGGATGGAAGGTCGCGTTTTTGTATTTCACGTTCCGGCAGACAAAGTAGATGTATCGGGCTTTGAGTTAGAAAAAAAGCCCCTCAGCGTTGAATATGTTCAAGATCGCACCCTCACGGTTGATGAGTTGCGAAATGATGTAACGCTCGACCCCGAAACTGTTGTTTCGGAGTACCGTTTTCAGTTGCCAGGCAAGGCAAAGGGTTTATACATCCTTCCCTCCATTGGTGTTGTTGTGGACGGAAAAAGATACCGCTCTGTAGCTACCACCTATGAGGTTACTGCAGCCACCGCTACCAGCGATTTGGAGCTGGAAGCTATTATAGAAGGGGAACAGCCCTTTTACCCCGGTCAACATGCAACCGTAAAGTATCGTATCTACTACAATCGCAACATTGAATTGACCGAAGAGCATCTGCCCTTGCTCGAGGCTGAAGGCCTGCAAAAGATAGGGGAGAAAGAGGTAAGCGACGCACAAACCGATGTTTATACAGTCCAAGAGATTAGCCAAGAAGTGCGAATTACTGAGCCCGGGACATATACCTTCGGACCTTCCGTTATAGAAGGTGTAAGCTACTCAGAAGATCGTTTTGGCAAACGTAAGTATGATAAGCAGCGCCTGCGAGCTATCGCTCCGGCTGTTTCTGTAGAGGCCGTTGCATTCCCCGAACAAGGTCGCCCAGCTTCTTTTACAGGTGCTGTGGGTCAATTTATCATGAAAGGGCGCCTTTTGACACTTCCAAAGCTTGATATGGGAGAAAAGGTCGAAGTCGGCGTACGAATTTCCGGCGGACCTGATGTGGAAGATGTTGTCATGTCTGACGTATCCTGTCAGCCTGGCTTTTCCGGATTTTTTCAAATAGGCGATTACCCACCATTTGAACAGCGTGACAAGCTATCCAAAGAGTTTATTCTTAATTTTAGGCCCCTTTCCGCGCATATTACTGAGGTGCCGACAATAGAATTTAGCTACTTTGACCCTGCGGTCCGTCAATACAAAACGTTACGTACTGAACCGATACCGATCGAAGTACGCTCGTTAGTATCCTATAAGCCTGATATGCGTTTTGGTAGACCCGAAGAACAGGTCCAGAAATTTGGGCCTAAGGAAGACCAAAGTCCAGGGCTTATTCAGGATCGCGGCAGCGTCTCAGGCATGGATTGGCGTATTTGGTTAGGCAAACCCTCTGACGTGAAAATCTCCGGCGTTTACCCCTTGACTGCTCAAGACTTGGTAAGTAGTCGCTGGACAATTACATTTATGTGGGTGTCCATTGGAATTCTTCTGACCCTTCTCTTGTTGCAGCTTGGCGCCAGAAAACTGCGTGGAAGTCAACCTTTAGCTCCACGGGTTCTAGGTAGTGCGGACTATTTGGCTTTGGCCTCACAATCCAAGAATGATCCTGCGCGTATGACCTCGCTAATCGAGGAAGCTTTTATGCTGCTTATGGTTGAAAAGGGCTGGTATCCTAAAAAAGTCTCTCGACCAGAGCAGCTTGCGCATGAAGGTGTGATAGGGCAAATACGCGCTTTTCTTATAGAAATGGCTGGCAAACGATACGGGGGAGCAGGTGGTTTTATTCCTAGGGATATCTTGAAATCCGCTAAGGAACTTTACCGTTCCATACGCTATGGACAAGGGTAACAGCATGTTGTGGCGCTATTTTACAGTCTTATGTGTCTGTTGTTTTACTTTTGCCGCTGCGGAGGTAGTAGGTCCATCGGACGCTCTTGGCGATCACCTTAAACGAGCCTACGAAAGTTATATGGCTGGCGAGACTGCAACCACGGTCGGTGAGCGAGAACAACATTTTAACCGAGCCCTGCGGCTTTATACCCAGCTGGAAGCAGAACCTGGCAATGGGAGACTCTTTTACGACATTGGGAACACCTATTTCCAGCTAGAGCAATATGGATGGTCAATCCTTTATTACTTACGTGCTCAACGCCTCTTACCCCGCGATGATCGAGTGCAGTTCCACCTAACTTTAGCTCAAGCTCAGCAACACCTGCCCATTGATCCCGACGATAAGTGGAAAAATCGTCTGTTTTATTGGCATATGAAACTATCTCAGTCGGAACGTATTCAGCTATTCGTTGGACTAGCGGCGATTACTGCTTTACTTGCTTCGTTTCTAATCTGGCGGCGATCTGAAACCGTTAAAATTGTGACGGGAATTACCACCGTCTGTTCCCTACTAGTTCTTGGAAGCGTCCTATATTATCAATATTTTGCACCAGTCGAGGGTGTGGTAGTAAAAGCCTTTGGCCTGTATCATGGCCCCAGCGAAGATTACGCGCTGGTTAGTGATGAGCCTTTTACCCCAGGAACCCAACTTACCGTGGAAAATGTGGTAGAAAACGGGCAATGGTTGAAAGTCGAAACCTCCAGCGGACGCCAGGGTTACATACCCAGCGATGTCTTTCGGCTGATATAGACCCCTTCCTCTTCACAAAGAGGAAGAAATATGCTATACTGAATTCATGACACAAGCAGCAGGATGGCCTTCCAAAAATATGCAGCTTCAACGTAGAGCACTTTACAACCTTTTGCGCCAAAATTGGCTACTGGATCCCGAAGAGGATGCTGCCGATTGGCAGGTAGAAGACTATCGCAGTCTATCCCTAGAGGTTCTTTTCCAGCGACTAGCCAGCCTAGGCTTACCACTTGACCGCAATAGCTTTTTAGCATTTGCGGAGCAAAGTGATTCGCCCGAAGATTTCTCCGATTTACTCTTAGTTGATCGTGATGATTTGGATGCGCCTTCCCAAGATCAAGTCTATTTACTGATATTCGAATTGTGGCGCCGGGTATTGCCAGAGCGCCTTTGCCTTTCGGTTTTTTGCGATGAGTTGGACCACCAAATTAACCTGTATGATCGTGGTGACTTGCAGCGTGTAGAATCGCTTCAGGATATCCTAGCCAATCTACAAGAGGTTTTGGACGAGAATACGGACCAAGGTGTTGAACCTATTGAGGTCTTTAAAGCTGTCTCTGAAGGGTGTGCCAACGATATCGAAGGCTTTTTGTACGATTACATTACCGAACAGCTTGATGACGATAATGTGTCCTACGCTGCTGAGCTTGTAGATGGCTTCTATAACTACATGCCGGATGTCAAATGGTTTAACTTTCTCCGGGCTCGCGTCCTTGTTGAAAGCGATCCCGTAGCTGCCAACGCACTATTTGCAGGGCTTATTTCTGAGGCAATGCGCGATCCGGATTTGGAATTCTGCCTTGAGATGCTAGCGTTTATGGTGCAAGGGGGCGAGCGGACTCTGTTTGTTACACTAGTCAAACAGGCTCTGTCTAGGTTTAAGAACGAGGATGACTTCCAAGAATTATTGAATATTTGCGTGGACTTCTACAGACGTTTGGACTACGAGTGGGAAGAACAGGCTCTACAAGCTATTCTGGATAGCCGAGTGAACAAGTCGGAAGACGATCTGGTCAGCGCGGAGGATCCTCACCGCAAAGAATTGTTACGTATTTTAGAAAAACGTGCGGCATAAGACAACGCGTCTGGGATATTTATTTCCGTGTTGAAATGCGAGCTTCGCTATCGATTTCTTTATCAATCGTGACGACTTTTCGGGGTAAGCGGTAAATCGTTTACAATGAATATCGGGCCATTTTTTTTGTGGATCAAAGCATCGTCGTTGTTGACTTTATACCTCGAAAAATGGGATATCCATGCATGAAAAATACAACGGGTGGTAGGGATAAGAGCGGAATGCTACAACCTGTTGTGGTGCACAAACCCTTCCGCTAGCTCCTCTTCCTTAATAATTTCAGACAATGGGATGACGTCCATGACCAAACCTACTTCAAGAGCAAATGCGACAGCACTGCGAACCTACCACCGACCAGTCAGAGAGGGTGAAACCCTTTTGGAAAGCTGGGAGCAGGTTGTTGATCGTGTGATCAACCACCAGCGTTGGCTTTGGGAGCGCTCGTTGAGCAGAGAGCTAAATGAACGCGAAATGCACGAGCTGGAAGAGGTACGTCAACTTGTCCTCAATCGCCGTATCGCAACAGCAGGCCGTACTCTTTGGCTTGGCGGTACAGAGCTTAGCCAAAAACGCGAATCCTGCATGTTTAACTGCGCGTTTACTCATGTTGAAACAGTTTATGACGTTGTAGATGCTTTGTGGCTTCTCCTACAAGGTTGTGGCGTAGGTTTCAAGCCTGTTACAGGCACCTTGAATGGTTTCCGTCGCCCTCTTACTGAAATTGTTGTTATCCGCTCCAATCGCTCTGGCAAGGGTGGCATCGAGACCAACCTTGAAACCTATGACAATGAAACTAAAACTTGGACAATCAGGGTAGGTGACTCCGCCATCGCTTGGGCCAAGGCTGTGGGTAAATTAGTTGCTGGTAAATTCCCAGCTAAAAAGTTGATTTTAGACTTCTCTGAAATCCGCCCAGCTGGTGCACGCCTTAAGGGTTATGGTTGGATCAGCAGCGGTGATGAACAAATCGCAAAAGCCTTTAAGGCGATTGCACAGGTACTGTCGAATCGCGCAGACCAGCTTTTAACACGTATGGATATCTTAGATATCGTTAACTGGCTCGGTACTATCCTTTCCTCTCGTCGCTCGGCACAGATTGCCCTATTCGAATACGGCCAGCCAGAGTGGGAAGATTTTGCAACAGCTAAGAAAGAGTGGTGGCTACATGATAACGCACACCGCCAGCAATCTAACAACAGCCTTCTCTTCCGCCACAAGCCTTCCAAAGCAGAGTTGGAGAAACTGTTCCAGTTAATGCTTGATTCCGGGGGCTCGGAGCCAGGGTTCGTTAACGCGACAGAAGCTGAGCGTCGCGCGCCATGGTTTAAAGGCTGCAACCCATGCGTTGAAATTTTGTTAGGTAACAAGAGTTTCTGTAACTTGACTGAAGTTAACGTTCTTGCCTTCCGCGGCGACAAAGTGGGTCTTGAAAGAGCCCTTTACCTTGCCGGGCGCATGAACTATCGCCAAACATTGGTTCATCTGCGTGACGAGATTCTGCAAGAAGCTTGGCACCTTAACAACGAATTCCTGCACCTTTGCGGCGTTGGTCTTACTGGTTTGGCTGCTCGTCAGGACCTTACGCGTTATGACCTCAAGCGCATGCGTAATATCACCGTTAGCGCGGCGTATAGCATGGCACATGAACTTAACTCCCCATTGCCAAAGAACGTCACCTGTATCAAGCCAAGTGGCACCTTAAGCAAAATCATGGGAACAGATGTTTGGGGCGAAGTGCCGGAAGGTATCCATGTCCCGTTGGGCAAATACATTTTCAATAACATCACCTTCTCTAAGCACGATCCGCTTGTGCAGCGATTTGAAGAGGCTGGCTATACTGTTATTGCTAAGCCTTACGAATCTGAGTCGGTCATCGTTAAATTCCCCGTTAAGTATGAAAATGTCCCCTTCTCCCGCACTACGGTTACCCGTAAAGACGGCAAGGTAGAGGAAGTTGAGGTTAACCTAGAAACTGCAGTGACGCAGCTAGAGCGTTACCGTATGTTCATGGAAACCTGGTGTGAGCAAAACGTCTCCGTCACTATTTCGTATGATCCGTCTGAAATCCCAGACATCATCGAGTGGTTTGACGAGCATTGGGATAACTATGTTGGAGCTTCATTCTTGTTCCGTAATGATCCAACTAAGAATGCTGAAGATTTAGGATATGCCTTCTTGCCGCAAGAAGTCGTAACGAAAGACGCTTATGATGAGTATATCGCTCGTCTACGTCCTATCAACTACGATGGTATTGAAATGCGTGATGATCTTATCGAAGATCCTTCTTGTGCAACTGGCGCTTGCCCTATTCGTTAATTTAAGTTTTCACTCTCCCGGCCTAGGACTCCTGTCCTAGGTCTTTTTTTCTGCATTTTTTAACGCAAAAACGCAGAGGCGCTAAGAAGCAAAGGGGTATCAATTCGTGGGGAATGAGGGGTCACTAAAATAATTTCGAAAAGCAAGCACTCTATTTTCCATATTCTTTGGAATCGTCTTACTTTGTAGATCTTTAACTAAATTGTTTACTCTTTCCATGTAGAACGGAGTCTGAAATTGCTTGTCTAGTGGGATTGCATTCAAATATAAATTTAAGGATAGCATTTTGAAATGAATAGATGCATTGTCACTTTGAGTAGATTCGCAGATTAGAGCTGTTTCATATATTAAATCTGCACAGATAACACTTTGTTCCGAATCGCATGTTGATCCAACGGTAAAGTACTCTACAAGTTCATCTGGAGTCTTATTTAAAAGCGCTGCTATATCTGCCTTTAAAAAACGTAGACTGGCATTTTGAATCTGATGAAAAGCCTGTTCGTAATTTTCGGCTTTTCTTGCCGTGACAATTGCCACCAGAGCTTGAACAAATTGTTCGATCATTCTCATGATGTAGTCTTTGTGCATAATAAATTCCTCGTTCTACGGATATGACTGTTGAGCGGTGACTTTCATCTTTTCCTCTCGGCGCCGAACTGGAAATTGGACTGCCAAAACCGAGCTCTACGCTATCTTACTATTTACGCTCGTTTAATCCGATGATTTGCGTATGGATCCAAATTAAAGGGGCCGTTACCGGAAGTGGGGATAAAGGAATTACTTAGTTTTTTCTTGCTAGAAAGGATAGTTTTTCATAACCTAGCCACTCATCTATTCTATTTGCAAGGCTTAACTATGAAACTGGTCCTTCTCCTCTATTTGCTTAATATGTTCTTCTATCCTGCTCTTTCCCAAGCGTGCGATCACGATAACACGCTTGCAATGATTGCTATGGAGTACAAGATTGTCGATAATCGAATTTATCTTGACCCTACTCAACTGCTGATCACTAATGATGGCATCTTTATCTTTGTGAATGGACAGCGGACTTCTACCGGAAAAATTGCTTGGGATGAAAACGGAATTTATTGTCTCGTTGAAGACTTAGAGATGGATAGGATTACTGATCGGTGCCGTTTTGGACATAAAGTATGGTGTCAATACTGTTGGGGTTGCGTGGTAAGAGATTGCCCGGAACATTGTAGATGTATGGCTTGGCCTTAAAAATTGTTTCAAACGTTAATTTATAGATTTGGTAAAGTGGGGTTTAATTAAATTATCAGTCGGTTGAATCATGTGTCGCTATTTATTTATATGTTTCCTGATCATTAGCGGTGCTTGCTTTGGACAAATAAATGATCTTTCTTTAGAGCAAGAGGCAGCGCTAACGGTATTTGTTGAGACCCTTTTAAAAGACACTGAGGCTGGTTATGTGATTCTTAATCAAAAGCCTGTATGTGGGGAAGCCTACTTCTCTCGGGATCCTTTACCTGTTAATTCCGAAGTACATAAACAATCAACGGCTTTTAGAGCTGGGGCTCGTATATGGAAAGAGCTAGTAGATTCGCCCTCCGACACTATCATACACATTTGCGAAAATGAAGATCCCCAGATACCTAGATACATTCATCTAATGGTGATCAATATACCTCTTTTTCACCAAGTGGTGAATGAAAACTTGTCACTATTTCAATATGTATTGGGTCCGACAGTGTCCTCTCAAACTCTTTTAGATGCCTTACTGTCAAATCGCCAGACATTATATTCTCTTTTAAAGGGTGACAAAGTACTAATAGGAATAATTCTGGGCTATGGCAAACAAAATGCTTTGTACATTAGTCGTATGGAAAATATCCAGGAAGCTATGGATGAAGATGTCCCTCCTTTTTTACCAAACGCAATTATGCAGCTGAAATCCAGTCAAGAGTATTTGCCATTTTCCCCTGCTTTCGGTTTTAAGTCAGTTTTAGACGAAATGAACGCACTTGAAAGACTAACGACAACTTCTTCGCCGAAGCTTATTACAAAGTCACCGCAATTTATCTTTGGCTGGATAAAGGATTCAAAAAACTCTCAAAAAATCATCTCTGAGCTGGAAGCCAGTCAAGATCTAATCCATACATCATTTTTGTCACCTCTTTCCCTAGAAAAGGTACTTCTGAAATTTGGGAAAAAAAATTACACCTCCGGTAAAGGCGCTGATGTTGCTATGCTCAGTGACGTTAATGAATTGGTGGCCCGTGCTATTTGGGAGGTAGCACGAGAATATGACGCTGACTATTTTTCTTACTTTTTAGCAGGCATGGAAACCCTCGAATACAAGGGACAGAGGGATCGACTAGCCAGATTTCCTGATTATAGAAGAACATTTCTTGAAGCTCGCGCCAACTTAAAAGAAGCCGACCTACTTTTTGAAAAATTGGCTCTAAATTCAAGCTTTAACTCATTGATTCCGTCTAAACTTTGCTATCGAATCACGAAAAATGGCAATGGGGAACCCAAATGTAATGGCTCCAATCTTTCTCTAAGTTACAGTATTTTCTCCCCTAACGATCTCTGTCTAGCAACAGAAAAGAATGTCATGCTTAATTTAAAAAACACCATCCCTGGATTTGCTGCAGGAATTATAGGTATGCAGATCGGTGAAACGAGAGAAATCTATATTCATCCCTCTCTGGCCTATGGATTCAACACCTCTTTAGATAAATGCATATTCTTAAGGGCAGTTGTTCAGCTACATCAGATACACGATAATAGAGAATTTGACCCCAATATGAGTCAGCTTGATTTGGATTTCATAAAAAGCAATGACCATTTAAGGAAGGTGGAGGACGATTATAAGAAGGCTGTTATTGAACGAGCTGTTGATCTTGCTCGCTATTTGAAAAAAAATGATAAATTGGATTTGGACCGAATTAAAAAGCACCTCGAGTCTTATCATGAAACTAGGGACATAAAATCCCCAATGTTGACCGAGGACCAGCGAGATATCGTAAATCTAATTCATTGGGGTATCTATTTTAGCCCTCGTCTCCACACCTAGGAGATCTCTGTTTTAGACGCAGAGACGCTAATAGGAAGAGCAGCTCTTTGCGTCTTGGCGCCTTGCGTTAAATTCTTCTCTTACTCAACCTTAACGGGATTGCAATCTAGGTAGTCGCAGGCAGTGAAGATGTACTTCACTCCATCAGCAGTACCGAAGGGAAGACTATTTTCTTTTACGCTGTGCAGATGCCCGAAGATGCAGTAGTCGACTTTATACTGCGCTAGCAGTTTCGATATTCTAGAGGGCTTAAGATCGGGCCCAATTGGCGGGTAGTGTGTCATCACGACACGTAGACGTGCCTTTGGATTTAGGCATTTAAGACTCATCTCCAGGCGCAACAGTTCACGCTCGAAGATTTTTTCTGCCTCTTGCCAGTCTGTTTCGACAAAGGGCCGAGTAACAAGTCCTTTTGGAACCTCGTAGTATTCGACCTTTTCATCGAAATTATATTCCGAGGTATCCCACATGCGACAACCGGCAACGCTTACATCGTTCCAATCAAATGCGTTATTTTGAATTACATGAATGGACGGAGGGGTAATCTCATTGAGTTTTTTTAACGATTCCCACCAATAGTCATGATTTCCGCGAATCATAACTTTGGTACCTGGTAATTCATGAATCCAGTTAAGGTCTGGAATGGCATCCTGAGGTCTTTTCGCCCATGATATATCACCAGCGATGAGAACTAAATCATCTGCAGTTACCTTCTCGAGCCAATGTTGCTTTACCTTTTCGGGATGGTTTACCCAGCGGGGGCCAAAAATATCCATTTTTTTGTTGGGGACGCCAAAAGACAAATGTAGATCCGCTATAGCCCATATGGTCATGAGAGTGCTCCAGGAGCAAAAAATTAGAGAGTAAAGTTGTCGGGCAGGTGAGCTCCAGCGGTCACAACAGTGATCCCATCACGGATGAAGATCTTATCGCCATCATAATGCTGAAGCTTACCAGTATTAACAAGCTGCACATTATCTCCAATGCACACATTGCTGTCGATAATCGCGTTTTGAATTAAGCAATTACGGCCGACGTAGGTGTGATCAGGCATTGGACTGCGTGATACCGGCGAGGTGTAATAGTCATTACCCATAAGGTATGAATCTCTGATGATGCTGCCATGTTTAATGATTGCGCGGGGTCCTAGGATACTATTTCGGATCTCTTTAGCTTCTATCACCGAGCCTTCGCAGATGACGGAATGCACCAGGCGCGCATCGAAAATCTTTGGAGCGGGTAGGTAATGGCTGTTAGTATAGAGGGGATTTACCTCATCATAGAAACTGAAAAATGGTTCAGGGCGCGTGAGAGCCATATTAGCGTTGTAGAATGACTCAATCGTTCCAATATCTTCCCAATAGCCATCAAATAAAAACGCTGCAGTACGCCCTTGCGCCACTTTTGTGGGGATTAGGTGTTTGCCAAAATCTTCACGGCTATCTTCATTTAGCAGTTTTACCAAGGCTTGGCGTTTGAACATATAGATGCCCATTGAGCCAAGGTAGAACGGTTGGTCTGTCTGTGAGTGACCTAGCTTTTCTAGTAGGTTTGTGGGGCATCGAAAACGCTCTAATATGCCTTTATCGCTTGTTTTTTCGACAAAATCAGTAATCTGACATTTGTTATCGACCTTTAGGATGCCCATGCGCTGTGCACTTGTAACATCTACTGGCAAGGCAGCGATGACTAAGTCCGCATCAGTTTCCTGAGCAAAAGCCAGCATGGCTTGATAGTTCATTTGATAGAGCTGATCGCCTGATAGGATCAAAAAGTATTCTGCAGGGCTTTCTAGAAGGTATTCTAAGCTTTTACGTACGCTGTCAGCAGTACCTAGAAACCATTGTTCATTATTGGGCTTTTGTTCTGCTGCCAGAATTTCGATGTTGCATCTGCCTGCAAAACGTGGTTGATAGGTAGAGCAGATATGCCGGTGGAGGACAGTCGATAGAAACTGCGTAACGACAAAAATTCTGCTGCAGCCTGAGTTTAACGCGTTCGACAAAGGAACGTCGATAAGGCGGTAGCGTCCGCCAAAGGGCAGTGCGGGCTTACTACGAGCATGAGTTAAGGGGAATAGACGGGTTCCCTGTCCGCCTCCGAGGATCACGCAGGTAACCGACTTCATATCAACAGCAGCATGAGTTGACTGTTGAATTGTAGTTGTGCCGACTATTTCTGTTCTTGTTGTGGTAGACAACATAAGACACCCTCCCGCCGCAATTATTTCTTTACTAAATACAAAACCTCGATTCATTGCAAGCAGGGACGAAAGACTAGGTAAATTAAGAGTTTAATGATAGAATTTGCAATATGAAGCGGTTTTTAAGACCCCTCTATCTTCTTATTTCTGCAACCGTTTTGCTGTTGCTGGTACTGCTGCTTTGGTTATTTCTGGGTGGCAGGGACTCCTCGCAGGAAGACAGTCCAGATTATTTTCGCATCGGGCGCGATCCCAATTGGTATCCGATAGATACGCAAGGCAAAGAATATGAGCTGCTTGCTTTCTTAGAAGAGCTGCTTGATGAGATAGCAACTCAGCAGGCTATCAAGTTCGATTACATCGACGAAAATGCGGATGCAATGTACCCATCATTAGCTCGAAGGGCCGTTGATGGTATTATTACAACAATACTTCCCCCCAACAACATATCTGGCGAGCGTTACGTCTTTAGCGACGCCGTATATGATTTTGGTCCGGTTTTGGTTGTCAATTCCGATTCAACAATCCAAACTTTAGATGATGTTAAAGGTAAGATCTTGGGGCTGCTGCGGGGGTCTTCAATCTATTTTGAAGTTCCGCTAGATCCTTCAATTTTTGTTATTACGTTCGATAATCACTTACAAGCGATGGAGCGTTTGGGGACCAGGAATGTTGATGCGGTACTGCTTCCTTTCTTACCGGCTAGTATCTTTGCCCAAAGCCTTTTCCAAGGTAAATTAAGAGTTGCTTCTAGCCCTATTACCCCAAAACCCCTAAATGTGGTAACGGTGCGTAATGAGCGTGGAATGGCGCTTGTTGACAATATCAATACGGGGCTAAAAAAAGTGATGGAAAGTGGTGTATATGATGAACTTCTGTTTCGTTGGGGCCTTCCAAATCCATCAAAACCTCCAGGCTTAGAGTCTCATAAAGAAGCTACTGATCGCGTAGAGTAGCAATTCTTTCACGGTGCTATAAATCGTCATATTTGGTAGAAATTCAGGCCAAGTTGCTCTTTTTATGGAGAGAGGGGTATGTTTGTTTCTTGGCCTGTCGCGTCGCGCTCTTATTTGATGCCCCCTGTTTGCCATGTCCCGTGTGTATATAGCCAAGCAGCATTTCTTTCATTGCTAAGACGTGAGGTGGAGTCTGATCGACGACGATCATTAGCAAGCAAATGCATTCTCAAACTGCGAAAGCCGCCACAATTGACTTGGTGGCAAACGTGGGAATGGGGAACGCACTTTGTAGACGGGTCTATTCCAGGCTTACCTGGCCATACACGCAGCTGTTTAGGCCTTGTATCGCGTCTGGTTTGCCGCTAAGCCCATCTACCTTGGGAAGATTCTGCAACGATCGTGCTCGCTATATTCATGGCGAATACGAGCTAAAATCGATTCGTCAAGTGGGCATGGCTCGATGTTCCAGATTTTTTCTGCGTAATTTTTTATCGATACATCGGAGCTAAATGGACCCATCGCAGCAATATTGTGGATGGCAAATTCTGCCCATCGGTTTGGCTGTAGATACAATTGGTCAGCCAATTTTTGGACGCGAGCATAGTCTGTGAGGTCCTGCAGAACCATGTAACGATCCGGTACTTGGCCGTAATGGCCTTCAAGTAGCGTATCGTAGATAGCGGTTAGAACTTGGTGCTCTTGATCATTCTGGGCCAAGGAGCCATCGCGTAGCCTATCAACCGCACGCTTAATCTTGGGGTTATTGGCGCAGATGTCCCAAGGATTATAGGTTCCTGCTTTTTTTAGTTGCTCAACCTGGTCTGCTTTTAAGCCGAATGTAAAGGGCCACCATTCATCCGTCGCGGACTGCGCCATTTCTATGTTTGCACCGTCGTCCGTGCCTATCGTTAGCGCGCCATTCATCGACAGCTTCATGTTGCCTGTACCCGAAGCTTCTGTGCCCGCAGTAGAAATCTGTTCGGATAGATCTGCGGCGGGGATAATAACTTCCGCTCGTGACACATTATAGTTTTCGACAAAAACAACTTTTAAAAGGTCGTGGACTGCCGGATCGTTATTTACTTTGCGCGAGATGCAGTTGATCAGCCGTATAATATTTTTAGCTGCTTCGTAGCCCGGGGCAGCCTTGCCGCCAAATATGTGCGTGCGTTTAACTCTTTTTGGGTCGGGATTTTCCAATATCTCGTCGTAGAGCATTAGAATGTGTAGTGCATTAAGTAACTGACGCTTATACTCATGCATACGCTTGACTTGAACATCAAAGAGGGAGTCAGAGCTGATGAGAGGTGTCTCGTCGATTTCTTCTCCGCTCTGGTTTCTCAGTCTATGTCTACTTTTCATAAACTGAATAAAGCGTTGCTTGTTAAATTTTTTGATTTCCAGAAACTCTTGTTGGCTAGCTGGATCGGAGGCGTATTTGGCAAGTTCTGCCATTTTCGAGAAGTCGGTAACCCAGCCATCGCCGATACGTTTATTAACAAACGTTGCTAGTTTTGGGTTGCAGTGAGCCAGCCACCGTCGTTGCGTTACCCCGTTAGTCACATTGGTAAAGCGATCGGGCCATAGTTCGTAGAAATCTTTGAAGACTCGAGATTTAAGAATATTTGAATGTAGCTCAGCTACGCCGTTGACTTTATGGGCGCCAATGATCGCTAAGTTTGCCATGCGAATTTTGCCATTTTCTAGGATGGACATACGTCGTACACGGTCTTCATCGCTTGGAAATTTGCTACGAACAACGCTCAAGAAATCGAAGTTAAGCCTTTCAATGATCTTTTGTTGACGTGGCAGCAGGTAGAAGAATAGATTTTGGTCCCATTCCTCCAAAGCCTCAGCCAAAACAGTGTGGTTTGTGAAACCAGTAACTGTTTGCGTAATATCTACGGCAGTCTTCCATGGCAGATCGTACTTTTTCGTCAGCAGACGAATGAGTTCTGGGATGACCATCGCGGGGTGAGTGTCGTTGATCTGAATACGCACTTTATCTGAAAAAGCGCGGAAATTGTCATGAATCTCTAAATAGTGGCGTATGATGTCTTGCAGCGAAGCGGACACCAGCAGGAACTCTTGCTTTAACCGCACGCGTTTGCCGGTTTGGTGATGGTCCGATGGATACAGAACATCGGTTAGCGTGCTGTTTTCTGCGGCTTGGTCTAGTCTACCCGCGTTATAGCGCTGTAATTGGAAGTTGTGTGGGGATTCTTTGGTGGTCCAAAGACGCATTGTGACGACAGAAAATTTTTGATCTTTGCTGTAGCCGATGATTGGATAGTCATAAGGTAGAGCCCACACCTCTTCAAAATCATGAAGGAAGTGAATAGGATCGCCGTGAATGTTAGTTCCGGGTGTAACAAGGCCGCAATAGCGAACGCTTACCTTGCGCAAGTCGCGTCGGAATTCCCAGGGGTTTTCATGGATCAGCCAACAGTCTGGCGCTTCGATCTGGACGCCATCCCATATTTGTTGTTCAAAAGTTCCATATTGATAACGAAGGCCATAACCACGCGCAGGATAGTAGTTAGTCGCGAGAGATTCTAGGAAGCATGAAGCTAAGCGACCTAAACCGCCGTTGCCTAAGCCGAGATCAGACTCCCGAGAAATAATTTCCACCAGGCTACGATTCATCTTTTGCAGTACAAGCTTAACGAGATCCACCGAATTCAGGTTGGAAATGTTGTTGCTGAGCATGCGTCCGGGTAGGTATTCCATGGAGAGGTAGTAAATGGTACGCACATCTTTATGTGCTTGAGTCTGAGCCGTTGCCAGCCAATTGATCATGACCTCTTCTCGCAAGGCATAAGAGAAGGCGCGATAAAATTCATCGGCATTAGCTTCGTCAGAAGTACGTCCCATCGTGGTGATGAGATAATGACGAATTTTGCCGACGAGCATTTCCGCCTGGTAGTCCAAATCTGGGCTCATAGGATTCCCCCTTAGCAAGCGTGGTCCTTCAATAATTACTTATACCTGGATCGCGACAGAACGCAAGTGCAATTGAGGGGAATTCAAACTCCAAGGTGCGGGGGGCACTACGAAGAAATAGAAGAGGCCTCTCTATGATTCAGATTTTTAGTACTCCTTCTCTTAGGGCCTCTGCGACTCTGCGTTAAATTCCGTTCTCTTTGACGGATGAAATTATTTAATCTAGTGAAAATTATTCTCACCCATGTTATCTCTAACTCCATATGTTTGATTTACTTTTGCGTCCTTTTAGCTCTCCGTATCTATTAATCGTCGTTGCCTTGATAGGATGCCTTATCGGCGGCGTGGTAGTTGGTACTGCTGTTAAGCGCGGTAGCAACTCTTCGGGGATTGATGCGGCCCGTATTCATCAGATGCGTTTTGCGAAGGTTCCTGAGTAATGTCGCTTTTCCTGACCCTTCTGCCTATCTATCTATTCGGAAACTTACATTGTCTAGGAATGTGCGGTCCTTTAGTGGCGATGATTGGGCATCATCGGTTTCGCGCTTGGTATTTTGCTGGCCGTTTGGCTTCGTTTGCCTTGGCAGGCTTTGCGGCAGGCTTAGTAGGTGCCGTGTTGGGGGCTGTTTTGGCCTATTATCACGTGTCTGCGTTGACCAGTCTTTTGTTTGGCGGTGTGATACTAATGGTATCGGCCAGCGCACTCATAGGAGTTCGCGCCCCAGGGCTCCAGACAGTGTCGGGCATGCTTGCACCCTTTAATCAAACCATTTCAACGCTAATGCTTCGCGATAAGCGTTGGCCAACCTTTCTTTTTGGCCTCGCGACGGTACTTTTGCCTTGTGGTCAGACAATCATCGTATTCTCTGCTTGTGCTATGGAGGGTGATCCTCTGATAGGCCTTGCCAACGGCGCTGCTTTGGCCTTGTTAACTTCTCCTGCCCTTGTTTTGGCAATGCATGCATCGCAGCTATTGGGTCGCTTCCGCCATCATTACAACACTCTTTTGGGCGTGGCTGGAATTCTGGTGGGAATTCTGGCGCTTTGTCGTGGCATGGCAGAGCTGCAACTCATTCCACATTTAATTCTTAATCCACAGTCCGCTCCAGCTTTTCATATCGTCTTGTATTAGACTGACTCGCTCAACTCATTGATTGTTAGACTTAAGTATCTACTGGTTAATTGTTTTAAATTAAATACTCATTATTTTGATATAATAATATTTAAATGTTAACTAAAGATGTTGTCTTGTATGAATATTAATACGAATATTATCCATCCCGGTGATGCCTTTTTCCCCGAAGATAACCAACCTATTAGCGAGAAAAAACAACCATTAGAAGTACAAGAGGAAGCGGCGCAGTCTGTTCCGCTCACTTCTACTGATAGGCCAGAATCTATTCAAAATAAGCAACAGAATGCTGAGTTAGAATCACTTGTGAAGATGTTGACGCAGGTAGAGGGGGATACACAAGCCCAGAAAACTCAATTAGACACATTAGCGGCGAGGTTTGGTCAGGTAGAGAAATTGGCTGAGGTGACTTCAAAGTTGTTGGAGGGTGTGGACAAGTTGCCCTCTTCTCTATCCGCTATCAGTTCGGTTCAGAAGGTTGATGCTTCAGTTATTCCAGCTCTCCATGGTGTTAGCAATTTGGCCGGCGACGCAATTTTCGTGGTAACACTGGCCGGGCTTGTTTCAAAGGCCTCACAATATCGCGAGTTGACTGAGATCATAAGTCAGAAAGAAGCGAACCTAAAGATTTGGGAGCAAATTCAGGATGAAGGAGAGGAAAAGACGACTTATTCTCCCGAAGAAGCGAAAGAGAAAATATTAGAGTTGCGACGAGAAATTTCCGAGCTGTCTGATCAGGCTAACGACATCAAAATGAATGCTTTGAAGGGTGTATTAACCTCAGGACTATCGACAGCAGATAACATCGTCAGTTCCGCAAGCTTCGTAGCATCGCTAACCCAGGCATCAACCGCTGCGGCTGATTTGGCCGTAGTCGCAAAGTTCCTGGGTGTAGCAGGCGCCGCCGTAGGAGGCGCCTTGCATGTCGCGGGCCTCGTTAAGGACGTGAATATTATGCGAGCGACAGAGGCTGAAAGTAGCAGACTGATAGATCTATTGAAGAGTGGCGATTTGGATCCCGCAGTTTCAGAGGTTATCGAGTTACGTCTCGACCATTTGGAAAAGATTACTGATCAAAATGCCATTGATCTCACGCAGCACGCCGTAGGACTTTATGCCGCAGGATTAGGGGGAATAGCGACGACCACTGGCATAGCTCTCGGGTTAACTGGAGCAACTGTTGGCGTTGTCTTTGTGTCAGCAACAGGGGTGGGCGCTGGCATTGTAGCAGGGGGAATGGCAGTGGCGGGCTTGGGCTATGCTGCCTACAAAAATAAAGAGAATATCTCGCTTTCGCTCTCGAAGGGTTCTTTAACTATTCAAGAAAAGCTAGCTAGGCGCCGCGGAAACAAGCAAGCAAAGGTTTATACAATTGGCGATGGATTAGCAGAGGCAAGTAGGAAGCAAATTCAAACTCTTTCTAAGTCTCATTATGCTGAACATCAACGTCTTAAAGATAAGTTGGTAGTCGTTAATCAACGTATTACGACGCTACAGAACGCCATTAGTGCAGTCGATTCCCCGCAACAGCGGAAGGAATTGGCCAACGAAATAGTTCAGGCAAGTAAGTTTAAAACTGCGTTGAAAAAAGAGGTGGTGATTCAACGAACCAAAGCAGCAGAGGTCATCGGAAAAGAAGTAATCCGGGAAAGCCAGTTGCTTTCCAACATTAACAAGGCATCCCGTTTAATGGACGAGTCCACCAAACAATTGCAAAATTTAGGTGCGCGAAAAGCTAGTGTGGTGAGGCGTCAACAACTCGTGTCTTTAAGCCAGGAGTTTGCACATATGACTCCCGAGAAAGTTGAGGAGACTGCAGTTAGCCTTGAACGTGTATTGAAAAATAATCCTGAATCAAAAGCCCAGGTGAAGCAATTTCTTAGGGATCAGCAGTATTCAGATTCCGCTTATGAGGGTGACCCTATTCGAGCCATCTTTAAATATCTAACAACGCCCGCCAGGGAGTAATCATGCCAAAAGGACGCTTAAATCACATCGCCACGGGACTGCAGAAGTATGGGTATCAATGTGAGATGCAGGCTGAGGATAGTTCCATCCCCTTTTCTCGACTAAACGTCAGTTTGGGTAGGGATGGCTATGGCCGCGAGCGAACATTGGTTATCCGTGTTGACTCGTTTCCAATGCCTTCCGAAAAAGGTGCCGAAGCGCCAATGGAACAATTGTTCTTACATCTCTTTGTCGCCTTTCCCTTTATGGTAAAGCCCGAAGCTGCTGGCGAACTATCGCGGTTGCTTATGTACTTTAACAAGCCGTTGGAGGTGCCAGGGTTTGGACTGGACGAGCTCAATCAAATCGTTTTCTACCGCTATAGCTTGGTGTGTGTTGGAGATTTAATCAAAATTCGTCCCCTCGTTGCCATGATGGGAACGATTTCCTTACTAGTAGATGCGTTGACGAATCAAATAGAGGCAGTCTCGCAAGGGACGCCTATGAAGAGTGTTTTACGCACCACTATTGAGTCTTTAGCAATGGGCAAACAAGCTGCGTGATCATCCCTGGTCAAAATAGAGACGTTTCGCTAGATTAAATTTTCATACCCCACTCGGTGTCAAACTTGTATTTGGGCCCATGCGAAAGCTCCCGGGGTTGATTGATCGCACATGGTTTAATATTAGAAATATGAACCCATGTACGATCGATCAACCGCGGGGCTTTGGCATGGTCCAAATTCCAAGTTTGACACCAAGTGGGGTATTATTAGCGAGGCGTTCAGGATGAATAAAGAGCCCATTGGTCTGTACATACTGCGTTACATCTTAGCTTTAGGCTTATTTGCCTTTATGGCAATGCTCTACTGGTCCTCCGTCTTGATAGAACAGGACATACGCGGCCTTCATGAACAATTTATCGAAGCACAGAATGGCTTAGAAGAGATTAAGTCAGAGGTTAGCTCGATACGTTCAGATGTTTTGAGTGCCTTAAATCAAGATCAACACGAAGAGATGGACTTGCTAGAAAGCCTGTTGAAAAACAAGGACGTCACAAAACCTGTGGATCGCCCACAACGAGCTCCGAGAGAGGTCACACAGCAAGAGCAAAACCGAGATGCCGCTGGTCCACAGATTAACCCCAAGCTTCCCAATTTGCTAACCCCTGATCCCTTTTACGAAACGACACTGCCACAGATGCTCGGCAAAGACTTTAAAGCAAATGGCGTTCGCAAGGCAGCCACAGTTGGTGTGCCGGAAAATCTGCACCCCTTTAGCAATTGGAGTCAGGTAGCAACCTGGGTTGGGCAATGTTCTGTATCCGTTGCTGGCCAACACTTTGGTATTTATGAGACTTTGGCTCCTGATATGGCTGTAAAGATGGAGCAAAGGACTGACTCGCAAGGTCGCCCAGAATTCTGGATACATCTGCGCGACGGAGTATTCTGGGAACCTCTAAATCAAGACCTATTTCCTGAAGATATCAAGCTAGCGCCGCATTTCCGACGTAAACATCAAGTAACTGCGGAGGATTTTAAGTTCTACTTCGATGCGGTCATGAATGCGTGGGTACAACAACCTGGAGCTGTATCGCTACGCACCTACCTGGGTGATATCGAAGAGTTTCGAGTTATCGACAAGCTTACCTTCGTTGTTCGTTGGAAAACAGATCGCGTTGCGGATGGCAAAGGTGGAACGGAAAACAAGGTAAAGTACATGGCAAAAGGCCTCACAGGCTCTTTAACGCCACTTGCTTCCTATGTTTACAAATACTATCCCGATGGGACCAAAATAGTATCCGACGACAGTGATGCTAATACCTACCGTACGAATTCGGTATGGGCACAGAACTTTAACAACCACTGGGCTCGAAACGTTATTGTGAGCTGTGGCCCATGGATTTTTACCGGAATGACAGAACGTCAGATATCCTTTAAACGTAATGCGAACTACTACGAGCCACTGGCAGTCTTGGTGGATAGCATGGAAGTACAGTTTAAAGAGACCCCAGAATCGATCTGGCAAGATTTTAAGGCAGGCAAGCTTGATACGTATGATCTGCGACCCGAAGAACTAATTGAGTATGAGAGTTTTATTAAGTCAGACGCTTATAAGCAGCAGGAAGCGAAAGGCTTAGGGCTGAAGAGAATAGACTATGTAAGCCGTAGCTTTAGCTATATCGGGTGGAACGAGGCCAAAGTCTTCTTCAAAAATTCCGCTATTAGAAAGGCGCTGACGATGGCGATCGACCGTCAGCGAATCATCAAGCAAAACCTCAATGGCATGGGCACAGAGGTAACAGGACCCTTTTACCGCTATTCCAAATCGTATGATGCGAGCATCAAACCATGGCCTTTTGATCCGCGAGAGAGTAAGAAGCTCCTTACCGATAAAGGTTGGTATGACAGCGATGGTGATGGTGTGGTTGATAAAACAGTCGATGGAAAACCTGTGCCATTCCGCTTTACGCTCAATTACTATGTAAAGAGCCCTACAGCAAAGGCAATTGGGGAATATGTCTCGCAAGCCTTGAAGGATGTAGATATCCAATGCGATCTTAGCGGTGTTGATATTGCCGATTTGAGTAACGTTTTTGATGATAAAAATTTTGATGCTATCTTGCTTGCTTGGGCACAAGGAACACCACCCGAAGAGCCGAAGCAGCTTTGGTACTCCACTGGAGCCAAAGAAAAAGGCTCATCAAACGCCATTGGTTTTGCTAACAAAGAAGTGGATAAGATTATCGATCAGCTGCAGTACGAATATGACGCCGAGAAACGTACAGCCCTATACCACCGCTTTGATGCCATTATTCACGAGGAAGCTCCGTACACCTTCCTTTATTGTCCTAAGAGTGCTCTGTTATACCGAGACTATGTTCAAAACGTGATTATTCCATCAGATCACCAAGATCTAATTCCTGGTGCTGATGTAGCGCAGCCGCAAGCATCGATTTTCTGGATCAAGGACCACAAATAGCAAGGCGATATGCTAAGTTACATTATCCGCCGCTTGCTTCTGTTGCCGCTCACGCTGTTTGGCATCATTTTGGTCAATTTTATCATTATTAATTTGGCTCCAGGCGAACCTACGACGGCGACAGAGGTTTCAGCAGAGGGGCAGGCGACGCGACGCGATGATCGCAACCTAGCCTTTGGTGCTGATGAGCGGTATTTACAGATGCGCGAGCATTTTGGACTGACGCTTCCCATTCTGTTTAATACCTGGCCATGGATGACCCAGTCTGAAGTACGGCAAGAAGTATGGCAAGTTGCCTACAAGCGCTATAGTCCCGAAGATCCCGCAGAAATGCGTGTAAAAGACTACGAAGCGGCACGCCTAAGCCTCGGCGACAAATCACGCTTTATCATGCCGCATCTTTTAGCATTGGTTAAGAACGAAAAAGAAGACCCTCAGATCCGCCGCATGGCTTCGCGCTTCTTCGCCCGTGGTGGCACTCGACAGGCTATCGTAGGGCCACATGTCACCTCGGAGGAGCGTGCTGAAAACCAAAAAATAGCGGTAGATAATGGTGAGTTACGTTCGTGGGTTATTGCGCCAGAGGACACGCCACAACAAGTACAAGCCAAGGCAGCAGCCATGCAGGGCTGGTATGATAATAACAAAGAGACCTTTAACTTCGAACCCGATGCCAGCGCCAAATGGTACGATTTCTTCTTTGAAACACGCTTTTACCGCTACATGAGCCGTGTCATTACCCTAGACTTTGGGACTTTGCGGAATGATGACAATAAGACTGTGATTGATGAAGTCACCAAGCGATTTAAGTACTCACTTACCTTGGCCGTCTTGCCGATGATTATCACTTTTGTCCTGTGCATAGTTTTTGGCTTTATTATGGCCATGACACAAGGTCGATGGCCTGACATTAGCCTTAATGTCGTGTTTCTGATCCTTTATGCCATCCCAATTTTCGTTGTGGCTCCATTTCTTATCGAAGCTATTGGCCTTCACGGACACTTTCCCTTCACCGACATACCGGTCCCTTATAGCGGCTTCACCAGTAAGGAGTCGGTTTATGAAAATATGACGTCGTGGCAACGCCTGTGGGACGTTCTGCAACATATTTATTTGCCTATCATTGCAATTACCTATGGCAGTTTGGCAGCTCAATCACGTTTATCCCGCACAGCCGTGCTGGAAGTGCTGCGACAAGACTATGTGCGCACAGCACGGGCGAAAGGACTCTCCCGTGGAACTATCATGGCCAAACATGTTGCTAGAAATGCCTCCATCACTATTGTGACATCTATTGCTGGTTCTCTAGGAGTGATCCTTGGAGGATCTTTAATTGTTGAAACACTTTTTGAGATCAATGGATTTGGTAAGTTTTTCTACGACGCTGTGATCAACTGGGATTATAACGTCATCATGTTCTCTGCCTTAGCAGGTGCCTTTTTGACCCTTGTGGGCTATTTACTCGCCGATGTGGCTTATACCTTATTAGATCCTAGAGTGACGCTGGATTAACTATATGACGCAGAAAACAAAGCACGACTCTTTCTGGCGTTCCGCAGCAAGCCAATTTCGACGTCATTGGCTAGGAATGATCTCACTAGGAATATTGGCATTATTTGTTTTAGTCGGTGTTTACGCGCCTTTTCTTGCCTCGAGCAAGCCACTGGTAGTTGTTTACGACGCAGAGTTGTACTTTCCTCTCTTCCGCTATTTGTTCTATAGGGGCTTCTTCACATCGCGCCTAGACCTCTTTTTTAACTTAATGATCTTCACGTTACCACTCTTTCTCCTAAGCTTTCTGCTGCCCATCTCAAAACGCAGATATGCTATTGCGGCCATTTTGACAGCGCAGTTACTTCTCTTCTTGTTTGTGGCATTTCGTCAACCCTATGACCCTGAGGCTAATCCCAAGCTAGCGCAACAACGCCTAAAAGCCCTGCAACCCACTGAATGGAAAGGCAATCCACTTTTTGCTAGCATTCCCCCTCCACCTACATGGCAGTTTGAGCTCGATCACATGTCTCCCTACGCGAAACTCAACGAAGTCCTTCAGTATAGGTTGAGGTTTGAGCAGCATTTACGCCTGATGCATTATTACGCCGAATACGAACAGCACGTTCGTCAGCGAGATGTTGGAAGTAATTCCGTTCCTAGCATACCTTCCCTGTGGCAAACAGATAAAAATCACGAGGATTTGGAGATCAAAACCCTTCAACAGACCGTTCAGAGTAGCTTAGAAAAGTATCGCGAAGCCAAGACAGAACTGCATAGGCTTCGCACCGATTGTGGAACATCACCCAGCCAGGATTATTGCGCAGATTTAAACAAAGCTTCGCCTGAATTGCGCAAAAAAATATTAACGTACCTACAAGACGTAGCCACTCACGATGCAGCCAAGAGCGAACTACTCTACATAGGAAGCCGCCGCTATTGGCTTGACGAACAGAATAGCAAAATTTCTTTCATTATGATGCCACTGTTCCGTCCCTATCATTGGGAGGACGATGCAAGTGGTGAGCAAGCACTGAATCAGTATCTTCCATGGTGGGAGCTGACTAGAACAGACAGGAAAGACCTAGCCGCCGCCTTAATCTTTGGAGTTCGAATATCGATTGTTGTTGGCCTCACAGCGGTTGCCCTAGCTTTACTAATCGGCATACCGATTGGTTGCCTTTCAGGTTATTATGCCGGCACCACCGATATGGTGATTTGTCGCCTCATGGAGATTTGGGAGGCCATGCCCACCTTCTTCATGCTTTTGTTGGTCATTTCCGTGCTTCAGAGCAAATCGATTTTCTTGGTCATTGCTATAATAGGGTTGTTTGGCTGGACAGGCTTTAGCCGCTATGTAAGAGGGGAATTCTTTAAGCAGCGAAATCTGCCTTATGTCGAAGCATGCAGGGCACAAGGTTTTAACGATTCATACATCATATTCAGTCACATCTTGCCGAACGCTATTCCACCCCTATTAACTCTTCTGCCTTTTGCCATAATGGGAGCCATTGGCACAGAAGCAGGCTTATCTTTTCTAGGTCTGGGTGAAGAGGGTTCTTGTTCTTGGGGCGTCTTAATGGACGAAGGGCGCCGCGCCTTTCCAGGTGAAAGCTATCTACTTTGGCCACCGGCCATATTACTAACCTTAATGTTGGTAGCTATTGCCCTTGTGGGCGATGCCCTGCGGGACTCCATCGATCCACGCCTCCATCGCGAATAGAGGATGTTACTACGACGCAAAGCTTCGAAGCTTGACTGATAATATAATTATTTATATTATGCATAACTTTTTTTTTGAGGTTATGTGTCATGCGCAAACTACTCTCTTTTCTCCTAGCCTGCATTCACGCATTGCCTCTTACGGCTGAGACGATTCGCCTGACTGCTGAGACTGAATCCTTGGCTAGTGCCTATGGTTGCGTCAATGCTGTTTCTGGCGATTTCTTCGATTTTCAGACCGATGTGGTCTGTGGGGTAGAGTCTCTTAACTACACCAGATGCTACGACAGCGGGCACCCCTACAGTAGCCGGAAAGGCTATGGAATGGGTAGCCAATTTCCGTTTTATATGGGCACTACCACCCTCAATCTGAAGAGCCAAAAGGTAACATTGCCTGTTATGGAGCGCGAAGGCTCTTACATTCCTTACCTGCGTGAGTTCCGAGACGGCGTCGCTTATTTCACAGTTGATCCAGAGCTTTTTAAACATGGATATACCAACTATTCCGAAGATGGCATTAACGCCTCAACCGATATCAGAAACCGAATCATTAAGTGCTTGCCTGATAAGTCTATGGAAGTAACGGAAGGATCCGGTTTGAAGCGTTTGTATCGCCCCTTCAGGCTGTTCGAAAAAGGCGTACAGTATTGGCAATTGGTTAAAGAGATACGTCCCAATGGGCAGAAGCTGTTGTTTTATTATGAAGATCTTGTTCCTAAGCGCATAACGGCAACTAACCACGCAGAAACCACAGCCTACGGTTGGATGGAATTTGATTATGATCCTGCTGGATACACTCTGACAACAAATGACAGCCAGCGCGTTCGCTACAACACCACTCCAGTGCTAACCTATCACAAAACCGGAGGCGGGTCGCATAAGGTAGAGTCGTGGATAACAGAAAACCATTTGACCGAGCTTGTGAATTCTCGTGGAATTGACATAACCTATGAGATCTGCGCTAGCCATAAAGAAGGGTTGAGCAGGCAGATAACACGCATTTGCAAACCTGAAGGGCGCTATCTAAGCATCAGTTATGGCAAAGGCGACAAAGCAGGCAAGGTTCTTGGCTTATACGCACCTTTGGGAGGTGGCACCGATCCTATTTTACAAGCAGCCTTTTCCTATCCACATGCTAATACCACCGAGGTGCGTGATGCCTATGGTACCAAAACAATCTATCGATCAGATAATGAGCGCATAGTAGCTGTTGAAAGGTACACCAAAAGTGATGCGCTTTATTCCGCAAGAAAATACCTATGGCAGAATCATCGCTTGGCTGTTAGAGCTAACGTCGACTCGCAAAATCGATGTATCGAATCGGTTGCGGTAACTTACGATGATCGTGGAAACATCATACGAGAAGACCTTCATGGCAATCTTACAGGACATTCACAAGAGACCTTTGCAATCGATGCCAACTTATGTCCAATAGAACCCACCGAATGCTATTCAACGTTGTTGACCTATTCCCAGGACGGATTCAACCTGCCCCTGGTAGAAAGACACCCGGATGGTAAAGAAGTTCGCTATACCTATCAACCCGGCACTAATCTGTGCGTGGCAACGTTCGTTTGCCAGGGCAATCGAATTCTATCGCGTCAGTTCCACTCATACGAAGACGGCCTGCTTACCATGACCATTAGTGACGATGGTAGCAGTGAAGATAGGGATGACCTAACTGACGTTCACGTGCGGACAATGAATTGCGTCCAGAGACGTGCCTGCAGTCCAGCTATTGGCTTTCCCGAAAAAATCATAGAGAGCTATTGCGATCTAGAAACCGGCCAGAGCAAACAACTTAAAGCACTTGTCAAGCACTTCAATGAGTGTGAGCAGGTTATTCGAGAGGATATCTATGATGCCGATGATCAATTTTCTCATTCTCTGCACTATAGCTATGATGAGAAAGGCAACCTCATTGCTAAGACAGATCCCATCGGACGCCAAACACTTTATAACTATGACCTCAACAAAAACAAGACCAAGGAAGAAGTTGTTGGCAGTGGTATTACTCTAGTCTACACCTACGACACCTGTGATCGTCTAATCAAAGAGTCGCAGTACCATTCAGATAGCTCCATTTTGAGCACTGTGCATGCCTATGATTGGCTTGGCAATCGCACTTCTACTACTGATCATTTTGGCAACAGAACGCAATACAAGTATGACGAATTTGGCCGTCAAACACAGGTTATTTATCCACCTTGTCAAGGCGTTGAAGGCCACATCTATAGCTCTACTTTAGCAAATACTTACGACATCACAGGAAATGTTATTGAGCAACGTGATGGCCTGGGAAATCCTACCTTCACGCGATACAATTGCCGCAACCAACCTATTTTGATTACCTATCCAGATGGCACTCAAGAGCGCCTTCGTTACAACCTCAATGGAACATTGGCGGAAAAATGGAATAGAAATCAGCTGCATACTCGCTACATTTATGATGGCTTGCAACGACTCGTTCAAACAGAGGAATATGACGTCTCAGGAAACCTCTTGCGAACCCTTTATCAGGTCTACAGCGGAGCTAATCTTGTCAGAACCATCGATGCCATGGGCTACGCTACTGAATACTGCTACGACGGTGCAGGGCGTAAAATTGAAGAACGACATCATGACGGAGCTCGTACCACTTATGAATATGACTCTATGGGGCGCCTGTCAGCGACCTCGCGTTGGGTTGATGCGCAAGCATTTATTCGAACAGTTGACGTCTTTGATAACCTGGACCGCGTTGTTGAGCAACGCGTCGAAGATCATACAGGCAACGTGCTGCGTCAAGAGCGCTATGCTTATGACCTTCATGGCAACAAAACCATCACCGAAGTGTCCATCAATGAGAACACATCTTCAACTACTGAAACAAACTTCGACACGCGCGGCCGTCCGCTATGGACGAAAGATGCGCTTGGTAACCTCACCACCTTTCACAACTTTGAGCGACACGGCAACCCACTAACATCCGGAGCCTACGTTTTCCGTAAGACAACGACAGACCCCCTTAAACGTGAAACGATTGAAGTTTATGATGCTCAAGGCAGAATTTCCTCAATAGAGCGACGCAGCTCTTCAGGGCAACACCTTGCCCACCAAACCTTGCTTTACGACGCGGCAGGACGCAGCATTCGCCAGCACAACCTCATCTTCCATGACGGCCAGCAAAAAGGTCACTACACTATTGATTGGACCTATAACTCAATGGGTCAGCTCCTTTCCCTTTGTGAGAGCGCGAGCGATGGCAAAGCCAAAACAACATTCCATAGCTACGATGCGTTTGGGCGTCTCCAAACTATCACCAAACCGGATGGAGTGATTCTTAGTCATACCTATGACGCTTTTGACAGACTGTCGTCTCTCGAATCGTCTGATCACACCGTTTTTTACGTTTACAGCTACGATGCCAATCACAACGTCATGTCTGTCGTCGATAAGGTGAACCACACGACAACTTATCGAGAGTATGATGAAAGCAACCGCTTAGTTCAAGAAGTGCTCGCGAATGGGCTAGCAATGGCGTATCAACACGACGAGCTGGGTAGAATAGTTCACGTCACACTTCCTGATGCCACTGGAATCGACTATAGCTATCAGGGAGTTGACCTATCTTGCGTCTCACGTACAGACTATGCAGGCACAAGCCTTTACTCCCACGAATACCACGCATATGATTGGCGTGGTCGTGACCACACAAGGCGTCTTATTGGCAATGCAGGCACCATGGCTCTTTCCTATGACGTGCTAGGGCGTCCTTTATCCATTCTTGCCCCTCATTGGAGTGAAATCATTTCTCCCGACGGCTATGACCAAGTAGGCAATCTTCTGGAAGTTCGTGTTGAAGATTCTCTTGGCACGATGTCGACCCATTACCAATACGATGATCTCGATCAGCTGATTGGTGAAGGGGGACAGGATCCTCACCACTATGCTTACGATTCTATCCACAACCGATTAAGCAAGGACAATCATGCTTACCATTTAAACGGTTTGAATCAAGTATTGGATGACTCTCAAGCCTCCTATAGCTACGATTTATGTGGCAATCTCATATCGAAAGCCATTCCTCTTCACACAATTAGCTATTCGTATGACGCCTTAAACCGCCTTACACAAGCAGAATGCCATGGTCAATGGGTCATTAGTTATTCGTATGACTCCTTTGGCCGAAGGCTAACTCGACATCTAAGCTATCCTGATGGCTCCCAGGAATATAGTTCCTATCTATTCCAAGGTATGTGCGAGATAGGTTGTTACAAAAACGACCACTTGCAGGAGTTGCGTATCCTTGGCAAAGGTAAAGGAGCCGAACTAGGTGCCGCTATAGCCATAGAAGTCGCAGGCGATATTTATGCACCCATTCACGACCACCGCGGCAATGTGTGCTGTTTGCTTAGCACCTCTGGAGTAGCCGAAGATACTTATCGCTACACTGCTTACGGTGAATCAACTAACGACACTGCAACAGTTAATAATCCTTGGAGATATGCCAGCAAGCGCTTAGATCATCTGACAGGCCTTTATAACTTTTGTAAACGTGACTATGATTGTCAATTGGGGCGTTGGCTAACACCCGACCCTGCCGGATTTGTCGATGGTCCTAACCTTTATGCCTATGTCTCAAATAGGCCTTTGACCCTATTTGACCCGTGGGGATTAAGAGGACAATCCTCCTATGATCGTAACAAGAGTAGCACCAAAAGCAGCACTAGAAACAAAACGTCTAGTAACCGATCTTCGGGGCCAACAATTCGTCCCAAAGTTTTCACCGCTGTTGCTTCGGTGGGCCACCATTTACTCCCTTTTCATGGATTGCAAAAAGGTTGGATGCATGGGTGTAGCAAAGCTGGTGGATTTGAAGTAGATGAAGACTACCTTAAACATTCTCAATCGATTGTTATTCCGAGGACCAACCCGAATAATCTTGATGCCGTTGCACTTGTCAATGGCGTCAACACGTCCTTCGCCTACTGTATGAAACGAGCGCTAGAGATCCAGAAGGCATGTGATGGCGTAGCGGTTGTTATCTGTTATGTGGCCGACAAGGGATTATTCAGAGATTTTTCTGAGTGTGGTGCGAATATGTTGAGTTTCGAAACACACGCTCAAATTGCAGTAAAAGCGGGTATAGACGTTGCAATACAGCTTGCTAGAGATCAAGGTGGCGGGGTGTTTCCACTTCTCCATAGCCGCGCTGGACTTAGCAGCGAGCCTGCTTTAAACAGTTACGACAGCAACATTGCGAAGATGATGTACCCGGTTACCTGCGGATCTGCTAAAATAATTGAGGGTGATCAGTTTGGTGGTTATGCTAATCTAGCTCACTGTAGTGATGGAATTTCGGCACTAACAGGAGGCCTTAGGTACATGCAAGCACGAATAGGCAACGATCCCGGATATAAGTTCATTGGAAGCTATACCGATGCCTTTCCAGGTTGTGCTCACAGCTTTGAAACCTACTACCTTGACCACGCGGTAAGGGAGGTTAACTTTATGAGGGATAAACATATGAAAAGTGGAGCTCATTGGTAATGAGGCGTTTGTTTTACTATCTTTGTGGGGTTTTGGTGATGAGTTGCGTTCCTCAGAAGACACAAGCGGAGTTGAAACGTTGGGATCGTGCTGGCTTAAACCAATATACCCAACATGTGGCTCGCGAAAAGGGATGGAGGCTAGTCGCGGAGGGCTGGTGTAGAGATGGAGATATTGAAGAAATTAAAGTGACCTACAACGTTCGCAAGCCCATGCTGCTTGCTGAAGCGAGGCGAGTCATTGTCGAAGAAGTGCAAAAGGCGGTACCGATGATTCAAACTAAGCAAAGGCCTGTCACGCTTGCAAATATAGGGCTGCCTTTTACCTATAAGAGTTTGTGCTACATGCTAAGTTTTAACGATAAGACTGGAGGAAGCTACTCTGCTCCTTACCTTGATACGGTGGCGCTTGTTTGCGGTGATGTCATTTACCGCATCGAGTATCAAAAAGTTCATGAGGAAACATTTGAGGAGGCGCTCCGCATCGTCGAAGCAGAATCAAGAGGCGACTTTAGTGAGCAGGATGGCGCCCGTCGGACCTTAGATGAGTGCACGAATGAGCTCTGATCCTGGGATACAAGTTCAACAAGACCTGAAAGAGAAGAGGAGGTTTATATGATGCGAGAACATGAAAAAAGTGAGGTCCACTGGTGATTATGCGTTTATTCTGTTGGTTATGTTGCGCTTTGGTGCTGAGTTTTGTGCCTCAAACGGCACAAGCAGCGTCGAAGCGCGGAGATCGTATTAGCACAAGTGAAGCTAATAAATTGGCAGCATATCAGAGAGCGGTAAAAAACTCATATGATGAGAGTATAAAGCTCGCCAAAGCTCAGGGAGGCGCCGTAATTCCATTACTCTTCGATTGCGATGCTAGCATCGAACCAGTCTTCGATGGCTATGACGACGATGTTCTGAGGATGATGTACCCAGTAGCCTGTGAATCTTCTAAAATTAACAATGATCGTTTTGGAGGCTATTTCTACCTGTTGCCTAATTCTGACAGCGTTGGGTCCATTAATGAAGCGGCAAAGGAAGTAAATCGTATGAGTGAAAAACATGCAAAAAGTGGAGCTCATTGGTGATGTTGCGTTTATTCTGTTACCTAAGTGGTATTCTATTAATTAGTGCTTTACCGCAAGAAGCACATGCTGCGCTGAAGCGCTGGAATCGCGCTGGCTTAGATCAATACACCAAACAAGTTGCTCGCGAAAGGGGGTGGACATTGGTCGGTGAAGGCTGGATGAGAGATGGCGATATTGAAGAAATAGCGGTCACTTATAAAAGCCATCAGAGAATGCAGATTCCGGACGCCAGACGCGTTATTGTCGAAGAGGTGCAAAAAGCTGTACCGATGATTCAAGCGAAGCAAAAGCCTAAAACGCTCGAGAATATCGGGCGACCGTTTACCTATGAGAGCTTTAGTTACATGCTTAGCTTTTACGATAAACGTAACGAAAACTATTCTAGTCCCTATCTTGATTCAGCTGCACTTGTCTGTGGCTACGTTGTCTACTGGTCCGAGGGAAAAAAGATTCATGAGGAAACATTTGAAGAAGCGCTACGCATTGTCGAAGCCGAGTCAAGAGGTTAACCTATTTAAGATATGGAGTGCGGTGACTTGTCACCGCTCTGTTAAGCCCCGACTTGTCGAGGCTCTTTCTTTTAATTTATTAGTTAAAGAAAGGATATGAATCGAAATCCACAAGCTCACTTTTGGCCTCATGGACCCGTACACATATTCAATCAGGCAGGCACTTACATGGTTACAGGAGCAACTTACCATAAGGAACATTTCTTCAAGACCGAATCCAGCTTAGATTTTCTTCAGACCCTTCTTTTTGATTTGGCGAAAAAATATGGCTGGCTCTTAGAAGCGTGGGCAATTTTTTCTAATCACTATCATTTTCTCGCACAGTCTCCCATTGATCCTTCAAACCTACGGAAATTCATTACACATTTTCATGCTTCTTCGGCAAGGTATCTTAATAAACAACAGGATTCAGAGGGGCGAAAGGTATGGCATCAGTACTGGGATTCACAAGTGACTTATCAAGGGTCCTATATTGCCAGACTAAAATATGTCATGGATAACCCTGTGCGCCATGGTTTGGTTGCTAATTCTCATGATTACAAATGGTGCTCTGCCTCTTGGTTTAATGAAAACGCATCTGAGGCTTATGTAAAAACAATTTCTCGCGTTCAGACTGACTGCGTCAATATCGAGGATGACTACTAGGAGCCTCGACAAGTCGAGGCTTAACAAAGCGGTGACAAGTCACCGCACTCCAGATTTTAGAATGCGGTCATGAGGGAATAGGCAGCAGCGGCGATTAGAGCGCCGGCTGGCACGGTGACGATCCACGACAAAATGATGTCTCTTGTAGTACCAAGGTTAAGAGCTCCAATACCCCGCGCAAACGCGATGCCGATAACGGCGCCTACGAGCGTGTGGGTTGTCGAAATAGGCATCCCTAAGCGAGATGCAAATACCACGGTGGTTGCTGCTGCTAGTTCAGCACAAAAGCCACGTGTTGGTGTGAGTTCAGTAATTTTCTTGCCAATCGTTTCGATAACGCGCCAGCCCCATGTTGCCAGGCCTACCACAATGCCAAGACCTCCCAAACCTAATAACCAAGCGGGTATCTCGGCGCCGGTCGTTAGATAGCCATTAGTCAGAATAGCCAAAGCTGCGGCTACAGGGCCTATAGCATTCGCTACATCGTTTGCACCATGCGCAAAAGCCATAAAGGCTGCGCTCATCATTTGAAGATAGGAGAAGATGCGTTCGACAGCTGTATATTCGGAATTATCAGGCTCTTCCTCTGCCTCTTTCTTTAAAGAGTGGGACATGTTGTCCACTTCTTCGATGATTAAGGAGACGTAGTAGTGCAGTTCGCCTGTAGAGGTGTCTTGGACTGTTGTTAGGTGTTTTTTAGCTTTATCCAGCTCAAGGGCTACCTCGGGGCCATAAGGCAGCACACGTTTGGTGTGCGACGGCCTAATTTTCAGGTCCTTGATTAACCAATGGCTGATTAGGGCGGCTACGCCGCCTGCACCCAAACTGATTGCTAGCGATGGCCAGAAGGTTGAGCGCCACTTCAGCTCTTCGATTTGATCATAGACTACCAGCATTCCCAGCATGGTGACAGCGAAGAGCACGAGATATGGCGTTAGTCGCTTCGCTGCTTCCATTGGGTGTCGATGATAGAACACCTTGCGACGGAGGAACGAAAAGATTGTGTAAGACAGCAAAGCGCCTAAAATAGGGCTGATGATCCAGCTGCTGACAATGTAAGCGACATTATCCCACTGTACTATTTCATAACCGCCACTAACCATGCCAAAGCCAACAATGGCACCAATAATGGAGTGGGTAGTAGATACTGGCCAGCCGTAATATGAAGCTATTTGTAGCCATACTCCGGAGGCTATCAGTGCTGACAACATGCCATAGACTAATAAATAGGGGGTCTGAGCAAAATTATCCGTGTGAACAATGCCTGTTTGTACTGTTTCGGACACATGCGATCCAAAGAAAAAGGCGCCGCAGAATTCTAAAATAGCGGCCATGATGCATGCTTGGCGCAGAGTCAGGGCGCCGGAACCTACCGACGTGCCGATGGCATTGGCAACATCATTGGCGCCAATATTCCATGCCATGTAAAGGCCAGCAAGAAGGACTGCTGCAATTAAGAAGGTATCTAAGGACATTATTATCTTGTCTCCAATGTCAAGCGCACACGCAAGGCTACTTTTTCTGACAGGTGTGCCAGGGCAGCCACTTCCTCGAAAATACGCACCCATAGGTGGAAGGAGCTATAGCTTATGCTATCTTCCAGGGCAAACAGTGCTTTTAGCATTTGTCGCAGTAGCACGCGTACTTCATGTTCTTTAAAGGCCACTTCGTCCACCATGCCACGAACCTTTTCGGCTTCAATACCGCCGAAAGAGGATTCCAGCAATTCGTGGAGTTCTCTAATGATAGCACGAGCGCCTTCATAAGTCTCTACACTCTTTTGGAGGTATATATTAAATAATTCAGTCAGCTCGCTTGGTAGCTCTAGCTTTTTTAGCGTAGTGAGGATAGCGATGTCTTCGGCTTGGTCAGCTATTTCATCTTGCAAGCGCAATATTTCTAACAGATGAGAGCGATCGATAGGTAGGAACAAGCTGCGTGGCAGATGCTCTCGAATATCGTTCTTGGTAGCATCTGCGAGATGCTCTGATTCTGAGATCTGATGGGTGATTCGTTCGACTTCTAAGTAGTCGTGAACTAGAATAGCCTCGAATAACGGCAGAAGAAAGTGCACGCATTCCGAGACCTTCTCCATATGTGATTTCAATGGAGCAAAAGGAGATCGACCAAAAAGATTCATAATTGTAAGCATGACTATACCGCTCGCTATTTCGCTCAGAACCTTATGATATATAGTTTATTTTTTCCAGAATCAAATGAACTTTTATTCCCTGTTTACGTAGACATATGCTAGGTTGAGATCTTAGCTAAGGAGAGAACTCCCTTGAGATTTTTTTTAAGAATAGCCCTTTTACTTATATCCTTCGTTTCGCCTGCTAATGCGTGGTGGAACGGTGGGCACATGATCGCCGCTGAAGTTGCGCACCGATACCTTACCCCTGAGACGCGATGCGAGTGCGAAGGACTCCTTTCATTGCTTGACGAGTTTTTTCCCGATTCCAGCAATTTCGTGACGGCATCCATCTGGGCCGATCAATTGCGCGACGGAGGCTTGGATGCATTTAATAGTTGGCATTACGTGGTGCAGCCCTATGATCCAGAAGGAATCCTTTCTCAAGAACAACGAATCCAGATTGAGAAAACCGGTGAAAATGCCAATGCGGCCTGGGCTATTGAGCAGGCAGTGAAGACGTTATCTAATCCAAACGCGATACCTTTTGGCAAAGCTCTTATGCTACGGTTTCTCATTCACCTCGTAGCTGATATCCATATGCCTCTTCATGTAACGACCTTGTATAGCCACCAGTTTCCAGCGGGTGATAGGGGCGGTAACCTCTATATCATTCGCAGTCCCATTGCGCCTAATTTGCATTTGCTATGGGATGCGGGGGTGGGTGCTTTTCCTCTAGTGGATTCTCCATCAACGCCAGTCCAGCGGCAAAATGCTAGACGTTATGCCAAACAGTCCATTGATCGTTACCCTCCGAATTCGTTGGCTGGTACCAAAAATTTGGACGTACAGGATTGGCTGAGGGAAGGTTTTGATATTGCAAAGGACCACGCATATAAGACCAAGCGGTTTATGGTGCCGTCTCATGAGTACATTGCCGAGGGGCAGGAGATCTGCCAGCGACGCATTGTGTTAGCTGGCTATCGTTTGGCCAATTTGCTAAATAGTATTTTTCAAGAGAGTCAGGAGTTGAATTAAGTTGGCCCCGGTTTTGCAAGTCAGGAACCTTACTACAAAACTACAGCTTGGAAACAGCGTGTATAGCGTTGTGGAGGGGTTGTCATTTGACCTGCATGCGGGTAAGACTCTTGCTTTAGTGGGGGAATCGGGTTGCGGAAAGTCCATGACTGCGTTGTCATTGATGCGCATTTTGCCTCATCCACCTGCCTTGCCATCTGAAGGCGAGGTGATTTATCGCGGTCAGAATCTTTTACAGATAAGCGAAGCGCAAATGCGTGAGATCAGAGGCATGCGCATTGCCATGATTTTTCAAGATCCCACCAGCGCCCTAAATCCGGTTTATACCATTGGCGATCAGCTTGTAGAGGTAGCAGAGCTACATCTGAAGGTTTATGGTGACGAAGCTTTGTTCCGCGCACGAGAGGCTTTAGATGATGTGGGCATACCACGCGCTGAAGAGCGATTAGATGATTATCCACATCAATTGTCTGGTGGCATGCGCCAAAGAGTCATGATAGCCATGGCATTGATGTGTCAGCCAGATATTCTCATTGCTGACGAACCGACAACAGCGCTAGACGTAACTGTCCAGGCACAAGTGCTCGATTTAATACGCGAATTACAGCGTGAGCGGGGCATGGCTTTGCTGCTAATTACACACGATATGGGTGTTGTTGCCGAAATGGCGGACGAAGTGATTGTCATGTATGCGTCACAAGGAGTTGAAACGGCTGATGTGTTGTCATTGTTTGACCACGGAGCGCATCCCTATACGCAGGGACTTTTTGCTTCACGACCCACTTTAGAGACGTCAAGAGGTGATCTACACCCCATTAAAGGGTCTGTTCCCTCTATCAGACATTATCCTGAAGGCTGCAGATTTCACACGCGCTGTCCTTTTGTGATGGATATTTGCCGTCATGGGCAGGTCCCTGAATTTCCGTGGAAAGGCCCAGGACATACCACCAAGTGCTGGCTCTATGATCCTGAAATTCTGAAGGAGCGTGTGGAACATGAATGATGTGCCACTGCTACAGGTTAAGGGGTTAAAAAAATACTTCCCAATTGTCTCTGGGGTGTTTCGCAAACATGTCGGAAATGTGAAAGCTGTCGACGGCGTTGACTTCACCATTCCTGAAGGCAAGATCGTAGGTTTAGTAGGCGAGTCCGGGTGTGGCAAGAGCACCGCTGCGCGTTCTTCTATTCGTCTTTTAGAGCCAACGGCGGGGCAAATTTTCTTTCGCGGACAAGATATAACTCTTTTGGATCAAGAGAGCTTAAAAAAGCTTCGCCGCGAGATGCAGATGGTCTTTCAGGACCCTCTCGTATCACTTAACCCCCGGAAGACGGTTGGTGTTAGCATTGGGGAAGGTTTGCGCTATCATGGGATGGTGACAGATCCCGATTTGCTGCGCGCACGCGTCATTGAAGTTTTGGGGCAAGTAGGCCTTTCGGATGATGTTATCGGGCGTTATCCTCATGAGTTTTCTGGCGGACAACTCCAGCGTATTTGCATAGCTCGTGCCCTTGCATTAGAACCAAAGCTAGTCATTTGCGATGAAGCCGTCTCCGCTCTAGATGTGAGTGTGCAAGGACAGATCATTAACCTTTTGGTAGACCTACAAAAGCGTCTTGGCCTTAGCTATCTCTTTATTGCGCACGACCTTTCTGTCGTACGACATATCTGCGATCATGTGGTGGTTATGTATTTGGGGAAGGTAATGGAGTCGGCACCCGCTGAAGAATTATTTGCCAACCCCAAGCATCCCTATACCCAAGCACTATTGTCAGCGGTGCCTAAAAACCACCCCAACGAAAAAACTAAGCGAATTATCTTGAAGGGAGAAATCCCTTCACCCATCAATCCACCTAGCGGTTGCCCCTTCCGCACGCGTTGTCCGTATGCTCAACCGGAGTGTCGAGAGCCACCTCCACGTAGGCATGCAGGTCCAAACCATTTCTATGATTGTATTCTGGAGTAACTATGGAAAATAACCTTATTCGTACCTCTGTGCACAATCGTCTTGCTGCCTTTGGAGAATGGTCGCCAGCGCCAGAGCCATATGTGACCACTCTTGAGGAAGTTAATAGAAGAGCTTTGACGCGTGTGGATTCTCCCGTTCCCGTTGAGAGGGTCGTCAATGATTTTGTAACCAAAATTGTGAATACAGCCATTTGGACCGAGTATTGGAACAAAAATCACATGACCTTTGGCGAAAAACTTTCCCATCTTTCATGCGAACAATGGGTGGCGATGAGACTCGAGCTAGATAGAAAGCTCGATGTAATGCGTCAGGCCAGCGAGCAATTATTTAAGGGAAAAGAAGAGCTCGCTAATATGGTTATTGGTAACCGGCATCCCAAGGGTGTTATGGTAACACCCACGTACTGGCTAGAAGTGTTGCACCGCCGTCATTATCCTGGGCAGAAATTTCACCAAAAAAGGCTTAATGGAGAACCTTCTCTCTTCGAACAATGGGTAAGTTCCAATACCAATAAGCCGTTTTTTGAGTGGATTACTCCTGAACGTCTTGTTTCGTTGCCGCGAGTTTGCTACATGGAGCCGGTAGCTAGAGACAATTATGCTCTATCTATTGTAGATGGTAAATTCGCGTCAAAGGACGGGGGGCTGTTTTCCACCAAATGGTACTCTTCGCTATTTAACGGCTTTGGTCATGCCATTTACGTTTTAGGACCTGATGGCGTATTTTACGCAGCTCATCACAATGAAGGATCGTTTCACCATACTAGTTTTTTTGATGGTGGTATGCTCATTGGAGCAGGCGATATGTCTGTTAAGGATGGCATATTAAGCTCAATTTCAAACTGTAGTGGGCACTATCGACCTGGAAAAGAGTCGATGTTAGACGTGTTAGAGTTTCTACGTTGCAAGGGAGTTGATCTGACAAATGTGGGCCTCGAAATGATGGTCGATGGTAACGTTACCAGAATTTATGGGTCTGCATTGAAATTCCTAGAATGTGACGGAAACTGTACACCAACCGGTTACAAAGGTGTTTCCCTAGACTTTATCGCAAACGATCAGTTGTCTCGAGTTACCTTTACAGATAAGGTAATGACGTTGGCCAGGAAGTTAGCCGTTTTGAATAGCATGGTGCAATCAGGATTCAATTTGACTGATGTCGAGCTTGTGGATGGTAATCTTCGCTACCTCTCAGCTGCGAAATACAGTGAGACAGGTGGAGCTTGCCCGCCATGTCCTTCTGCCGTGGAACGGATGGTGAGGGCTTGTAGAACCACATCCTCCGGTGGAGAGTCCTTCAGAATCGTCTCATCCCAGAAGCTTAAAAGCATGTCTGCGGACGACATACCCCCTTTAACTTCGAGAACTCCTCAACGAGAGGGCTCTCGTTGATGGTCGCGGATACGTCTGGCGCTCCGGGTTCCGCGGAGCGATACCTTTTCTGATCCTGTCTCAGGGTTGCGTCGCCTGTCGGCTCCTTACCCTGGGCTATTATGAGGCTCAGAGCTCCCGCGCTGAAAACAGAACTGCAAAAAATGTGGGTCATTCGCGTCCATATGATCCATCTACTGCTAGTCGTAGCCAATAGCTAGATTGCGGCGATTGCGGTTGCCATAATAGTCTTGCAGTTCCAATGCCAAGCTAGCGACACTTCTGCCACAACGCAATGGATCTTCTTCTTCAAAACAGGCGATATCGCCTTCTAGCGCTTGAATGAGGCGATCCTTTGTTCTGGTGCGTCTCTCTTCCTCCGACATTTCGCGGTTGAATTCCATGTCCACAAGGAAAGTCATGAGTTGCTTAAATGCATTGGTTTGCACTTTTAGTGCAAAAGAGCTTAGAGGTTCAGGCTCATAACCCATCTTTTCGGACATATATTGTAGAACCAATTCGCAACCAGCGTCTGCAAAAAGTTGGCCCATAGTACGAATGTAATCGGTGATTTCGGGTGATAGTTGAGCAAGGTAGCCATCTGCGAACATTTGCATGGAGCTAGAAACAGCTTCTCTATACAAGCGCGTGGCGCACTCGAGGCGCTGTTGTGCATCCATCATTTGCCAGGCATCAGATGCTCTAAGCTCGATCCATCCATTGTGTAAATGCTCTGAAGGACGAGTGATAAACATCTCGCTGATGCAGTGATAGGCTTGAGACAGCTTGTCGATGGCTCCACTTTCATTTTTCAAATGGGCAAATAGTGCTTTAATGACTTCAGAAACTTCTGTGCTATCTTCATGACCCGCTGCTGCAGCAATGCTATAGGCTAATCGCTGGTGCAGATTCAAGAGACTTTCGCTTTGTGTTTCATAAGTGGCAAGCTTTAGCTCTTGCAGCTCTTTAGCATGAGGTAACCGCCAGCCGTGCGGCAACAAAGACATAGCAATCTTGCGTTTTTGCTCGAACAAAACGCGATAAAGCGGCACACGCTCTATGGCATCGGGACAGGGAGGTAATGCCTTGTCGCACAAGCCCCAGCCGTTGTGTTGGATTGGATGTGGAAAGCCCGTCTGCGATGACTTTGAGTAGAGTCTGAAGCTATCAGGAATTGGCACACTGGCTACTTTGCTGTGTGCGTTACGGCTAAAAGAGCCCTCTAAAACAATCATTTCGCCTGGAAAGGGCTGTAAAGTCTGTGTGAATGTCACGATGGTGCTGTCTGTAGTTTGGTGTTCGGTGTCGTCTGCGGTTCCTTGTACTGGCGCTTGTCTCACGGCTCGTAATGCCTCCGTTAAAGATGTAGAGGGAAATCCATAGTTTCGAATCATAGTAATAGCCTTAACGCGAAAGGCATCCACCTCTTGACGGGTGGGAGTAAATTGTGCCGGCAGTGCCAAAGATAAAACCTTTTGCGAGGCGATATTGGCCATGCCATTGGGGGCATATTGTACGCGATACATAGAGTCTTTATCGCGATGAGAGCGGCATTGTAAGCTAGCGGGCATGGGTAGTTCGATAGTCTTGCCGGCTAGCTTATCTAGGCTTAGACCACTGTGTTGAAACAGAAAACGAGCGAAGCGTTGGCTTAATGACGGAGCAGTTTCCTGCGAGCCCTTCATTACCTCGTTGTAGTGCTCGATGGTGGAAAGTGCTGTATCGGCGAGTTTTTGCTGAGACTCATCACCTTCCTTTAATCTGCTGATCAGAGGATAGCTATTTTTGACGATCTCAATAGCTTTCAGCAGCTCGTCTTGGAGAAGGTCTCGCTGCTTTTCGTGCTCATGACGTACTGAGTCGGATAGTAGGGCGGTAACAAAGCAACGGGCTAAGCCGATGATACTTTTGCCAGAAACTCTATCGTGGCAAATAATTTGGCCTTCTTTGAGCTCTAGATGTCCAATGTGAGGAACAGGTTCGCTGGCGTTAACTTTTGCAAACTTACCTAAGTTTTCGAGGGCGCCACGAAGATTCTGTACTACCTCGTTAGAGGCTACAGGTAGCGGAATGTGAATGTGCTTTCTCGAATCCCTCATAAAACAACCACCGTTTGACTTATTCGCCCGGTATTATCCTCTCAAAGTTTTAATGCCGTATTAAGAAACGGCAGAAAATTAATGAAAAATTGCGTTACGTTCTTTTTCAGACAAACTTTTATAGGCACCTACGGGCATTCTGCCCAATAAAAGGCCTCCTACACGTATGCGTGTAAGGTCCGACACTTCTAGGCCTGCACTCTGAAGCATTAGGCGAACCTCATGCTTCTTTCCCTCTCCCACGGTAATCTTGAGTGTCTTTCCGCGAACTTTTTTGACCGAGAGCGGTCTTACGAGTGCTCCATCGACCAAAGTGCCTTCAGAAAGTGTTACAAGGTGTTCGTGGGTGACTTCTTGATCAACTTTAGCCAAGTATTCTTTGCTGATATTTGCCGACGGGTGAATAACTTTGTTGGCAAAATCACCATCATTCGTCACCAGAATCAGGCCTGCGGTGTCTTTATCTAATCTTCCCACTGTGAAAAGCCGCTTGGAACCCTCTTTGATCAGATCCAAAACAAGTCTTTCCTTACCGCGTCGTGCTTGCGTGCAGACATATCCCGCTGGCTTATGCAGGGCGTAATACACCTTGGATTCATAGCCGCTTAGAGGTTCTCCATTTACAGTAACCTTATCTACAGTTAAATCAACGAGCGTTTGGGGAATTAAAATAACCTGACCGTTGACGCTCACGCGTCCAGCAAAAATCAGCTCCTCACATGCTCTACGAGAGGCTACGCCAGCTCCGGCAAGAATCTTGCTCAAGCGATTTTTGTCCACCGTTCCAATCCTATCTTCATGAAAGCACTACACTATAAACAAATTTTCCAATATTTGCCAGCAGAGAATCGTCGTTTGGATGTGCAAAGATAGAATTCAGCGCAAAGGCGTAGAGGTGGGAAGACACAAACAAAAATAATCTTTAACAATTTAAAATATAATGATTTACGTATTTCAGCCTCTTTGCATCCTGTCGCTTTAGTATCTTTGCATGGAATTCCTTGTTTTTGAAGTTTTCCATCGCTTCGAGCGTTCTTCCCATAAAAGACTGTACTCGGCTATCTTAGGTGCAAAAAAGAGAGTATCTATGACAAAACTTATTCTATTGCGACATGGTCAGTCCGAATGGAACCGTTTGAACCTCTTTACTGGCTGGGTGGATGTGCCGTTGTCGAAACAGGGCATAGAAGAAGCCTTGGAAGCCGGCAAAATTATTCGAGACATTCCCATTGATGTTATTGCGACGTCGACCTTGATACGCGCGCAAATGACAGCCATGTTGGCGATGGTAAATCATAGCTCAGGAAAAATTCCGGTTGTGATGCATCCGGATGAGGGCAGGCTCGAGCTTTGGGCAGGTATGTATAGTGAAGAAGGTAAAAAGAATATAATTCCTGTATTGCGTAGCTGGCAACTGAACGAACGCTACTATGGCGAACTGCAAGGGTTAAATAAAGCGGAGACGGCAGAAAAATATGGCGTTGAGCAGGTTAAGATATGGCGTCGTAGTTATAACACAGCACCGCCCAAAGGTGAGAGCCTAGCCATGACGGCGGAGCGCACTCTGCCCTTCTTTAAGTCACGTATCGCTCCTGCGTTGTCCGCTGGTAAGAACGTCCTTGTTTCTGCCCATGGCAACTCATTACGCTCTATCTTGATGTATTTGGACAAACTCAGCGAAGAAGAAGTCGTTAGCCTGGAGATTCCAACCGGCGTACCAATTTTTTATGATTTCAAAGCCGGACATTTTACACGCAATGCTTAAGTCAATCTATTTGGACAATTCTGCAACCACGCGTCCCTCGCCAGATGCTATTGGTAAGATGCTTCCCTATCTTTCGGAGTATTGGGGCGTGCCATCACAGCCTCACCAGATGGGACAAAGGCTGTTGCCTGCTTTGGATGAAGCATACAAAGCTATGTATGCGCTTTTGGGCGCCAGCGACAAAGATACTATTATCTTTACATCTTCAGGGACCGAAGCTGTAAACCACGTTGTGCAATCAGTCTATTTTGATGTGACACGTACTACCGGCAAGAATCACTTTGTCACAGCTACAATTGATGAAGCGCCGTCCATTTTAACAATGGGACGACTAGAACAGCTAGGTTGCGTTGGTAAGATGGCTACGGTTACGACTGGTGGTTATGTGACAGCTCAAGCTGTTGCCGATGCCATTAGCCCGCGTACTGCGTTGGTCTCGTTATCTTGGGCAAATGGGTTAACCGGTGTGATTAATCCCGTGTCAGAGATTGCTAAACTTTGCAAAGATCGAGGCATCTTACTTCACTTGGATGCCTCTCATGTCCTTGGCAAACTCTATTTTGAACTTTCCGAGATTGGCGCAGATTTTATTACCTTTAATGGTGACACGATTCACGGTCCAAAAGGCTCCGGAGGTTTGTGGATTAAAGAAGGTGTAAAATTGTCACCCTTCATATTGGGTGGCGCCCAACAGGCAGGCCATCGCGCTGGCGATATTGATATGCCATCTATGGTCGGTTTGGGCGTGGCTTGCCGCGAAGCCATCGACAGCAGAGATCTAATGTGTACGGAAGTAGCTCGTCTGCGCGATCAGTTCGAGAGGGGAGTCAAAAAGAAATTTCCAGACGCTGTCATTTTCTTTAGAGAAGAGCAACGTCTTCCAAATGTATCGACGATAGCGTTTCCTGGTATTGCCAATGAAGCCATGGCCTTTGCCCTTGACCGCCAGCAGCTTTACTGTAGCATGGGCGGTGGCAATTTCCCCCAATTGGGTTTGATTTTAACTTCATCAGGGTTCAATGAAACATTGGCACATTCCGCACTAAGCTTTAGCTTGTCTAGAGCTAGTTTTGAAGAGGAAATAGATCAAGCCATAGACATAGTAGCTTCTACGGCACAACGTATGCGAAAGCTCTCAGAACACATTGCCATTACCTAACAGGAGTATCAGTGAGCTTAAACGCATTAACCATGTCATTTCCTTGGGCGCGCTATAGCAAAGCGTTGAAAGCTCGCATTGATAAGCCACGCAACGCAGGGTTTTTCTATCCGGAGGAGTCCGTAGCTAGGGGCGTTCGGTTGGTTGAGGGTATTGATGGCGGAGTGGAGGATGGCAACGAAGTCCATCTCTACTGGCTTGTGGACCTCGAAGATGGCATTATTGTCGATGCTAAATTTCAAGTTTTTGGCCAAAGCGCACTCATAGGCGCAGCAGACGTCGCATGCGATATTCTGGTTGGAAAGAACTATGACCAAGCTCAGCGGATGACAGCCGACCTAATAGACAAGCATGTAAGGGATAAGCCCGATCAAGCTGCGTTTCCCCCTGAAACATTCTCACACCTCAATCTCGTATTATCAGCGATCGTGGATGCTGGCGAGCAATGCCAGGATATACCAGTGGCAGAGGGCTATGTAGCCCCTCCGATGCCTACAGGTCAAGGCAGCTTGTTCGAGGGCGACGGTTATCCTGGTTGGGATGAACTACCTCACGATCAGAAGCTAGCTGTCATTGAGCAGGTAATGAATGATGATATTCGCCCATACATTGCCTTGGATGCTGGCGGTGTTGATATTGTCGAACTTAATGATAAGCGTGAATTGACAGTAGCCTATAAGGGCTCTTGTACTTCGTGCTATTCTAGTGTTGGAGCGACTCTTTCAGCCATTCAGGGTATTCTCAGAGCCAAAGTGCACAAAGAAATGGTGGTAATTCCCGACTTCGACGAAGCACCTACAGGCATGCCACCCGGAATGCACTAGAGACGAATTCAACGCAAAGTCGCAGTATAATGGACCCCAAAAGTTGGACAGCGCACTTTGCGCGTTTTTGATACAATTGCACCTTGAAATGAGGATTATATGGCGCAAGGAAATCAAAAACGATCACCCGAATTTAAGATGGAAGTAGCTACTGAGGCTATAAAG
>JAUXSF010000020.1 GCA_030679955.1 Chlamydiales bacterium | reverse complement strand
GCGATATTTCTTCTGCCTTGTCCCAGGGTTGCGTCGTCCTATGGACTCCTTACCCGGGGCTATTAAGAGGCTCAGCGCTCCCGCGCTGAGAACAAAAAACACTTACCATATAGTAACTACTTTAACTTAATACCATTGGGCGTGAGCCTGTGGGATAGAAATATAATGGAAATGCAGCCGCGAAGGCGGCGACAGAGATACATATGCTGTCGCCGCATTCGCGGCTTTGTTTCTAACTTTGTTTATTCCACAGGCTCACGCCTGTGGCTACATGCTTTTATCGCTTCGCGATTAGCTGCAGATAGGTTGATCGTATGCCTGCCTATCCTGCCGCGCAGCGATCCTGCCCATCCTGTTAAGTCCCTTAACTGAGATGCTAGTTAAGACCTAAGATAAATGAACTGTGCATATTCCATAAGTCGTCACGATTTTCAAGACCATTGTCATTCAAAATTGCAGCTAAAGTTGCCCCTGACTCAGACCTATTTTTCATTATTTGCTCTGGGGTTGAATCGGCAAGGAGCATTACAGCAAGTTGAGCATTGTAGGTTTCAAGCATTAGCCTGAATGTATGCTCTGGATTTGCAAGCTTTTTTACAACTGAGCAGGTTTCTGTAGGTTTTGGCGGACTAGTAATTTCTTCAATAGATTGTTCTTCATCATCATCGTAAGCGGAGACAACCATTGGGCCATCATCAAGCTCTTCCTTCTTAATTTCCTTGGAAGCGGAGACTATTGACTGAGCTATTGTTTTCCGAAGGCCCATGGCAGAATTTTGCAGCTCAGACACCCTAACCAATAACTCAGCACCGGCTGGAGCTGTGGCCTCTAGTTGCGCCTTACGCAGTGCGATTTGGAATTGATGTTCACCAAGAACATCCAAGTCATCGCAGTTTTCCAATTGATGCTCTAAGTCCGCTAATACACGCTGCATATGTGACTCAAAATTCTCGCACACCTTGTCATATACGCCTTTTACTTCGCCCTCAAAGCTTTCGAGACCAACAATCCAATCTTCATCTTGAATTACTTTTGCACCGCCTAAAAGTCTGACAGCTTCCTTGTGAATACTCGCAATGGACATCATCTGCTCTTCGATAGACCAATCGTAGGTAAACTTGTCATAGCTTTCCCGCAATGGAGGATACGTCTCATTTAGATAGGCCGGTGTCCAGACCAACATCTTATGAGCCTTTTCGTACGCGCTTACACCCAGACTCGCTATGCTGGAAAATATACCTCCAGACTGCGCTTCAGCGTTTACAGCTGGTCGTGGAGCCTGTTGTTGTGGCTCTGAGCGAATGCCGCGCATTGAACGCTCCAACCACGAGAGTGCTACCCAATGATTGGTTTCCTCATCTTTTCGATGCGGAACGCCATCGATGATCTTAACATTATTTTGTTGCCCTTTGGGCGATTGAAAAAATAAAATGTTTCTTAAAGACTCCATGAATCACTCCTCCCCACTTCATAAGTACTTAAACTGAAGAAGATTATACCTAATGACTAAGAAATAATAAAGGCTAAATAAATTCCATTAATTCTCCTAAAATTGTTTCATATATTCTAGCGCCTCAATGACTGTCAGGCGCTGAACGGGATCCGTTCTGAGGCATCCCTGTATCAAATATTGAAGTGCTTCAAACTTAGTGTTTTCCGTGACGTTACTAGCAACACACCTCGCATTTGTAACAAAAAAACTGTCCTCGCTAAAAAACCATGACCGTCTATTGACCGTTTGTAATGCACTGACTAGTGCAGGTGTGGGCACGAATTCATCGTCTATAGTAGTAAAATATGGGTTGCTAGGGCACTGTCGAAGAAAAGCCGCTGAAGGCCAACCACAATGTGTTACCAAGGTGGCTACGTCTGAAAATGAATTTGTTGAAATATCCAATACAAGTGCGGACGGATCTTGCTCTGTACAAAGCTCTAAAAGAGTCCCTCCCGCACACCACATGTCCCATGATTTGGCATAATCCCCTCCAAATAAATCTTCAGGACCTCGCCAATCCTCAGCATTCGGATAGTTTGCCGTGTAGGGAGATGGTAGGCTTTCTAAAAATGAATGACCAAAATCACAAATTTTTATCCTCTCTCCTGACTTATCCCAGACCAAATTCTTAGAAGCTATGTCCCAATGAACAATTCCTAAACGGTGAAAATGCTTGATTCCTTTAAAAATTTGCTTGGCATAATCCCATGTGCGATCAACAGATGTCTCAAGGAATTGTTCAAGGTTGGGACCACACAACTCGGTCATAATCACCCCCTGCGCTGTAGAAAGGCTCATAGTCTCTCGCGCGGTCGAATCCCTAAACCAGATCGTGGTACTTATCAAATTGGGGGTGTACTTTTGTGCTTTCGGATCGAGTTGTAAGCACTTATGTATTCTAACTTCATCCTCAAAATCTTGGTCGTTATCAAAAACTTTGGCGGCTACTCTAAACAAAGGAATAAAATTCCAGTCATGGTCATATTTACCGTAATGACACTCGTAAACTTCTCCAGAACAACCCCTTCCAAGCACTCGGACTGTCTGTAAGCGATGATCAATGACCTGAGGACTAGACAATTGTTCCATAGAAACCTTCCCATAAAGACAACTTTCTTAAAAATAATAGAATATAATCATTCCACTCTATTTAAAACCAATAAATTACACTTAAAGAATTTTATTTTTTTCTGATTGCTTAAATTAGACATCATCAATATACTAAAGATAACTATTTTTAATTTAAATTTTTATATGCAAGGTTACAAATGAACGCTTTTAATCCTGATCTCACACTTATACCGGTCAAAATCCATGAAGATGACCGCTTTGATGCAAACCCAGGAGATGTGGTACAGCAACCAATTGCAGCGCAGTCGTTTCTCAACAATCTAAGTGATTTACACTCTGCAACTTCTACCATAGCATCTCCCATCATTCAATATGCGTCCGCGAGATCAATTGATTTAATACAGAGGACAATGAACCTCTTTGCAAACTCAAATGATGGTTCAAGGTCTATTATAGAAAATGAAGGCGAATGTGAAATCTACATCGTTCCGCTTCTATTGAATAAGCTCGCTTCTTTCTGCTCTAAACAAAAACTGAACGATGAAGATGTGAAAGAAATAAATGAAACGCTAGTTGCGATCATTGCCGCACTTAATGTAATTGAATCACCGCAAGAAGCTTGTAAGTCGTTGATACCAATAGCTATAAATCTAAAACAAAGGATTTTTTGCGCCAGCGTGGCCAGAGATCTTAAGAATGCAGCATCAGAAAACTTCGAGCAGATATTTAGATGCCCCTCACACGATTCATGGAAAGTCATTCTCAGGCCACTAGACAGTGAACGTGCAAAAACTTTTATCAATGAATTAGAAAAAGTAAACGCTCCTGTAGCGGGTCGATTACTTGCCGACCTTGTGAATAATGGCAAATTTAAGCCTGATATTTTTATCGGCTTGCCTAATGAAAGGTATGTCAAACCTTATATAAGATTCCTGAACCTGTGGAACTCTATCGACCTGGCGAATGGGTTGCTTCCAAGGGATGATCTCCTAGATGAATACCCGCTCTTAAACGACTTGCAGCTACCGGCTGAGTATGATGGAAAAGTGGCTAACAGGACTCTAGAACAATTAATAACCTTTCGCATGGGCCCCAAGTTCAACCAATCATTTAAAGGGCTAAATTTATCGAAAATGAAGCATCTCGTGATTGGAAACGACTTTGACAAACCGTTAGAAGGCCTAGAGAATAGCCGTCTCGAAGTTTTAGAATGGATTGGGAAAAACCAATCAATAAAGAATTTGGATTTGTCACATTTGCGCATTCTTAAAATTAGAACTTCATGTGAGAACTCTTTGAAAGGAGTGAATCTCAGATGTCTGGAAGAGCTGTGGGTAGGCGCTAATCCTAATGCAATCCTTAAAAGTAACCCATTGCCCAATTTGCGTCGTCTAATGACAAAAGAGTGCGACTTCTCAATAGATAGGCCGGACTTATTGGTCTATTTTCACAATTGCTTCCAGTGGATTTAACATTTTAAAGGGAAATTCAACACAGAGGCGCAGCCACGCTAAGGGCAGAGGTAATTGCATAAGTCATTTTTACGCAATTACCTCATGTCGTCCACTTGCGTCCACCTCATCCATGAATCTAATCAGGCAAGTCCTGAAGTGCCTCACAAAGTGTGCAGTTAAAAACAGCTAATCTGTCCATAAGTACACCTTCAAGTGGGTTTACAACAACCATGTTTAGGCTGTTACAAAACAACGTGAATTCCTGACCAGCTTTTTGAAGGTTCTCTAGACATCGGCGATAGGCTCCTTCCGATAGCCTGGTTTTGACGCCAACCGTTCCGCTAAGCATCTTTTCCATGCGGCCTATATGATCTTCAGCATACTGATAACCAGGTTGCGGAAACTGCCAGTAACCCCAGTGACCTGGAACACCGCTGAAAATCTGCTTTTCCATACAATCTCTAGTTAAAGAAAGTCCGCGTAAAATACGTGAATCTTAGTCCACCAGGCTCATGAATCTGTTAAGTCAGCGCATGAGCTAACAAGGGGTATGTTTTCTTAATAGCACGCAGCCTGAAATATTTGTCGCCCTTAAAGTCATCTGCGTTAAAATTGTGAGCAACAAACTGCTGCTGCAGCTCTTGCATGCCCTTCCAAAGGTCATATTCGAGCTTAAAATTGGGCAACGTTTTTGCCAGCAAATCAAAGTTAACGCAGTAGCTACGAGGGTCAGCCCCTGTTTCACCAGTGAACACAACATTTGCTGTTGGAACTAGCTTCTTAACCATATCCGCAACGTCTTTGACTTGGTAGTTTTCGCTGTTGCCGCCCACATTAATTGCCTTGTTGTGCACCATATGCGTTGGAGCTTCCATAAAGGCGACAAAGGCTCTGGCGATATCCTTACAGTGTACGAGGGGTCTCCAAGGACTGCCATCGCTTTGCACACGAATGTCCCCTAAAGCATACGCACAGGCCAGCAGGTTATTGGCAACAAGGTCCAGCCTAAGCATGGGCGAAGCTCCATACGCTGTTGCATTGCGCAAACTTACAGGACAAAAAGTCGTGTCAGCGAGTTCACGAATTGCTATCTCTGCTTCCACTTTAGACTTAGCATAGGCTGACAATGGCTCAAAAGATGCTGTTTCGTCCAAGGGAGCAGCTCCCTTTTTGCCATAAACGCTGCAGCTGCCCGCAAACAAGAAGCGAGGAACGCCCGCAGCTTTAGCCAAACGAGCTAAACGTATTGAGCCGTCGCGGTTAATGCTGTAAGTCACATGCTCATCGAGATCGCCCATAGGATCATTGGAGATGGCAGCTAAATGCATCACGCAGTCATGTCCTTCTATGTCTTCTACGGTTAATGTGCGCACATCTTTCGCAATTTCGTGGTCAGGCTTTGGTAGCGACTCCCATTCACAGCCGGCGAAAAGAGCCAAATCGCAACCAGTAACGGTATGCCCAGCCTCTTTCAACAGACGTACAAGATGTGTTCCAATAAAACCTTTATGGCCAGTAACAAAAACCTTCATGATTTCTCCATTCGCTGTCGGTGAAAGTCGTCAGAATTCCAGTAAAAATCTTGGCTGCTAAGCCTCTTAGCCAATGCTAGGGGCATGCGTGGTCCAAGTCGCCCTAATGCATATCCCAGAAACTTTGCGGCGGTATGCGCCCAAGCATAAGGAAGAAGCATAGGCTGCTGCTTAGCTAGCCGCTTATTAAGCTCGACAAAGTACTGCCGACCTCTTTGTTGATCCGTAGATCCAAAATTCAATAAATGCGCATGCTGCTTACGAACATAGCCTGTGTCAAAATGTCGGCGTAGCTCTTGAAAGAGCGTGTAATCATGGGAATGCTTCACAACTGCTTCTGCAACATAGGCGATTTTGTGTCCTTTACGAAGCAAATTAGCTGCCGTAAAAGCATCTTCGGCGGTAAGAACGGAAGGGAAGCCTCCAACCTCATCCAAAGCTGAATTGCGGTAGGCGGCGCAGCTATTAGAACAAAAAAAACTGTAAACGCCCCACTTAGCGACATCTTCAATGCCACGAATATGACTAATCTCAGGATAGTTAAAGTCGCGCAAAAATCCTTCTAGAAAGCCAGCACCTTCGCGGGGTATCTGCTTGGCATATGCTAGGGAAGCTTTTTTCGATAAAATAGGCTCTAGAAGGTTCGTTAGCATGCTCGTGTCAATGGCATAGGCATCTGGCGTTATCATCACCACTATATCGGTTCCTAAGAACTTTCTAGCTCGTTCTCGCGTGCTGCCATGATTAAAGGATGCTCGTGGAACCACCAGAGTTTCGGCCCCAAGCCTTTCGGCTTCTTCCACGGTGCCATCATTGGATGAAGAGTTCACCACGAGCACTCGTGGCTTTAACGGAGATTGCAATAGTTGCGGAAGACACCTTTGCAGATGGTGCTTAGAGCAATGTGTGATAACTGCTACGCCTACCGTCTCCGACATCATTCTACCGATGGTTCCCCGCTTCAAGGCCGATAAGTGCTTGGTAATAAGATGCTAGCTCATCCCACGCCTGTTCCTCATCCCATCCATATGCCATCCCGTCGACCGGTTGAGTATTGATGCGCATACGCGGCTCGGGGAAGCTTTCCTGGCGTTGGAACTCTACTTCACAAGGTAACCCCAAGCGTGGATGCATAGCCTCTGCAAAACGACGCACAAAGGCTCCCTGACTTTCCACATATCCACTAGGAGAGCAATGACTAAAAGGAATTTTGTCGCTTAGTTTACCAACAAAATCGGCATACGCCTTAGCTAAAAGCGATACGTGAATATTGTCTCGAACATAATCCGGAGTCTTAATTACTGGCGTTTCCTTTTTTGCCCAAGCATTCACGAGGTAGCTAGTAAGCCTGGGCTCTTCATAGGGTCCAAAGGGGTTAGGTATGACAAATTTCCCCAAGGCAATATTCTGGGCTAGGCAGTAGTAGCGAAAGTAGTCCGAGGTAAGCCCTTTGGATAATCCGTAAGGGGAAAATGCTTGGTCGGAATCAGATCCCACTCCTTCTGCTTGTTCAAAAACGCTACCAGTCAACACAACCTTGCGGCAGCTTTTAGACAAATGCTCCAAAACGATGGGCAGATTGTGCGTATTCTTCTGAAGGGCCGCTACAGCGTCAAACTTTGCACTTTTATAGTCGGTGACATCTGCAGCATGGTGGCATAGCACGTCCCAAGAACCGCTGTCGATCAATCGAATAAACGAATCACTACCCAAAGGGCATTCAAAAACAGTTTGGCACTGCTGCTCGATTAAAGCGACGCGTTTGGCACGCACGCCATCATAGCTCTTGCCATCGCCCTGAAAGGTTGCGACAACTTCGTGCCCAGCTGCTATCAGTGCACTAATAAACCAATAACCGGTAAAAGAGCTGCTGCCGGTGAAGAGTATTCTCATCGTGCACCAGAGTTTGCGGGCGTTTGTCCTAAATGATAATGCGGATCAAAATCAGGAGCGTTGGCATCCTTATCCGACAACACTTGCGGCTGAGTGGGCCATTGAATGTTGAAAGTCGGATCATTCCAACGGATGATGCGTTCACATTCTGGCGCATAATATTCGGATACGAGGTAAACCGCTTCCGTATCAGGTTCCAGAGTGATAAAGGCGTGTGCAAAGCCTTTTGGAACGAACATCATGGTACGATTTTCTGCTGATAGGGTATGTCCAAACCACTGTCCAAAGGTCTTCGAACCGGGCCGGATATCCACAACAACATCCCAGAGGGCACCTTTGATGCAACGTACAAGTTTATCCTCTTGCTTGGGTGGCAGCTGATAATGCAACCCGCGCAACGTTCCTTGGTCTTTGGAAAGTGAGTTATTCATCTGCACAAAATTCTTTGGCAGCTGATGCTCTTCGAACTCCTTCTGACAAAACATTCGTCCAAAAAATCCGCGATCATCGCCTCTTTTTTCAATATCAATCAAAAAAGGTCCAGGAATTGGTGTAGATGTGAACTTCATGGGTTAACTCCTGCTAGTTCGCGGTGTTCAAGACGCTGTGGAGGCTGGGCAAGCCAAGGTGCTTCGCCACTTGCCCACATTTGATTCAATTGTTCACGGTCACGCTGTGTATCCATGCAGGCCCAGAAGCCTGTATGGCGGTACATCGTTAACTGGTTATCGCGAGCTAAGTTAACAAGCGGTGTACGTTCTAGAATGCATGCTGGATCCGACGACAAGTAGCGGCGAAAGAATGGCTTTTGGAAAAAGAAGAAGCCCCCATTGATCCAGTTCTGATTGAAGTCTGGTTTCTCGCAGAATTCCGTCACATTATTCCCATCGAGCTGTATCTCGCCAAAGCGCGAAGGAGGATTAACACCTAACACCGTGCCAATCCTGCCATGTTCCTGGTGGAACATTAGCTCGTCGGCGAGGTTAACATTACAGAGTCCATCACCGTAGGTCACGGCAGCGTGTTCGGCATCTCCCAGGTACTTTTCAGCAGCGCGGAAGAGCCTTCCGCCGGTCATTGTGTCGTGTCCGGTATCGACTAGTGTGACTTCCCAATCTTCCGCATGGTCAAAGGAGTGGACGGCGACGTTGTTGGTCTTTAGATCGATAGTGAAGTCGCTGTTAAGCGAAGGGTAATCTAAGAAATAGGCTTTGATAACCTCTGCCTTAAATCCTAAGCATAGAATGAAGCGTCTGAAGCCAAACTTGCTGTAAAGATGCATGATGTGCCACAGCATAGGGTGCGGGCCAACAGGAACCATCGGTTTTGGACGAAACTCAGTCTCTTCTTTAATACGAGTACCTAATCCGCCGCACAGTATGAACACAGGGGTGTCTTTGGGGGTTTGCATAAACATCTCCAAGCAGTTAAGTCGATGAATATTACGCTGCTCTGGAGCTGATTGACAAGGCTTTTTTTGCTTAATAGAAATTCAACGCAAAGGCGCAGAGGCGCAAAGACGCGAAAGGGACAAAACTATTTATACTTTCCTTCTTTGCCCTCTGCGTCTTTGCGTTGAATCCTTTAAACTAATGGTCTTCTATTCGAGTTGGTGCTCGGCGAAAATAGCAATTGCATCGGCAACAAATGTCGAAAGATCCGTGCCATAGGTATCGTAATAAGCCTTTAAGTCACCTCGAACCATCACTTGGCCATGGGCAGTATAAGACTGTTTGTTAGGTGTCCAAAACTGCTTAATCCATTGAAAATGCCTCTTAATAGCCGCTTGGGCCTCTTTTGAATCTGCTTTTAGGCCTTTTTCCTTCAGTTTGGCTAAGTCTTTGCAAATTGCTTCACCTTCTGCACGAGACTTGTCCCAATCTGCCTTGTTCCAGCCATTGGTGCTATTGTGGCTTTCAGTTATCGCCTTTTTAGCTTGCTCGCCAAAAAGTTCAATCAACCTCTTTTCGGCGGCTGCTTGCTGCTCTTTGCTGAATCCGTGATAAAGTTCTTGTTCCTTCATCTTTTTAGTTCCTCTTAGATGTTCGATAGTCTTATCAACGGTCTTTATTAGCTTTCGTGTTCTCTCGAGGTTCTTTATCAATACCTCGCGGTGAGAACTCAAAGCCACAATCTTGTCGAAATCGCCTCGGCCAAGAATCTTTTGAATCTGCTTAAGTTCAAAACCTAGCTCTCTAAAGAAGAGGATTTGCTGAAGCAACAGAAGCTGTTCTTCCTCGTAATGCCGATACCCGTTGGTCGCGTGGTATGCGGGCTTCAGAAGATCTATCTCATCGTAATAATGAAGCGTCCGTATGCTGACTCCAGACAATTTAGCGAGATCTTTGACTGTGTAGGCCATTGATTTTCTCCTTCAATATCCCTTTGATATTAAAGGATACCTAAAATCTAGGCCATCACGTTACGTGAGGGTCAAGGGTAAATCAAATGAAGAAAGCACGATGTCTGGATGACTTTTATGGACTAGGTGGACTTAGTGGACGAGATGGACCTTATGGATAGAGGCTAATCATTGTTATTGATTTTTACCTCAATCCATAAGGACTGAAACTAGCCGTGTGCTGCAGCGGTAGCGGGCGTAGGTTCTGGCTCGACTTCATCGCCAATTCTTTCGCCTTGATCCGCAACAAGCTCGTGTAACTGAATGCCGAGGGCTCTAACAGCGAAGATCCACGCGACGATAACAATTAACAAGATAGCGGCAACATAAGGTGCACTACCGCTCAATGTAGCAAAAATCATCAAAAGGCCTTGGTGCAGTAATGATCCGCCAGACTTGCCGAAGCGAGAACCAACACCGTCGATCGCTGCTTTGCCTTTCAGCTTGAAGTTGTGATCCAAAGGAATAAAGGCCATTTCTTTAGTGGCATCAAAAACTGAATATTTACAGCCTTTGCTTAAGCAGTTCTGCGCTGCACCAATAAACACTATGGCGGTTAGCGGAGCTGTGCCAAACAACAAGCTGCCCGCTGGTAGAAAGTCTTTAAAGAAAAGAAGAAGGAAGAAGGCAATACCCGATACCAAAATGGTCATTGGAGTGATCAAAGCTGTTCCTGTCCAACCTATTCTTCTGATAAGAAATGGTAGGAAAATGGCTAGCATAGTGGAGAAAATGCCGATACTGGTAGTCACGTTACCCAGGTAAGCGTTGTAGTCTGCGAAGCTCGGATAAAGCTGCTTCAATTGGTCTTTCCAGACGACTTCCACAAGGTTAATTACCAAGTTATACCCAACAACAAGGGCTGCAATGCATAAAAGGTGCTTGCTATTAGCTAACTGCAAAAGGCTTTCTCTCATAGAAAGTTTTTGCCTTGGCGTTCCCGGTGCTACGCGTTTGCGTCCATGTAGAACATCATACTTGGCGTCATTGAGGACGTATATATTCATCCAACGGAAGATGGCCATCGTGCACACGCCGGCAACAAGAACTAACATCATCAGGATGTAAACGGAATCTCCTATCTCAGCCTGAATAATCAGTGTAGGTACCTGTCCGGCTAAAACAGCGGCCAAATTACCACCAACGCTGAGAACGGCGTAAAAGCGACGGGCGTCACCAATTCGCGTAACTTCGTTAGCAAAGCCCCAAAAGAGCACTGTTAGGATAATGCATCCCCACAACTCAGACATCACGTAAAGACCTGTGAAAGTCCAGTTACGCATCATCGTCACTAACCAATGAAAACCGGAAGGAAGGATGGAATCGAGAGCTTCGGCGGTCGCATGGAGGTGAAGTGTGTCTTGGTTAGGATAAAGGACGAAGAGGAAGAGAGCAAAAAAGCTTAGGAAGCCAGTAATCAGAATGTAAAAAACTTTTTCCTGACTATATCGGCTAGCGAGCTTGGTGTAAATCAAGGTCATTAAAACAGCCATCGGAAGCATGGCCCATACTTTAATGAATGGAATAACCTCAGCGCCTGATGACTTCGCTGTCACCACAAGCGCGTCTTTCATATTTCGAAGAATGCTGTAGTTAAAGGCGATGAACAATAGCATCAAGAACATAGGCAGGACCATTCGGTTTTCATGCCGATGGATCGGCCAAAAAATTGACCTAAGTCCTGTAAACTGACGCTCTTCGCGATACATATGGCCTCAAAGAAAATAACTTTTATCTCACCACTAATGGGCAAGGGTAGAACAAATCAAACTCTACGTGGAAGTTAAATCGATCTCATGTGCTGACCTTCTGCTCTTGCAGGCTAGGGCCCTGTGCAGGGGTAGCAGCACTTTGTCCTTGCTTTTCTGTTAGCTCGTTGAACTGCTTACCAAGGACGTAAACAGCAATAATCCAGAGAACAATGATGCCTATTAGCCAAGCCGCAACATAAGGGGCACTCGCAACAATCGTGGAGAAGAAGAGCAATAGGCCTTGATGGATGACCGACCCGCCTGATTTACCAAGACGGGAACACACACCATCAATAGCTGCCTTACCTTTGAGCTTACATTCACTGCTCAAAGGAACAAAAGCTAGCTCTTTAGTAGAGTCAAATACGGTATATTTAGCTGCACGGCTGACACAATTCTGTAAGGACCCCAAAAACACTACTAGTGCTGGGGTGGAGAAGCCAACAAGCATAGGTACTGCTTGCAGCACTCCTTCCTTGCAGAAGAAAAAGTAAAAGAAAAGAACGCTGGTAATGAGCAAGGTAGCAGGAGTCAACATGGCGGTAAAGGTCCAGCCATAGCGTCTAATGAAATTGCCTGTACCGAATAGTGCTGTACCTGTAGCAACGATGCCAATAAAGAACATGACTTGGTTCATGTAGAAGGTATAGTCTTCTTTATTGGGGTATAACTCACGAACTTGGTGCTTCCACACCACTTCTACTAAGTTGATCACAACGTTATATGCGATAACGATGATAGTTATGCATAGCAGATAGCGGGAACGCCCTAGATAAGCAAAGCTGTCTCGTAAAGAAAGTTTGCCGCGGACACTTCTGTCCTCAATGGCTTTGGCGGGATCATAAAAACGTGCATCACTTAGCACGCTTTTGTGCATCCAACGGAAAATACCCATCACAATAACGCCACTAACTAAGATGAGGAAAATCTGTAGGTACAGCCAACGCTCAGATGCTGGAATGAAAAATAATGGGCTGTACTTAGCGTAAGTAATCAAAAACATCGAGATCATACCGGCAAAGACGCCAGAAAGGTTAGCGCCAATACCAAACAGCCCGTAAAAGCGCTTAGCTTCTTCCACTCGAGTGATCTGGTTAGCAAAACCCCAGAAGAGAGTGAAAAGCATGATAGCTCCCCACAACTCAGCCATCACATAAAAGCTGGTAAAGGTCCAATAGCGGTACATGGCGATGGCGCCACGGAATCCTTCGGGAAGAACTTTCTGTAATAAGTCAGCGGTAGCATGCGGATGAAGAAAGTCTCGGAAGGGATATAGAAAAAGAAACAGCAAGAAAAAAGCCAGAAAGAAGGTCATCATTATATAGAAGACGGTTTCCCTCGGCCACCGGTTTGCTAACCGGGTGTAGGCAAAAGTCAGCACAACAGCCATCGGGAACATCACCCAAACTTTTATGAAGGGAATGACTTCGGCTCCAGATGATTTTGCGGTAACGATTAGCGAATCCTTCATCGTGCGCAACACGTTGTAATTGAAGGAAATAAAGAAGAAGATCAGCAGCATCGGTATAAGCTTTTTAAGCTCACTACGATGCACAGGCCATAACAGCCTTTGCCACTTACCAAATTCTGTTTTCACTGGATGTGACATTTGTCTCCTAATGCCACGTTCAGGGACTTTTGCCCTCAGAAGATATCCTATTATGGGTATTTAGTCAAGCAAGGGCGAAGTTAAAGATTTACACGAATTGACTTTCTCAGATGTCTGTAAAAAGGATTTTTGGAACCTAACGCAAAGACACAGAGACGCTAAGGAGGAAGGAGGAACAAGGCTTACTCCCCCGCTCTACCCTGACTATTTTGCAACGGTTTGCGGAATAGTCTTGACTTTTTTGCAAACCATTGCAAAATAGTCAGCATGAAGAGATATCAAAGAACAGCCATTCTCCGTGATTTATCAAAAAAAATGGTGCTGCTGGCGGGTCCACGCCAAGCCGGAAAGACAACGCTGGCCAAATCTCTAGCTCAAGAATTTAGCTCTTCTACCTACCTTACATACGACCGTGCAGAAGATAGGCGCATTATATTGTCCGAGGCCTGGCGGCCATCTACAGAACTAATAATACTTGATGAGATCCACAAGATGCCCATGTGGAAAAACTATTTGAAGGGAGTGTATGACACCAAGCAGTCACATCAAAAGATTTTAGTTACCGGAAGCGCTCGCCTCGAAATTTTCAATCAAGTAGGCGATTCATTAGCTGGAAGGTACTTTTTGCATCGACTATTACCTCTGTCACCAGCTGAATGTCAAAAAGTACATACTTCTTTTCCTCTCGAACGTTTTCTCGAGAGAGGAGGCTTCCCGGAGCCGTTTTTAGCCCCCGATGCTATTGATGCAGACCGCTGGCGGCTACAATACGTTGATAGCTTGCTTCGTATCGATGTGCTTGATTTTGAGAACATTCAGAATCTTAAAGCAATTCGGTTGGTATTTGAACTACTACGCCAGCGTGTAGGGTCGCCTATTTCATATTCGTCTATAGCTGAAGATGTGGCAATATCGCCCAATACGGTGAAAACCTACATTCAAATTATGGAAGCCCTCTACATAGTGTTCAGAATCGCTCCATTTTCGAAAAATATTGCTAGAAGCCTTCTTAAAGAGCCCAAAATTTATTTTTTTGATACAGGACTAGTACAGGGCGATAACGGAGCGCGCTTAGAAAATCTTTTCGCTGTTTCTCTACTGAAACATGTCTTAGCCAAAGTAGACTATCACGCCCAAAACTACTCTTTAAAGTATCTCACGACTAAAGAACGGCACGAAGTCGATTTTGCGGTTGTAAAAGATGATCAGGTTGAGGCGATGATCGAGGTCAAAAGCGCCGATACATCCCCATCCCCAGGCTTGCGCTATTTCCATGACAAATACCAACTACCCGCTATCCAGGCTGTGCAAAACATCAAGCGCGAAAAAGTTCAAGATGGAATTGAAATTGTCGAGGCTGATCGGTTCTTACGCCATCTAGAATTATAAAGAGAAATTCCTTTGCGCCTCTGCGCCTTTGCGTTTAATTCCCCTTCTCTCTCTTGCTACCTACGGGCTTCGGTTTTGGCATTGGAGAGAGCTTCAACGCCAGGAAGGGAGCCGAACTCAATATACTCTAAAGTAGCACCGCCTCCGGTGGAGAGATGAGTTAGCTTATCGCCAACTCCCAGACTGCGCACGGCAGCGACGGAGTCGCCTCCTCCCACAATCGTCATGGCTGGGAGGCTGGCCAAGCACTCAGCCACGGCTTTGGTGCCTGTTGCGAATTGGGGTATCTCAAAGACGCCCATGGGTCCATTCCATAGAATTGTTTTGGCTTTCTTAAGCTCTCTATTAAACAATTCAACCGTCTGTGGGCCGATATCGACGCCCATGAGGTTATTGGGAATGCCGTCTTTCAAGACAATGACGCGATCAGCAGGAATTGCTTCGTCAATTTCGGGGACGACTACCGCGTCCACAGGCAGCCAAATTTTTACTCCCTGTTTTTGCGCAGTAGCTAAGAGTTCCTTCGCTTTAATCACCTGATCATCTTCGCAAAGGGAGTGGCCAATGGAAAATCCTTGTGCTTTCAAAAAGGTAAAGGCCATCGCCCCACCAAAGAAAAGCGCATCGGCCTTATGAAGCAGGCTTTTCAATACCCCTAACTTAGAGGAAGCTTTATTGCCCCCAATGATGGCGTAAAAGGGGCGTTCTGGGTTGTCTAGGTGTTCTCCAAGAAACTCTACTTCTTTCATGAGATGAAAGCCACCGGCCGCACGACCTGGAAAATACTTGGCAATTGTCGCGGTGGAACTATGAGCGCGGTGAGCGGAGCCAAAGGCCTCATTAACATAGAAGTCGCCTAGTTTGGCGAGCTGTTGTGCAAAATTTGGATCTCGTTGTGGTTCTTCTTCCGCTGGGTAAAAGCGCAGATTTTCAAGCAGCAGAACTTCTCCTGGCTTTAGAGCCTTGGCCTTCTGCTCGACTTCGGGACCGACGCAATCGGTAACAAAGGTTACTGGGCGTTCCAAAAGCTGCGAAAGCCTCTTTGCACAGGGAGCCAAGGACAGCTCTTTCGAGCGCTTGCCCTTGGGGCGTCCCATATGGCTCATTAAAACCAGTGAACCGCCATGATCCAAGACGTAACGTATGGAGGGTAAGGTGGAGGTGAGGCGTGTATCATCGGTGATATGCCCGCTGTTATCCATGGGAACGTTGAAGTCCACACGCATGAGAACGCGTTTGCCCTGAATTGGCAGGTCGCGCAAAGAAAGCTTATGTACCATAGCACCCTCCTGAAAGGCCATCTTGCGACAGGAATGGTGAAATGTCAAAGAAAGAATGACGAACCTATCCATTAATCGGAATCTATTGAATTCGAGTTCTTTTCCTCTAGGAGGAGGCATCGAACGTGGGTCATATTTCTAATATTACCTAAGATTCGATGCCGGCTCCTAAAGAGAGAATAATCTCGAATTTAACCATTTCCGATTAATGGATAGGTTCACAGATCAGAAAAAGGGTTTCCTACCTGTGTGAAGAGATTGCCCTTTTTTCGTCTTGAAATCTCGCTGCGAATGGAAAAGAGGAGGTCCTGATCAAAGTTTTTATTGGCCATCCATCTTAGGTATTCCAATGGGATCTCTTTCAAAGCGCGACCTTTGTGCTTTCCTAGCGGCATCACTTTCATCGGGATAGGCTTGGACAATACATTGAGGAGGTGCTTGGTGGTAGGATATTGGCGCGATAGATACTGGAACACCTGAACATTGACCAACACATCGCTCATGGCGCGGTGTTTGCCTTGATCGGCGATATTGAAGTGCTGTCTAAGCTGCTCAAGAGAATTGATAGGGCTTTCTCCATAGAGCCTAGCCATACGCAGTGTGTCGATGATGACGTTATTTTGAGCTTCACAAGGAATGCCTGCAATTTTAGCATCGCGGACTAGCAGAGCGATGTCATTGGAAACTCCATGTCCGACGATGATGTGTCGACCGATACGCTTAAGTAGCTCTTGCAGCACATCAGCAATCTTGGGCTTACCCTGAACCATGTCTTGAGTGATCTTGTGAATCGCTATGGAGCTTTCGGGAATTTCCATTTCCGGGTCGATAAGCGATTCCCAGGCTTCTAGAATGTCCTTACCCCTATACCGTACAAATGCGACTTCGATAATGCGGTCTTTCTCGAAATCGAGACCGGTCATCTCGCAGTCTATACATACAAATTCATCATCATCAATACGCGTCATGGGGCTCCTTAACCAAGTGTTTATGGATAGCGGCTATTAACTCGCGTCGTCCAACATTCTTGGTGGCTGAATAAACTACGGTATCATGGATCGTGTGAGGAGGGAAGGCTGCTACAATCTTCCTAGAGTTACCTACACGCTCATTGGTGGATACCTTATCTACTTTAGTTAGTATTAGAATTAATTTTTTACCTGCGGCGGCGGCCCATTCGGCGAACTGTGTGTCTTCTTCAGTGGGGGTGCGTCGTATGTCGAATAGAAATAAGATTAGCTCGAGCGATTCGCGCGTTTCCAGGTATCCCTGGATCATAGGTCCCCATTGTTCGCGCAGCTTCATAGGCACTTTGGCATAGCCGTAGCCAGGAAGGTCTGTAAAAATGACGTTTTCATCGACACAAAAGAAGTTCAATAGCTGTGTCTTACCAGGCGTAGAGCTGGTTCTGGCCAGCCCTTTAACGTTAAACAGGTGGTTGATCAACGTGGACTTGCCAACGTTTGAACGCCCTGCCACTGCTATCTCGAGAAGCTTTTGGCCACGAGGATCTTTGACAATAGGGTACTGCTCGGGTTTTACTGCACTTGTCACAAACCGTGCACTGGTGAAGGCTAATTTTACCATTCCATGCTCCTATCAAATGTGATCAAACGTTCGTCCTCGGCAGTTGGTTCCAGGGTTATTGTCAGGGCATCAAGAGGGATAATAGGTGTGATTCGATCGGGCCACTCAATGCAGCAAAGGCCCCCAGCTGTGAAGTATTCGTCGAAGCCCATACTTAAAAACTCGTCGACGTCATGTAGGCGATATAGGTCGAAGTGGTAGACGTGCTTGGGCCCCTGATAGGTGTTGAGGTAAACAAAGGTAGGGCTACCAACTTCCTGAATGGGTATACCGGTTGCTCCGCTCACAATGCCCTTTACCAGTTGAGTTTTGCCGGCCCCTAGCTGCCCTTGAAGGCAGATCACGCTATTAATCGGTAGGGTCCGCCCAAGGCGTGCCCCCAAAGCAATTGTCTCTTCTAGATTCTTCGTGGCAAACTGAACCGAAGCACTCACCTATTCTGTCTCAACCCACTGCTCAACGATGGGCAGAAAGTCGTCAATCTCGGCCAGCGCCTCAACGAAAGAGGTCACCTTGTCTTCATCAAGCTGTTGCTTTAAGAAGGCTAAGAAGTGCTCTTCGATGCTGTAGCGGTTCTGGTTCTGAACTTCCTCTAGAGTCATTGGCTTCAGATAGTTCTTTTTGAAGTCCTGAATGACAGCTTCCTTGCTGTTGAACAGCTTGCCACTCATAACGGAGGAGTATACAACCTTCGTTACCATGGTCTTAGGAGCTTTCTGCATCTCATAATTTTTAATAACATCGGCGTCTTCGGATACAAAGAAGCGCTTTACACGTAGACCACCAACACGTTCGGTGTTTTCAGGGCAGCTTGATACCCAGTCATAAATGGCATCTTGGGGATTAGGATGCGTGTTGTCGCCAAAAACCTTACCCGTCCAAGGACAGATGTAGATTTTCTTCGTGTGCTCGTTCACGCTGCGTAGGTCGGTGCCGATTTTGATCTCTGTCTCATGCCACAGCTTGCCTTCTTTCTCAACAAGGCGCGCTGCCTCTTCCGAACTCTGATAAATGGTTTTATTTTTGGGATAAACAACTGGCTCCATGCCAAAACGACGTTGTACGAAGAAAAGATAGGTCTCCGCTAGTTCAGCAGGTCGATTTTCCTGCAAAAACTCTGCGATTGATTTTTTTTCGTCTTCCGTAAAGACAAACTTAGCCATTGTCACCTCCCCTTATTGAGATAAAATGTAGTGATTTCTTTATCTCTGAGAATTATAAATTAAACAGTTAGATGGAGTTTAACCCACATCTCATTAGGATTCAAGTCCTTTTTTGCACGCCACCCCTCTAGCGATGGTCAAAGACCACGGTTACCGTTTCTGCAAGCAAACGGGCCGAACTTGTAAAGTCATCAGAACAGCCCGAAACATTTAGCCATGTAAGATGGTTCTGATCTTGGTTTTTCTCTATAAAGCGATGATCTTGCCAATGAAAACATCCATGAACATCCAAAGAAGTAAGAGGGAGAGAAGGGTTATCAAACTGTATGACTCGCGGGCTATTACTTAAATCGAGATGGGTTAGAGAAGGAAGCTGGCTTCGCGTACCTTTAAAAATTGATAATTCCGGGCTTTCAGAGAGATTTAGGCTCGTCAGATTGGGGTAATTCCGTGTCCAAAGAACGTCGTCTTGTTCTAAGGGAAAGCCAGACAAATTCAACTGTGTAGCATAAGGCGCCACCTGATCTAACAAACGGGATAACTTTTCGGTACTTAGGCCTCGGATATTCAAGTAAGAAAAGTCGGTTACATGCGAAACTTTTTTGCTCCATTGCTTCAACCAGCGATTTCTGTCACCCGTCAATTTACCGACCCAACGGCCTACTAATACATCGGTACACCCTGGCTCGTTCAATTTCTTAAATAACGTCTTACTTTTTTTCTCAATATTTCTAAGGTAATCAATGTGCCTCCGCATTCCCAAGTTCAGAAGTTGCTCGAAAACATCATTGTCCAGTGTGGAGGCAATCTCCTCCCAATCTTTTGGGCTGTTTATCGCCGATATGATGAACTTTAAGCAATCTTGCCTAGCAACGGCACAGTGGGGACAGTCGCCATAGGGATCAAGACGGCCGAGCGACACAAACCGATCCAGAACATTTTCACCCGTTGTGCTATTACAAAGCTGTGCTATTAACATTTGATTGGTCGATGCTTCTACATAAGCAGAGTCTGGGGTGGGCTGCAAGAAATGCAATGCCTCTATTAACATCTCATCCGCGTGGTCAATTTTTTTGCCCAATAAAATTTTTACAGCCTTTACGGATACCGGCGAATCAAAAGTCTCAATGACTGGACCATGTGCTGCTGCTGACCAGTTTTCCCGTAACTTATTGCTGCTTGCCGCAATATCTGAACTAAGTAAGCCTTTGAAATAACCACTACTAGTTTGAAGAATCAATGAATTTGTAATAATAACTTTGTCTTGTTTATCCACCAACCGAATATCTTGTGGCAACAAAGGACGAAATTTCGAAAGAAATAGATAATCCCTCACTAATGGCTGCAAATCTTCCCTTACGTACCATATTCTCTGAGCCGCTAACAGTAACTGCTTGGTCTCCTCAGGATATTTCTTTTGCAAGTTCTGCATGTAGTACAGTCCCAACGCTTTGGTAACCACCTGAACATCAGGCAATTCAGGCCGCGAGGATATTAGACATTGTTGTAATGATTGTTCAACTGCTTCGGCAGTAAATGCAACATAGTTATACTCAATTATATTTTCGGAATTATAGTGCATTAATCACGCCTTTATATTGTATTTTTATAAACTATATCATTGCGCATACTATTAATCAATAAATAATCACTAATTTAATACCATTTTCAAAAAGGGAATTTTACGCAAAGGCGCAGAGGCGCTAAGAGGCAAGGAAGAATTACATTAAGATCCCGACGCAACTACTCTTCTTTATCTCAATAAAATGCACTAATTTTAAACATCTTAATAACTATTAATTAATATATTAAATAATATAGTTATATTATAATTAAAGTAGACTTTTTGCAACTATGGTGCGGATATGGAAGTACATGATTCGGGTAGTATCCACAGCGTTCCCCAAGAATTTTCAGTGGAGAAACATCAAGACTCCGCTCATGAACCAACGGTTCGCGAGCGCACGAATAGCGTAGCAAACGAACCTCTGAAAGAGTCGGGAGAGAAGCTTAACCCTCAAAATGACTTTCCCAAGTTATCCAAAAAAGTAACATTTAATATTCCTGAAAAGTCCGCAAACGTAAGCCTTCGCATTGCTGCGGAGGGGCCTAAACGCATGCAGAGCCCTTCTATGGCTAAACGGATGGGTGAAATAAAAGCACCGCCACCTCCTCCCAGGCCCGATCGACCATTGGGAGCGGCAGAAGCAAAGCCTAATGAAGCTATACAAAAACCAGCTATCGACGCGGGTCAATTGGACAAAGCCGAGGCAAAGGGCAAGCCGGTTATTAAAGAAATGGCTTCCACAGAAAAATCTTACTCGGATGGGTTGAATAAGCTAGTGGCCCGCGACTACAATGGAAAAAGTGTGTTAACTCGATTAAGCGAACTAGCCTCGCCCCAAGATAAGGCAATTATCGAAAAGTATCGAGATTCCGCCCGCACTCACCTAAAACACTCAAAAGCACATCTAAGCAATATGGAGTCAGCAGCCGGAAAACAGGACTATTCTGCAGCTCTAAAAGATGTGAGCAAGGCCTATAATAGAATGGGCGACTATATGGAAAGCAACGCGGACCTCTCCGGACAATTTTCCGATCTTCAAGGAGCTTTAGCTAGAACACAAGCGAAGGAACCGGAGAAATTCGCAGCATTGGAGACTAAATTCAAGGGCAATCCATTTGGAAAAGGTTTTAAAGATATTGCCTCTACCCCAATGCAGCGAATGCCTCGACATGCGCTGCTAACGAGGGAAATTTTAAAAGGTGGAACATTACCGGAATCTGCAGAAAACAAGGGAATTACCAAAGCAAATGCTGCTATAGCTGACAAAGTAGATGTTTTTAACGCTCAGCTGGCTGGGATTAAAGATATTCATGCCGTTCGAGCAGCCGCTATTTCTCCGGGGGAAGAGGCGAAACATGAAGCTTCCCAAGAGTTCATGAAGTCGATTGCAGCCGGAGATGAACAAAGTAAGACAGGTTTGATTTACGGAGCCAATGCGGTTTGGAGCGAAGAGGGATTTAAAGGTGTTAGCGTATTCGATCAAATTAGTTTAGCGTACTCATCCGCAAACCCACAGGAAAAGAAAGCACTTGCGGGAGCCTTAGTGGATATGCTGGAAACAAATGCAAGTCTACCAATTTCTAACGAGGCAAAGGCGCATGCTAAGGGCGTTGTCTATGACATGGTTTTGAAAACATTAGCGGATGGTATCGATGGTTCCAGTAAACTCAAAACGTTAGCAGACAAAAATCTAGCCCCTACGGAAGCAAAACCTCCTGTTGGTGGAGGCATTCCTGAGCTTGCTTCAGTGAATGCAGAACTAAGTAACATGGGTAAAATGTATGATCTAGCCTCAGCTAAACCAGAGGATTCCTATCAAAACTTTCGCACATTTATTTATGACGGTATGACAAATCTGAACCTGTCCGAACTGGATTTTCAAGGCAGTAAGGATGCTACGACGCTAGGGCCAACTCTTGACCATTGTCAAGCAGGTATAGCGTCCGTTATCAATATGGTCACACAATCTCCAAATCCCTCCAAAGCTTATAACAATGCGATTAAAATGCTAGCGATGGCACAAACGGATGAGGCCTCTGGCTTAATTTCTCTATTGAGCGCAGCGTGTAACTCACCTGCGCTAAAAGGGTCGAGATATATGGCACTTCCCAGGACCGCAGCACAGGAGGCCATCTTAGACGTAGAGGTTAAGTCTACGACAAATTTCGATCGTATGACCAGCGCCACTCAAAAAGGTAAGCCTGGGATGCCAGAGATAACCGTCACCCTAAGTATGTTGGAGGGTAACCGACAAGGACTCCTGCTGGAGAACTTTAAAGGAAAGGAAGGCGAATTTATCCAAAGTCGCCTTAGTTCGGCCGCAAATCAAAAAAAAACATTTGCAGACTCTTTGAAAGGAGCAGGGAAAGCTCAGACTCAAAAGCCCCTTGCCTCATCTTATGGACAATTCAAGGCAGCGGGTGATTCCATGATTAAACTGTTCGATCAATTGTCTAAAACTGAATACGAAAGACCCAGGGGTGCTGACGGTTTCGTTGATATGGATCAACCAAGAGGGCTCAATCCTCTGTGGAAAGGTAGTCCCCCCAATCCAATGGCCGTTTTTTCGGAGTTGAACTACGCAAGGCTAGAAAAGAAAAGGTAGAAGTTAACCTTTGAAACTAAAATCAGTGGACCACTCGTTGGCTCGCGGATGAGTTCCAGCGATCGTCTGCGCAAACTTCTCGCGTAAGAGACGGCATACCGGACCCGGGCCAGCCTCTTTTTTGCTGATGACATCTTCGATTTTTCCCAAAGGACGGCCGTCGACGGAGGCTACCCAGGCAACCTGAACGGCTGTGCCTACCATAATAAGCTCCTGAGCGCAGTAGACCATCGAACGGTCGATAGACTCGCGAACGATCTCGATTCCCGCTTCCTTGAGAAACTCAATCATGGTTCGCAGCGTTACGCCCTCAAGCAAAGCTTCGCCCAAAGGTGGGATAAATGCCTGATCCCTGTAGATCATGATGAGGTTAGAAACACTGCCCTCTACGACATAGCCATCTTGATCGATGACCAGGGCATCATCATAACCAGCTCGTATAGCTTCGGTCGTGGCCAGGGAAGAGTTAACATAACACCCGCCAGCCTTAGCTTTGGTGGGTAGGCAGTTGTCCGAAAACTTCTGCCAGCTAGAAATACAAAGTCGCAAACCTTTGTTAGGATCAAAATACTGACCTAACTCAACCATATAAATAGCTATATCGAAGGTCAACCCCGGAATTCGAGGTGCTAAGCGCTCAGTGGACGAGTAAATAAATGGCCGAAAATAGACATCGCCTTGGAAGTTATTTGCTGCGATTAATTTGCCAATAATGTCTTTAAACTGCTCGTAAGAGAGGTAATACTCCATACCCAAAATACGCGAGGCATTCATTAGCCTCTCCCAATGATCTTCCAACCGAAAAACTCGAGTCACATTGTCACGGAAGAAGCCTCTAATACCTCCAAAACACGTCATGCCGTACTGCAAGCTATGAGACGCAATGCTGATCTGAGCCTGTTCGGCCGGCACAACATTCCCACGAAAATAAGCGTATGGCAAAGTTCCTTTCATAGTCGTCACCCTATACGACAATTAAATTTTTGACCATACAGAATATAAATATCCCTGACAAGATAGGCCTTTTCCTGATTTTCCTCTATCTTTAATTGAATAAATATGTTAACTTAGCCTTTTTCAAACAACCAAAGATGTAATTACGTGTCTTTTAAAAAATTAAATCTTCATCCAAACATTCTCAAAGCTCTTGAGGACGCTGGATACACAGATCCTACAGAAATACAACAGTCAGCCATACCTACGATTCTGGAGGGACGCGACCTTCGCGCTTCTGCACAAACAGGAACAGGGAAAACAGCTGCGTTTATTCTACCAGCACTACAACGCTTGACGGAGACCCCAGCTAGATGGGTGGGACCTCGCGTTTTGATCCTTGTGCCTACGCGTGAATTAGCCATGCAAATTACCGAAAAAGCAGAGTCTTACAGCAAACACATGACCAAGGCGAAAGTTGTGTGTATCTACGGCGGCGCACCATACCCCGTACAAAATAGACAGCTTTCCAGACCTTACGAGATCTTGGTAGCCACCCCCGGTCGCTTGATCGACCATATGGAACGTGGACGTATCGACTTCTCCAAGATCGAAATGCTAATTTTAGACGAAGCAGACCGCATGCTAGACATGGGTTTTGTTGCTCCAGTAGAGCAAATTGCCGCTGCCACTCCGGCGACGCGTCAAACTCTGCTATTTTCAGCGACAATGAAAGGCACCGTACTAAAATTATCTGAGCGCCTGCTGAACAACCCAGTATCTCTGTCAATTCATGCCGAGCATGCTAAGCATGACAACATCGAGCAACGTATCCTTTACGTAGACAACGTAAAGCATAAAATGCGCCTTCTCGATCACCTGTTGAAAACTGAAAAGATGGACCAAGCCATCGTGTTCTCCGCAACCAAACGTCACGCTGACGAAATTGTGGAACTTCTGAAAGAAGATGGACACAAAGCCGAAGCCCTTCATGGTGACATGAACCAACGTCAACGTACACGTACGATGGAACGTATGCGCGATGGTAACTTCTCAGTATTGGTTGCTACAGATGTTGCCGCTCGCGGTATCGACGTACAAACAATCAGCCATGTCATCAACTTTGACTTGCCACAAGTTCCAGAAGATTACGTACACCGTATCGGTCGTACAGGTCGTGCTGGAGCTAAAGGCATTGCCCTATCTTTTGTTTCTTCTCGCGATGCACATTTGCTGCGTGAGATCGAAAGATACACAGGCCAGAAAACAACACCTCAAGTGATTGCAGGCCTCGAGCCGACAACATCGGCATCACGAGGAGCGCCATCTTACCGTCCGTCAACGCCACGCAGATTTCAGCGCGGTAGTGGTGGAGGCGGTGGCTATTCCTCTAATTCTCGTGGCGGCGGTGGTGGTTCTTTCTCCAACTCGTCTCGTGATGGTGGCGGCCGAGATTCTTATTCCCGCGATAGCGGTAGTAGAGACTCTTATTCCCGTGATAACGGCAGTCGAGACTCTTACTCTCGTGACAGCGGTAGTCGAGCACCTTATTCCTCGAACTCGTCACGTAGTGAAGCTCCTGTTGCTTCCAATGCGCCACAGCGTCCAGCTAGCGGCAGATCGAACTCGTTTAAACGACCAGCAAACGGAAACAGTTTCAGTCGTGGCAAACCGGCTCGTCATGCAGGCTCCTCGGACCGCAGAGCGCACGGATAAAGAGTTTCACAACTCTTTTCGATTGTTGAGCAGTTTGTTTACCAAGCTGCTCTTTTTTTTATCAAAATTTAAACGCAGAGACGCGAAGGCGCAAAGAAGGAATAACTACCTTGGGGCGTCTGCGTCTTTGCGTTAAATTCCAGTTAGCATTTGAAATTTCTGGCACTTCATGGTAGCCTCTTGCGCATGAAGAGTATCATCAATCAGCTACATGACAAGTTCCAACAAGCTATCCTAATCGCTTTTCCGGAACTGAAAGACGAACCACTACCTGTCGAAGTGACACAGAGCACGCAGGAAAAGTTCGGCCACTATCAATGCAACACAGCAATGAAGCTGGCTAAGCCACTAAAACTCAATCCGCGTCAAGTGGCAGAAAAGATTGTCGCTAGCCTGGAAAAAGATCACTTAATCGGTCAGGTTGATATTGCCGGCCCGGGATTCATCAACGTTTTCATTACGCCCGATTATTTAAATAACGCCGTTAATAGTATTGTTGCAGATCCCCACTTGGGAATCGACAAGCCCGCGCATCCGCAAAAGATTATTGTTGAATTCTCCTCACCTAATACCGCCAAAGAGCTTCATGTTGGCCATCTGCGTTCTACAATCATCGGGGACAGCCTAGCCCGCCTCTTCGAATTCCTCGGACACAACGTTCTACGTTTAAATCACGTGGGAGATTGGGGCACTCAATTCGGCATGCTCATTGCCTATATCAAAGAAGAAGCTCCGCAAGTCTTCACGGGCGAACAAGTCACCGATCTGACGCACCTTGTCACATGGTACAAAGCATCAAAAGCGCGCTTTGACAGCGACGAAGACTTTAAGCAACGCGCTAGACTCGAAGTGGTCAATCTACAAGGCGGCGACGCTGACAGCCTGCATGCCTGGACAATCATCTGCGATATCTCCAGAAAAGCCTATCAAGAGATCTATGACCTTCTCGACGTAATACTCGTCGAACGCGGCGAATCCTTCTATAACCCGCTACTTCCTGGCATCGTCTCTGACCTAGAATCCAAAGGCTTAATCGAGGTCTCCGGTGGCGCCAAGTGCCTATTCGTCGATGGTTATCTCAACCGTGAGGGAGAACCCCTTCCCTTAATGATTCAGAAATCCGATGGCGGCTACAACTACGACACCACCGATATGGCAGCCGTTCGACATCGCTCAGAAGTAGAATTGGCCGATCGTATTATCTGCATCACCGACCTGGGACAAGCCACGCACTTCGCCATGATCTTTAAAGCAGCGGAAAAGGCTGGATACGTTCAACCGGGCAAGCCGCAACTCGACCACGTTACCTTCGGACTCGTACTAGGGCTAGATGGCAAAAAATTCAAAACTCGCTCAGGTGATACTGAAAAGCTTATCGATCTGCTAACAGCTGCTGTCGACAAAGCCGAAGAAATCTTGAAAGAGCGCAACAGCGCTATGGATCCTGAAGAACGCCATGCTTTAGCAAAGGCTCTTGGCATCGGAGCGATCAAATACGCCGACCTTTCAACACACCGACAGGGCGACTATACCTTCAGTTATGAAAAAATGCTGCGTTTCGACGGCAATACCGCCGCCTTCCTGATGTACGCTTATGTGCGTATTGTCAGCATTAAACGAAAATGCGGAATCGATACTGAAGATCTAATAGGGAAAGCCCAGATCAAACTGGAGCACCCCTCGGAAATTGCCCTCGGGTTGCATGTGCTCCAGTTCCAAGAGACGCTTGACTGGGTAGCCAAGGATCTGCTTCCTAACCGACTAACCGACTACTTGTTCGGCCTAGCAGAGAAGTTTAATGCCTTTTTCCGTGACTGCCGTGTCGAAGGCAGCCCTGAAGAGCATTCCCGCTTACTGCTTTGCGAAGTCGTCAGCCAGACGTTGAAGCAAGGCCTAAACCTCCTTGGCATTCACACCGTCGAACGCATGTAACGCTACCGCCCAATGAGCAGTAGGATACCTGCGATCAAAGCCAACACGCCTAGAACAATCGCGGGAACAGCTAGTCCTGGTATTAGGAAACTAATACCTACTACGATCAAGTAGATAGCTGTAAATAGTAGCCCCAAGTTAGTGAATCTCATGACAACCTCCCCGGGACTGATGTGTCCCTCTACCCTTCAATCTAGGAAAGACAGCATTAAAACGAAAAGGAATTTCGGGGAAGGGACAAAAGAGACATTAGAGACAAAAGGGACAATAGAGACGTATTTTCCTAAGTCCTAGGTCGCTAGGGTCCCTTTCGTCCCAAAGGTCCCTTCCTAAGAAAAATCTCCCCTAAAGGACGATTTTATTGGCTTCGCCGGCGACTTCACGAACATACTTAGGAACTGCATAACCCGACAAACGCGCTGAAACGGCTTTAATAAGAGCATGTCCTTCTTCCTCAGACACTTCAAAATGCCCCACCCCTTTAGCTCGGTCTAATTGATGCAAGTAGTAAGGTAAAACACCGTTGTTCGCCAACTTCTCGCATAGCGCTGCTAGAGAATCAGCCGTGTCATTAACACCGCGTAGCAGAACAGCTTGGTTTAACAGCATAAAACCTCGCCTTTTCAGACGCTGCAGAGCCGCCAGAACATCCTCATCCAGCTCAGAGGCATGATTGCTATGAATCACAAACCAAAGGCTTAATCTCGTGCTATCAAAGAGGCTCAAAAAAACTTCGTCAACGCGTTCTGGAATGCCAATCGGGAAACGACTATGAAAACGCAGACGTTTAACGTGTGGAATATCTGCGATATCTTGAACAAGATGTTTAAGATGATTATCCGACAGCGACAATGGATCACCACCGCTAAGAATCACCTCGTGGATGGAACTATCCTGGCGGATGGCTTCTAGCTCCTCATGAAAGAGCTTATCCTTAACATCATAATCAAAATGTTGGCGGAAGCAATAACGACAATGCATGGCACAGGCGCTGGTGCAAATAAGCAGCGCGCGCCCTTGATACTTCTTAAGTAATTTGGAAGTCATCATGCTAGAGTCATCACCGACAGGATCGCATCCAAAACCTGGCTGTGCTACCTCTTCCAGCTTATTAGGAACAAACTGGCGCAAAATAGGGTCGTCCAAAGTTCCTTTAGCAATCTTCTCAGCCAAACGCCTAGGCAAGTTCAAAGGAAAGCGGCGCGGCGAGAAGATCTGCTGCCGCTGCTCATCTGTTAACTCCAAAAAGTTAGCAAGAGCATTCCAGTCGGTAAAGTTATGACGGAGAATTTCTCTCCACGCAGCTGGGGAACGAGACACGAATAAAGACCTTAGGGACTGCGTGGTTTATTGAGGAAGGGATAGTTGAAGCCGCGTTCCTCGTCGTCCTCTCCATGCCTTAAGGGCATTTGAACGCGCTCAATATCGCCACCAACAGATTGCAACTTAGGAACGAGCTTTTCGTAACCACGATCAAGGTAGCGGACGCCTGAGATGTTACTGGTGCCAGTAGCTAGCAGAGCGGCCATAATATAAGAGAAGCCAGCACGTAAATCTGGAATGGTGATGTCACCAGCTGTTAACGGCGTAGAGCCTTTAACAACCAAACTGTGCAAGTGTCCTTGCGATGCAAAGCGACACGCCTTGCCACCCAAACACTGACGGAAAAGGGAGATATCTGCTCCCATCTCAACTAACGTTTGGCAATAACCAAAGCGGTTCTCGTAAACAGTTTCGTGAACAACGGAGGCACCACTAGCCTGCGTGAGCAGTACAACAAAAGGCTGCTGCCAATCAGTACCAAAGCCAGGGTGCACATCAGTCTCAATGTGAACTCCCCCTTGCGTCGGGCCATCGTAGAAGAACTCTATGCCATTGCTCTTCACATTATAGCCACCACCGACTTCACGCACCTTGTTTAAAAAGGTAATCATGTTTAGGTGCTGAGCACCTTCCACGAAAAGACGTCCCTTAGAAGCGATGGCAGCCATACCCCATGAAGCAGCTTCCAAGCGATCCGTTACAACGGTATGCTCTACTTCGTAAAAGCGTCGTGTGCCTTGAATGTGAATGGTACGATCAACATCCAGAGTGATAATAGCGCCAAGCTTCTGGAGGAATAAAATAAGATCGACAATCTCTGGCTCAATAGCAGCATTCTTAATCACGGTAGTGCCACGAGCAGTCACAGCAGCCAAGATGGTGTTCTCTGTAGCCCCTACAGAAGGATATCCTAACTCAATAACCGCGCCTTTAAGGCCATTGTGAGCACTAGCGAAATAGGCGCCTTCACGACGCATCTCGCGGTACTCAATGCGCGCGCCAAGCGATTCCAAAGCACGAATGTGAAAGTCAACGGAGCGACGACCAATCTTGCAGCCACCGACAGTAGGGACGATGATGTCGTCTCCAGTACGTCCTAAAAGTGCTCCAATCATTAGAATCGGTATGCGGTTAGCACCCGAAAAGCTTTGTGGAATGTAAGAGGTTTTGATTTCGCGGGTGATGACTTCGATAATGCCGGCTTCTTTGTCCCATTGCACGTCCGCACCGATCTCTCGGCATAGTGCAACCGTAACATCCACATCGCCAATATCAGGAACATTGTAAAAGATACAGCGTTTGTCAGACAGCAGTGAAGCCACAAGTAACTTAGTGATAGCGTTTTTCGCTCCAGCAGCACGCACAGTGCCCTTAAGCTGGGCGCCACCCGTCACTCGTAGTACTTCCTTAGAGGCAACTTTGGGCGCTGTAGTGATATTTACTATGGATTCTTTCTCTTGAATTAGCACCGCTGATACCCCCTTGGAACGATTCGCCCACATCATACTTAAAACGGATATTTTTGCCTGCGAAAAAATCTTATTTATGCCAAAATGCTACAATACTATGAGGTCAGTTATGCCAAATGTTCGAACTGGAATAGGACAAGACAGCCACCGCTTTTTACCCCAAGATTCCTCAAAGCCTTGTGTCATGGCTGGATGCATCTTTGAAAACTGCCCAGGCTTTAACGCTAACAGCGATGGCGATGTTGTCTTCCACGCCATTTGCAATGCCATCACATCCGTCACTCACGTGCTTATTCTAGGCGGTATCGCGGATGACTTGTGCCTCAAAGATGGTATCACAGACAGCGAAGTATATCTTAGGCGCGCCATGGAGACATTGGGAAATCAAAAAGTCACCCATGTCGCTATTACAATAGAAGCCAAGAAGCCTAAATTCAAAGACTACAGGCAAAAGATGCGCGAGAATATCGCTCGCGTAATGGGTCTGCAGGTCGATCAGGTTGGCTTAACTGCTACCACTGGCGAAGGATTGACTGACTTCGGCTGTGGAGATGGCGTGCAAGTCTTTGTCATCATCACCACCTGGGAAGACTAAAGAAAGGAATTTTAACGCAAAGACGCAGAGGCGCGAAGAGAATTCTTATCTTTGCGTCTCTGCGTCTTTGCGTTAAATTTCTAATAGACGTCACGGAGGTAACGGCCTTGCTCACGTAGCGCTTTCAGATATGCCTTGGCGTGCTCTTGCCCCTTGCTGCTTTGTTCCGCAATGATAGCTAGCAAAGCTTGTTCAACATCCTTGGCCATATGCTCGGCATCCCCGCAGACGTAGAAATAAGCACCTTCTTCCAGCCATGCATACAGTTCCGCAGCATTTGCTAGTAAGCGATGCTGTACGTACAACTTCTGCTGTTGATCACGTGAAAAAGCAACATCCAGGCGCAAATGCCCTTCAGAAGTAAGATGATGCCAGTAATCTTCGTAGTAGAACTCACTCGCGCGATGCCGCTCACCAAAAAACAGCCAGTTCTTGCCCGACGCTTCGGCATCAACACGATCCTGCATAAAACCTCGAAAAGGCGCTACGCCGGTTCCTGGGCCAATCATGATCATTGATGCGCTGGGATCGCTTGGAACGGTGAAGTCCTTCGACGGCTGCATGTACACAGGAATCACTGGCATCAGTTCTGGAGCGAGGTTGCAAAGATAATGCGACGCCACTCCTGTGCGCTCATGACCGTTAGAGACGTAATGTGTTAAAGCGACCGTCAAATCAACCTGCTCACCCACAACCCTGTGAGATGAGGCAATCGAATAAAAGCGCGGCAGCAGCGGCGAAAGCAGATCACATATCTCCTGCGGGGTAATCGCGCTATCATGAAACTCGTCTAGTAAGTCCCATAATTCATGAGCCTCTAGGTAACTCTTAAGATCCGCCTCATCAATATTGCGGGGAGACGAACTGCGCTCGTTTAACAAGACATACAGCTTTTTGCTACATCGACTGATATTCGCCCGTGATGATAAGAATTCGCTAAAGGGTAAAGCCTCACCTTTCTTGTTCATCACTATCTCGTCGCCGGTAACGTTTAGGCGATCGAGTATGTGCAAGACAAACCGTGGATCATTGACGGGATAAACACCGATGCTATCACCGGGTTTGTAGAAAAAATCAGACCCACGTAAGTCAAGCTCAAGATGATAGGTCTTCTTCAACGAATCCGGCTTAGTCAACAGATAGCGGTTTGTTAAAGTCGCCAGAAATGGATTTGTCCGCGTGTAGTCACTCATGATGCGAGACATGATAGCCTAAAACGACGAAAAAGCTCTATATGTAAGATTTAGAAAAAAGGAAGACAAGATGACAGGCGCCGAAACGCCCACGCAACCCGAACCTCCTGTGGCCTATATCTTCCCTTTTGGCGAAGGGCTACGTTTACCGCCTTTGGAACGAAAGCTCTTGGGCGCTAAGGGCCAGCATCTAGCCGAGATGTCCTCCCTAGGTCTACCGGTACCGCCGGGGTTCGTCATCACCAGCGATGCCTGCCATTATTACTTTCAAAATAACAAACAACTACCTCCAGGCCTTCAGAACCAGATTCAGGCAGCATTAAAGGTCTTAGAAAGTCAAATGAAACTACAGTTTGGCGACGAGGAGCAACCTTTATTGGTGTCCATTAGAGCTGGCGCTTCTATATCCATGCCAGGAATGATGGATACAGTCTTAAATCTTGGCCTCAACGACAAAACAGTTGTCGGTTTTGCTAAGGCGATGAATAACGAGCGCTTAGCATACGATTGCTACCGTCGCTTCATCGCTATGTATGCTACCATCGTCCATGATGTGCCGCGAGAACTCTTTGCCAATGCCCTTCAAGAAGTTATAAAGGCGGCAAATGTTGAAGACGAGGCGGACCTAAGCGTCGATGCGCTAAAAGGGCTATGTAAAACCCTTCAAAACTTGTTTGGACAACAGAAGAACATAGGATTCCCACAGGATACCCAAGAACAACTCAAAAACGCGATTATTGCCGTTCTGGAAAGTTGGGACAGCGAGCGCTGTAGATTATACCGACAGATCAACCATATTCCCGATGATTTAGGAACCGCAGTGACCATACAGGCAATGGTCTTCGGTAATAGAAACGACCTCTCTGCAACCGGCGTGGCTTTTACAAGGGATCCTTCCACCGGTGAGAACGTCCTATACGGTGAGTTCTTGCCAAATGCGCAAGGGGAAGATGTTGTAGCAGGTGTCAGAGTCCCTCAACCTATTAATCAACAGCAGAAACAACACATCTGCTCTACTCTCGAAAGTCTTGAGCAGTTGCAACCCGAGATCTATCAACAACTCTATGATGTCGCTAAGAAGCTAGAGAAGCACTACCGCGATATGCAAGATATTGAATTCACGATCGATAATGGTCGCTTATTCATGCTTCAGACACGCAGCGGTAAACGCACAGGCTTGGCCGCAGCCAGAATGGCTGTTGAGATGCTGGAAGAGGGTCTTATCGACGAAGTGTCTGCGCTACGCAAAATACAGCCAGAACAAATCGAACAGCTGATCGCTCCAGTGTTTCATCCATCCGACAAAGAATGTGCGAGATGCCGACACATGGCAACGGGCCTCAGTGCTAGCCCTGGAGCTGCCTCCGGACGCATTGCCCTCTCTCCTGACAAAGCTATAGAGTTTCAACGCGATGGCATCGCGGCTATTCTTATTCGCGAAGAAACCAGCCCTGAGGATTATTCAGGAATGGTTGTTGCCGAAGGAATCCTTACCGCTCGCGGAGGCATCACCAGCCACGCCGCCGTGGTCGCCAGATCTATGGGCAAACCGTGTATCGTTGGCTGCGGTGTACTTAAAATCGACTATGAACAGGGCACTGTAGCTACCGGAGAACATACCTTAAAAGAGGGTGACTCAATATCCATCGATGGCACCACCGGAGAAGTATTCGCCTGCGCGCTCGAAAGCAGCCCTTCAGAAATACTGCAGGTTATTTTAACCAAAGAACGCTCCCCAGAATCCAGCCAACTCTACCGCTACTACGATAGAATCATGACGTTGGCGGACAAATACCGTCGTATGCAGGTCAGAGCGAACACCGATACACCTCACGATGCTACTATAGCGCTAGCGTTTGGAGCCGAAGGTATCGGCTTATGCCGAACCGAATACATGTTCTTTGACGAAAGGCGCTTGACAGATGCACGTCGAGCTTTGTTCAGCCCGACACTTGAGGAACGAGAGGCAGCGGTTCAACAACTTCTGCCCTACCAGAAAGATGACTTTAAGCGCATCTTCCGAACAATGAATGGCCTGCCAGTCACGATCCGCTTGCTGGATCCGCCGCTTAATGAATTTTTGCCAGAAAATGAGGAAGCCCTTAAAAACCTCGCTCAGAGCCTAAATATCCCTGAGGATGTTCTTCTGCATCGCGCCAAGAGCTTAGAGGAAAATAATCCCATGCTGGGATATCGGGGATGCCGCCTAGGGGTCCTTAACCCTGCCCTTACGCGCATGCAAGCGGTTGCCATCTTCGAAGCTGCCGTAGAAGTCATGATCGAAGGGGGTCGCATCACTCTAGAAATCATGGTTCCTTTGGTCGGTATCAAAAATGAGCTCACCCATCAAAAGTTGATCATCGACTCTGTCGCCAAAGAGGTTTCTGCACGCCATGGCCTCTGCCCATTGTACACGGTCGGCACTATGATCGAGTTGCCAAGGGCAGCTTTAATTGCTGGAAGCATTGCCGAAGAGGCTGAGTTCTTTAGCTTTGGCACCAACGATCTTACCCAAACAACCTTTGGCATGAGCCGCGATGATTCAGCACGATTTATTCCCAGATATGTTCATGGAGTTCCCAATCCTACCGGCGATGGGGAAGAGATGCGCATCTTACCTGATGACCCCTTTCAAACATTGGATGTCGAAGGGGTGCTTAAACTCATGCAAATAGCCATCGAAGAGGGACGCAAAACACGCCCTTCATTAAAGTGTGGAATTTGTGGGGAACATGGTGGTGACCCACGTTCTATCATCCTGAGCTATCAGATCGGGGTGAATTATGTTTCTTGTAGCCCTTATCGCCTACCAATCGCACGTCTAGCAGCAGCGCATGCCTCCATCGAGCATTTTCATTAAAATTAAGGCAGCACTTATCGTGTTTAATATAAAAAATGCCGGACCCTCTGCAACGTTCTTTGAATATATTAGAAGACCCCAGTGCGATGTGAGCATTTCCTACATACCCAAGCCCTAGTAAGACCCTGCCGGTTCATAACCACTCAAGAGGCCTCTCTTGGGTGGTTACATTGAATTCCGCCGACATAAAGCGGTCGCAGCAGTTAAATATATAAGTTGGTAGAATCACAACAATATTTTAACTGGAGTAATCGTGAGACCCATAGAAGCTGGCACCAACACCCTACATGCTCTTAAAGAATTAGAATCTATCCATAAAATTTCCCACAAATATTCAGAAGCAACACTAAAAATAGCATTGCTAGAAGTTGCCACTCTTAAAGATGCGTTGATCCACACACAACAGTTGCTGCATGGACGTTTTTCAGATAAAGCTCGTCACCTTTGGTACACTTTTGCTCACCTCGCTTTCGCTGCTTGCGTGCCGTTTGCGTTGATTTATCCCGCTGTCGTTAACTATGCGGCCCGGAATCTGCATTTGGTGCAACAACATCCACCTAAGCGCTTGCACACGACTACCATTTTAAAAGTCACTCTAGGTCTCGCTATAGCAATATTTGTTGCTAGTGCAATCAACAGAAAAATTCCGAAAGTAATCATGAAGCCTGCCAATTCCAGCTTCTCTGTATACGATTACAACCCATTAAATCCTAGGTATGTAGCTCTTCTTATTAGCATCGGGTTTATCTTTGGCCATATCTACGCCCGGGACAGAGCACGTCAACATCATTTCTAGACGCCTGTAAAGTTACTTCTTCACATAAAGTCATATAATTGTCTGAACATTATTATTGGAGAGATAATCATCGTGAAACTTATTGAAGCCGGCGCGCATACTGTAAAAGCTATTAGAGAATTGGAAGTTGTTAATAAATCGTCTCAAGGATACTTTTCTACAGTCAAGCAAGTCGCTACACTGGAAATGGCAACGCTTCAAGATGCCGGATTTCATGGATGGCAAACTCGTCTTGTACACCGAAGGACAGGCCATTGGATCAGATTTTGAAGACGGCTGGTAAGTACGCAGCCTATTTGTCTCCGTGCGGGAGTGCTGATCCTAAGGCCATCTTGTAGGCGCATCTTTGCCTTGACTTGCTGTTGTTCTCTCGAACCATCGTTCTAATACGGCGAAGCAGCATCTTACAACCGAAACACTAAGGCCTACACCAGATGAAGCTCCTTCAATTGCGCATCTGCTACTGGTGAAGGACTCTCCATCATCACATCGGCTGTCTTTTGTGTCTTAGGAAACGCCACAACATCGCGGCGGTTATCTGTATTGCTTAAAATCATGTTTAGACGATCAAAGCCCAATGCCACACCAATATGCGGTGGTGTTCAATAAACCAAGGCACGCGCCATGCCCTTGAGCTATCTATAAACACTGAACAGCGTTGCCTTCAGAAACTGCGGCAATAAATCAAAAATCAACTTTTGTAAAGATTTGTTAAGAATCTAGCTATCTAACGGGTAGTTCTATACAATAGATAAAATACATTAACAGGAGGAAGGTAATTTTGAAATCTATTGAAGCTGGTACGCGCACCCTTGAGAGTCTTAAGGAACTTGAAATCGTTAGTAAATCTTCTCAAGGCTATTTTTCAGCAGCCAAGCAAATTGCCTCACTGGAAATTGCTACCTTGCAAGACGCGACCATTCACGGATGGCAAACATTACGCGACCTTCCTTCAGCAGCCTTAAACGGTAAGCTATCCGAGCAAGCTGCTCATTTGTGGTATACCTTTGCACATTTGACCTTTGCGGCTGCCGTGCCGTTCGCTTTGGTCAATCCGGTACATGCTCGAAGGGCTGCTGATGCCCTATCCTTACGTCCAACGGGTGATGCAAAAGGAATGGCGAGCGCAGCAAAAGATCTATCCAAGCATTTACTAATACAAGGTAAAAAGTGGGCAGCACGGCACCCCTATGCTTTGAGTTCCTTGGCGGCCGGAGTTAGCCTAGCCGGATTGGGTTTGGTATCCTCTCGTCTTCAGTTTTCTCCTGCCTCATCTACTCTCGCAACCTCCATCGATGCCTCAACTGGCAACTCATTATCTACCCTGGCCACTATAGCAGGGATAATCATCCTTGCAGTTGCCGGAACGAAGGAAATGCAAGCAAGAAAACCACGAGGCCCTCTCAAGTTTAAATCTCTGCCTTTTTCCTCAAGTGTTCCTAATAATGCTGGCTCTGGCCCATTACTTTATAAAACCCCTCTTGCTTTTCCTGAAGTACCTTTTATACCTTTGCAGCCCTCTGGTAAACAGGTAATGGTTCAACCTGAGCAGTTTGACAACATCGATACAATTGATTTTGGCAAATGCGAATTCGACTCCAAATACACTAAACCTTACACCACAAGCCTCAGCAGAACAAATTATAAGAACGAAGTTGTGTGGAACATCAAAAATGACAAAGGTCAACTGTATTACTTGAAGGATGATGACAATGGCATAGTGGTCGGCGAAGATCCGGATCCAGATGATAATAGCTATCATATACATGAAGCGTGTCAACGCCCCGCGACCTCTGACTACATCCCTACTAATGGCGACATGCTTCAACAAGTAACCTATAATGGTCAAAAGCTACTTTGGAGTAGGGTAGATGGAGAATACCAGCCTATAGGCATGTATAGCATGTATACAAGTAGTAGAATTGACGTTGTTGCTATAAAGCCGGAGAATATCCAAGATATTTTGAACTCCGACCAGACTGTTCGCACAGTACTTGATCCTCGCGTAGCTTTCGCTGGTGCCGAGCTTAAAAAATACGGTCATCAGGCTGAATATATTGAGTTCAACGGACAGAAATGCCCTTTGTTCGTTAAAGATCAAAATATTGCCGTAAAAATTGGCGACAGCCTAATACCAGCACTGGAATTCCAAAATGTCCTCTCGTTTTCCTATCAAGGCCAAAACTACACATCATGGATACAGCTACAGGCCCTAAGATTAGAAAAATTCATCAATACGACTCCTCTGTATAAGTACGATCCTGAAAAAAATGCTTTCATAGTAGAAACCATCGGCAATAATACAATAATAAGAAATCCTGATAGTGATAAAGCTCTGCTCTCCAAAAGTGCCGAATTCGTTCGCATTTCGGACAGTAACAACGTCATCAAATTAGCCACTAACGAGAACTGTGGGAAACTATTAGAATTCCCTGTTGCCTTAGAAGACGTGTGGGATGAAACCCCCTCTTTAGCTGCGGCGTCGGAAAAAGGCTTTGCTTATGAACAATCTATCGTCCACCAGGGTGAAACGGTTATCTTGAGAGCGTGGCCTTCACAACATGCTCCTCAGGTATATTTAGCCAGAATAGGCAATCAAATCGGAATACTCAGCGGTCCATTAAATATTACAACCGCTCGAATCAGCCTGGAAGAACGATTCAATGAACGCAACAACACTGACGATAACATCAATGTCATCATGCCTATGGGAACTGATGGTAACATTGTTATGGAGATCAATGGTGTCGAATACGAGCTATGTGCTCTGGGCGATGGCCAGTTCATAGCAAAATCCGATAAGAAGCCATATTTACTAGCAAACAGAATAAATCCCGAAAATCAAACCATCGTGCTTAACGGCTCACTAAAATCCTATTTTATGGAAGAGCTATCGGATTCGGATAGTAGTGACTAAGATCTATAAGCCTTTTAGATTTTCGTAAATAGACCTGGGCCTTATAGAGGTAGTTGCAGAAATATGGCTGCAATTACCTCATAAGGTCTATTGTGAAAAAACTACACGAGGTGAAGCTCTTTCAGCTGCGCATCAGCGACCGGTGAAGGACTCTCCATCATCACATCAGCTGCTTTTTGCGTCTTGGGGAATGCTACAACATCGCGGATGTTATCTGTATTGCTCAATATCATGTTTAGACGATCAAAGCCCAACGCCACACCGATATGCGGTGGCGTTCCATAACCTAAAGCACGTACAAAAAAACCGAATTTAGCTTCAATTTGCTCAGGTGTGAAACGTAATATCTCAAAGATCTTATGCTGCAATTCACTATCGTGAATACGCTGTGAGCCAGATGCAATCTCATAACCGTTCAACACAAGATCGTAGCTTAAAGAGCGTACCTTTAACGGCTCGCTTTCAACTAAATGGAAGTCTTCGAAGTTGGGAGAGGTAAAGGGTGATGCTCACGCATCAAAAGTTGATCATCGACTCTGTCGCCAAAGAGGTTTCGGCACGCTATGGCCTCTGCCTATTGTACACGGTCGGCACTATGATCGAGTTGCCTCGAGCAGCCTTAATTGCAAGTAGCATTGCCGAAGAGGCTGAGTTCTTTGGCTTCGGCACCAATGACCTTACCCAAACAACCTTTGGCATGAGCCGAGACGACTCAGCACGATTTATTCCCAGATATGTTCACAGAGTTCCCCGCCCTACCAGCGATGGGGAAAACATACGCATCCTGCCAGACGATCCATTCCAAACACTTGACGTAGAAGGCGGACGAAAAACACGCCCAAAACTCAAGTGTGGACTTTGTGGGGAACATGGTGGTGACCCCCGTTCGATCATCCTGAGCTACCAGATCGGGGTAAATTATGTTTCTTGTAGCCCCTTACCGCCCACCAATAGCACGCTTAGCCGCCGCTCATGCCTACATCGAACATGCCTGATTTTAGAACTCAGCTGCCTTTTTTGCCTTCCACAGCTCGAAGCGAAGCGCGCAATGCCATCGATTTTAAATAATTATTATGCGCGTCTTGTGTTTTTGTTCTATCCCAACCAATTTCTTATAAAAAATGATGGCCTTCGCAGCATTAGCCGTAGATTACGTTTCAAGCAATGTTACTTGCATCGTATTTTGAAGTACAAAAATTCACGACAATCTTTTCGCAATCAGGTTGATGCATGTGTGAAAAGTCGTGATCGCATACAACATCATTTCTAGACACCTGTAAAGTTACTTTTTTACGCAAAGTTATATTTGTATTCATGGATATGGAATAGGCAATCCGATATAATGATTGGAACGCTTTAAATAAAGGGACAATTATCTTCATGAAAACAATTGAAGCCAGCGCGAGTACTTTACAAGCCATTAGAGAATTGGAAATTGTTAATAAATCTTCTCAAGACTACTTTTCAACAGTCAAACAGATCGCTGCACTGGAAATGGCAACGCTTCAAGATGCAGGAATTCATGGATGGCAAACTTTATTAAACCTGCCTTCAGCTGCTGTCAAAGGCAATTTAACAGAACAAGCGGCACACCTGTGGTATACCTTCGCACACTTAACATATGCTGCGGCTGTACCTTTCGCCTTGCTCTACCCTTCTAGCGCTGCAGCTTGTGCTAACGCTCTAAAAATACGTGAACCTATCTCGGCATCTTCCACCACAATTTTAACTGTAAAAGACCTTTCCAAACGCATAATGCAGCAAGGAACACAATGGACAACACAGCACACCGTAGCCATTAAAGCCTTGGTGGCTGGAAGCGTGGCAGGCTTGGGATTAGCAGCTTTTCGTTACAATTTGCTTGATACTTCATCCACCTCTAATCTAATCGTTCCCCTACCAACCGGCTCTGGGTGGCTCTCAACTATGGTAAAAGCGCTCTGTGCAGTAGCTTTTGTAGGTGTAGGCGACGGAATTGCACGACATTTTGCACACTTAAAGACAAACCATACAAATTCAAAATCAGATCTGAAGCCACACCTTTCTGTAAACTCCTCTTCCTCTTTTCTTTCCTCTTCCTCTTCCTCTTTTCTTTCCTCTTTCCTTTCCTCTTCCTCTTCCTCTTCCTCTTCCTCTTCCCCTTCCTCTTTTCCTTTTCCGCAGGTTGACAAAGCAGTCCCGATTCCAGGTGTACTAGAGCAATCCTACAGTCAAGATTATAATGGTAATCTAAATAGCGAATTTGTGCAATTGGACCAGCGGTCCTATAAATTAAAAGCCTTAAATGGTAATTTCTATCTTGTTAATTTCGAAACTAGTGATTTAATACCGGTACAGAACTATGGATACAAAGTTAAATTTCATGGTGTAGAGCTTCTAATTGAAAAAAGCCCTTTTAGTGACATAGAACGTCATTTAATCAATATCCCACTAGCGGGTAGTCTATACAAGACCTACGCTGAGACAGGTAGTGCGAGATATCCTATCCTATGGGTCAGCTTTAACAATCAGCTAAGCGTAATAGGCATAATGAAAGAAGGCACCCTTGTTCCAGCTAGGTCAAAAAATAATAAAATCGTTTATTTTGAAGGATTAAACTTTCCTATTATAAAAATACCTGAAAATTCAGAAGTTACTGACCAGCATACCGACAACAATAGACTGTATCGCAAATTTATTATCCACAACGGAAGGAAATTACCTATATCGACTTTTTTAAAGAGCCCCTATCAAGCGATCGTCCAACTAGACGATCTATCTATAGATGCAGATCTCGAGGGGAGTTCATTAATTTTACAGATAGATGGGCAAACGCAAGTTAAACATATTCACAAAGAGCAGTATGATCAAGCTCTTGCGCAACGCTGGCAAGCAGCCACCTCTCTTAAGTATGATGCTGATAAAAAACAGATTTTTCGCGAATTTTGTAAATTGAATGATGATCAAGGCGACCAGTTAGAGTACCAAGCCAACCTTTTAAGACTCCCCGATGGAAGTGTAGCCCTTCAATACCATGACAACTTTGTGGCAGAGGGACGTCTGATTAGTGAAAAAACCATTCAAGTTGATGATATTCTCTTCCAGATTCTAGAGGAGCCATACGTTTTAGATCCATCAGAATTCCCTGCTGCAACCTCTGTGTCGATGGACGGAACAACCTATCCCGCCTATAACCTAATCTCCGGTAGCCCCTGTTTTATTCCAATCAGTACATTTGGGTCTTCTCAATGGATTCGATTGGATCATATCAACCAGGATCACTCGATACAACAAATCAACATACTAGATGATTTTCAGCATGCAGAAGTTTTCATAGAAACGGAGTTCGGTGATTCTTATGGTAGAAGGACCCTATTTTTTGTTGAATTCAAAGGGAAGCTCCTTCCTCTCCTACGCTCGGATAATGATCTTTTGGCCGTGCGAAAGGGGGGCACCCTTAGCGTTGTGACCAATATGACTCGATCGCGCGCCGAAATTGATGGAAACTCCTACCCGCTATATCTCGAGGAAGAACGCCTGCAAAAACCCTCTTTGTTTGATAACATCGATCCAAATCAGTTTTTAGAATCTAACAGTGAAGAGTCTTTATCTAAGATTACCGATGCCGATGAAAATTTAGGTGATGATGGAGAGGACCTACAACCTGGCTCTGAATACGTGCCTTGTAATAATGGTTTAATAGGGTGGACAGGCACACGTTATAGCAAGGACCGTTGGACGTTAAACAATGGAGAGTTTAAGCAAATAAAGGATAATCTTGAGATTACTTCCCCCCAAGCATTTTTAACAGTCGAAATGGCTTTCTCGGGTGCCAAATACAAAAAAAATAGGAAGAATCAAATAGAGTTCATTGTGTTTCAAGGGCGGGAATGTCCTATCTTCACCAAAAATGACAATCTGGCCATAAAGATCAAAGATAGGCTGGTCCTAGCATTTAAACGCAATAATGCTGTTACTTTTTCCTATGGGGGCGAATATTATACTGCCCGTGTTATCTCGAAGACCCCTCACGCTAAGGCATTCTACGAGACTTTTGTCGATTCGTATAAGTTTGACAATAACACAACTGAATTTACTGAGGAGTTGTTTCAATCCACTAATCGTTATTTATCCACTCGCATTGTAAGAATTCCTGGTGGCGATAAAGCACTCATTTGTGACCGCAAGGGTGACATCATGTTCGTCAAAGTTTTGCCCACTGGCATTGTTAGAACCTTAGAAACTAATAGCACTATAGGACGAGTAATTGCAGAACCGGTCAAATTGAATCGTGTATGGAATGACACATTGCAATTAACAAAATCGAGTAAGGGCGTTGTTTACGAGCAATTCATTGACCACAATGGCGGAAAAATTCCATTGAAGGCATGGCCTTCAATGGATCGTCCTCAAGTATACTTAGCTTGTGTTGGCTCAAATATTGTCTCGCTTCCATCTCTTGCACGGAAAATGACAACATTTGAAGGCCAAAGCATGGCTATTAAGACCGCTCCCGTTAATCTGAAAGACTTATTCAATGAAATATTTTTTATGTTAACCCATTCTATTACCGTTGACGGTACACCGTATGAACTACGTCCCATAGATGATAACCAGTTCATCGCGAAAAATCTAAGGGACGAAAAATATCTTCTAGCACATAACCAACAGAAATACAGCAAAACTATAGTGCTTGATGGCAAACTCGTCTCGTATGCAGAGAATTGAGGTGTATAAAATTTACCTCTTTGATTTTTGAGCGTGTGACAATAGAGAGATTGATCAGATGATGTTACCATCATCTGATGGCGTGCTATTATCAATTATTTTGATGTTAAAACGCGCACTACCTCTTTACCAGGCCTCCCTTTATAGCAGAGCTGCTGAGATCGCTGCAGAAGTATGGCTGCAATTACCTCGTAAGGTCCATTGTGAAAAACCTACACGAGGTGAAGTTCTTTCAGCTGCGCATCAGCGACCGGTGAAGGACTCTCCATCATCACATCTGCTGCTTTCTGCGTCTTAGGGAATGCTACAACGTCGCGGATGTTATCTGTATTGCTTAGAATCATGTTTAAACGATCAAAGCCCAATGCCACACCGATATGCGGTGGCGTTCCATAACCTAAAGCACGGACGAAAAAGCCGAATTTAGCTTCAATCTGCTCGGGTGTGAAACGTAAGATCTCAAAGATCTTATGCTGCAATTCACTATCGTGAATACGCTGTGAGCCAGATGCAATCTCATAACCGTTCAACACAAGATCGTAGCTTAAAGAACGCACCTTCAACGGCTCGCTTTCAACTAAATGGAAGTCTTCGAAGTTGGGAGAGGTAAAGGGGTGATGCTCAGACACAATGCGTCCATCGTCAGCATCCCACGCGAAGAGAGGAAACTCGGTAACCCACAGGAATTCGTATTTTCCATCAGGAATCAAATTGCGATCGCGGGCGACTTTGCGTCTAAGATGGTCCAACGATTGGTTAGTGCGCTCTTTTGTATCGGCTACAATGAACACCAGATCATTTGGTTCAATGTTCATCAAGCGTATCAGCTCTTGCTGCTGATCAGCGGTAAAGAACTTAGCGATGCCTCCCGATAGATTCCCTTCGGTATGCTTGATGAACGATAGCCCCATCACACCAAGCTGACTTACAAAGGATGTGTACTCATCGATCATCTTGCGGGTGATATCAGCCCCGCCCTTAACGCAAAAGCCTTTGACGCAGTTGCCAACCTTAATATGATCCTGAAATACGCCAAACGAGCAGTCTCTAGCCAAATCGTCTAGACGAATCAACTCCATGCCAAAACGCATGTCGGGTTTATCTGTGCCATAGCGCTCGACACACTCACGATATGTGACATGTCTAAATGGTGTCGGAATATCGGCACCAATCGTCTTCTTGAAGACATGTTTTACCATGCCTTCAACTATAGCAAAGAGATCTTCCGTGGTGCTGAAGCTCATCTCAATATCGATCTGATGAAACTCGGGCTGACGCTCGGCACGCAGATCTTCGTCGCGGAAACATGGAGCTATCTGGAAGTAGCGATCTAGGCCACCAACCATCAGCAACTGCTTAAATAACTGCGGCGACTGCGGCAATGCATAGAAGCTGCCCGGATAGATGCGTGAGGGCACCAAATAATCTCTAGCACCTTCTGGAGTAGACTTCCCAAGGATAGGAGTGTTGATTTCGAGAAACCCTTGACTATCCAGAAACTCGCGCGTAGCCATCATACATTTGTGACGTGTTATCATCTTCTCAGTGATGTCTCCGCGACGCATATCTAAATAGCGATAGCGCAAGCGAAGCTCTTCGTTGACGTCGATGGTATCGTCACAAATGGAAAATGGAGGTGTCTTGGCTTTGGAAAGCACTGTAATCTCGTGCACAAAGATCTCGACTTCGCCGGTAGGAAGATTAGCATTCGACATGCCACTCATTCGTTCATGAACATTGCCCTCAATGGTGATGACCCATTCTGAACGTAGCGTCTGCGCCACTTCATGTGCTTTGGGATCTTTAACTGGATCAAACACCAATTGGGTAAGACCAAAGCGATCACGCAAGTCGATGAAGATTAGGCCTCCATGGTCGCGAAAACGATGTACCCAACCCGATAGTCTAATAGTGGAACCGACGTGTTCTTTCCTCAAGGCTCCACAAGTGTGTGTGCGACGAAATTCAACCATAATTACCTAACAATTGCTAAAAATTCTGCAAGGTCGCTAAACGCAACATGTTGCTTATTACCAGAAGCCATTTCTTTAAGCTCGGTAGATCCCGATGCTAATTCATTTTCGCCAATAACCGCGACATATTTAGCCTTAATTTGATCGGCATATGACATCACTTTGGCCAGCTTTTTCCCTGTGAAGTCCATCTCAACATCGAGCCCGAAACGCCTTAAGTCACCCATTATGCCAAAGCAAGCACGACGTGCGGCATCTCCCAACGGAACGATGAACAGTTTGGGGCGCGGCTGATCGGGAAGAGCAACACCTTGCTTAAGCATAGTCTGGATAATCCTCTCAATGCCTGTACCAAAGCCGGCACTAGGAAGATCCGGACCGCCTAGTTGTTTAATCAGACCATCAAAGCGCCCTCCACCACCGATGCTGCTTTGAGCACCAAGGTCTGAACTTACAATTTCAAAAACAGTCTGATTGTAGTAATCCAGTCCACGAACTAGCGAATTACTCACCTCGTATGGGATTTGTAGGCGGTCTAAGCAAGCTCGCACTTCAGCAAAGAACTCTGCACTGGAGGGAGAAAGAAAGTCTAAAATCGAAGGTGCTCCGCGGCATAGCTCTTGGTCTGTGGAGTCTTTAGAGTCGATAATGCGTAGAGGATTGGCATCAAAACGTCGTTGACTGTCAGCTGATAGCTTCTCAAAATGAGGTCTCAGGTAATCTCTGAGAGCGTCGCGATAATTCTCACGCGATTGATCATCGCCTATGCTATTGATAAGTACTTTCAGATTGGTGAGTCCTAGCTTTCGATAAACAGAGTGCAAAAGATCAATCAACTCAGCATCTTGCTCGGGAACACAGCAGCCAATAGCTTCTGCTCCAAATTGGTGATGCTGACGATATCGCCCAGCCTGTGGACGATCGTAGCGGAACATAGGAGCAATATAAAACAGCTTATGAATAGGCGCGTTCACATGCATTTGAGCATTAATAAAGGCGCGCATTACAGCCGCTGTGCCCTCAGGGCGTAGCGATAAGCTGCGTCCGCCACGATCTTCAAAGGTATACATTTCCTTGCTGACGATATCTGATGTCTCGCCAACAGACCGCTGAAAGAGCTCTGTTCGCTCGATAACCGGGGTACGTATCTCCTGATAGCCATATTGTTTGGCGAGCGTGCGCATAACGTCTTCCACATACTGCCAAAGAAGGGAGTTACGCCAAGGCTCACGCTCTTCGCCAGGAATAATGTCAAAAACGCCAGGAGGAGATTGGTATTTCATATATTGCACAGCTGTTAGTTAAACATTTATATCTGAAGATTATAGGATCACCCAGACTATCCGTAAAGAAAACAGTGATGCTGCCTGCTAGGAAGTGAACGAAGTGGGCTGAATAGACCAATATGGACAAATGATGATCTCTGTCCCTAGGGTCCACATCGTCCACTTAGTCGACGAAACAATTAACACTCTTTACTTTATTAGTTAACTCACATATCATCTTAAAATCATCAATAAACAAGAGGTTGTTTAATGCAATTATTTAATGATAGTCATTGGTCAAGCTTATACATGAAGAATGACTATACGCAGAAGAGTAATCGAAGTAAAACTCATGCACTCCATTATCTTACGGTTCTGAGCCCCAACCAGGCTAAATCGTTCATCGCAAGTAATGCCGCAACGAAAGATTGGGTTAAGTCACGCATGACCAAACAGGACCATGATGCTCATAATTTTACCCCTTTAATGATCGCGGTCATTCGCCAAAATGGCGTGCTTGTAAACCACTACCTTGATGTATGTCTGAAATACAATTGCCTACAACAATGTCTTTCTCAAAAAGATAGCAAAGGCTGGACAGTGCTGCATCACGCAACGCTCAGTATGCCCGAAATCGTGGGACGCCTACTGGACCTTAAGGCTTCTGAAGCACCAAACCTATCAGATGCTACTTACCAAGATCTGCAAAAACTCACTACTCACGGCGAAGCTATTTCCACTACTAATCTATCTCTTGAGACAGCAGATGGAAACACACTCAACATTCGAGACATGTCAAGAGAACAGATTAAGGAATCTACCGGCATCGAATATGTCATCGATGGTACCTATTATGGCAGCCCGGAAGCTATATTCGATCTTTGGAATGACACCAAAGAACATTCTTTAGAATCTATAGCATTGCACAACCATTATGCTGATGCGGTGTCGCAATGGCGTCAGAATCCCCCCGCTTTAACTATCAAACCAAGCTCAGAACTAGGAAACGGACAGAATGGACTTTTCTCTAATCAAGACCTTGACCATGCCATTTTGGGCCCATATTCTGGCATTTGGAGTCCTAAAGCGCGATACTTTTACGATGATCCCACTGACCTAGGACCGGACTACACGTTTTCAGTCAGTGGTGGCAACGGATCGATTGATGCGAAAGCGATTGGAAACGGCATATCACGAAGCAACTACGGTTTCCCGAATGCAGCCATAACCGTGCAGCAAATTGAAAACGGTGTGAACGTTCAATATCTGCAAACCGTTCAACGCGTCAAAGCTAACGAAGAAATTCTATGGAACTACGGCACAGGATACCTAAGGCACGCACTGGGTGTTCAAAAGCCTTTAGGTCATGACCGCATGCGTGCCCTGTTTGCCAATGGTCTAGATTTCGTGATGAGTAAAATCGAAAGAGCTGGTCCAAAAACTCGCTTAGGCCTTTTTGAGCAAATATCTTATGCAGCATTAAACCCCAGCGCATTTCTGGAACTACATTTTAGCGGCTTAGTCAAGGTCGACCAATGGATGACATTAATGGGTGATTCCTCGCGTCCAACCGGCCTAAATCCTGTTAGAGACACTTTACAGCACGATCCTTTTGCTCTTCGATTTTTACACATCGTATGGGGAGAGATGGATAGACTAGCTGGCTACATGGATAATCTGCCAACAACTAATAGAGACATGATTAACCAGTGGATTGTTTCCAAAATAGGAGTTTTGTCCACAGTTCAGATTATCAAAGGTATTAATAGTCTGGAAACGATGATTCTACAGAAATCCTTGCGTTCAATAGCCAGCGTGGATAGTGCCTTGCAATCGCTAGATGCTTCTCTGCCAGATTTTAACTGGCTCACAGACGACACTTTTATTCTGCGCACGAATAATGTACGCCGTGAATACATGACCCTTCTTCAAAAGCACCTACCGATTGAACAGCTTCTTAAAAACGCCTTGGACGTACTTAAGAAAGCAAAACCATTGGGCGATCAACATATAAATGTTATTGATGCAATGGAGTGTCTCCGTCTTTTAGGTATGCCAGAAGCAAAGATTCAAGCAGCCTACAGTAAGTTCTAAAAGATAGACAAGTAGGCGATAGCATTTACCGTAGATTTTGTTCTCAGCGTGCTTCCGCGCTGAGAACAAAAAGTCCCTAACTTGATGTCCATATCACCCAAAAAATGCTTAATGAGCGCGGATGGCTTTCGCGGTGGCGCTAGCACCAAGAAGCTGACGAGTAGCCAATAGGCACAAGACAACGCACAGCATCATAACTGTTGCACTATTCGTCCAGCTGTAGATGAGCGCTCCCAAAGGCGGCGCGATGCATCCCCTAATTCCCACCATCAGCACATTAGTGCCGCTATAAACGGTACTATCGTGCTCTTCTGCAAAACGCGGGCCGGACATATGCCAACCTAGTTCACTTCCCGCTTGCATCATGCCATAGAGGCCATAGGCAGCGTACAGCAACACGATATGATACTGAGATCCTAGCAATAAGAATGGAAACAGGGCTGCCCCTGCGGTAACAATGCCACTGAAATAGTAAATATCTAATCGGCGGAAAAGCTTGATCCAGAAGGGTGAGGTGACCAAAAATCCAATGGCTTTGCATGCTGTAACAGCAAGCAGCATCTTGGTGTACGACAGGTTCAAGGTATCAACAAAAAACATGGGTAGGATCGGTTGCATAAGCATGATACCTGCTCCGCTTAGCATAAAGCCTATCTGGAAATGTGCAAACCCAGCTTTCTCGCGAATCAAATGCCAAGATTCCTTCCACGGCTTTAGTAAGAAGCTAGAAAAGCTAGTTGGAGGATCTTGAGAAATAGCCTGTGTCACCACTGGCTTTGGCATACGTAAAAATAGCAGTGTCGAAAGAAGGCCGAGAGCAGCGGTTAACGGAAATAGCCATCGCCAGGAGTGCTCGTAGCCGTCTAAAACGCCACCCAAGATAAACGGCAGCAAGGCTGTGCCACAATAGTCGATGGTCGAGCCATAGGCTACTAAACGTTCACGAGCAGCTGAGGGAAGGTTACATTTGATCGTTTCCATCCACCCTGGAATGACGCCACGCGTCAGTGTCATATATAGGCCAAAGGCTGCGGTAACAGCCCACGGGGAGTCGATCCAAGGGATAAACAAAAAGGGTAAATAACGCAGAACATTTGCCCAGCTTAAGTTGCTGATGACCAGGTCGGGCCGACGATAGATGGCCTGGCTCCAATAAGGCGCTAACAGGGCTGACATAGGTTTTAGAGCGATGATTAGCGTGATCATCAGCGGACTGACATGCAAGTCTTTGTAGAGAATGATGGGTAAAAGGTTGACCAGTCCCCAGAATGGAACGCCGAGGATGCGAGTCCAGAGAAACGCTCGTTGTGTTTGGCGCTCAGTATTCATTCAGTGTTCATCATTGAGGGTCAGCTCTTTGTTCAAGAAGCAGGTCAAATTCACGCACATAGTAGTCATGAATCCCCTCATCATCTATTCCCGTGCTGGCAAGGATGTTCAATATGCGAGCGCGGTTAGCTTCTACATATGCATCTGCCGGCAAAGGGCTTGATGGGCCTAGGATTAACTCTTCCAAACGGTGAACAACCTGTAGCTGTAACTTGTTACGCAGCATGCGCAGCCGCTCAGCATCTGTATTAGGATCTTGGCTAAGCTCTTGGTTAGCTTCGGAAACAGCCTGCTCTATAAGATCGAAACTATCAGCGTGTTGAATATGGTTAAGAGCTGCTACAAAGCTGGTCTCGTGCTCTTCCATCTGTTGCATAGTTGGAGATTGCACTTGAGAATGATCATGCCCAAAATCAATCTCTAACTCTACGCCTTCCGGATGAACAAACTCAGGTGGTAGATAGGGTTCAATACCCAAGTTATGTGTTTCAGCGAGAAACTCAGAATGAGAAAAGATCTTATCATCCAAAACATATTGACGATAGGTGTCAACAATGGCCTGACGTACATCGAGTTGTTCGCCAAGATCCACATCGTCTATGTCATGGATAAGTTGTGTGGCGGCATGTACGAAATCAGCAGATGGCGCCTTGATAAACTCGTCCAGCAATTCATCCATTTTCTGCTTATAAGCATCCAAGGCTTCCTTGCGCTTCTCTAAAGCTCGTCTTAGCTCTTGCTTGACTGCTGATTCTATCTCATAAGTGTGTTGAGCATGCTCGCTCATCGCTACCACTTCTGCTTCTTGCGGATCTTCCACGTGAGGTATCCATTCCTGTGTGATCTGCTGCAATTCAGGAACGGCGGGAACAGAACCCATGACATAGCTGGAAAGAACTCGACCAGTGGCCGGCTCAAGATGAAGTTGCGCAACGACAGGGGGAACATCGGGGAACCAACTATCCAAAAGCTCAACAATCTTAACGGTTGTGGACTCTTGTTGATCGCTATAAAACACGAAGTGAGAAAGCTTCGACAGCTCTGCAACGGATTTGCGTAGCTCTTGAATTTTATCGTCAGCGGGTGATGTCAATGCGGTAACGACCTGACCCAAGGAATGCGTTACAGGCGTGCTAAGACGATAATACCTTGGAGCGTTATAAATACGAAGATCAGCCCCCGGCACGGCCTTGCTGAGCCCTTTTGGTGGTAAGAATTCCCGCAGTCCCGTTTCGCTAGCCAATGAAGTTAGCCGCATAAGGGATGATTGGCTAACAAGGTGTGATATTTCAAGCGCATTGGCAGCCTCTAGAGGCTTGGTGTTGGCCAAAAGGCGATTCAAGGCTCGTAGATCTGTCGTATGCCGCAATTCCATCGTTCGCGAATCGACGATAATCGTCTCGCGAGCTAAAAGCCACTGCCATAATGATGGCTCCGGCTGAGCCAAGAGAAGGAACTGTGAAAGGTCACTGTTTGTATACACTCGAAGGAGGTATGGGCAGTTGGTAAAGTATCCCTGCTTATCGATCGAAATAAGAGATGTGTAGTCGCTGGGTAGTACTTTAGCGAGAATTTCTTTTATAAAATCCGGATCGCTCCAGTTTTGATTCGGAGGCTTAATCTGATGCATCTGGGCATAGGTCAAAGCCAATGCCATATCAGATAGGCCTTGTGCAGCAATGTACTCTTGCTCGTCGTTCTTTTCGCTAAAGGTGAAGTAAAGGCCCGATCCAACAGCTGCCACGACAGCGACTAACACAACGAGCACAGCAACAACTGGACGCCAATAAAACACGCGAGGTGCTTCAGGTATGGCAAAGTGTTGTTTGATAGCTGCGGACTCAGCACGTTTAGGTCGCACTGCGCGCTGCGCTTTAAAGGATTTAGCGGAAGTTTCAGAAGTCTGCTGTTGAATGGTTTCGGGCCCTAACCTCGCCAACTTTTCAGATTCTGGTTGTTCAGACTCTGGCTGTTCATTGGAGGGATCAAAATTTTCGACTTGGCGTATCAAGGCTTCAAAGTCTTCATCATCGTCTTCAAAAGCAAAATCTTGAGCAACAAAAGTGGAACGTGTAGTCGTTGTGCGCTTAATAGAAAAATCGAGGGTCTCGGCCAGGCTTTCGAGATCTTTTTGTGGGGCCGCAGGGCTAATAGCAGTCGCTTCCCCTTCGAAAACAATCTCAACTTCACCAACAGCAAGACGATCGCCATTGGTAAGCTGCTTCTTTCCAAAAGGACGATCATTCAAAGTCACAAAGGGGTCGTTAGCTAGGTTTTGGGCGAAAAAAGCGCCGCCTTGTTCGAAAATGCGAATATGCTCGGGCAGTAGGGAACTAAGATCTACCGATAGATCTTGAAGATCCTCCGAAGCGGCTCCGAGAAGCACGACATCTTGATGAAAGGATTTTTGAGCTTGCTGGGTCCCAACCTGGAGGGTGAGTTTAATCATCGTACGTGCCACAAACTCGACTCTTGACAAAGGATTTAGTCGCAGCTATTCTATCACGCCCTTCCAAAAAAAGCCACGGATCAGAGGAAAAACACAAAAAAACCATCTCAATGCCAAAATGGCACGAGGCTTCAACTTTCTTCTACCACCAGCTCGTCGAGGTGCCTGGACAAGGTTGGTCCATCCAAATCTGATATTTCACATAATAAAGGGTTGTGAAGGGAATAGGAGCGAAGTCGCTACCAATACATCCTGTACCTTCATGCAAGACAGGAAACCACTTGGAAAATGGTTTATTAGAATTACTTAAATCAACGAATCCCCAGGCCTTAATAGCTAAATATACGGCACTTATTTGGAGGGGTATCGTAACCGCTGCACCGCGAAGAGCTATGGCGCGTTTGCGTTCGTAGCTTAAGGGTGGATCTTGAACTGTTTGCCCTACTGTTTGTCGAATCCAGCGAACAGATCGTTGCCATTTCGATAGCTGTATGCAATCCTTTGCAAGCATCCAGTCACTAAAACGATTAGCCGCAGGTAGAACAAAACTTAAACAAGTTGATGTCATAGACATATTATCTTCCAGTTAAATCGTGAGAAGTATAGCGCATAAGTCACTTATAATCTAGGGCCATGAAAGATATTTCCACGCAAAGTCGCTAAGGCGGTTTTCTCTTTGCATCTTAGTGCCTCGGCGTGTTTGCGTTGAATTCCTATATATCTAAAAATTGAAGGCGATAGAGCTTCTCATAAATGCCACCAAGCCTTAACAGAGCTTCGTGGCTGCCTTCTTCGGCTACTTGCCCTTGATTTAAGACCAAGATACGTGTGGCATGCTGAATGGTAGAAAGCCTGTGAGCTATTACGATAGCTGTCTTCTCCGCCAAAATGCGGTTCATAGCGGCTTGAATTTTCTTTTCGCTCACGGTGTCTATGTTAGCTGTGGCTTCGTCAAGAATATACACGCTGCCATTGTGTGCCACTGCACGAGCCAAAGTAATGAGTTGAGCCTCGCCCGCTGAAAGGCCTCCACCGGTTCCAGAAATGATTTGATCATAGCCCAAGGCATTGCGCTGTATCAGAGGGCTAAGGTCTACGTAGTCAGCAGCTTGTTGAATGGCTGCTAATGGAAAATCAGGGTCCTCCATGGCGATATTCTGGGCAATCGTTCCACTAAATAGCATTGGCTCTTGCGGGACTACGCTAAATTGTCGACGCAGACTATCTAGCGAGTACTCTAATATATTTCGTCCATTAACTTTTATGGTTCCGCGCTGATAGTCATACAAACGCAACAAAAGCCCCATAATAGTGGTCTTACCGGCCCCTGTAACACCTACAACTGCTATGGATTCGCCATTGTTGACGGTGAAGGAAAGCCCTCGCAAAACCCAGTTATCGGCCTGATAGGCAAACCACACATCTTCAAACGAGATTGTCTGAATAGAAGTGAGGTTTATACCCTTGCTATAGTTTTCTTGCTCGCGATCCAAAATATCAAAAATGCGTCCACCAGATGCTATGGCAGCCTGCAAAACGTTATAACGCTCTGCTAGGTCGGCTATAGGTCGAAACACCATTAGAGCGTACAGGCTGAAGGTAAAGAACATTCCAGCGTCAAAATCACTTCCAGCTGGTGATAGCAACACTAAAGCAGCAAAAATCATAATAAGTACAAGGCTATGCAGAAACTGTATGCCAGCCAAAAAGATGCCTAAATTATGAATGCTTTCAAGATGTACTGTGCAGTGGTCTTGATTGATCTGCTCAAATTCTTTTTTTTCACGCTTTCTGGTACCAAAAACCCAGATGGTGGAGGCTCCCATCAACCTTTCTTGAATAAAAGTGTTGAGAGAGGATACGACTGCACGAAGAAGCTCAAAGCAGCGGCTCTGCTCTTTTCTAAATGAAATTGTTAGGTAGAAAAGAATTGGGAACACCAAAAGGGCTATCAAGGCCACTTCCCAGCTTAAGTAAAGGGCACCTGCCAATATGCCCAACAGTAGAATGATATTGCCAATGATGGGAACTATGCTCTCACTGTAAAGCTGGTTGATTTGGTCCACATCATGAATGGTACGGCTCATCAACCTGCCTACAGACTCCCTATCAAAGAAAGAGATGGGCATGCGTTGAATCGCATCATAAGTCTCTGATCGCAATGTAAGCAGGGCGTGCTGTCCAACCCAGTTCTTTACAAGGACATTAGAGGCATCAAAAATGTACCCCAAAATAAGCAAGCCGCCCAACCATAACCCCCAACGAAGCAGCTCTTGTGGAAAGTTTGGAGAAGTTTGCGAAACACCCAGTATGGTCTCAGCAAGATGGCCAATCAAGATGGGTACAAGCGCTTCTATAGCCTTGGCAAATACCAGTAATACAACTGATAGCAAAACGTAAGCACGATACGGGGCCAAATAGCTGAACAGTCTCTTTAGAAGGCGATAATCCAAACCTTGTACAGATATTTTTTCCCGATCGTAGTCGCGATTGTACGAGCGAATCTTCATGGTAATCCCCCTAAAGACTGTAGCTCGACCAGGGCAGCATAGCGCCCCTTCTGTGCCATTAAATCAACATGCGATCCATCCTCCACAATACTGCCACCAGCCATATATAGAACGCGATCCATTTGCTGTAGCAAGGTTGTACGATGGGTGATGAGTAGTACCGTGCTGCCACTAAAGTTCTCTCGCATATGTGCAAAGATGCGGCGCTCAGTACCGGCGTCTACGGCGGAAAAAATGTCATCTAGTAGGACGATCGATCGATTAACAAGGAAGGTACGAGCAATAGCAACACGTTGCCGCTGCCCACCGGATAGACGCACGCCTCTTTCACCCACAACTGTCTCATATTGCGCAGGGAAAGTTAATACGCTTTCATGAAGATCAGCCATCCTAGCAACTTGTTCAATCTCCTCCATGGACGGCCTGTCAAGGCCAATACCAACGTTCTCGGCTACTGTTTTGGAGAACAGGAAGGGAGCTTGCTCCACAACACCAATGTGTCGCCTAAGTGCCTCTACATTATAGTCATGGATATCATGTTCGCCGATTGAGATTTTTCCCTTTGGAATTTCATACTCACGATTAATCAAGCGGAAGAGAGATGTCTTTCCAGCTGCCACAGGCCCAGTAATACCAACAAAGGTGCCACCTTTAATGGTAAGGTCGATGTTCTTAAGAGATGGGGCAGAGGCCTTGGGATAGGTAAAAGAGAGATCTCTGATTGTTATATCTGCCTGAGCGCGAACTTCTGGGCCATGTTTTGGTCCTTCATCAACCTCTACAGGCTCATTATACATGGTTACCAAACGCGAATAGGCGGCACTGCCCCTTTGATAGATGGGCAAGACCCACCCTAGAAAGAGAACCGGGCCAAAAACGTTCGACTGTATCCACATGAATGATACAAAGTCAGCACTGGTAATCTGCGACCAACCATAAAACAGGCTATACCCTGCAAATAGCACCAAGGCAAGGGTGATACATTTAGTAAACAGAGTTAAAAACGGAAAAAACAACCCACGCAATGCTGCCAACCAAATATTCAGCTGGAAGTAATGATCACCCAACTGATCAAAAAGCCGAAGAGTTAATTTCTCATTAGCAGCGCCTTTAATAAGACGGACTGCTGAAAAATGCTCTTGAGCAAAGGTACTCATCTCTCCTAAAACCTCTTGAACCTCTTTAGAGGTTTGGTACACGCGCCGTTGCGTCACCAAAATAAACAATGGCAATATTAAGATGGGTAGAAGTGACACCGTAGCCATGGGCGGTGAAATGCTGTACAAGGCAATCATGGCTGGAATTACCATCGTCGCGAAATATAGGGGATACATTATTCCCGGGCCCAGCACTTCGCGATAAGCGGCCATGTCATTTGTCAGAATGCTCATTAAGTCACCAACATGGTGGTGATCATAGAAGGCTCGCGACTGCGCTTGAAGGCGATCAAAAAGCCGCGAACGTACTCGCCTCTCAACATCTCTGCTGACAGCGACAAACTCAACACGCATGCGGTACATAAAGTAGGCGGAGGAAATTGCCACAAGAACAAGTAAGGCAACCCAAATCCATACCGAGTGTGCCCAGGAACCTAAAGCGTGGGCTATATGTAGGGGTATTCCTTCGCCCATGTCTGCAGTAGCCGGATTGACTGACAAGACTGCCTGCCGAAAAAGCAGTGGAAGGAATACCAAAAGACCGTTGGATGCTAACACCGTCAGAAAGGCCACACTTAGTCGCTTTCGATTGCGCCAAGTTACAGCCATTAAGTTAGTGTAGAGGTCTTTTTCCATAAGCTAGTGAGTGATACCCGAAAGGTGAAGGATGACCGGAAAAAAAACGTCACTAAGGCTACTTATGTGTTTTCTCCTTTTCATCCTTCTACCTCATAACTCCACCTACCCGAAGAGGCGCGTTACGATACGCGAAACGTCGTTGTAGGTCAAGAACAGGAAAAAGACAATTAGCAAAATGGCGAATGGTACGATCATCTTTTCTAATGTCTTTATCTTAAGCTTACGCCCTGTAACTAGCTCAAAGAGGGAAAATGCAATCGATCCGCCATCCAATACTGGAATGGGCAGGAGATTCAAAAATCCTAAGTTCAAGCTTACAACACCAAGCCAATAGAGCCCCTCTTTTATGCCTAGAGCCCAATTGTCTTGAATTACACTAACAAGACCTATTGGCCCAGCAATAAATTTAGGGCTCAGGGTGCCGGTTGCAAAGGCTTGTAGAGTGCGCCAAATCTCTTGAAACACGCTAGCGAATAGATCAAGAGGCGATGGATTATAGACTACCTGCTTGTCCTGGAAGTATGGAGGGCCAAGGTGCAGCTGCCCTTCTGATTTGTCAAACAGCTCCAACGCAAAGGCGCGTCTCTCCGGATCTTCAATAGCTTCTAAACGCTTGCGCTCTTCCCGCATTTCGTTGCCATAAAGGCCACGTACTTCTGGTGTTGTAGCGAACTCACCATGAGGCTTAGGAGTGATCGGCTTGAGCAAATGCAGATTTCCTTCTGATGTTTTTGCATCCGAAGAACCTATGCTGCGGGTCAGTTTCTGTAATTGCTCAAAGTTAACACCTTTGAAAAACTCTTTGTTTGCTTGTGTCCACAAAGGCTTTTCCTTCTCTTCCGCGACATCGCGTAAGACAATGAGTATCACCTTAGGCTCCTGCAATCTTGCTATTAGCTGATGGGCGAATTTAATAGGTTCACCGTTTATAGCAACTATCTTGTCACCAGCTTTCAGAGGCTCTTCTAACTCTGAATAAGGGTGCGCAGGAAAGGCTTCTTCATGATTTTCAGAATCAATAAAGGGAATCACACCTTCAATAGTAGCATTGTTAGTGAGGTTGTAGGGGGTGAGATAGAGCTTTGGCGTCTTTACATTCTGCAGGCCCGCTTCATATTGCCAATCGCCTACCTCTTCGCGAAAGGCGGCGTCCATCCGTAGCTCTTGCACAGGCACCCTTGGAATACGACGCAGGATTTGTTCTCCATCGCGCTCTACCGTAGCCAACGCTCTTGGATCGTTAATGAGGCTAGCCAATTGTGCTTGTGAAAATATTAACTCACCGTTAGCCCATACCACACGGTCATTGGCTTCAATGCCACTGTGAATTAGTGGTGAACCCTCTGACAAGGCATGAGCCAGCTCTACGTTGGATTTACCCTGCCTGAACTGGTCCGGTTGATAGATCAAATATCCGGCCGGAGCAATGATGCCCGCGGTCTTCAAAGCTCTGTCGGCAGCGTGAGGATGAGGATAGACCTCAACAGTCACATCGAATGGCTTACTGGTATTAGTCATGTAGTCTTCATGCTCACCACGTATCCGCAGCGCATCTTCCGCAGTCAATGCTTCGATTACATGATCTTTGGAGTTTGTGTAGGCATGTTCACCGTAATAAGTAACTTCATCACCAGGACGAATGCCATCAGCGAATAACTGTGAATTGCGCTCGACCCAGCCGATTTTATTGCTAAATTCGCTATAAGTCTTATCGCGTCCACCAGCTGCCCACAATGCGGTAAAGGTAATGAAGGCCACAAGTAGGTTGGCTAACGGACCGGCCAGCGACACTTTAATACGGTCTATCGGAGGTCTGCCAAAAAAGCCATCGGGGATAGAGTAGGGATCGACTGCTTCGTCGTCTTCTGCCCCTTTAATCTTCACATAGCCGCCGAAGGGAATCCAGTTTAGGCGCCATTCGACACCGTCACTTACCCATTTATAAATCGATTTACCAAATCCGATGCCAAAAGCTTCGACTTTCATACCTACATGGCGAGCCATGAAGTAGTGTCCTAGCTCATGAACAAAGATTAGGATGCCCAAAACGGCGATGGCGACGATTAAATACATAAGACTTCCTAAAATTGACTGGGTTCCCTAACAGTTATTATACATAGCTTGCCTCTTGTCGGGCTAAGCTGTCCACTTCTAAAATGGATTCTAGCGATGTCGCTGGTTGCGGATTGTGTTGCGATAACAATGAACCTAGCTTTGTGCCGATATCGCTCCAATGGATCGTTCCAGCAACAAAACGTTCTACCAATACTTCGTTAGCCGCATTCATGTAGGTCGCGGCTGTGCCGCCGGCACAACCAGCCTGGTATGCCAACGAGAGGCATGGAAACTTCTCATAATCGGGAGGAAAAAACTCTAATTTATGGCTCTTGGTAAAATCAAATGGATTCAGTAAACCTTCATGGCGCTCGGGATAAGTTAATGCATACTGGATAGGTGTAAGCATATCGGGCATGCCCATCTGAGCGAGAATAGACCCATCAACAAATTCAACCATGCTATGAATGAGGCTTTGAGGATGTATCACTACCGCTATTTGATCTAAAGGTATGTCGAACAGCCAATGCGCTTCTAAAACTTCCAAGCCTTTATTCATCAGTGTAGAGCAATCAATCGTGACTTTCGGCCCCATGTCCCAGTTAGGATGCTTTAGAGAGCCGGCCACAGTGACATTTCTTAACTGCTCTTGGTCATATGTGCGAAACGGCCCACCAGAAGCTGTGAGGATCAGTCGCCGCACAGCCTTGCGCTTCTCACCATCCAAACATTGAAACAACGCGCAATGTTCGCTGTCCACTGGGATCAGGCGCACGCCTTTCTGACGTACCCTCTCCATCACATACGCTCCAGCGGAAACGAGAACTTCTTTGTTCGCCAAAGCAATATCTTTTCCAGCTTCTATCGCGGCCACCGTTGGAACAATCCCCGCCGCACCAGTCATTGCAGCAACGACCATGTCAGCGCCATCTACGGTGGCGGCCTCTACAACGCCATCCATTCCACCAACGACCTTAAACTGGGGAAGCTGCTTCTGCAATTCGAGAGCTTTCTCCTCGTCCGCTACAGCAATGATTTTGGGGTTGAAATGCAGAGCTTGCTCTCGCAAAAGCTCAATATTTGACTTGGCAGCCAGAGCTGAAACCTCAAATTGACCAGACAGATGCGTCACTAGCTTAAGCGTACTTCGTCCAATTGAGCCGGTGCTGCCGAGGATTGAAAGCTTTTTCATCTAGCCAACGTTGATAGATTAAGAATCTAAGCATTATAGCACTCGGTCAAGGAATGTCAAACATTGATGTCCAGGTGAAGAAGGAGATTCAACGCAAAGATGCAGAGGCGCTAAGATGCAAAGAAGAAAATAGGCTCATCACAACCTACGCAGTAATCCATTTGTCTCAGTAAAATTTGAGACGTGTCCCTTGAAAAACGGAAGCCTCAACCATTTTTTTGCGTTAAATTTCTTTAATCCTTGGCGACGTAGGCTTCAACCATTTTCTTAGGATCAACAATGCGGTCAAACTCTTCGGCGGTTACATACCCCAACTTAAGGGCGGCATCTCTAAGAGTCAGGTCATGATCCAGCGCATAATGGGCTATCTGCGATGCTTTGTCATAACCAACAACCGGCCCTAATGCTGTTACCAACATCAGAGATCGATGAAGGTAATAGTCAATTTGTCTAAGGTTGGGCTCAATGCCTTCGATCAAGAAGACTCTGAAATTGTAGCATCCATCATGCAATAGCCTGAGCGACTTCATGATATTAAAGATGATTAGAGGTTTGTAGACGTTCATCTCTAAGTACCCAGAGGATCCACCAATCGTCACGGCAACGTCATTGGCCATCACCTGTGCCGATAGCATCGCTAGTGCTTCGCATTGGGTTGGATTCACCTTGCCCGGCATAATAGAGGAGCCAGGCTCGTTTTCAGGTATCTGCAACTCGGCAAAACCGCAGCGAGGGCCGCAACTTAATAATCGAATGTCGTTGGCAATGGTGAAAAGTGATGTAGCCAACGTTTTTAAAGTACCGCTCAGTTGCACAAGGTTATCATGAGATCCCTGAACAGCGAACTTGTTGGGAGCAGTAATAAATGGCAGGCCAGTTAACTTAGCGATCTCCTGAGCGACATCTTGTCCGAAGGTTGGGGCAGCATTAATCCCGGTGCCAACCGCTGTACCACCCAACGCCAGCTTATATACTCCAATCAAGCTTTGCTCTAAACGGTCCAAATTATCGTGCAGCATGCCCACATACCCAGAAAACTCCTGACCCAAGGTCAAGGGAGTGGCATCCTGCATATGCGTGCGACCCACTTTAATAATGCCCTTCCAGCTACTCGCCTTTAAAGCAATGGCATCATGCAGTTCCTTGACTACAGGCAGCAATTTTTGCTTGGCCGTTGTCGCTGCAGCAATGCTCATAGCTGAGGGAAAGGAGTCATTCGACGACTGTGACATATTCACATGATCGTTCGGGTGAATAGGCTTTTTGCTTCCCAATGGTGTGCCAGCTATCTGACAACAACGATTTGAGATTACCTCGTTCACATTCATATTAAACTGTGTGCCACTACCTGTCATCCAAATGTGTAGCGGAAACTGGTCGTGATGCTGACCAGCAAGTAATTCGTCGCAAACCTGCACGATCAACTCCATTTGTTGATCGGTAAGCCTTCCTTCCTTGTTATTAACGATGGCCGCGGCCTTTTTAAGCGTCGCGTAGGCCAGAATCATCTCAGGAGGAAACAGGTCAATGCCAATACTAAAATGCTCTAGCGAGCGCTGTGTTTGCGGCCCCCAAAGCTTGTCAGCGGGCACGCGAACTTTCCCAAGACTATCTGTCTCTACGCGATACTCGGTCATAATCTTAGCTCTCCTTGTATTCAGGAGTGTACAATTGCTCCTCGAGCCATTTTCTTAGATCTGTAGGCTTAGGAACTCCAGCTAGCCCTTTGGCAAAGATCAACTCGCAGACGCGTAACGCAGTATTGATCTCTGTCTGCAAGATGTTTGACTGTGGAGGGAACAGTAATCCAGAACTAAGCTCAGCCTGAGTCACTTGTTCGGCCACTCCACGCGCAGCAGCGACAAACATTTCGTCTGTTACCCGCTTGGCCTTAGTAGCGTAGATCGCTAATCCAACCGCTGGGAAAATATATAGGTTGTTGCCCTGCCCCGGTGTAAACGTCTTATCGCCAACTCGAACGGGAGGGAATGGCACTCCTGCTGCATACAAAGCACGTCCTTGTGACCAACGATACGCCTCTTCAGCCGAGCATTCAGCATGATCGGTAGGATTAGACAGCGCAAAAATAATAGGACGCTTATTGAGTTTTGACATCGCTTCAACGACATTTTGAGTGAACGCGCGGCCTTGAGTGCTTACTCCAATGATAGCTGTGGGTTTCAACGTTTCAATCGTCTTCACAAAGTCTTTTGAAGGGGCATACTTGTGTGCATAGGGTTTTTGGAAGTCAAAAAGATCCTTTCGACTAAACTCCAACAAACCATTGATGTCGAAGAGAGAAATACGTGACTTTGCTTCTTCTATAGATAAACCTTCTTGTGTCATGGCTGTTGCGATGAGATCAGCGATGCCAATACCCGCAGAGCCTGCCCCTAAGAACAAGATGCGTTGGTCCTTAAGCTTGCCACCAATAGCCCTCATAGCGCTCATAAGGCCTGATAGAACAACGCCAGCTGTCCCCTGAATATCATCGTTGTAGCAGCACACCTTATCGCGATACTTGGCTAATAGGCGCATCGCATCGACGCCAGCCCAGTCTTCGAAGTGTATGCAGCAACCAGGGAATACCTCTTGGACAGCTTCAACAAACTCTTCAACAAATTCATCGAGTTCTGCAGCAGGAACCCGCGCCTGACGCAATCCCAAGTAAAGTGGATCGCGAATGAGCGATTCGTTAGTGGTGCCGCAGTCAATATGCATAGGTAGCAAAAATTGCGGTGGAACGGCTGCGCAGGCGGTATAGAGTTGCAGCTTACCAATTGGAATGCCCATGCCGTTAGCCCCAAGATCACCCAGGCCTAGGATGCGTCCTCCAGACGACACGCAAATTACTCGCACATCTTTTTTGGGCCAGTTGCGCAAGACTTCTTTCACGTGACCTTTGTGCTTAAGCGAAAGGTATAGACCACGTGGACGCCGGAAGATGTGGCCAAATTTTAAGCATGCTTCGCCAACAGTAGGGTCATATACGATAGGCAAGAACCGTGCTGGATCGGACATAACAACTTTGTAGAAGAGTGTCTCGCTAGCATCCAGCAGGCTAATGAGATAGATGTAACGCTCTAGATCGGTGGTTTTAAAGCCCAGCTGTTGCATAGCTCGTTGAAACTGAATTTCTTCTGTATCAACACCAGAGGGCAATAGCCCCGTTAGGCCCAAGGCTTCGCGCTCTGCGTCTGTAAATGCTGTGGATTTGTTAAGTTCCGGATCATGAAGCACTTCAATTCCATGCTTCTCGGTATAAGTTGTCTGGACCATAAAGTGCCTCCACATTCTACATTAAAGTATTTATTGGAGACATAGCAGGAAGGAGATTTCAACGCAAAGACTTTCATAGTCAGTAGTTTGAGTCGCGATGTTGTCGTGTCAAATACTCTTAAAATCATCTACGCGAAAAAAGGGAACATTTTTTCAGGATATGCATGATCGCTGCGCGGCAGGATAGACAGGCATACGCATCAACCTAAGTATGAAAAACGTGTCATAACCAACTAGACCCCATATGTTTGCATGGAATAGAACCTTCTCTATAGCGATTTGAACAAGATTTTGAGCTAATGCTGCGAAGCAGCAAATTCTTATCTTAGCCCCTAGCCATACCCGAAGAATGAGGGGTGGCTAGGGGTGGAAATATCAATATCATCGCGCTGCGGAGCATCGCGTCTACGCGTCTAGTGGAAGCCATCTTATTGCAGAATAATACGTTACCAAAATGCGGTGCTCCGCAACGCGAACGTTTTTTTGATCTTACCCACAGCCACCCCTCCTGCGTCGGGTATGGCAATGGGTCTAAACGCAAAAGCATAGAGGCGCAAAGAGGATCTGAAATAAAAAACACCTACGAACGGTGGTAAAAAATGTAATAGATGGTGCATCCTCTTTGGCTTTCAAGGAGGTTGGCCATGGACATCGAAAGTATTCGCGCTATCCATAATATGCCCCTACTCGACCTGGTCGTTCGAGCCAATGCGGTTCTACGGGAACACCACACCAATGGCGTGGTACAATGCTGTCAGATCTTCAATGTCAAAACGGGCGGATGCTCCGAAGACTGCTCGTACTGCGCCCAATCGTCACGCTACACGACGCATGTAACCCCCAAACCTCTGATGCGCGTCGCTGATGTGCTAGAACAAGCTAAAGAGTCCAAAGCTGCTGGCGTCACCCGCATATGCCTATCCGCCGCTTGGCGAGAAGCCAAACAAAGCGGAGCTTTAGACAAGATTCTTGAAATGGTTAAGGGCATCAAAGCGCTAGGCATCGAACCCTGCTGTACTCTTGGCATGCTTGAAGATGAACACATAGCAGAGCTGAAAGAGGCTGGAGTCTATGCTGTAAACCACAACATCGACACGTCTGAAGAATACTACCCAAAGGTCATTACCACACGTACCTTCGGAGATCGCTTAGATACGGTAGCACGAGTCCGCGAGGCTGGCATTTCAGTATGCTGCGGAGGAATCATCGGCATGGGAGAAAGCCTCGATGACCGCCTCTCCATGCTTAGAACGTTGGCCTCCATGGATCCACAACCCGAATCAGTTCCGATCAATCTACTTGTACCAATTCCAGGAACACCTTTTGGAGACAAAGCCAGCGCCACTTCTTGGGAACTTTTACGCATGATCGCCACAGCGCGTATTCTCATGCCAAAAGCCATGGTCCGGTTATCTGGAGGGCGCATGAAGCTCTCGATCTCACAACAAGCGCTCTGTTTCTTAGCAGGAGCCAATTCCATTCACGTTGGTCCAAAGCTATTGACCACACCTAATTTCGAGCATCATATCGATCAAGATATGTTCAAGATATTAGGTCTGACACCACAAGAAGCGTACACCAAAACGACAAAGCCCGCATATGTTCCACCAGTGGGAATTGAAGAACATATGCAGGAAGCTCTTGCAAAGAGGCAGCAAGAAGGAACGTTGCGGCGTCTACGTATTACCGAGGAGTTAATTGACTTAACATCCAATGATTATCTTGGCTTTGCACGATCACCGCAACTATTACATTCTATCGATCACGAGTTTAAGACGTTGATTCAAGATGGCAGCATTAGGCCTCATGTAGGCGCTACAGGCTCAAGATTGCTGACAGGCAACAGTCACTATGCAGAAGCTTTGGAACAACACATTGCCGATTTTCATGGAGCAGAAGCAGGTATCTTGTTTAATTCAGGCTACACAGCCAACATAGGATTGCTTTCAGCCATCATGAACAAGGAGGATACGGTTGTCCTCGATACTCAAGTTCATGCATCCACGTGGGAGGGAACAAAGGTTTCAGGTGCTCGTCAGCTTCTCTTTAAACACAATGACGTTAGCCACCTAGAGTCCCAGCTTAAAAAAGCAACAGGCCGCATCTTCGTCTGCGTGGAAGCATTGTACTCCATGACCGGCGATATTGCTCCACTAGAGGCCATTTGCGATGTCTGCGAAAAATTTGGGGCGCATCTGATCGTCGATGAAGCACACTCTACAGGCCTATTTGGCAAGGGCGGCAGAGGCATTGTAAGCGCACATGGGCTTGAAAAGCGCATCTTTGCTCGTATTCATACCTTTGGTAAGGCGTTGGGGACGCATGGCGCGATTGTATTAGGTAGCCATACGCTGCGTAGTTATCAAATCAACTTTTCAAGGCCATTCATTTACTCCACTGCATTCCCATTGCATACTTTGGTGTCGATACGCTGTGCTTATGATCTTATGGAAAAATCGGACGAAGCGCGTCAAAAACTTCAGACGCTGATCCATGCCTTTAAAAGTCGCGTGGCCGCTAGTTCCTTGCCCATAAGCGTGGGGCCAACGCCGATTCAGAGCATAAAAATATCCGGAGTTGAAAACGTAAGACTGCTATCCCGAACCTTAGCAGAGTGTGGCTTAGATGTTAGACCAATTATGAATCCCACCGTACGTCGCGGGGAAGAGTGCCTAAGGGTATGCCTTCATGCATTTAATAGCGTTGCACACCTAGACCAGCTGATAGAAGTGCTATCACGCGAGTCTGAACAAGTTTTTATAGCCTGAGGTATTTATGAGTATCATCACTATCACCGGTATTGGCACAGAGGTTGGGAAAACTACAACTTCGGCTATTATGGTAGAGGCACTAGCTGCCGACTATTGGAAACCTGTTCAGTGCGGTGTGGAACCAAATACAGACCGACATACTGTAAGACAGCTTGTCACTCATGAATCGATAAAGTGCCATCCAGAAGCCTACCTATTAGAGCATCCTGTATCGCCACACCAAGCGGCACGGATGTCTGGGCAGGAATTGGATCCAAAAAAAATGTCCCTACCTAATACCCAACGACCGCTCATTATCGAGACTGCCGGTGGTATTATGGTTCCCTTTCGTCAGTCGGTGCTGATGCTGGATTTGCTAACCCAATGGGAATCACACTGGGTCATCGTTTCTAAGCACTATGTAGGAAGCATCAATCATACTCTTATGACGGTGGAAGTTCTACGTCAACGCGGAATACCTATCTGGGGCATCGTGTTTAATGGTCCTGAGAACCCCGACAGCGAACGCTTTATCCTGGAATATACTGGTTTGCCTTGCTTGGCGCGCATACAACCTGAGCCCGAAATTTCCCAAAACACCATTCAAAGATATGCAGCAGTATGGAAGACAAAACTACAGTCCAAGATGCTCACTATTTAGAAACTACAAACGTTTGGGCTCCATTTACACAGCATCAAACATCTGATGCCCCAATCCCAGTTGTGAAGGCTTCCGGAGCCTATTTACATGCCGCTGATGGTAGCCGATATCTCGATGCGATTAGTTCTTGGTGGGTGACACTGCATGGTCATTGCCATCCGTACATCGCTAGAAAAATCGCCGAGCAAGCTACGCAATTGGAGCACGTAATGCTGGCCGGGTTCACTCACCCCCCAGCATGTGAATTAGCGCAACGGCTTACCGCACTCCTTCCAGCTAACCTAACAAGGGTTTTCTACTCGGACAATGGATCGACAGCAGTTGAGACGGCGCTTAAGATAGCTCTGCAATACTGGCATAATCGCAATGAAATGCGACCACGAACAAAAGTTGTGACCCTAAAAGGTGGCTATCATGGCGATACGGTAGGGGCGATGTCACTTTCTGACCGCAGCTTTTTTACAAGGCCATTTGAACCTATTCTTTTTGACGTCATATCGATCGACCCGCCATTCATCGGTAGCGAGGAAGCCTCTCTGGATCAGCTTAAAGCAGCTTTAGCCAACGATGATGTTGCATGTTTCATCTACGAGCCAGGTTTGCAAGGCGTGGGAGGCATGATTTCACACTCTCTTGAGGGTTTGGATGCGCTCATCGGTCTATGCCGCCAGCATAATGTTCTGACGATTGCCGACGAAGTTTTGGTGGGATGTGGCAGAACAGGCCCGCTATTCGTTAGCAATGCGATGGCAAATGCTCCAGATATGGTCTGCCTAGCTAAAGGACTCACCGGTGGTTTCCTGCCCTTGGCAGCAACCGTTTGTTCTGAACACCTCTTCGAGGCTTTTTTGTCGGACGAACTTAAAAAAGCACTGCTTCACGGCCACTCTTACGCTGGCAACCCCATTGGTTGTGCGGCCGCATTAGCCAACCTTGATCTATTGGAAGATCCGTTGTGCGCCCAACAACGTCAGTTTATCGAGCAAAAGCATCGTGCCTTTCAACAAAAGCTCTTAGGCCATCCCGGCATCAAGCGCTGCGAAGTTATAGGAACAATTCTGATCGTGGACTATCGCAACGATCACGCCAGCTCTTACTACAATCCGCTGAGAAACCGCCTAGCAAGCTTTTTCTTAAATAGACATGTGCTATTGCGTCCTTTCGGGAACACTGTCCATGCCATCCCACCATATTGTGTAGATGCGGATGACCTACAACAAATCTATGATGCCCTTGAGGCGAGTCTTACTGAGGTACCATGAGCTTAAAAAATAAATTATCACAAATCATGGCCGACCCATGGCAGCACGCCAAATGGCTGAATACTCTTTCCTATCTGGAAAACTGCGGCGCCAAACTCATGGCAGGATGCGAACACCCCACTTTGGTGAAAGAAGAAATGCTAAAGCACGCTGCCGAAGAATTCCGCCACGCGTATGTTTTAAAGAATCAAATAGCAAAGGTTCATCCAGACGGTATTGATACCTACCGGGTAGATACGTTGTTGGGTGGCTATAGCTCTTTGCAATACTTAACTAAATTAAATGTTGGCGTCAGCCGATTACTCAAGCGACTCAGTTACAAAAACTTGAATTTACGAGGCGCCGCTTACACCCTGGTCTCCTATGCCATCGAAGTGCGCGCGCATGATGTGTATCCCACGTATCAAGAGCTGCTACTTGAGGCAAAATCACGCGTCAGCGTACGAACAATTATTTTGGAAGAGGCCGAACATCTGCAAGAAATGCAGGAAGCTGTAAGCCAAATGCCCAATGGAGCCGTCCTCGCTGAAAAGGCGTGCCAGATCGAACAAGCCTTATGGCATAGCTTGCAATTACAATTATAATTTGGATCTGGATTCTTAAACCTTTCGCGCATACACTAAACTGCGAAAGGAATCTATTGTTTTTAGGGGATTTTATGGATGCCATGTCGTTGTCAGCGAGATTTCATGAAATAAGTAATTTCACCCCATCTTCAAATGACAGATTTTGGGATCGGACAGGCCAGATCATCGAGATCGTGGTCTATGTCGCCCTATCAGCTTTTGCGGCATATGTGGCTCCAGTTGCTTTTGCCATCGGCGTTGGCGGTTCTGCCATCAGCGCTATTGTTATTCCTGCAATCATTGACCAGGCCGGCAAGAATAAGAAATTTGCCGAAGGTTACCTTTTTCCTCTGCTTGACGATATGATGTCTGGTGCTTTACTCATTGGAACCATCGCGTGCTCTACAAAGGTTTCTGCGACGGCATACAAGATTGCATTTATGCCGGCAGCTATCTGCACGCTGGTAGGCTATATCGCCCCTCTGGCTATTTTCCATGAAATCAAAGCCCTGGTTTAGAAATTTAAACGCAAAGATGCAGAGCCACCAAGGCGCAAATAAGAACTTTTTTTGATAAGGTGGACCCCATTGTCTAGACAAAAAGCACCAGGCAGTTTGCGCGTTTCTGATTCAACCTATTTTTTTGTTGAATTTCATGTTCTGCCTGAGAACTTTTCAGACGTCGTGGGAGTTGTAGGCAACGCATTTGTCGACAGCTTCCACGACGCTGTTCTTCTTCCTTAAATACTAAAAAAAATCTCTTCTTCTTGTTCCCCTGTTTGTAGTGTTCATAAGTTCACATTGGCATAACATTCCTGAGCGTTCACAAAACCAATGTGAACTTATGAACACTATAAACAGGCTCAATCGTTATGTGCCGTAGTACACGCTTCTCGGG
>JAUXSF010000019.1 GCA_030679955.1 Chlamydiales bacterium | reverse complement strand
CTCTTCTGAGTAGTTGGTGAAGCCACTGGCAAACAATGTTGGGTCCACTGTAAAAGACGCCCATCCATTATTTATTTTTCCTTTGTAAGGGACATGGAAGCCTTCACGCTCCATGACATTTATGGTGACGATGTTAGTTTTAGCCTTTTGAATCGCGTAATTCATGTAGAAAGGGTATTGGCTGCCGATGCCATATCCCTTAGCGCCTATAAAGTTAAGCCCACTGTCATAAAGCATGGTGTAATGCAATGGCTCGGAACCGTGCATGGCAATGTCGGTTTGGCTAAAGAAGAAGTCGCCGGAAATGGCGTTCACGCAGCCACATATAGTGGTAAGTGGTTCGGCTTCAGCGGTAAGTCGAACGTCATCTTGGGCATGCAAGGAGCATGCTAGCAGGAGGAATAGGGCAAGCTTGTACATAGAACATGACCAATTTTAAATTCAAATGCATGAAACATAAAATTTTACTTGTTTGCGGTCAAGAGGAAATTTGGCAGGCTTTAGAGGGATGTCAAAAGGGGTTCAAACGCAAAGACGCAGAGGCGCCAAGTTGCAAAGAAGGATGAGACAATAGGCAGTTTAGAAACGGCCTATTGCCTCTTTCAAAGTGCTAGAAGAAGCGTTTAAGTGATAAAACGACTCCGTGGTTTTCTAGGTGAGCGCCAGGATTAAGATATCGATACTCAACGGCAAAATCGCAATCAGGAGTTAAGCGTCGATTTAGGCCTAAAATAGCTTGCCAAGCAAATTGATCGGTATCCCCTCGAAAAACTGCTCGTCCTCCTAGCGCTTCAAGAAATCCATTTTGTGAAATATGAGCATAGCCAATTCCAAGACCAAAATAGGGAGTACAAATAGAGCGTGGACAGAATTCATAAAGAGCATTAGCCATCACGGATGTAATCTTCGTTTGCATCTCAAGATCTACATTTATCTCGTTAAAGTCATCAATAACCATAAAACTGTCGGTCATTTTATTTCTGCGGAAAGAGACTTCTCCTTCAAGACGAAGACCATTGTCAAACTTGTAACCACAAAATCCACCCAAGGCATAGCCGATATAAGCTTCAAAATAGTCTTGGTCATACTTTAATTGGTTCATTCCACCTATCGCGCCGAAATAGGTTCCTTCAAGCACGGATGCTTGTGCAGGGGCCTGTGTAAAGGTAAGCAAGCATAGCAAGGTTAGTAGATATTTTTTCATTGTGACTCCTTTTTTCGTCTGTTTTTCGAAATCAATGCTTGGCATGTTACTTATTTCTTAAAAACAATCCAATGAAAATGTTTGTTTTTTTTGCCTTACGTGTTTTCCTCAAACAAATGATAGCTTTGTAATGTCTATGAACCCACCTGACTCTCACATATAGGGCGTCTATGAGAGCAATTAATTATTTTAATCTTTTTGATTGAAACGCTATGATATAGCACGGTAAGTGAGGCTACTTAATGTTGGAGCCTCCGCCATGGTTATTTTTTATGTCGTTCCTTCGAGGCTGACAGGAAACATCAGTAGCGTCAGATTTTGAGACCATTTTCTGAAGATTGCCGTTTGGCGTAAATCCGCATACTCTTGAGAGTAGGGGATTTACAACAAATGGCAAGATTCTGGAAATGGGCCAAAAGATGACCTACCGATGCTTCCTGTCAGCCTCCTCAGAACTCGGCTACTTTAGCCTAGGGATCCTAGGCCACCTAAGGCACCGGCGGCGGCGCCGACCAGACCGGCTACCTCTATAAAGCCGTCAACTGCCTCCAAGCCCAACAAAGTAACTTCCAGACCACCTGGCACTCTTTGAGCGACGTTTTTTACGACTTTAATCGCCTTTGCTTCTTTACGAGGTTCTAGCAGAATAAACTCGGTAGTTGCGGAATTAACTGCTAGAGCAAAGATGCCTTTAACGTTATGGACGTGTACCTTCAGCTCAAAGTCTTCTTGGCCAGAAGCGATGTCTTTAACATTCAAACCAAGGATTTTATCAGCATTAAGAAGCTGTTGTTGTTTCCTAGAAAAAGGTCCTTCTGGCTCTCTTGGATCAAAGGCGGCGCGCGTTGGCAAAATGTTGGATAATGCCACTAAATATGTTCTCCACATGTTTTCGTTATCCATCTCACGCTTCTTAACATGCTTACCGGGTTTACCAGCAAAAAAGGTGTATTCGGATAGGGCTCGATCGTAATATTGCGCGGCACCGGCTCCTTTATGAAAAACAACGGTCCACAGCACTTTTATTTTGTACTCGCTTCCGCCTTTAACCTTTGTCTTACAAACCCATCGATAATCAAAATCAAAGTCTACGGCCGTGATAGCGTTGAAATCATTATTGACGACCTCGGCAATCCAGGTTGGAACGTGGGTAACGGTGGGGGTCGAAAAGAAAGCATCTGAAAGATCTCTAGAGAATGCCTCCGTATTATCCTCTTTCATGGGCAAAAGATAGGGTTCGCGAGTTTGCGCGTAGAAAGGGAAAGCCTTAAGTGGAGTTGCGGTATAGATCGAAGGTGAACTCGGTTTTGGTTGGGAAAAAACTGAGGGAATAGGCGGTAGTGGTTTAGAGGTAGGCTTGCTTACCGGCGGTGGTGCGGGTTGATGTATAGAAGGGGGATTGGATTCAAAAATGGTTATTTTACTACTTTGCACTGTTCTACCTTGGCGTAAATTAATGAATCAACAATGTAACATATTTAACATTGGCAATCTAGCGTAACAGCCAGCAAAATCTACGAAATTAGATATATGATATAATAAACTGGTTGGCACAGTTCTCGCACCATAGTGGGTTGCAGTACTAGGGGGTAGAGCTATGAAGCTGAGTCAGTTAATGGATCTATATCGCAAAGAGATTGGCCTGGACAAGGCGATTCCCACCAACGATGCTGGGCAATATGTCATCTATATGGACAAGGATGTATCCTTCACTGTGTCCGATCTAAATCCCGGACTAGGCATGTTGTGTGAGGTCGCCCCAATGCCGAAGGATAGTCAGGAACAATTCTACACGCAAATGATGCTTGCTAACTTGTTTGGTCAAGGAACGGAGGGTGCTGTTCTAGGGCTGAGCGACGATGGGAATACCTTGACCCTATCGAAAGATATGGAATACAATCTTGAGTATGAAATGTTTAAAGAGGCGTTGGAAGACTTTATGAACGCGATTGACTTCTGGCGTGATGAGGCTACCAACTTTAAGGCAGCGTAAAATTGGGGTTCGGACTATAATCGACCACCCATAATAATGGTAAGAGGCTATGACAGCAAAACTTATTGCCGAAGAAGGTGCTTTAGAGGGTTTAGTCCTTTCGTTTGATGACGGAGAGGAGTGGGTAATCGGCCGCGATCCCGATACCTGCCAACTTTTGGTAGAGGACCCTGCAGTATCGCGAGAGCACCTTGTTGCCCGTAGAATGCCTGATGGTATAGCGGTAGAAAATCTCTCCACAACTAATCCAGCGCTAGTTAATGACGAAGCAGTAGATGGGTCGCGTGTGCTGGTGCATGGCGACACGGTAAAAATTGGCAATGGCATTTTCCGTTATTACACAGAGATCGGTGGCCACAAGATGGATGCCGCGGCTCAACAGGGTGCAAATAACGACGAGCCGGACGACGAGGTTTACGAGGAACAAGATCTTTCCAACGAGCAAATGCTCGCTGAAATCGACTTTAACGTGGCCGGAACAGGCCGCTGGATGCTTAAGGTTATTGCCGGTCCAAATAATGGCGCAGAGTTTTCGATGGAACCTGGGCATTCCTATATCCTTGGAACGAACCCTGAAGCATCCGACATCGTCTTACATGACGGTACAGTATCGCGTCAGCACGCTAAGCTAACGATTAGCGCGGACAACAAGGTTACGCTACAGGACTTGAAGAGCCGGAATGGTGTTTTTCTCGATGATAAACAGATTAAGGTGAAGGCCGATCTAGTTTCAAATAGTGTGGTGTCGTTGGGCACAACGCGCTTTATCATTTTTGACCGCGAGGCGGATCGCTCGACAATCATCACTCCCCTAATGCCTTCTATCGTTAAATCCCTTAAAGATGATGAGATCAAAAAAGGCAAAGCTCCGGTTAAATCCAAAGCCAAGGAAAAAGAGCCAGTAAAATCGGCTCCGGTCGTGGCGAAAAAGTCGGGTTTTGTAGGCAAAATGATGCTTCTCCTGCTGATTGGCGGGATGGTAATGATCATTGGCATGGCGACGACATCGCTATTTCGCACTCAAGAGGTTGTGGCTCCGCAGATAGACACCAAGGCGGAATTGCAGAAAGTGATGGCACTGGCCCCTGGGGTTAACTACAACTTTAATGACAACAATGGCAGTTTGCTGCTGATTGGTCACGTCCTGAAAAGTGTTGATAAAGCGCGCTTGCTTTATGACCTTCAAAACTTGCAATTCGTTAGGGAAATCAACGACAAAAACTTGGTTATCGACGAGCTAGTTTTACAGAACATCAATCAAGTTATCGGCAAAAACCCCCAATGGCGCGGCGTAACGTTAATGGCGCCTTCCGCGGGCAGGTTTGTGCTAAACGGCTACCTTTCGTCCCGCGAGCAGGCTGAAAAGCTGTCAGATTACATGGCGCAAAACTTCCCTTATTTGGATCTGCTTGAAAAACGCGTTTTCGTTGAAGAGGATGAGATACAGTCCATTCGAGTGTTGCTACAGGAGCAGGGCTTCAAAGACGTGACTGTGCAGATGAGCAGTGGCGAATTGACGCTGTCTGGATCAATGTTAGCCGGCAGGGCTTCGCAGCTTGAAAAATTGATCGCGACCTTCAAAAAGGATGCTGCGGTACGCTCTGTTAAGAACTTTGTAGTGGAATTGGAGCCTGAAAACTCGCTGGTTGATCTCACTGAAAGCTATAAGGTAACGGGCTCTACTAACAGAGGCAACACTACCGTGAATGTGGTAATTAATGGGCGCATTCTCTCTCCCGGGGATACTTTAGATGGAATGAGCATCACTTCAATTAAACGTGATGCGATATTTCTAGAGCGAGAAGGCGTAAAGTATAAGATTGAATATAATAAATAAATTATGATAAAATAGGATTATAGGAAAAGTAGAGTCGCGCTTACGTCATTCTAAAACAAAGGTGAACGAATGTTTGGATTAGGGAAGGATAAGAGCAAAGGTGGCTCTAGTGAAGCGATGTTTGACCTGGAAAAGGATCTCGCTCAATCCCATAAGCGCAAAGAAGTGCAGCAACGAATTCAAGCTAGAATGCTGCAAATCAAGGGTTTGTTAAGGGCTGGCCTAAGTAAGGATGAGTTCAACCAATTTGGCTATTTATTGCATGGTTATGCGGCCTTACTGAAAGTAGTAGCACGTTTTGGAGCGAAGGGCTAGAATAGAATAACCTAGAACGTTAAAAGAACCGAAGACTGCAACCGTGCGGCCCCTAAAATGGTGATATCCGTTTTGGACCTTAAAGGTTGATCAAAGTAATCGGATAGTTTGTAAAAGCATAATAAGGAAGTTAGGAGGAACCTATGGCAACTCCCAGAGAAGCCTTCAGTATGGAGGCCCTAGTCGAGATAGTGGACGCCGCTACGGTCAGCGCCAAGGCAAAATTAAATGCTATCAAGCAGCGAAAGAGTGCTATCAGTATCGCCGACATGTTTGACATGCAGATGTTGATGAACCACTTATCGCAGATGTCTGAGATGTCGACCGCTGTCGTCAACGCCGCTAACTCAGCTATTGTTTCAATGGCTAGGGGTGTTAAAGGTTAATGATCGGCGCACTAAGCTTCTGCTCAGACGAAAAAAGCAGAAGCTGCCGATCGCGAAATAACTGCCGGAAAAGCGCTCGAAAATTGACTCAGGTAAATACCCTTCGAATAAGGATGGAGTAATGGCCGAACAGGACAAGCTAGAGGATTTTCAACACGACTTTGCTCTTTTGATTGAAGCAGGGTTTGTGGCGGTTAAACAATTGGACGAGGTAAGTGCTAGGCGGCTTTTCGAAGCGGCCCAGATACTACGTCCGGAGAGCACAGCACCTCAGATTGGCTTAGGGTATATAGCCCTAAACAAGCTGGAGGTGAAGGAAGCCTCGGCAATCTTTGAAGAGGTGATGCAGCGCGAGCCAGATAACTATTTGGCGCAGGCCTTTCTTGGCATAGCTTACTTGTTAGTAAAAGCTAAAAGGAAGAAGGGCGAAGAGCTGATCTCGGAAGCAAATGAGAAGTCCGATGATCCTACGGTCAAAAACCTGTGCAGCATTTCCTTAGACTGGGCAGAAAAAGATCTGAAGAAGAAACAAGAAGCTAAGGCTCCTTTCTTCCAAGAAGCCCAGGAAGAGGAAGAGACGAAAGATTAATAATCATTAGGGTACCTAATGCGACCTCTTGAAAAAGAGGAGAGAATAAATGTCAGATCAAAGCGAAAAAGTACTCAAGATCAGCAAGATCGATTCCTCTCTAGCGCAAGCTGAGAAGATCGAACATTTTGATAAAATCCTACCGAATGCTGAGTATTTTGAACGTCTGATGACCCAAAAGGTCGAAAGACAAGACAAGATAGAAGTTTCGCGATTAGAAGAGGCTAGAAAACCCTCGCCGATGGAAGAGGCTCAACGCGCGCAAAGGCGTGTGGAGAAGACTTCCGAAGGCACTAATCTGAACAGCCTGCTTGCCCAAGCAGAGAAAGCAATTGAGAAGATCGATTCGGTGAAGCGCAAGCTTTCCATGCCGAATTTGGAGCTCAAAGGCTCTGTTCAGAATGTTCTGCGCAGCAAGCTTACGCACATTGACGAAAGTCTTAAGGTCGCTCTCTCCAAGGTTGGAGTCGACTATGTTCCTCCAGAGAAGCCTCAAGGGCTTGTTGGACCACTCCAGAACTTTATTAATCACCTAACTCACGGACAAAGCCAATTAGAATCGTTGGCGGGTGAAGTTACTAAATTTCAGGACAATAAAGACCAAATGTCCGGTGCCAATATGCTGATGCTGCAATTAAAAATGGGTTTTATCACACAAGAACTGGAATTATTCAGCAGCTTGCTGAACAAGTCTCTAGAATCGATTAAAACGCTGATGAACGTACAAGTATAATAGCGGTCTTTTATTAAGCCGCTGAAACGTGCTGACACCTATCCAAAGGGTGCCTGGCTGCTCATATGAAGCGAAAAAATGGAAGAGCGCGCTATGGACCTAGACGAGCAATTAGATTCAATTTTTGCTAAGCTTGATGACATCAAGCTTACGACGGTTAACGGGCGTATTACCGAGGTTATCGGTACGCTAATTAGAGCCGTTGTGCCAGGCGTGAAGATCAGCGAAGTGGTTCTGGTAATGCGTGAAGGCGAACTACCTCTGCGTTGCGAGGTCGTGGGTTTTACACGTAATGAGGTGCTTCTTTCCCCCCTGGGGGAGATGGCCGGGATTGGACCTTCTTGCGAAGTTATCGCAACGAAAATGCCGTTGAGCATCAAAGTAGGCAATGAATTACTCGGTCGCGTTCTCGATGGCCTTGGTGAGCCCCTTGATGAAGCGACGAGAGGTCCGCTGATCACTACTGAAGTAGCACCTGTTATACGAGCTGCGCCCGATCCCTTAAAACGTAAACGTATCGACAAGCCTATCGAAGTGGGTGTGCGAGCCATTGATGCGGTGCTTACCGCTGGTATTGGCCAACGTATTGGTATATTCGCTGCGGCTGGTGGTGGTAAGTCGACTCTGCTTGGCATGATCGCGCGGAACGCTGTGGTGGATGTTAACGTTATCTGCCTGGTTGGTGAGCGTGGACGTGAATTGCGCGACTTTATTGAGAAGGACTTAGGGCCTGAAGGCTTAAAGCGCTCTGTTTTAGTCGTTTCTACATCTGACCAGTCTTCACAACTTCGTTTAAACTGCGCTTATGTAGGCACAGCAATTGCTGAGTACTTCCGTGACCAGGGCAAGTCCGTCATTTTGATGATGGACTCGGTCACACGTTTTGCGCGAGCCTTGCGGGAAGTAGGTCTAGCTGCGGGCGAGCCCCCTGCACGTGCTGGTTATACACCTTCCGTGTTTTCGACCTTGCCCAAGTTACTCGAGCGCACCGGACGTTCCGACACAGGTAGTATCACCGCTTTCTATACCGTACTGGTTGCTGGCGATGACATGAACGAGCCTGTTGCCGACGAAGTGCGTTCCATCCTCGACGGACACATAATATTGTCTGCCGAGCTAGCGCGTTCCTACCATTACCCTGCTATCGAAGTACTCTCATCTGCCAGCCGGGTTATGACGTCCATTGTCAATAAAGAACACTTGGCACTGGTGGGACAGCTAAAAGAGGTTTTAGCGAACTATAAGAAGAACGAACTTCTCATCAAAATTGGTGAGTACAAAAGGGGCTCGGATAAAGCTGCGGACTTTGCCATTGACCACGTTGACTCCGTTAACCGATTCCTTAAACAATCTGTGGATGAGAAGTGCTCTTTTGAAGAGACGATGCGTCTGCTACGTGCAGCGCTAAAATAACAATGGACTACGATGGCAATTGAATATCCGCTGGCGAAAATCATAGATATTAAGCGGAAGCGGGTAGACGAAGCCGAACGCAATGTAAAGGCCAAAGAAGAGGCCCTACAGAAAGAGTTAAAGGTATTAGCTGAGAAAGAAGCCGAACGCGATAGAGTTAAACAGCACCGCGACGATAAGCTGGCACAACTGCGGCATGAAATGGATACGGGAACGACAACAGATAAGATCCAACAGGCCAAGGTATATTTAAAGCTCTGCCAGGAAAAAGTAATCGTTGAGGAAAAGAAAGTAGCCGAACAGCAGGAGCAGGTGGAACTGGCCAAACGTAACGTCGAAGTAGCCAAGAAAGAGCTGGCGCAACGGCGGCAAGACGTGGACAAGCTATTAACCCACCGTGCAGACTGGATGAAAGAGCGACGGAAAGAGATAGAGATCGAGGAGGGACGCGAGCAGGATGAAATCGGTTCGCTGGTATTTAACCTCCGCAAACGAAGAGGATACTAGGGGAAAAAGACAGGATCAGAAGCCCAGATAGCTATTTTTATAAGCTGAGGCCGCCTCCCCCTACTTTCTCGCAAATAAGGAGATGTAAACATGTCAGATCTCGATAAACCCATTTCGGGACTAGGTAGCCGAAGGGATGTGGCTAGTACATCGCGATCGGAAAGGCCATCACGTATTCCGGAAGACAAGGACGACTTTAAGAAGCTAGTGGATAGACGCCGCGACCGCTCGACCAAGCGTGACGACGATGATGACGATTCCAATGTAGCCGAAGGCCCCAAAAGCATCTTCGATATGGCCTCTAAAAAGTCTGTACAAGAGCAAGCAGGCCAAGGGGGACACGACTCTCCGTTTGATCTTGCCAGACAAAGTAAGGGTAAGCAGGAGCAGGAAAGCGGCATGGATGCAGAAGCATCGACAGACCTGTCAGGTTTACCGGTTGCCAAGGAGAAAAATGCTTCGGATGAGCCGGTGGTGAAAGGCCGCTCCTTTCAACAGGTTCATGAAGACCTAACATCGGTACACCCACAACACCTAAGCGTGTCGGATGTACGTGTGCCAGTTACTGATGCGAAACCTACGGCTATGCAGGCGTCGCTGCAAACACTAGTTGACCAAATAGTGGACAAATTATACACCGTTAGGATGGGCGACATTACTGACACAGTGATGACAATTAAAAACCCGCCAGTTTTTGCAGGAAGTGAACTAGTCGTCACCTCCTACAACACTGCTAGGGGCGAGTTTAATATAGCCTTTGCGAACTTGTCGCAGGAAGCTAAGACTTTGCTGGATAGTCAGCGGGCAAACTTAATGGCGGCGTTGGAAACTCAAGGGTATACCGCGCATATCGTCGTGACTACCACTGAGGCTTATACGCGCCCATTACCAGAAGCCCCCGCACCGCAGCCCGGGCAACAACAACAGAAACGTGAAGAACAAACGCAAGATGAACGTCAACAACAACGACGACAGCAGCAGCAACAGGAATAGATAAATCGTGGCAGCGACAAGCTATAATTGGCTTAAAGTACTGGAACCGGAACTAGTACATATACAAGACCTCTCAGCAACCGGTGGACCGGAGGCCTTCTCATGGGAGGGACTTTCAACCCAACTCGCTCAGCGTTTCGAAATGTCTGACCTGGAAATCCATACAGGGCCAGCGAGTTGGCATACCGAAAAAGAGCTAGCGTCCCTATTAGGCCGCGGCCCCTGGGCTATCAACTTTGCTCTCTCTGCACTCCCCGGCCAAGCAGCGTGGGTGATGTCGGAGAAAGATGTGGCCATCTTAATGGCTGCCCTCCTGACTAAGAAACATGAACCACTAGACTACAGCGACAAAGGCTTTCAAAAAGGCTTTTTCCGCTTTGTTGGCATTGCTCTAACGAACGCGCTAGCAGATCTAGGTTTTCAAGGCGACTACGCTCTAAGTGTGCTGGACTCCGAAGAGCTGCCTAGTGGCACCGCTATGTCGCTGGAGGTAGATCTTAACCTACTTGGCATTGAACTTAAGGGCCACTTGGTCGCTTCAGAAGACCTTGTGAAAGACTGGAAGAAACGCTTCGTAACATCCGGCAGAATCGCACGCTTTTCCTCTGAGGCAGCACAAAACCTAGAAGTTACCGTGCATTTTGAGGCTGGTAAGCTCACCCTACCAGTTCGAGAGCTCGAAAAAGTACATCCAGGGGACTTTCTGATCCTCGATACATGCACCGTATTGCCCGGCGAAGATAAGGGGCGTGTAACCATGAGCGTGCGTGGCGTTCCCATATTCCGCGGAATGCTGAAAGAAACGAAAGTGAAAGTCCTTGAATACCCACTATACCATCCAACCGAGACTCCTATGAGCAGCAAAGATGAAGAATTCGACTTCGAAGATGACATGAACACCGATGTAGACCTGGAAAGCACCACAGATGAGGGCTCGGATGACGAAGCCGCAGCGCCAACACCAGCCAGCGGACCTGCTTTAGGCGATCGTGCCAAGGATATTCCTGTTACCGTAACTGTGGAAGTTGGACGCATCCAGATGAGACTGGAAAAGCTCATGCAACTGCAGCCTGGACAGCTATTAGAGCTCGAAGTAAACCCTGAAGAAGGCGTAGACCTAGTCGTCAATGGCAAATGCATAGGGCGCGGCGAACTACTTAAACTTGGCGAAGCCCTTGGCGTACGCGTTTTAGAACTTGGATAATATCCATGTCAGAGCCGGAATTTCATAAGCAAAATACTCTGCCAGGGGTCAAAGGGCTCCCCCCAGCCTCTTCTACGACCGAACCTACGCCAAAAGTCATTGGCGGCTACACCATTGAAGGCAAGTATAGCGAAGGTGGAATGAGCGTTCTTTACCTAGCGTCTCATCCCACCACGAAAGACCCTCTCATTATCAAGACTCTTAAGCCACATTTGCGCGCGAGCCACGAGGTTGTGCGGAAATTCAACAACGAAGCGCGCATCTTAAAGCTCTCTGACCATCCAAATATTGTCACCCTCTATGCGCATGAAGAGTGGGAAGAGGGACCCTACATCGCTCTGGAGTTTATTCAAGGTCGGTCACTGCATAGCATTATTGAGCACAATCCCGTCTCCCTGCGCCGTGCCGTAGAGATTATTCTAGAAATAGCCTACGCGCTCTGCCACTTGCATACTCTGGGGGTCATCCACCGGGACCTTAAACCAGAAAATATCCTGCTGACGGAACAAGGGACCATCAAGCTGATCGATCTGGGAGTAGCACAGATGCTCTCCGACGCCGACCAATCCCCTCATAGACGTGGAGAGAGATCGGAGCTGGTTGGAACACCCATCTACATGAGTCCTGAGCAGCATAGCAACCCCGATATGGTTTCTTATGCCTCAGACATCTACTCCTTAGGCATTATTGCCTATGAGCTCGTGTTAGGAAAACTCAGCCAAGGTCAGATACATCTAGCCCTGATGCCAAAAGGTCTGCACAAGATACTTGCCAAAGCGCTACAAAAACGCGCTGAGGATCGCTACCAGGACGTTGTAGACTTTATCACCGACCTCTCCTCCTACCTTAACTCTGCAAGCGTGGAAACGGAACGTAAAAGCGCCGACCAAATCAGTGAGCTTTCAGATCACCTACAACAAGCACAGATGCAGCTATTGCCCAGCCAGCCGCCGCATTGGCCGGAGCTTAATATTGGTATAGCGACCTATCGGGGCATTAGTATCGGCGGCATCTATTATGATTTCTTCCCCTTGCCAGAAAAACGCTTCGGTATTGTTGTCGCAGAACCCTCCTCAAAGGGCGTCGAAGGAATTATGTATACCGCGGTACTGCGTGGCATGATCCGTACACTGTGCCGGCTAACCACCAAACCCGTTAGCTTAATTACCTTTTTAAACGACCTCGTTGTTCGCGATGCCTGCAACAAAATCTTTTCTCTCAGCTATGTGGTACTGTCACCGCGAGAAAACCGCATGCAGGTAATTTCATGTGGACCTTCTAATGTCTGGACCATCAACAGTTCGGACAAACGACCACATAAAATTGTCTCAAATAATCCAGCTCTTGGAGTTAAATTATTCTCCGAATTTACGGAAGTCATCGACCATTGGAATGTGAAAGATATGGTTTACATTCATACCAATGCACTCTCCAGCGCTGCCGCTGTTAATGTGGCGTTTGATGAAAATGAATTCGTTGAAATCTTGGACGACTTCTCCGATCTATCCCCTCAAAAGCAGGCCGAGGCCATTATTCGCCGCGCTTCGTCCAAAGAAGGCCTAAAGGCCGAACGTAGACCTATCAGCCTTGTGACCATTCAGCGCGTTATATAATTTTTTGCGCAAAGGACCAAAAGAGGTAATTACAGAAGTCTTTATGACGTTTTTTTATGCCGTCCCTACAGGACTCGGCTGCTCTTATTCATTTACCCAGGCCTACGCTTCGCTCCGACCTGGGCTATGCCATGTCGACCCTTCGGGCCTGAGAATAGTCCTAGCGGCCTGAAAGGCCAGCATATCATAGCCCAGGTCGGAGCGAAGCGTAGGCCTGGGTGAGACAGAAATGATGGCCGAGTTCTGTAAGGACGGCGTAAAACCGGCTTATGCAATTACCTCAAAAGGACGTAAACGACCTAAAAGAGCAAGAAGAGTAACGAGTCATTTGAAGTCCTTATGTCCAACGTCCATGTTATCCACTTCGAGCCTCCTAGATACATATGGTAATTTTTTCATCGGAGATTTTTTATTGGAAATAAATAGAACCCTCTGCAATAAGAGGTACTTTCTATGCCTTAACGGTAACGGGGGCCTTGAACGCGTCACATGGTTGTTAGAACAGAAAAACACAAGCCAGATCTTCGCCAGCCACTACTAGCTAAGCTATGGTGGGCCTCCATGCCGGTCTTTATCGCCAGCCAAGGTTTGGTTGCGGGTGAAGCTCCTAGCAGTGCTGCAGAGCACTTTTGGCCCATACATGAAAGCACGCAATCAAGTGGTCACTTAAAAAATATTCTTAACCACCATACTTCTGCGCTAGTAGCTGGACAGATCGATCCTTTGGCTAGAAAGCCAAGCGATGTCGACGGCGAAAACGATATTGAGGTAGATTGGTTTGCGGATGCTCCCTCTAACCAGCGCTTTAAAATCACCGCCGAACATGCAAGGAATTGCATAGACGAACAGGATTGCCGATTTGTCCCTTGCGACGACTCGTCTAATTTGTGCCGTACATTTCTTTACCAACAAGAAACCGCAAAGAAAGTTGCTTCGGTAGCCTCTCATCTATGTACTGGAACTTGTGCGCAAGCTTCACCATCATCATGGGAATCCTGCCACACTGCTGCTGCATCGCCTTGGCTACGCCAATACTTAACTAACGAATGTGCTGCACCAGCAGCTTCTGAGCTAACCAATGTGCCAGTGTTTGCTTGTGATGGCTGCCTGAATGCTGACAGCGGTGCATCTTACCACATTATCGCTTCTTCACAGCGTTATGAAGCATCGGATATCGAGATCACACGTCCTGCAGTATCTCAGCTTTCGTATGTGCCCGCCTACTTAGACGCCTCTGGCTCTTATGGTTTTGAAGTACAAACTTCCGGATATGGTACATCACTGCATTCGGTCGCTACCGAAACCAACGAATCATGCCCTGGATGCCTTGAAGAACCGATTCCTCCACTACTTGTTTCTAGCAATGTATCTACCATCACTGGAATGACCTCCGGGGAATTTGGTGATGCGGATAAACTTCATCTACAGATCGTGCTAGCGGATCAAAGTAACGCGGCGGATTTCAGGATAGTCGATGCAAACCGCACTGACACGGTAGTAAGGGATATCCCATACCTTCTTTGCGACGGCTGCGATGTTACACATGGACACCCCACCGGCGAAAATGAGTGCGTGGCAGGATCCTGCATCATTCTTTTGACAGACAGCGTACACCTCACGCGTCAGTTGGAACCTTTTCAATCGCTTCCGAGCATTGCTTGCGCTGATTGCCAGCTAGTTTCTCTCTCCGGAGAACACTCCTTGGCACAAGCAAACAATCTATATGACTGGGCGTATCCTGCTAGCGAGAGAGTTATTTTAGGTATCAACAGACAGGAAGAAGAGTCTTTACTTCCCCTTCAGCTTGTTTATGCACTGGAAGAGCTGACACATTTAAACGAGCCTTTGGCAGAACATACAACCATTTTAGCGCATTCTTATGTAGAAGGTCGCTCAGGACTATGGTCATCTGCACCCTCCCCTTCTAACATCTTTACAGATAGCGATTGTATCGGTGCCGAATGTGAACACAAGATCGCGTATCTAACGCCCGATCACCCAACAGCCGCTCGAGCCGCCTTTCCAGGCACACATTATGATACGATAGAAGATATTGATCATACCAACACCTTTGCGGGTGAGCAGCTATCTCCTACCGATCCTAGCGTGTACTGTGAAAAAGACACTATTGGCGCTGTGACGGTAGATATCGACGCTGTTGGCGTACTCGATTCAGCTTCTAGGTCTTTTTTAGCTATAGCTCGTGATCGCTGCAGTAACGTCAGAAACCCCCAAGGCATCGCGCAGAGTGCTCCTGATCCAAAGATCTGGAACAAGGTAGAAAAGCTAACGCCTCCAACGCCACACGTTCCCAAGCAATTGGTAGAAACAATAGCGGGTACAAAAGCGCAGCCTACCGAAGCAAAAAAACAACAAGCCCCAGACTTCTGGAGCGTGCTGGATAATTTGGTTGAAACACGACAGCCTGCCTATGAAATGGGCACAGAGGTTGTTTCAACCGCCAAGACACTAGCACCTGCCATAATGACCTTAACTTTTCCAGGGATAGAACCTGAAGTAGTCGCTAAAGCACGCGTTGCTGAAGAAACGACCATCACTTTCCCCGGCATTGAGCCTGAAGTTGTCGCCAAAGAGTTCCCTGGTGTTACGCTGCATAATGACGAAGTTTTTGCTGCCTTACTTAACACAATGCGCAAGGACGAGATTAACGCACCTGTAAGCACCGATCCTTACAACCTGAGAACAGAGCAGAACAGCACTCTTTCCCCTGAGGTTTCTACCAGAAGTCCTGTGGAGCGCTTCCAAGGTTTGGTCGCAAATGGTTCGGGTAAACCGGAACGAACAGCACTGATCGAAAAGCCAAATTACGCACAGATCCTGGCATCCGCTACTACTGATGCTTTCGCCGTTGCACAGGAACCACCAGCCACTAAACCACCAGCTACTACTCGAGTGGCTACTCTAAGCCAGAAGCATACCGAGATGGCTCCGCATGTCGCGATGGTGAAAGAGTCGTTCATCGCAGCAGCGCCATTGCCAAAAACGGCTGTGTTGGTACAAGAGCCACTTATGTCCGCAGCGCCGATGCCAAAAGCAGCCGTCTTGGCAAAAGAGCAACTTATCTCGGCAGCCCCATTGCCAAAAACAGACGTCCTGGTAAAAGAGCCGCTTACGGCGACTGCCCCATTGCCAAAAACAGACATTTTGGTAAAAGAGCCGCTTACAGCAACTGCCCCATTGCCAAAAGCAGCCGTCTTGGTAAAAGAGCAACTTATCTCGACTGCCCCATTGCCAAAAACAGACATTTTGGTAAAAGAGCCGCTTACAGCAACTGCCCCATTGCCAAAAACAACCGTCTTGGCAAAAGAGCAATTTGTCGCGGCTGCACCCTTGCCAAAATCAGACATCTTGGTAAAAGAGCCGCTTACAGCAACTGCCCCATTGCCAAAAACAACCGTCTTGGCAAAAGAGCAACTTATCGCGGCTGCACCCTTGCCAAAAACAGCCAGTGTGGTGAAAGAGTCATTTATCGCTGCATCTGAGCTACCTAAAGAAAAAGCAGCTGCACCAGCTCTTGATGCTTCAATCCTCACTAAATTACAGCAGCAAGCATTAAACCAAATGCCTGCACCTGAAGTAGTAAGTGGGTTGGGCGGAAGTCAATCGTTTGCTATAGAGAATGCCGAGGCACCATCCTTGGGCAGCAATCTTTCCTTCATTGCCGACAAACAACCTGTTCAGTTAGAGCCGGCGGGCCTAGGAACCGACAGTGTGGTTATTGCCAATGCTAGCGATAGTAAAACCTTACGAGCTACCTACGAACCTAAAGCTCCTCCAGCGCGTTTGATAGGCCAAGAGCAAGCTGAGGCAATGGGTCTAGACACGCCTGGCCTGAGCAATCAAAGTACTTTCATTGCTGCGAAAACCGACTTTCAGACCAATCCAGGGCAAGATATTGCGCTAGAAGAGCGAGAAGCAGCAGACTACATCGACGATACGACCAAAGCATTAAGACTAGCTACACAGCCCTTAGGGGATTCTGCTGAACCGTTGTGCAAACCGATGTCTTCGCAAGCTGGTGGCCAGGCTGTATGCTATCCCGTGTGCTCTGAGCGCACCACTTACCCACAATGTAATGTAGTTGGCGAAACGCAAAAACAATGCTTCGACACGACACAGATTAAGCAGCTAACTGCTTGTGTAGATCCAAAAGGCCTGGAAAGCGTCAATGTTAAAGTTGCGCGCAGACCACAAGAAATGTGGAGTGCCTCCCCCGGTCCAGGCTCACAGCATGTTACCGCAGAAGGTAAAGTTCCTGGTGGTTTAGATATTGCTTCCGGTCGCACCGGAGTGCGCAAGGGCGCTAATGACGAACAGCCACAGGTTCGCGAATTACAAGGCGGCTACTACTACTACATTGGTGAAGGCCCAACCTCCTCTCTGTCTACAAACAAAGATCACCTGCAGGTAAGCGGACGCGTTACGCAGCTTCCAGGTACTTCTACGGATGTAGCTGCTGAGAATATGCGCGTCAACCTGCATGGAAAAGAGCAGGTAGGCATCCGCGAATATGTTGGTCGCAAAGGTGATGGCACGCTTGTCGCCCTTGCTCCAAGCATTAAAGGTGGAGATTATCGTCGTGAAACACCACAAGCTAGAGTCGACACCTCTGTTACATTGACCAGCACTGAACCAGAAGGTATTTCAACAGCATTTGGCCGCGCTGACCTACGCGCTGGCAAATCGAAATACAATTTTGTTAAAGTTGTCGACGTCACTAAACCCTCTAAGGCACGCTCACAAGCTGGCAAGGTATCTCGCGTTAGTAAGAATGTTGTTGCCGACGCAGCAGATAAAAAGCACCGTTTTGCTGTTGAAGTGACCCCTCACTCTGACTCCTCTCCAACCATGAAATCGTTGGTGGGACCGGCTAAGCAACCACAACAAAAAACTACGCAGCGTCGCGACTCCCTCTTCATCGACTTCGCACATGCTGGTGATTTACAAGACAGCATCGGTTACGAACCAAACTCCTTCGTTTCTGTCGGCGCTCCTATTTACGACGATAATGACGACTATGAAGGCTATGACGATGAGCCAACCGGCGTTTTCGTTATCGGCTCTTATGACGATCAGGGCAATTTCATTGAGTATGACGAAGACGAAGACGTCGTTGCTTATGAAGACTTGCCAATAGGTGAACCTGGCATTGACCCGCTTAGCCGCAAACACTCCGTCCTTGGCGTTCGCCGCGAAGGTCTGCTGTGGGATGGCGACAAGCCATGGTTGGATGAAGAAGAAACGTCTGAGATCGTCTGGGATGACCCAACACAAGACGATCATTTTGAAGAAATGCAACCCCCAGACAAGGCAAGAAAAAACTCGCCAAGTCGGGTGCACCCGACAACCTCTGGAGAGGTCGCCGAGAACACCAAGAGGGAACCAGAGGTTACCCTTCAAAAAAAAAATCGCACGACCGCAATCGGTAGCGGAAGCGAAAGCGAACAAGAGCCAAGCTACGCAGCAGAAAGTTCCTCGTCCAATGTTTCCAACTCCCAAGTTGGTCAGCCAGACGACGAAGCCTATGAAGCCGATGAAGAAAGCGGAGACACAGCTCTTGATGAATGGGAAAAATTCCGCTCAGCGCCCGGGTTAGCACCATCTATTAAACGCGACCTGGATCCTCGTCGCGGCTTGGATAAAACCATTGCGCAAGAAACACTTTTCGAAAGCGGTGTGCCTGAGCCCCAGAAGCAAAAGCCTGCTGAAGAAAAGCAAAAGCAAAAAGAAAAGCCGGTTATTGTAATTGAAGAAGAGGAAGAGCCACAAGGCCTCCTGATCAATTACCGTGACATCCTTATGACTGAATACGTCAAGTTCGTTAGCCAACTAACGAATAAGAACTTTGTATTCAATGACGAAGATCTTCAGTTCAAAATCACTGTTATTTCCGAGCAGCCAACCTCCGTCGATAACATTATGGCCGCTCTGTTGCAGGAATTGCGCATCCACGGCTTACAAGTTATCGAACAAGGCAACAACATTATCATTCATAAGAGTGATCGTACACGTGGCCCTGTTCAGGTTGTCAAGGAAGGTGATAAAGCAATACCACACTCCCAACTGGTCACTCGTGTCTTCCAACTGGACAGCATCCAGGCAGAGAAGATGCAAGAGATCGTTACTCCTGTGATGTCTGCGCAAGCGTTGATTCAGGTGCTGCCCGAGACAAACAACCTGTTGATCACTGACTTTACTGATAACGTCGACAGAATTGCGGACTTAATTCATGCACTTGATATGCCTACAACAGCCTATGAAATTGGTCAGTATGTGGGACATAACAACTTTATCGAAAACTTGATCCCTCTTGCTGAAGAGATTATCCGTCCTTTTGCCGAGAAGCAAAACATCGTTTTCGTCCCTCATTTGGCGACAAACAGCGTCTTCGTCGTCAGCAGCCCACTACTTGTTAAGCGGACGATAGGTATTTTTGAACACCTAGATGCGCTAGAAGGCACAACAAAGATTTTGACTCTTGAGGACCTGACAAAAGGCGGTCAAGCGCTGGTCAATCCTGAAGACAAATCAAGTGACCAGTATCAAACCAAAGAGCAGACAGAACAGGAAAAAGCTGAAGAAATCCGTGCTCGCCTCGAAAGAGAAGCAAGCGGCGAACGTCAAGGTGGTCCTGTAGACCTACTTCCTACAGGCCAAAAAGAAGTGACGCTGCCACAAATCATTCCAGTACCGGAAATGACGCAAGAAGAGTTCCTGGCACAGACGAAGTTCTACATACACAAGTTACAGTATCGTCAAGGGGATCAGCTCCAGGACGCTCTAACACGCATTGGAGACAGCCTACGCTTAAGCGAAAAGGCTAGTATTGACCTAATTAACGCGATCAATAGCATCCAATGGATCGAGTCGTCCAACTCGCTCATCGTTACAGGAACACCCGATGCGTTGGCGCGTGTAAGGGAATTGATCGAGGAAGTAGATCTACCACTACGTCAGGTCTTCCTTGAGATGTTGATCCTCGACACCTCCATAACTGACTCTTTAACGTATGCCGTTGATATTACGTCGAATTTTAAAGGCCAACAAGTGGGTGCCGCGCAAGGATTCTCTGGCGGACAGCCGTCTGCTTCGGGCGCTGCTACACCACTGATTGGCGCTGTGGACCTTGCATCAGCTTCATCTACAACTGACGGCGCTACCAGCGCCACAGAAGCCTTGATAAATGCTGCAACGCTAGCCGCCGTAAGTACCCCTGGCTATAACCTAGGCATTATCGGCAGAAGAATTCTTAAGGGCGGCCAGTTCTTTAACACGATGGGAGCGTTGGTTCAGGCGGTTCACACAGATATCAATTCTGAAATCGTCTTAAATCCAAAAATTATTGTTGAAGATAACAATGAAGCTGAAATTTTCGTCGGTGAGAACATCGCCTTCCAAACTCAGAACGTTGTTAACAATGACGGTACCATCGTCAGCCAGAACTTTGAATTCCGTGACGTCGGCACAACGCTACGCGTGCGCCCACAGATCGGTAACAACAACATCATCACACTAGAGATTGAACAAGAAGTCAGCTCTACCATCACGACTCAAACTGGTGGTGGTGGAGGTGGAACAGGATCCGCAAACATCAGTCCCGGACCTTCTACCGCGACTAGCAGAACGATCACTAAAGTTCACGTACCCAACGAATTTTTCGTGGTCATCAGCGGTATGATTAAGGAAGAGAAAAAGAAAACACGTAGCCAGATCCCATGCCTGGGTGGACTACCAATTATCGGCGCCGCAGGCAGCCGTATGGAAAATACTAGCGCAAAACGTAACCTGATGATTTTCATCAGACCTCAGATCGTAGATACAGAGTGGGACTTCGACGACATCACCAAAACACAACAAAATATCTACAGAGATAAGGGCCGTGCAAAACCACGCTGGAAGTACGAAGCTGACGAAGGATTAGAGTTCATGAACCTTCCACGCATCAACGAACGCTGTGAAAGTAACGGATGGCTTCCAGGATACCGCGATGACCAAGCTCCTACGTCCTGCTTTAAATAACAGCTGTAAAAGCTGTTTGTGGGCCATTGTACTAGTGGCCATATGCTTAACTGGCTGCCAAAAGAATTGCTACGAGCTGGAGCCTACTATTTGCTTCAGCCCGCCTAAGAGGCTTGTGGCTTGCTTGCCAACCTCTTTTCCTCCATTGACACCCCAAGAGAAATCTGAAGAGTGGTCTAAAGAGCTGATCATCGGCAACCATTTTGCCCGCGATCTTGATCTCTACCGCGCTATCACCGCTTACAAACGCGCCAACGTTTTACTGCCGTGTGAAAATGTGGAAAGACGCCTACAGATTGACTACTGCATCATTTTGGCTTACTACATAGGCGGTAAGTACCAGGAAGCTGTTGAAGCATTTGAATGTAGCGAACTGGTCTCTGCAGGGCCATGCTTCCCTGCCTTTGGTGATCTACTAATCCTTTTGTATGATGCCTACAGCCAAGATTGCCGCCATGAGCGAGCAGAAGTCATTCTGGAACTTATCAATAAATACTCGCCCGAAACCAAAAGCGACTTGGTACTGTACCACAGCGTGATCGATGGCGACATCTCTTGCGCTCGCTTTCATGCCTCTGAGCACCCCAGAGCTGAAGAGATGCTCCCCTATTTTGATGAATATTGCTGCTGTGCTAAATCGGTGAAGAAGGCACAGACTCTAAATGCTGTTCTTCCAGGAGCGGGTTATCTCTATGTCGGGCAAAAACAAACTGCCCTAACATCATTCCTGCTCAACACACTTTTTACAGCTGCTGCTGTATGCTTTTTCGATAATGGAAATATCCCCATGGGTATCATTCTGACCAGCCTAGAGGCAGGTTGGTACTTCGGCGGCATCAATGGTGCTGGCTTGGCGGCCAAAGAGTACAATGAACGCCTCTTCGAAAATCACGGACGCGAGATGCTGCAAGGCAGTAAGCTCTTCCCGGTACTCATGTTCGAGCACGCTTTTTAGATTTAGGATTTTTTTCTTTATACTCCAATAGCGTCGACTCGGCGACGACATTATAGCATATATGCCGCTAATATATTCTTCACCCAGTTCACGGAGAGGCTGAACCAGAAGGCCACCGAGTCGACCTGTTATTGTTAGGCTGCATCCTGGCAAAATACCTATACACCTTTGATCTCTTCTCTAGGATTGCTTGAAAGCAATGATTTATAACCAACCTTCGAGAAAATCTAGGAGATGATTTTGATTCACAACGAAAACAGACTTCAAATGAGATCCCATGTAATCTCTTGAATCATGTACTTGATTTAAATCAAAACCAATATGGTTTATTATTTGTCGGAGATTTTCGTCCCATCTTAATATCTCAGAGTAATTTAACACCAGCCAAGGCTGTTCAGATAAGTCTTGTAGGCTTGATAAGTCTGCCTTTTCATCTACATTGGTTTCGTCATAAGTAAAAGCATAAAGTTTAGCATTAGTAACTAAAATCGGATATAAACCGACGTAGGGAACATCTTTCACAGCTTTTTGTATATTAAAGAGCTCATAATATGACAATGTCTCTAAATTTTTTAAAAGTTGTTTGATAGCAGGGCGGACAATTTCTCTGCCAGAGGGTCTTTCAGGAAATTCTTTTCCTTTATGAACGGGTTTTTGCTTTTGTTTTTCTAAAAATACACCTTTAGAATCTACCAAAATCTCGAAAACAGCTTCTGTTACGATAGAATTAGTGGGGTGCTTATTGCTTGGCATTACAGCTAATGTATATGGTCCATTATTTGTATAATATATAAAGTGGAAATGTTGATCTGTACGAGGGCCTTTAAGAAAAACCCAGTCGTAAGCGCTATTTTTAACTTCGAAAATAAAATAGGCTATTGATCTTTTTAGCCACGCGTCGATTTCTACACGCTCTTTATCTACGGAGCCAGGTTGTTCATAAACCTGTTTTGTACAGGTAGCAGGGTACTTTCTAGATAATAAAGCTCCCACCCTATCTTCTAGGACATATCCTTCCGAATTGATTAGGTTTAGAAGACGCTGCTTTTGGGCGTCGTCTTTATACCATTCGCTCATTTTTCCTCGCAAATTACTTGTAGAGTTGGTGTGAACTGTTTTCTTCGCGTTGACGGGATTGGGGTTGGCATGTTACCTTAACGGCAATGGAATTTCACGGTACATATTGTAGTGTTGAACATATCCAGTTCCTGGCGGGGACATTGGACGAACGCCTTTAGAACGTAAGAGATCCGAAATTGCTTTATGCCCTTTATCAATAGCAACCTGGTAGGGTGTTAATCCGCTGCTGTCCGCGGAGTGAATATCAGCTCCTAATTCGATAAAGCTTTCTACCAATTCAAGCTTCTTACGTGAGTCAAGGTTAGCTTTGATTAACAATTGCAATGGACGACGTTCATTTAGGGAAGTATCATGAGCGTTAGGGTTTGCCGCTAAAATTTCCCTAACGACTCGAACTAGCTCATCTCCTTTTTTCTTTGTCAAAACTTCCCCTAATGAAGGCAAAGATTCTACATCGTTTTGCGAGAATCCGACGTTTCCTTGATTGGCCTCGCCTTCACTACTAATTATATTGATGCGGTGTTCTAGATTGGACAATGTGGTAAGTATATCATCAAAACTTTCAGGATCTGTAAGGTACATGTCTCGCATTAACTGATAGTCATGTCGCAACGCAGGTAATCTTTCGGCAGGAGGAACAAGGCGGAAGGTCCCGGGTTTGGCTAAGTTATAACTGGCCCATGAGTTACCAAAGAACTGGCTCTTCCATGAAACGACTTGGTTTCTAAGGTCGTGATGATTTATAGCTTGGATTGCCTCAGGGTGCTTTGCAAGCTTCGAAGTATCCGCGTAATGGCGTGAATACCTATCTGGTATTGGTTTGTCGAGCGGTCGATGGTACTCCGCATGCAGGATCGTAGCTTTTTCCCAGAAACTTCGCTCTATCTCTAAAGTCGTGACTTCACAACGCCAATCGAGAAATGCTTTGGGAAAAATTTCGGCAATCCAAGGCGTTATCGTATGACGTCCTGTGGGTTGCTGATCAGTAAGAGAACCAAATTCTAGTTTTACAGACCGTTTGATATAGGCAAATCCTGTTGGTTGAGATGATGGGTAGTGAAAAAGAAGTACCGGCGAATTTGAATTAGGATCTTTCAAAAACTCAAATCGCTGCTGCCCATTTCCCAGTACGCTCAACACTGAAGCTTCCATTACAGGCATGATCTGAGTTTGAACAGCTTCTTCACATGCCACCTCAGCCCGCTTAATCCATTTGTCGACCTGATTACGAGTTGTTGCGGCTTCAGGGAGTTTAAGAAAAGTAGGGGACAGTGATAGGTCTATGTCCTCAGAAAATCTATAGATAGCCCCAAATACTTTTGACAATGAGGTTCCACCTTTAAATACGAGACTACCTGCAAACTCCGACTCGAACAGGATATTTAGCAACCAACACACCCAAAAATCTTTCTCCATGATTATGGGAGATACATTTTTTTGATTGGCAGCCTGTTCAATATACAAATGCCGTTCGTTAAGAGATAATTTTAAAAAATCAAGTTTCAAGGTGTTTCCTCTGTCAGCTTTCTAAAAATGGAATGCATCCATTCTGGCACAAGACGAATGTCTTTGAGTAATTCTCGTCGTTGATCGAGCGGAAGAATCCGCATTAAATGCTCAAGTCGTTCTGTGGTAATGTTTTCTTTACCCATTTCACGGAGAGCCTGAACTAAAAGACCACTGAGCCGACCTGCCATCGCCATGTTCTTTGGAGTTGTTCGTCGAAGCTGAATGGTAGTTGCTCCGATTTTTACTGTTCGGCTCGGTCCATCTGTCAAAAATACTACTTTAGCTGGAACCTGTTCAGATAACCCTAAGATGTTTGCTGCATAAGCGCCGGTGGGTTGAATACGCGTGCAATCACGGTCAACCAAAGCCTCCGCTATTTTTTCTGGAGATGGTTGAAGTTTTCCAAGTATAGGATGTTCTTTAGGAAAATCATAAATCCCTCGTGCAAGGCGACGAATAGTCCCTTTTCGAACGAGCCGGTGAAGAACAATGTCAACAGCCGGCCGACTTCCTAGATCCAAAAACTCTATCGGAACGAATACAGCACCACGTCCACGGTTGATTATTCGCTGAATGATCTGATTATCAACGCTATTCATTTTTTTTTGATTCTTCTTCATGTAGGAAATATTAGTGTATTTTTCTTACAAATACAAGAGCTATCTTTCAAAAACTTAGGTCGAGGTTTTATGTAAGAAATAATACTATGTTTTTCTTACATATGGAACTTGCACCATTAAAAGGAACGATTAAACCCTCGTCAAATTGGGTGCGGTCGGTAACATAGGTAACAATATCCCCATTACCCCCTTCTCTCGCACTATGGGTAGGCTGGCAAAGGGATGCCAGGGTAGCGCTCATGCCATACCTGACGTAGACTTTTGATGATAGTTTCCCGGTATGGACCATGCTTCCTGATAGCAATGCCATAATCAAAGGCATCAGGAATCACATCATACTCGCGCTGAAAGCGCGGGCTATTGATTAGCGATGCTGTCAGCCTGGTGTAGTGCTGATGCGGTAACCACACAAAATCAGGCTTGCGATCTAGCAACTTATCCACTGAGAAGCCTCCACGAGCTGTCACATTATCGTTAAGTCCCGCAAGGTCGATAATACTAACGTTTGGGGCTACTACGCCGGGATAGCCGACCTCTGACATGGCAACTACTGCCCCTGATGGCAGTTTGGATACAATCTTACTCACACCAGCCAAAGCCTCTGTCCACTTAAGCGTAGGTAATGTACGCGATGAAGGAACTATGTAGTGGTTATTACTGCTATCCTTCGCTGCTAAGACGTGTATGCGGTAATAGCCGGCTACTTTCTCACCAAAAAGCGTTGAGACCATAACGAATAACAAGGCACAAGAAGCCAAGCGCGGAATTAAGTTGCGAACCGATCGCTCCTCCGCAATGAAATCGTCCAACGTGATCATCGCCGGGACAATGACAAATGGCAATGCCGTGTAATAGTAGCGAGCATTGTTACCCATAATCTGCACGACAAAAAATAAATAAATAATATGCAGAAACACGGGAAACAAGAAGGCGGCAATCATACGCAAATGTTTGCGTTGGGCCGTAAAGATTAGGATAAAGAGGAAAGGCAGGACTTCCTGAATAAACTGAAGCACATACCCTGCAGTATTCCAGTTGGCGTGTCCTGTATAACCTTCGTAAAAATCCAAGCGCTTCACAAAAAAGGCGAGCGGCAAGGGCGAACCAAAGAGTACCTGCTTGACTATCAGGTCCAAACCAATGAGTACTGCGAGAGTCCCTAAACACCACGCAATTAGCGCTAGGCGCTTTCCGCTGCCCATCAGCCAAATAGCGGCCAAGGGAAAGAAAACAGCGTACAGGCCCGTTTCCGGACGTGCGGAATAGCACAGCCAACCCAAAACTCCCACACCAATGGCCTTGGCGGTAGAAGGACTCTGTATAAGTCGCAAAACTAGCCCAATTAACAGGGTGTTTGTCACGAGAGCAGTCGTTGTTTCCATTCCCGTAAGCGCATGATATAGAAAGGCTTTTGATGTGAAAACAAAGGCCATCACCAGAAATAGAATTAGCGCGGTACTGCGCATTACGTCACTACGACACTGTGAACGCACAGCCCAGACGACCGCAAACGCAAAGGCTACGGCCATTGACCAGGACAATATCTGTAATATCACGCCGACATCGAGCGATGATGCTCCCATTGCAGCAGTTAAAATGCCGAGGTAAAGCGCACTAGAGGCTCCGTAGGTGCTGCCCTCACCAGGATTCCACACGACTCCATGCCCCCCGAGAATATTATGTGCATAACGCACAAAGATGTAGGCGTCGTCCATCGGGGAATAAGCATGCAATAGCAAGGCTGTCTTGGAGCTATATACTGCCGTCAGCCCAAATAAAATGAGCAATGTAAGGGATCCAAGGGCAAAAAGAATTTTCAGTCGGCTTAGAGGCATAATAGCACCTCCTCTTATGTTCCTTGTACACGCTCTCCTATGATAAGTCGAGAAACAAAGTTTTTTTGAACCTAAATAACTTATTCCAAAATGGATAAATTAAAATTATGTTTGTAATTTAATCAGTAAGAATTACAATAGTAATTGAAAAGGGAAACAGAATGAACGACTTAGGAATAAAGGTAACAAATAATTGCGAGAGGAAACCATGGAAGGCGTACAAACAGCACTCAACCACAGCGCTCTAGACCTTTGGCCGACTCTGATCCATACAGCGAAAGACACCAAACTTCCTGTTTTGCTCGATCAAAAGGGATGCGATGATCCCGATAACAAATTTATAGCGATTCGTCTTAAGGGAGCTTCTTTGCCGATATCACCCTTATTTCTGAATCGTTCAGGCTAACACACACACAGCCTCGCAAGGGGGCGCGGTACATGGGTACCGCGCCTTTTTAAAAAGTTTCTAAGACACAGTATAGCCGTGTTCGGCTACACTCAGCACAGAAGGCGGGCACGCGTGCCCGCCATTTTATTTGACTTAGCTCTACAGCATGCTCTAGGATAGCAGCATGAAATCACTGTTATTACTAGCCCTGCTTTCCTTGTCTATACTCGCCTATGCCGAAGAACCGTGGGGATGCGATGCAGATTTAAGCTGCCGCAGCCATTGCCGCCAAATAGCAGCCACGCAACCGGAGATCCACAACGGGCCATTAGAACGCGCAACGCGAACTCTAGTAACATTTCATAAAAAAGTTGTTTCCCCCGCGGACGGCCCAAGAAGCCACTTCAAACCTAGCAGCTCGGAATATATGCTCCATGCCGTGGAAAAACACGGCTTCTGCTATGGTTTTCTACTAGGCTGCGACAGACTCATGCGCGAAAATCGCGATCCATGGGTATACCGCACCATCACCGGCGACTATGATCAGGTCACCAAATGGGATCCCGTTCGCTAATTAGTTAACAAAATTCGCATAATTTCTAAAGCAAAAGAGAATTCAACGCTAAGAGGCGAAGAAGTACGTATCTAAAGATCTGACTTTCAGGAATATACTCTCCTCCTTCTTTGCGTCTTAGCGCCTCTGCGCCTTTGCGTTGAATTCCCCTTCCCTGGCGTACCTTCTTTAGTAGGCTTTACAATATTTTAAACACTCATCAATTTATTTAATCGACGTTTTTTTTGTTAAACATTGAATACTAATGCTAATTCATTAATAATACCACTTGGTTTAATAACTTACAGGGTTAATATCTTGAATACAGTAATATCTAGTGAAACAACATTTAAATCATATTCAACTTTTGAATCAAATGACAATGTGTTTAAAAAAGCTTTACGCTTCACTACTGGATCTTTTAAAAATCTTACTCAAAAATATTTCAGAGATCGAATCTACCCCGCCGCGTCAGAAAAATTCAAAGCCAAAATGGATGAATCTAGAATTGATGCGTCCCATAAAACCCTTGCGCAATTCGGTGCTGTTTTTCCCGAAATAATAACAATAGACGATAAAAAACTTGAATGTGTTTATTGCACAGCAGTTGACTTTAGAGAAAAAATTTCATTACTAGGCGGGCAATTCACTTATTTGAACCGAGGTGGCGAGAATTGGCAGGCTTTAGTGGTTCATAGGCTCTCATTGAAAACTCTGCTAGAGTATCACGGTATTGAAGTAACGTCAGATTTGTGGTCTGGAAAAGGGCATGTTTACCTGTCCAAACAGCAAGCAAGCGCTCCAGATGTTTCCCAAGATCCTGTTGTTGCAATTTTAACTCATGGAAACGCAAGCATCATTGCGCGAGATCGAGACCGTTTCCTTCAAACCTTATTTATGGGCATGGATGTATTTTCTTACAATATTCGCGGAACCGGACATAGCTCAGGTGAGCCTGGCGAAAAAGCAACGTATACAGATGCCTCGGCTGTCTTTGAATTCTTAAATCAAGAATATGCACCCGTAGATATGCAGTGGTTTGGGTATTGCCTGGGCGGACCAAATGCTAGCTATATTGCTAGTCAGACGCCGGTTCATTTGCTACTAGACAGATGCTTTTGTCGAATCGGTGATATATTTGGTAATGTGGCGGTGCAATATTCAAAACTAACACACATTGATACTTTTGAAGCAGAATTACTGTCTGATCTACTATCCAGTACGACAAGCTGGTTAACTTCAAAATTTATCATTGACTATAGTAATGAGAATCATGTTCGACAAACTAAGATGTCTGTATGTGTAATTAGTGCGAAAGAAGATGATGTAATTCCCCCTCTATCAGGAAGAACTTTATGGCAGGCAGCCCCTTATAACCAAAAATCCACTTATATAGAAATGGATGCAGGCCACTGTGATCCATGGACACAGGAAACCCGTGAGAAATTCCTAAAGCACCAACACACCAATCATCTACTCAGAAGCTTTGGGGAAAATGGGGTGCCCGACCAGTCAGTTATTTTTGACATACAGGCTGGATTATCACATCTTTCTTACTCTGCCTCAGCATTACCCGAGGTTGCTGCCAACGTAGGAAAGGCTGAATTAATATCTGCTATGGAACATGCGATCGAAGGTTCTAATCAACAGCTAGAATTTTTGCATGACTGCTTAGGTTAGTAGCTTATTCGCGCAAGGCGGGGATGTTGGCGTCTTCTAGCCACTGACTCATCTGTACCTGATCGGCGTCTGTAACTATCACTGCTTCAGTGGTATTTACAGGGCCAGGTGCGGCTTGAATAAGCCTGCGAGCACAGGCCAAGGCATCTTGCTCGGAGCTTCCCGGACGACGCCAGTTGTATAGAAATAGTCGGTCGTTGCCAATTTCTTGGGCAACACCGGAATTTTCGAGAATCTTCCACACCGGCGATGGGATACTGCAAAGAATCAAGTGGATATCATTGCTCTTCAAAAAGCGGTAGAGGTGCAATAACGCCAAACATGCCGTCGCATCAAGGTCACGAGCATGTTTAAGGCGCAAAATAATTGCGCGGGTTTTGCTGTCGCCTTTTGCAAGGGCTCTTAATGTGGCTTGAAACAGATCAGCGGCACCGAAGAATAGCTCACCATGCACATCGATCACACGTACACCATCTTGCCGACCTTGTTGCTGCTGACCACCAAATCCTGAGTACTCCCTTAAGTTAGGCGTGGAGGCCTTATTAAGGTAGAAGGTAATGGACAACACGATCCCGATGTAAAAGGCTGTGTCAACACTGAAAAAGACGCAAGCCAACACTGTAGCTACAAGCACAAAGGCATCAGACCGCGTAGCCTTTAGGCAAAGCATGAAATTGCGTGGCTGCCATAGGCCAAAAGAGGTTAACAGCAGCAAAGCAGCCAAAGCAGCTAGTGGTATAAAGCTGATAAAATAGCCAAAAGCAAAGACCATCAAGCCAACACAACAAGCACTGAAAAATGCAGCAAAACGTGTTGTAGCACCATTATTGTAATTTAATGATGTTCTAGATGGGCTGCCAGCGGCTGGTAAAGCGCCCACCAACCCAGAGGCTATGTTAGCAATACCTAGAGCCATTACTTCCTGGTTAATGGAAATGCTTTCACCCGACTTACTAGCGATTGTTTTAGCGACGGAGCTTGTTTCTAAAGTCGATAACAAGGCGATTGCAAAAGCTATGGGCACTAATTTGTTTAAAATGGCTGGATCCAGCTGTGGAAATGCCATGACTGGAAGAATGCCGAAAATCTGACCGGCGTTGCCGACAAGTTGGATACGTGTGACATAGCCCTCTGCAAAGGGATCAATCATGTCAGCTTGGGGGAAAATCGACCAGTGGAAGACGTACACAGCCAGGCCAGAAAGTAAAAGCATTAAAGCGGCAGCTGGAATCTTAGAATTCACCCTTTTCATACCTATTAGGAAGACAAGGCAAGCAATACCAATCCATACCGTTGGCCAATGAATAGCTTCGACATGAGAAAAGATATAGGTGACTTTTTGAAACAGGGAAAAAACGCCCTGTGGAGGCTCCATACCCAAGAAAATAAAGGATTGGCTGACCACTAGCGCTACTGCAGTACCGGTCATGTACCCCACAATAACTGCAGAGCTGACAAATTGCGTCAGTCTTCCCAGACGAAATACCGCAGCAATTAATTGAAAGATACCTACCAATAGCGCTAACTGGGCTAGGATCTGTACGGCGAGGATATCGCGCTCATCGCCCGTTACCCCCCTGTAGTATGTGTAAAGGATTTCTGCGGTACCTGCTTGTACTAAAATCGCAACGGCATTGGTCGGACCAATAACCAAGAAGCGCGAGGATCCAAAGATTGCCCCTAAAGCAGTAGCAAAGAGGGCGCCAAAAAGCCCACAAGTCAGCGGCAGGCCTGCAATTAGCGCGTAGGCCATTACCTGTGGTACAGTCAGCAGCGCAACGGTTAGAGCGGCACTAAGATCTCCCTTTAGCGATTGCCAAGAGAGTGCCCGCAGGTCCTCCCGCAAAGGCTGAAACGAAATATCTTCATATCTGGAACGTTTAGTCATACCAGAGGCCCAAAATCACAACTAACCTGTTTTATCGAAATCTCAAAACGCTGAGGGCTAATGGCCGCCTGCTGGGATTACGCTGTCCTTATTTTGAACTGTATCGTCTTATTTTTCAAGGAGCGTGTTTTGACCTAACTAGATCAATCTTATTTATTTATATTCAGTGTTTGTTTATGATTCGTGATTACACGCGTTCCCGTTGAAAAATTTCTTCGTTATATGGACATTGCCACTTCATGAAACAGCATCCTACTACATTACCTAAACTTGCCATCGTTGGACGTCCAAACGTCGGTAAGTCAGCCCTATTTAACTGCATTTGCAAGCAGCGCATTGCCATTGTGGATGAGGCTGAGGGCATTACTCGTGACCGTCTGTATGCTGCTGCCGACTTTTTCGGTAAGCCATTTCAGATTATCGATACAGGTGGTATCGACTCGCATAGCAAAGCTGATTACAATGAGTTAATCAAAGCGCAAGCTGAGCTGGCTATTGAGGAAGCGGATGTTTTGGTGATGGTTGTCGATTCACGTTCGGGCGTCACGGTTTTGGACAAAGAGCTATCTGATATCCTCCACCGCACAAAAAAACCTGTCTGCCTGGCGGTCAACAAGCTCGATAATCCGAACAATGATCACCTGATGAACGACTTTTTGTCGTTGGGCATACGCCATATGGTGCCGGTGTCCGCCACACAGGCGCGAAATATCGCAGAATTACTTGAAGCGGCTTTTGCCGACTATGTTCCGCCAGAAGCAGGCACAGAAGTACCACAAAGAGCTATTAACGTTGCTGTTGTTGGGCGCCCGAACGTCGGCAAATCATCGCTCGTCAATTATGTTCTTCAAGAAGAACGCTGCATCGTCAGCCCTATTCCTGGTACGACCCGTGACAGTATCGACGTGTTTATTACCTACCAAGAACAGCAGATCACGCTAATAGACACAGCTGGTGTACGCCGCAAGCAGTCGGAACATGAAGTCGTCGATAAATTTGCTGCCATTAGAACCAAGAGAGCTATCGAGCGCTCTGATATTTGTATCTTGATGCTGGATGCCCAACAAGGTATGACGGCTCAGGATAAAAAAATCGCCGGGATGGTCGAAGAGGCTAAAAAGGGCTGCATCCTACTGCTGAACAAGTGGGATCTCGTGAAGGGTTTCCGTATGGAGCACTGCCTGCAGTCAATCTATGAAGATATGCCATTTCTTAAGCACTGCCCTGTTATCTGTACTTCCGCTAAGCAGGGTCGCAATATCGACAAAATATTCCCCGAAATTCTACGGGTCGATGCCAATTGCCGCCGACGTGTCACAACTCACGAATTGAATACGTTTGTCTCTAAAGCGATGCAGGTGACGCCTCCTCCGATGATGAAGGGCAAGCGTTTACGTGTTTACTACACGACTCAAGTAGGTATTCAACCCCCTACCTTTGTGTTGTTCATCAACTACCCTGATCTAATGATGGCGTCCTATAAGCGCTATCTCTACAACCAGTTCCGCGACAAATATGGCTTTGAAGGCGCTCCAGTGTTCTTCTACCTCAAAGGTAAGAAGAAAGAAAAACGAGAGCTCAAGGTTAAACCAATACCTCCTGCACACTTCCATGATGACTTCGCCGATGGCGACGACTATGAAGCGCATGATGAGCAAGACGAGCACGAAAACACCGTCTATGAAGATGGTGACGAGGATGAAGAGTTCGCCTGGGACGAGGAAGACGAGCAAGTGTAGTGTTGCAATACATGGACCTTATGATGATTAAGGTCCTCGCTGCAGTATAGGATTTTTTTACCACAGAGGCACGGAGACACAGAGAGGGAGGGAGAAGGCATTTTGCTGAGGCAAAATACCTGAAATCTCAAAAGACTCTACCTGTTCTCTGCTAGCAGCACAGATGGATATCATTGAAGTCCACTTCGTCCGGAAAAGTCATTAATTATTTTTTAAGCTTCTAAAATATCAAGACGGCCGCTAGGCTTGTTGAAAATTTGATAATTTTTGGAGGCCTCTATGAAAACGTTATTAGCACTAATCGCATCACTTCTTTTAATTTCTCCAGCAATGGCTCAGCAGCCGTGCATGGAACAAATCTCGCATTGCGAATTTACCTATCTGAAAATGGGTTTGGGGATATTTCCTAACGAGGGTGTTGGTCCAACATTTGGCTTAGGCAAGCGCTGGGAAAGCGGTTTTTCTGCTATCGATGCCTCCATCAACTGGTCAGAAAGCGGAAGTAGTGAGTATGTAAGCATCGTCAAAGCAATGTACTTGTACAGATTCACACCTTTTGACGTTAACGGAATGTACGCTGGCGGGGGTATGAGTATTGGTTCGCTAACACAACCTAATCATCGAAGATTCTCGGGTTTGCTCGCTGAATTCGCAGTCGGATTTGAAATGCTTTGTCAGCAATCCATCAGAACATTTCTAGAGCTAAACATTTCACAAGGCATGGTAGCATTCGATGCCAAGCATAAGGCCCATGGATTTAATCCGTTTATCTCAATGAGTGCTGGCTTCGGATTCTAGACTGAATGGAACATATCAGATATGCATGATCGCCGCGATCATGCATATCTTAGTAAAATATTACTCGGCTTCTGCTTGTAGCTGAGCAAGAGCATCTCGCAGTATTTCCAGGGCAACAGCTTTGCTAATTCTGTTTTCATCTTGTGCCCTATTCAGGGTATCTCCCAACGATTTTCCTGCTATGTTGCTACCGCTTAGAAAGAGGCGGATAGCTTCAAGGAGGTCTGGACTGTCTTGAACCACTTGCTTACCTGCTAAGAAACTCAAAAATCCTCTGAGTTTCTCATTGTGAATGAGCCTATTATTCTCTTCAGTGTGTCGCATTCTATAAACATCCTGCAGCTGTCCTTCAAGAAGCGCTATATTACGGTCGAGTTCATCCTCTAACTCTAGTTCCAAGATCGCAAAAATCTCTTGCATTGCATACGAGACAGCATCTTCAATAGGCGCTTGCACAGGCGGCGGCTCCACCCGAACAATCTCTAGATCGGCTGGTTCAAGATCTAGCGGATCGTCTAGCAGTGGATCTTGAACACCTGGAATGGGCTCGCCCTGTCCAAGCTCTGCTGGATTTGGTTGCGGCGCTGGTGGTGGCTCAATCGCTGGGATTGGCGCCGCTAGGAATTCGTTGATCCTACCTATGTAATAGTTGTCCACATGTGGAACGTTTAGCATTAATGCCAGAGCATCTCTTATGTCTTGATTGCCTAACTGATCCCTATACGTATACGTGTCATCGAGGACTCTTGTAAGTTCAACTCCTATAACCGTGAGAAGGTCATTATTTGTAAAGTCTCCACCATCGTTACTTAACAAGTCGTAGGTGCGCTGCAAGAGTTCTCTATGCGGAGCCAATTCCTGGTTAATGCGAAGCTTTATGGCTTCCGGAGTCTCTGCTGGGGGCGCTATTCCTGCTCCAGCTTGCTGAAGCCCTTGCTGGCCACCTTGTGGAAAGTTCTGCAAAATGTCATTAAAGTTCCAAGAAGGCGCTGGTATTACAGCTGCACCAGGCGCAGGTATTACAGGTACATTGGCTCTCGAATAAGCAACACCGCCACCAACGACGCACAAAGTTGTGATTCCCAAGGCGCCCAGCACAAGGGCCATAGGATTAAACAATGGTGAAGGATCAGGAACGATGTCAGGAGCAGTACCGCCTAGGAGTCGCTGCGTAACCACGCCTGCTGTTCCAACAGCCGCTAAGCTTGCTACAGCTTTAACGGCTAGCATGCCTTGAGGATGACTTACAACCTGACTGGCGATCTTCTTGCCCGCTGAAACAGTCTGCTGCAACCAGAACTTCGTCTTTCCTTTTAACCCTCGAGGCATTGGAGAATTCCACACAGTGGTCGTCCCTATGATCTTCGCCGCTTTTACTGCAGTTACCGGAACGAAAAGCGCTACGGAATTAGAAAAAAATTGTAGTGAATATTGAAAAGCTCGAACGGCATGGTTGGTGGCGATACTTAATCTGCCTTCTTTCCACGCTATGCCCAGAGAGGCAAAGGTGTCATAGGTATGTACACCCACATCTCTCAAATTATTCATTGCTAGCTTGACGACTTCTAAGCTAGCTTTTGCGTGATTTTGAACACCACCTTCCTGTAATAAAATCTCTATTCGTTCAATGTTTTTAATTGAATTGGAGGCATTAATATTACTCATGGTTCTCTCTTCTTTGGCGTAAAAACAGGAGTTTACCCTAAGAGTATTAAGGTTTGATAAGGGTATTTCTGCTTTTATCAATAAATTTTTAGAGCAAAAATATCTATAATACACTTCGATTTGTTGAAATTTTTATAAAACAATGGTATTGTTTTGATTCAATACCACAATTAAGATAATTAATGATTTCAGATTTTTTTAAAAATGAGAACTATTCTAATGCTAAAACTTTCTGGAGCATTATAAAATCTATAGAAGCGGTGGATAAACCCCTTCATATTTTTAGTCATGTATCTGAAGCGTATTGCCTAGGAAAACTCTACGAAAATGCAGAACCACTGTCGGCTTTACAGTGGATAAGAATTCTTGATGACTTTGAATGCTCTGGGAGATTTTCTACCCTACCTCTTATTTCTCTAAAACTAGCAAAAATAAAGAGCCAAGTCATAAGGCAGCTTGCCAATTGTAACGACGTTCACCATGAACTTGTGTTGACTGGTCTGGTTGTTAATGAGATGCTCCAAAAATCCAATCCGTGGTCATGGGCTCTATTTGCCGATAAGCCTGATTCTCCCCTGCTATCCAGCGTAAGCTTGAGTACAGACATTTTTAGGATTGGTGAAAAACTTGGCTTTACTGAGGCTAAGAAAATCTCTCTGTTCTACAAAAAAGTGCAAAAAGTTTTGGAGGCCTTAGAAAAGAACGATGATGCCGCTCTTGGCGATCTGATGAAAGATTATACGCTGCGCTCATGGAGAGATCTAGAAGGGCGCTCATTTTTTCACTACTGCAACACTGTTTCGGCAAGTCTGATCTTGCAGGAGGCCGGGCTATCCCGCGATCGTCCTGATAACAAGTACCGTTTGCCAAAAGTCCCAGCAGATCTTCCAGTTGATTGGGACTGTCGTCCCCTAAAAGATATTTTATTTGGATTGTACCACGAATATGAAAACTTGTCGGTCAATGAGACTTCACGGTTAATTGCCTTTCTGCAAAAACAGACAAAATCTGACCTAATGTCGATCCAACATCTTGTTGTCCACGTTCTTAGCTTAAGCATAGAGAAAAATCTGAGCGAGGAAGCCGCTGTCTCTCTTTGTAAATCCATAGTGCACAAAAACGCTGACCTACTTTTACAACCGGTATTATTAACCGCCATTCAACATGGACGCACGGACATCATAGCAGCCCTTATTGAATGCGGGATGTCTGTCGACTGCATCTTTCAAGCTCCTTTAGTAGACACTCAGTTTATCGGTCAGAGCGCTTTAGAAGTCGCGACCAAATGTGACCAACACGATGTAAAAACGTTGTTGACAGAACGAGGAGCCTCTTTAGAACTCGGTAAATCCCATGCGCTCTTTCTCGAGAAAGACTTATATAAGCTACTATCTGCAAAAGAATTTACTGAAGCCACCTTGATCATTAAGGGCGGATTACTGGGTTCTTTGGTAGTTTCAGAGCAGATCATTGATCGAGCTGTTAAACTCTGTCAACTGCACCTTGTGGACGCGTTATGGGAAAATGGCAATTTTCCAAAGATCAGTGATGAACTAATTAAGACAATAATAACTTATCATCCCTACTGGTCAATTAGCTTTCTGCTAAAGGCCTCAAAAAAGCAGCCTCATGTATTAGAAGCAGCTGGCAGAATGCTACTGGATAATACCCTAAGCCATCGCCTCGTTCCCATCGCTGCCTTTCTAGTCAGCCAAGGTTTTGATGACTCTAGCCTAACGCCAGAAATGTCCGAACAGGTAAGACACTTCGCAAAAATACTGAGTGGCTGCAATGAAGTTGAGCGAGACTTTCGGCTACATTTGGGCGACAAATTTGTAGCTGGGCTGGTTGGCGATTCCTTTATTACCGAAATGGACGATGACTTCGGCAACAAGCTAGAAGGCAATAACTACTTGGAGTTAGTCATTTTTCTGAAAAAAGCCGTGGCCTATGCTGCCGCTAGGCTGGAGGTTTCTGAGCATGCGGAAGTGAAAAAAGTTCAAAGACATTTGCAGCAGGGCCATCAGTACATGTCGTGGGTACAAGCAGCGCGTTGCTCTGAAAACATTCCTGAGCTTGCGGCAGCCACAGAAATGATGGAAGAGCAAATCCTGGCAGATCTAGACAACCTGGAAATTGGCGAGTCTCGCTTCATTCCATTAGGGTGGAAGAAGCATGGCATTGTTCTTCTTGCCACGAAAATCGCTCCGAATAAGTTTAAATTTCAGCTCATCAACCCTGGACAGGGCGCTAGCCGTCATATTCACGCTTCAGATGGGGTGCGTTCCGGAAGCTGCACTAACCACTACGATATCACACGCGACCAACTTCATGAATCTCACACTTTACAGGCCTTGCTGGAAATTAGCGTGTCGCGCGGGTTCCTAGAAAAGGTGTCGAGGCTGCATGTATACGACGACTTTTATTCCATCCTCCTACCCTACCAAGCACCAGAAACGCGAGATAGCAAGCAGATGGAATTGGAATGGCGTAAATGGAACGTCTCTCACACCTGTGCTTTTCGCTCGCTACTTAACTATTTTAAGGTTGCCTTCGGCAGTCCCTTATATCATCAAATAATCGATGTCATTAAAGACGACGCGGTTTTGTTTGCACTGGAGCAAAATATACCTCGTGTCTCCTCCAGTGCATCGCTTAGCAAAGTTTATTCCATGGCCTTTCCGCATCGTTTTGATGTGATGCGGAAGCGGTTTAAAGCCACCGGTTCGATTGACGAGGCGCGGCTGCAAAGCCTGGAAAAGGGAATGGCTACGTTCATTAAGAATCAACCAGCGCTGGAGAGCATGCATGAAACACTCTCCTTAGAGGCTAACTATCCCACAAAATCAAAGGCTATGGTAACTGCCTCAAGGAACCTTTGGCAGAAGCCCAATAGCCTACCCGTGCACCATATTAATCAAGGTAGAGTTTCTGGATATACCCCTTTCGATATTAGGTCGATTCGGTCCAACCAACAATTAATCCAGACCTTAAAAAGCGTATTTTCTGCATGTGCTGGGGAATGCAACTTCCTCTGCGCTATCACTTTGTGTCAATTAGGTCGTACATTTCTACACGACCAAGAAAGCTTCCGCTTGACGTCTTTACTGGAGGGAGTAAGGCAAAATCCCCAAGAGGGCTTGGCTCTTATCAAACTTTTATGTGAGATGGCTAATACCGTCGTCGACTTCTACTACACCGCACCTTACAGTCCTATTAACTTCTTGTCCGTTCAATACTGCCTGATCATCATCTGGAAGATTTCCTGCGTTGTCGATCCTAAACTTGCCTCCTTCGGTATCCATTCTCAGGCGTTCTCGCAGGTTATTGAAGAAGATTTGCGCCACCATGTTTTTCTTAATCCCCAATGGGAGCAAGACTACCAGCTTATTAAAAATGAGCTTGCTAATTGCTCACAAGGTGAATTGCTTTTTGATTTCGCTGGCCAATCTGTATCGGAAAAGGAAAGTAAGCTTTCCAATCATCTGGCCATTAAGATGACACACGCCGAGTACCAATATGCAAAGCTACTTGTTGACGACCATAGCGACTGCTGGCCCAAAATGCTGGTGGACCTGGAAGTACAATTGGCAACTTTGGCAGAAACAGAGGAACATGAGCCTTATTATGACGAAGAAGAATGGAAAATACAATGGACGCTAGCTCACAAAATGCCCCAGTTTTTCACCTGCTTACAAGCAGTAGCAGCCATTTGCCACACGACGTCGTTAGGATATGCGGTAAACAAAAATTATGTAAATTACAAGCTTGGAAAACTATTCCTAATACCCTCCAAAGGGCTCACGGAGGATCGTAAGCGAGCGACAATTGCTTGCTATTCGGAAACGAAAGATACAAAAACAATCGCGACCTCCTTGCCTGTAAAGTCCCCCCTCAGCATTGAACCACAAGCATCGGATTCCCTATGTTTACACGAGGTCATGCAAAATGAAATTGTCTGCTCTGGTGGTGATGTTAGCCTACACCCTATTCGAGCCATTCGCTACGCAATAGGCGAGATAAATTGGACAAGCCCATTGGGCATCCCCCTGCTTATTGACTACTTTGCAGATCATATGGAGCAGCTAACTGAACCCAAGTATCAGTCACTATTCGAGATGAGCCTATTTTTCCCTGGACGCCTAACGGCTGCGTTAAAATCCTATCCTAATATGGCCACGGAGTTAGTTGCCTTTCTTGACGACTGCTTACTCCATTTTGACCAGCGTGCCAAGGCCTTTGGTAATGATCGTGAAAGCATCAATGCTCTCCTCTTCACATTTACACAGTATCAGCGTTTTCTAAACTACTGTGTTGGTGCAGGGATGCCCTATACAGAGAAGAGAAGCCACTTCCGGTCGCATATACGCTCTCTGTTAGACAATCCCACATATCATAGCCCTCAATCAAAGTACCATCTTTTGCACATCCTGTTAGACAGCTATGAGAGCCAGCAAATCACAACCTTGGAAGACCTACAAGATGTTGTTGTAAGTACGGCAAAGCTTAGAATACTTCGGTGGGACCTTCCAACTAACTCTCATTTACCCCCCTCTTACATAGCCAGCGTTAGAGCAATACCCTTTATGCATGCTGCCAGCATTAGAAGACTCATGAAAGAGGGTCAGAATGGCCATAGGATCTTAGCTAAAATACTGGCGCTTCACGGACTTCTTCCCCCGGAAATTGGTAGTTGGCAAGACAGCTCGTTCCCCTTTTACGCTTTTAACAATCAAAAAACCGCCGTATTCGAAATTAACCTATTGAATGGTCTAGTCATCGCTGACAACAAAACCTTATCAGGGATGCCGGATTTCATCAAAAACTCCCCCTTGTACAAAGAAGCCTTCAATGACAAACGTGTGAAGCTCGACTGTTTTGAAAGCGTTGAGGGATGGACCTATAGCGGGTCGGATACATTTGGCCCGTTTAAAATCATTTGCAAACACCAAACGATTATCGAGATATGCCGCACCTTTGGTGGACAAGCCTGTCGCTTTATTAGTAAAGATCTGCTGCCCCCAGACTTGTTGAAACCCCCTTTTGAGGGATATTCCATTTGGGAGATGAGGGCACACCCCGGTGGCCTTTATGCTGTAGACAGCTCTATGAAGGAAAGAATTCTAATTGATACTGATGGTTCTTTAATCTACTGCGACGATCCTGCACAAGTGCGATGGGAATTAGTGGATTTAGAACGGATATCCGGAGCTGACACCATCCAAGAGATCGATCCTCAAGCTTACATTCTTCAAGACAAGAGCGGCGATAACAAAAATCCCTCACGCCTTATCCTGCCTAATCTCTTTATAGGCGACAATGAGTGTTTGGAATTTATAAAACTCTTTCTTCGTGAAAAAAAGAGCGAACGATGGGTCCTAAAATCTCAGAAAAACCTATTCATCGCCCTGAATCAACACCTGGATGGGATACGTGCCTACCGACAATTTTTGGCTTTAGAATCTACCAAGGAGCATCGAGAAGCGTTGATACCCGTTAAACGATTCAAAACCATCGCAAAGAAGGAGCTTGAGCAAGTTCATTGTATACGTGTGGATCTTCATCAAGGCAATTTCAACACGCGGTCGCCGGAAAAAAACGCCTATCTAGCCTATCTGCTTCTCACACATGCTACAACGATCGAAGACTATCAACTAGTGCTAAAGCACTTGAAGCAAGCTCGAAAGTATGAACCCTATACCAATAGAGACATTGACATTCTTAAAGCCATCATTGACAGCCAAAAAGAAACAAGTGACTTCTCACCCTGTTCTTATGTGTGCCGCTTGTATGCTCAGTGGCTGGTTACAGACAATAGAACCTTCCACCCCTCTGCCGTTGCTGAAAACGAGCTAGACTACTCTAGCCCATATCTCGACTGGAAAACACGACATACTTCAAAATCAAAAAAAATCGATATTTATATCGATCGAGAAGCAGTAGGACGTTACTTCGAGGTACGTGAGCACCTGCCGCAAAACATGCGGCTAGAGAACATGCTAACGTCGCGAGAATTTCTGCATTGGAACCTTTACAAGTATATCCGGCAGGCATCGACCAGTCAGCCCCTGGACCCTGCCAAGAGCATCACCTCCAAAAATGTAGATCTTGATAAGCTACTGAAATTAGCTCCAGAAGGCTACCTTACCGGTGATTTGCGCACACGTCCCCATCATGTGCTGCACACCAACTTCATTAAATTGTTTGAAATAGCTCTAAACGGAAAGGATGTCGAAAAAGCGTGGATTCTTAACATGCTTCACCTCATGTCACAAGATGCTGATAAGGAAGTTCGCTTTTTAAGTGCTTTGCTTCATGCGGCTCTGAACCACGCCACAGATAAAAAAGCAGGTGCGATCGTTAAGCGAGTTCAATCATATGATCAGCTCAAAAAGGTAAAACGCACGAAACTCACTACTCGTGTAGTCAGGTATGCTGCAGGTCTAGGAGGCTCGGCTGGCAAGCTAAAAGCCCCCAAAATCGCCCCCTTCCTGCAAACTAAGGAGGCTCTTCCACAAATTATCCCAGCCTCTCACTCCGATCAAAGCAGTGAAAGTCTTACGTATAGTACGTCGCTGGATCCGAACTTGCCAGAGTTAGAGAAAATGTTAGTCGCTAACTTTCAAGCGATTAAAACGGAACCCTCTACTCCAGTAAAGTTCACGTATGAAACTGAAGATTCTTTGATTACCCAAAGTATCCAACAGCTACAAGCTGACTACGAAGCAGGCATAGCCAAGAACGCAATCAAGGTGCGCTATGCATGTTTGAACGTAGAGAGCCTGATGAAGCAAAAAAACAGTGTCAGAATTTTAAAGACCAAACTACAGCGAAAGATATCGGAAGTCGAGAAACAGATTCTGGCAACGCTAAATACCCTTCCTCAAGACGAAGAAAAACAAATAGAGCAACGGTTAGGGCTATCATCAAATCGCATAGCGCCTCTAACGATGGCAGATGCCATCCACCTCTTTGCGCGGCAAGATCCTAATCGTTACCTAAAGCTCACCCATCTGAATGCAGCGCAGATAGGTCAAGTGCACAACCAAATTGGCGACTATTTAGTTCTTTGCCATCAACAAGCACGCTGCAGTGCAGTTAGTGATACATTTAACGTTTTAGATGGAAAAATCAAGGAAAAGGAACCTCTGGAGTCCACTCTAGAGCAGTTAGCAAAACAACTTAGTTTAAAAAAATGCTACGATTTAAACATCCCGTTTGCTCCAGCCTTCATGGCTTTTGAATACCACCATAGCTGCATGCTAGAGCTGGATCAGGTAGAAGCTGTCTACTCTCTCACCAGAGGAAAAAACACGATAGTACAGCTTCTTCAAGGCAAAGGAAAAACCTTCTTTGTAGGACCCCTCATTGCATTTCTAAACGCCGATGGGAACACCTTGTCGACACATATTCCTGGGAGTTCACAGGCAACCTCAACTCTTTATGACATGGGTCATAACGGCGACGTGACCTTTGGACAGCGCCAAGACTCATTTACTTTTGACGACGATCCAAAAAAATTCACCGAAGCGTTCTTAATCCCCGTTCAAGCTCTACTAGAAGAGGCTATTGTTAATCGCGATTACGTGACATTGTCAAAAGAAACGCTACGCGCCATGCGTAGCAAGTACATAAAAATGCGTTTTCTACTGCAGGAAACCCCTGACGCCAAGCTGGAAAAAATTAACCAAGCTCTAAAAAGCATCCTACGCCTGTTCCGCAAAAAGGCTGTTTTTGCCATGGACGAGGTTCACGAAGCTCTAGATCCTTTAAACGAGTTGTGCATGCCATTTGGGGCTAGTTCGCCGCCAAATCTAGATCAATATGAACTGATGTGCCAGATCATGCGCATTGCCTGCTCTGCCAAAGATGACAAGGGCCAATACCTCCTCAGCGTCCATGACTCCTCCCTGCAATCAAGTGCGCAATACAAACTGATGATTAAAGAAGTGATTAAGGTTCTTTGCAAACAAGCTCCCTGGAATGCGCCGGAGATCAAGGAATACATTACAGGTGAAACATCAGAATTGCCGCAGGCTTTAACAGCCCCTGAGCGACGTGATGAAGCTAATCTTGTTATTCTAGCTCGTCTTATGTTGACAGAGGACTTATTGAAGAGTCGGCTAAAATCTAGCGTTGACGAAGATCATGGACTGTGTGAGGGGTCTCCACGTATATCTGTGCCATTAATTGCTAATATGAAAAGAGCCGGGAACTCCGAATATAGCGACACTTTGATAGTCGGACTAAACACAATCTTGGACTACTTGGATACGGGATTGAATAGTGAACAAGTGGATCGTTTTATTCCATACTGCCGTCAGATAGCATTGCAAGAGCAGAAAAGCACCAACTGTAGCACGTTGCTGGATACAACTATCGCAAAGGATTTTACCACCGCCTTTAGTATTGGCCTATATGACAATACGGCAACCAATGCAGACCTGATAAATAACATGCTAGCCGCGCTGAAAGCCAATCAGTCAATTGCTATGCGGCTTGTGCTGGACTTTGTACTGGTTGAGGAGTTGAAGAAGGTTGAGATCTTCAAACGCCAAGCTGGAAGTAACGCACAGAATACTGTCTCGATGGCGCGAGGTATGGTTGGTTATTCGGCAAATATAGGAGAAAACATGGCTCCTCTCGATTGCGAAGTAGTCCTCGACTTTGGCACCAATGGTCAGACAATCGATCTACTAATCAGCAAAGGCGAGCTGATCGCAGTTCCTCGAGATGCCAAGAAACTGATTAAACTAGGCCTTCAGCGACCCCGTCTAAGAACCTTCATTGATGTGGGGGTTCACTTCAGGGGTATCCCCAACGATCGCGTCGGCCAGATGATTGGTAAACGTCTGCGCAAAAATCAATCGGAAGTTCAAGGCGTCCTGTTTTTTGAACCGGGCTCAGGAAAACTGTCCTCTACACACCGAGACAACCTAGGCAATACAACAAAGCTTAGTGGTTCTTCTGCAGACACCATCGCCCAAGAAACAGGGCTGGATGACAAGAGCCTAATAACTTATTACGACGAAGAGCATATCACAGGGACGAACCTGCGTCAGATGCCTACCGCAGAAGCAATTGTTACAGTAAAAGAAACAACGACAATGCCTAAGTTGCTACAAGGTGCCAGACGTATGCGCGACCTGGATGGCCTGCAGCGTATTCTCATGGGATTGCCATACGATGTGATGCTCTTCATGCAAGAGATGTTGCGTAAGGATTCACTTTCAACAAGTGATGTTGTGCTTTTTACCAATATTCTAGAGGCCGAAGCGCAGAGAGAGAACAACCTACCATTTGCCTTACAAAAACTGGTCAATGAATTTGAACAGCTTGTTCTTGATAGGCTGTACGCTCTTCCTCAATCCGAGGAAATAGCGCTATTCGCTAAAGTTGGCAGTATCTTTGCTAAGGAAACCTCTACTGATCTTGTGACCGCCTACACCAATCAACGACAGTCTGTGGAAACGCCGGAATATCTTATCCAAGAATTGACAAAACTCAAAGCTATTGTAGAGATCGCCTTTACCAAAGAAGAGGTATCGACTGTTTGCCAACGCATTAGCGATCAGATTATGACGCCACGAAAGCTAAAGGAAATGAGATCTCACGTCAGTATCACGTCCAACATCAACCGAGTTTCACAGTCCATGCATATCCATGAAGCGCATATGGAGCTATCCCGCTTGCATGACTATAACCATTGCAGGGACCAGGAAATCCATAGAAATGTGGAGCATGTGAAAGATGATTGTGTCCCATCAACCCAAGAAATTGCTTTCACATTAGATCAATTCGCCTCTCCAAGCTTGGGTGAAAGCATAAATATCATAGATCTTAAGGCAGTCACAAATCCCGAGCCAGGCAAGGCAGCCTGCATATGGAGCCTTCAACAGGTTCTGCAGTACGAAATTGAAGATGCAGTGAAAGTCGACACAAACATTCTTGTCACAAGCAATGCCTGCTTGGCAACAGATACACGCATGTGTCTTGCTGGAGGCAGTAAATCGCCTTATGCCCTGTTACTTATCTGTGATCTGACGGAAGACAAGCAGGTCTGGAAACTCATCATCGGCTCTATGATGGATGGCACGGCCTTTGATGTCTGGATACGTGAACAGTCCAATGCGCTACCCGCAGATAGAGCCTTTTGGCTCTTCCGCTCCAATGGAGAAATCGCCTCCACGAGCCCAAATGTTAAAGATATTAATCCTTTGGAAAATCTCACTGCAGCAGCATTGGTGGCAGAAGCACGCACTATTATCTCTAAGACCTAAAGAAGGGATTCAACGCAAAGACTCAGAGGCGCAAAGAAGGTTGTTTCTCTTCGCGGCTCTGCGTCTTTGCGTTAAAATTTCCATATGGGCTAATCGTCGGAGACGGCTGTGGCGGCAGTGTCGACGTATTGGAGCAACTCGATGAGCTCGCGGCGATCTAGGCGCTTGATAACATCTTGGTCATCAACACCGACAACATCCTCCATCAACTGGCCCTTGGCGTTAATAAGAGCGTCTATACGCTCTTCAAACGTGCCTTTAGTGACCAGTTTAAAGACCTGCACACCACGACGTTGACCAATACGATGGACACGATCTGTCGCCTGGTTTTCGCGTGCCGCATTCCACCAACGGTCATAATGGATAACTACCGACGCCGCAGTTAAGTCAACGCCCAACCCTACAGCTTGTAGAGACCCCAAGAACACCTCGCAAGTAGGATCTTGGTTAAAGAGCTTCAACTGCTCTCCACGATCTGTGGTAGACCCGCGGATAGCAGCAAAGGAAATACCTTCTTGCTTCAGGTACTCCTCAAAAATATCCAGCATGGCAAGATATTGAGAGAATACGACAACCTTCTGACCGCTGTCACGCGCCTCGCTTAAGAGCTCTACAAAGAGCTCCCACTTACCAGATTCGTGCTTACGATACTCCGAAGGTGTTTTGAGGTAAACGGCAGGATGGTTGCAAATACGCTTTAGCTGGGTGAGGATAGCAAAGATATGAACATAAGGGATAACCTTCGCTTGGTCACTGAGGTCTGTGATTAGCGCTTGGCGCCCTTGGTCCAATACTTCGCGATAGAGCTTACGCTGCTCGACAGACAGCTCACAGTGAGCTATTTCTTCTGTCTTCTCTGGAAGATCTGTTAACACATCTTCTTTCTTACGACGTAACATAAAGGGCTTGATCAAGCGTGAGAGCAATTGTCGGCGCCCTATATCATTATCTTTCTCGATTGGCTTGATGAAAAATTCTCGATAGTCTCGCTCTGAAGGCATATACGTCGGTAGAACTACGTCAAAGAGTGCCTTTAGCTCCATCAAATGGTTTTCGATCGGCGTGCCTGTAAGGCCCAGGCGCATACTGGCATGAACGTTCAGCAGAGAGTGGTGAAGGCGACTCGCCTGGCTTTTGGCTGCTTGCACCTCGTCGAATATTCCCAGGTCAAATTTGATCTCTTTCAAACGAGAAACTTCACGACGCCAGATGCCGTAAGAGGTTAGCAATACGTCGCAGTCATCGGTGAAGTCTTCCAAGTTACGCTCTAGGCCATAGAACATATGCACGCGTATACCAGGGAGGAACTGCTGTAGCTTTTCCTCCCAATGGTAAAGGACGGAGGTAGGGCAAATAACCAAAAATCGCGGCTTGCGGGTTACGCCACGCTTAACAAAGTCGTTGCGCAAAGCGGCCATGAGAGCCATAGATTGGTGAGTCTTACCCAGGCCCATGTCATCGCATAGCATGCCTGAAAGCCCATGATGGTACAGAAACCACAACCAACGCACGCCTTTTTCTTGATAAGGTCTGAGGTTGCTAGCTAAACCTGTAATATCGGGTTCTTCAGGTTCCTCAAAGGTCATCAACTCACGTAGCAAGGTGCGGGTAATTTCAGCCTTGTCGCCACGCTTATTAGTCGACTTAATTTCATCGAAGACATTAAGACGGATCAACTCCATCGTAGAAAGAGTGATGCTGTTTTTACGCAGGTCAATACGCTGTTTGGCCATACTATGAAGCCATACAAACCGTGGATCGTGTAAGTCCACCAAGCCGGCTTCGGAGAAGAGGAACCGTTCTTTATTAGTAATCGCCTTCCACAAATGTGTAACGGGGATAACCCCGCGATCGGTGTGGAAAGATAAGCGTAGAGAGTACCACCCCTTCCCTTGCTGGGCTATTTCAGCCTCCTCAGCCACAAGGTCCATGCGCTCAGGTCTATGTAAGCGTGGGTCTAGATACGCGATGTATGGCTTTAGTCGATCTAGTTCATAAGCTAGAAATAGCGCTTCGTTCTCGGAATCGATGTACACCTGCGTACGATAGTCTTCAGGTAGGCGGCTATCCAAGGGCAAGGCGCTAAAACCCTCGCCAGGGTTGTAAACGTAATCGCCGTAAAAGCGCAGGTCAGCATCCTGATACTGCTTTTCCAATTCATAAACAGGAATTACCGAAATGCCCTTTTCAGTGAGCATTACCCGAACTTGTGAACGGATAATTGGACATGAAGAGCTAAAGAATCGCGGAACTAACTGCAATTCCTCTTTATTCATATGTATAAATAACCCTAACGACTCCGCCCTAATCACTACTCCTGGACGAACTGGAAGTCCCAAATGGGATCCTACCTTAGCGAAAAAGCCCTGACCGGCAATATAGAGCCAACGGCCGAAATCTCGCTGCCCCTCAGTAGCATCCTCTGGTGGGTTGTAGGTAGTAAAATGTAGATTTCCATCAGCATCCATCTCGTACGATAGCTCTGATTCGATATTTGCCAAATGTGGGCTAAAGCCTTCTTGTCCTGACAGCCACACTCTATTCTGCGTCACAAAGTCTGAGACGTCCCGCGAGGATATCACCTCGTCAGCGTCTCCCGAGCGTGTATTACGCAGACGATAGAACCCATCGCCTGCCAAATAAGCCCATGAACCAAAACACCGTGAGCGAGGGTGCTGGAGATCACCCGGCTCGAATAAGTAGGAGCGAATGTGCAAGTTCCAGTCTGAATCAAAAGACAAATGATAGGATACTTCGACAGATTCGGGATGAACATCCACACCGTCCAGCTTATCCTTAACAAACAGGTAGTGATGCCGCAGCAACTCAGAGACATCATCGCCACATATTCTCTTCTTAGACAGCAGGCTACCCACTTCGGTATGGACAAAACCCTGATCTTTGGAAAATAGCCACTCACCTAAGCGTATAACCGGACCTTTTGGTGTGCCGATGCTATCTTGAGAAAAAGATGTTCGATCAATCACCAAACAGCCGGTCTCTTCGTCGTAGGTGATCTTTGAAATGGCGTCTTTGGCGTAATCTTTGATGGACATGGGCGTTTTTACTTCAGCTAAGGCAGGAATCAATGGTGGTAACAGCGCTTCCGGTAAGTAAAATTCCACTTTAATCGGAGTAAAACTGGCGATGAGATAGTTCGGAATACCTTGAGCAGAGTACTCGAAGGTTAGGTCATATGTCTTTCGATCCTGCATTACCATCATCCAGCGAGCTAAGTCGTTCCAAAACGATAGATGGTACAATAAACTCAAGCTGGGGCGACCTTCACGCCATAACTGGATCTCTGACTGGGATAAATTGGAAAATTTTAGTGAGGTTTCTTCAGTTTCTTGCAGCCGCGTTTCCATGAGCTGACGTAAAACTTCCTTACCTTCCTTGGTAACTCCACGGATGCTAAAGAGCCGCTTCCCGGATATCGAACAATACTCATAGCCACCATCCTGACTCTTTTTAAGTTGGTCTGAATCGTATCCGATCTTCTCCGCATAGTGGCTGCAGAGCTGATGCCAGATGGAGTGCTCAAACCGAAGGTGAAGCGGTACAGCATTGCCATTGAAAACTTTGAAGTAAGCTGCTGCTAAGTGTCGGCAGGCTGCATTCTCATCGCTTTCATCACAGCCACAGAAGCAATCGTTGATGCTCCCGGTTTCATCTAGCTGCATGAAGGCCCAAACGCCCTGTTCTCGCGAAGGATCTTCAACCAAAACTTGGTAAGTTGCGCCGGAAAATTCAATTTCTTTAACGGCACCACTCTTAATAAGGCTTTTACCAGCTTCTTTATATGGCTCTAATATCTTTGGTAAACTTACCATATACTACTTCAAACACACTATAATTAAGTTAGTATTTTTTTCATCGTATCAAATATCAATTTATTTGTCACATGTTTTGTCTTTGGGAAAGGGGTCTTTGCAACGAAAGAGACTATGGAGACTCTCGACCCAAAAAAAGAGGACAATATAGCCCCTTTGGCGACTCAGGGCTCGGGTAGTCCAAAAAAAACCTTGATTAAATCCGATGAAGTGCTAAAGATACGCACCTTAATCACGAAAACTCTTGCCTTACCAACCAATATCATGCGATTGCTATTTTCCTTCTTCTGCTCTATCTCCCTAGGACTCTACGCTGAAAGCCCCTCTGAAATCGTGGCGGGGTGCGTTAACATTCTTACTGGGAGCTACACTCACACAGCATTGGACTTTGCCTTACCCGGGCCAGAGCCCTTGACGTTTCAGCGTATATACTGTTCCGGTGATCGACGGGATGGGTTCAGTTTGTGCGATAACTGGACGTATAACCACCCAAAAGAGGCGATTATCGCCGTCCATAACGACTTCTATCGGCTGATTGCTCCCGAACCGACAGGCACCCTTGTCAACTATGTAACTTCCACCGAAGTAGCGTGGGATAGAGTAGGCCGACAGTTAATCGCGAAATACCCTCCGCAGGATTGCCATGGAGACCAACAATTGGCGCTCTATGATCGAGGCATTACTGAAGACCTAAAAAATCAAACAGCGGACTTTTTAGCGGCCAACCAAAGCATGACTATAAACCTTTGCAATGGCGGTATTAGAAGGTTTGAGCGTCTGAGAAACCAGCACATCGTACATCTGCCCGGACATTTAAGCCTTACCGAAGAAATTCGTCCGAATGGTCACCTCCTTCGCTATGAACACACCGATGATCATGTTCGCCTAAGCAAGATCACGTTATGCAACGAGGCAGATTCACTGCCTTTCGCTTCGCTTACATTTGATTACTCAGATTGCATGACCGGTTCCATAAGATGCGCTAGGTTACGTTCTATTGATGGCAGAGAGGCTGCCTATACGTTTAGACTCACTCCTACTAGACTGGGTCTCACCAGCTACTTGATAGAGGCAAACACACCCAATTCCCCTCTTGAACGCTACTCCTATCTTGTACTAGACGACTTACACTTAGAGCGCTTGCGCCTAAGGCAGATGCCTGAGGGGCGTTTTCAGCAAATTGACTACTACGTAAATAATAAGAGCCTCTCGTTTGGAAAAGTCTATACGCTTAAGGTACCTGGAGGACCTGGAAACAGTGTGATCACTACACATCACTTTCTGTACGGTCCGGGACAAACTGAAATGCGCGATGCCCACAATAACCGCACAGTTTACAGATTTGGCAATGGAACGAAACTAGATACGATCGAACGGTATCTTGGGCGAACCGAGAACGAATTCCGTAAATACTCCACAAGAAAGTTCTTTTGGGGAGCTCGCTGCAACCTGCTGTGCAACGCATTGTTGGATGAGAGAGACAATGTAGTATCCTGCAAGTACTTCGACTACGATGCAAACAACAAGATCATTGCCGAGCACCTACTAGGGCCACTTTCCGGCACCAACCACACATTGCCTGTACTTAGCCCGCAAGGTACCCCTTATTATAATGGCTGTGAGAGCCACGTCATTAGAAAAACGTACTCACAAGACAAATACGGACTACTTCTTTCCGAAGAACAACCGAATGATAGTAAAATCCTCTATGGATACAAGCTAAACAGCAATATCTTGGAATCCGTTAAGACAGTGGCTAATGGCAAGATACTCAAACGTGAATTCTATCAGCATGATGATCAGGCAAACGTGATCGCCAAGATTGTTGACGATGGTTCAGGTGACTCTCCTGAGGACCTTGCGGATGTCATGATCAGAAAGATAACGCGCACTACACCACGAAAGACCTTCCCCTATGGACTGCCAGAGGTAGAAAGCGAGTATTTCTACGACCCGGAGATAGGTTTTGAGAGACATGTGACTACCAAGATCAACAGCTACTCTAATGAAGGCTGGATGACCGAACAGGTATTCTACGATGCCAATGACACCCACCAATACACACTACAATGGCAATACGATCGCCTAGGAAACGTAATTTGGGAACAGAACTCCACCGGAGCGATTATCCAGCGTAGATTCGATGCCAACGGAAATAAGGTATACGAGAAACCATCCAATTCCGAGGAGTACCAAGAGCTCTCTTATGACTGCATGAACCGCTTGATCGGTGAAAGACATGTCTGCGCGGATGGGCAAGCTTTCGAACAGCATTATCATTATGACTTGTTGGGAAACCGTATCGCCTCTACAGATAGTTTTGGCAACACGACCAGCTACCGATATGATGATCTTTGTCGTCTAATTGCTACCACGCTGCCACCAAACGATCAAGGACAACAGGCTACAGAGCGCCTGGAATATGATGTTGTCGGCAACATCACCGCCATCATAGATGCTCAAGGAAACCATACACATAAAAAATATAACGCCAGAAACCAAATCACCCAGGTGGAATATCCAGACGGATCAACGGAGAGCTATGAATACAATTTAGATGGCACTTTGCGCCACAAAAAAGCCCTCAATGGCTGCTGGACACAATTTACATACGATGGATTAGGTAATACAACGCGCAAAGAAACAGCTTCCGGAGTCACAACCGCGACATATAAAGGCAATCTCTTGACCTCTGAGACCGATGCCAACGGAAGTGTGACTCAATACCAATATGACAATACCGGTCTCCTGATAAAATTCATCACACCCTCAGGATGGTCTAGCTACGAATATGATGATAAAGGGAACCTATCGAAAACAATCAAATGGATAGGCCCAGATATCACGGATGTTTGCACCATCGCGAATGAACCTGCGCATCTAAACGAAAACGTAGAAAGCTCACCCACGTTGTATAACTACAACTATCAGAATGAACGAGGTCAGCGTGTCCTGCAAACAACCTCTGTCGATAGCTTGGGAAATCAAGTAATCATCACCTATGATGCCCTTGGACGCCCCGTATGCAATGTAACAACCAACGCATCAGGCATAGAAACAAGCTGTCACCGCTTAAGGTACGATCTCCTAGGTAGATTGCAACAGCGAATTGATATCGTCAAAGCAGAAGACTTGCCAGATAGAGAGGTCATCACAGAGTGGCAGTACGACAGCATGGGAAGGCTGACAACGCATGGCACTCCTCATCTCAAGCAGTCCTACTACAATTACAATAGATATGGCCAAAAAGAAGCCGAGATAACGCCAGACGGAACAGTTCTCAGGTATATCTATGATTCACAAGGTCGACTCTCAAACTTCTCTGCGTCGGATGCCTCAATCAATTACCACTATAGCTATGATGCCAATGGCAATCTCATCGCTTGTAGAGACAATATTCAAGGAACTGAGACAAAGCGCAGATATGATAATGCCAATCGTCTGATTCATGAAACATTAGCAAACGGGCTGTCGCTTGCTTATGAATATGATGGCCTAGATCGCATGATAAAGATGGTACTGCCCGATGGCAGCGCGGTCTTCCACGTCTATGACGAGTCGTACTTGCTAAGTGTCGAACGATTAACCTCCAATAACGTCCCTCTCTATCGTCATGACTACATCGCTCGCGATGCTGCTGGACGTATTCTTGAAAGTAAAATGATTAAGGGTGCCGGCACTATCCAATACTCTTGGGATGATGCAGGCCGCCTGAAAACTCTGTATAATGCCCATTACGAGGAGTCGGTTCCAGATGACGGTTATAATGCTGCAGGCAAATTGATCAAACTGAATCGCAGAGATCAAATGGATGAGGCATTATGCCAGTACGAATATGACGATCTGTACCATCTGACAAGGGAGGTAGGGGTCGCACAACACACCTACAGCTATAATTCGATAAATAATCGACTTAGCAAGGATGGCCTGCCATGCCAATTGAACGATCTTGGTCAGATACTACAACATGGTGATTCGCGCTACACTTACGATCCAGCAGGCTTTAGACTATCTGATAGCCACCGAAAATATCATTACGATGCCATTGGGCGTCTTGTGGAAATGCAGTCAACAGAAGGTCGCTGGATTTATACGTACGACGCCTTTAATCGATGCATGAGCAAAATGTCTTATGATGCCCTCGGAGACGTCGTTGACGAGGAATTGTACTTCTATTGCGATCAAACCGATATTGGAGCCACCGACAAAGGCGGCTCCTTGAGACAGTTTAGAATGATAGGAGAAGACACCGTAGCTATAGAGATTAACGCAAACCTGTATGCTCCTATACAAGACCGACATGGCAATATCGTCGCACTACTGTCCGCGGCAGACGGCAAGGTTCGCGAGGCCTATAGGCACAGCATGCTGGGTGAGGAAATTCGTTATACTTCTAGCCTATACTGGAGGCTATGGCACCGCTCAACAGCCCCTGCTGTTAATCCTTGGCGCTTTGGTGGCAATAGGGTCGAGCCAGAAACTGGTTTTGTGCGCACCAACAAGGGGTTTTACGATCCTGAATCTGGTAGCTTTTTAACGACTCAGTAAAAAAATGGACGATATAAGGTGATTGCAGAAGCCCTCGCTGCAATAAAGGATTTTTTTTACCACAGAGACAGGGAGGAGGAAAGATTTTGGATTTACCTGTTCGCTGCCAGCAGCACAGAGGTGAAAAAATGCGAAGCTAGGTTGAAGACATTTTGCCTCAGCAAAATGTCTTTCCTCCTCTCTGTTCCTTCTCTGTGTCTCTGTGCCTCTGTGGTAAAAAAAAAATCCTTTATTGAACCGACGTCCATTCTACCTACACGTCGATAACTAGAAGCAACCCCGCAGGGAGGGATTCACCAAATAGCGCGTTCTGCTGGGCGTGTTCGGTTGGCGGCTTTTGATACTTTATGAAAGCCTGGTCAGATGGTGTCCCATGAAACTGCTGACGTATTCGATCGGCCAAATTCCCAGGTACATTGATCTCAGGATGATCGGTCTGCCGCGACATCTGAGCTAACGGAAAGGCTAACCACTGCTGATTGGCCTGCTTAGCTTCGAGCAACTTCTCTATCCAAATAACGCATTGAGCTACAGGGACAACATGCGGTAACGATGCAAATAACAAAGATCGGGTAGCTAAACGTCCGAGTGCCCAATACTCAGGCTCTACAGCCTGTCCAGCGATGATGCGAGCAAGTAGTCCATCGCCTATACGAACCTTTAACTTCTGATCAATACGTTCAAAAGATGCTAAAGTACGCACACGCTCTGTATACTGATATAGGTCCTGACCTTTGAATATCTTTGGAGGCTTTATGCTCACTAAAGCATTGGCTAGCTGAGTCTGCTGACCTCTATTGAGACCTCCTGATATTCTGCGAAGAAGTATTAGTCGCTGAATTTGCAGTTCTATGTCATTTGAAGTTTCAGATAGAAGGATCTTCCAGATTCTTTGAATGCGATGGTCATCCAACGGATAGCCACAACCAGGTCTAAGGCAGTAGCCTAGAAGATTCCACCATCTTCTCTCTATCTCTAAAGAGGTCTTACGTTTATCCGCGATGTCCAAAAGAGTATCTGCAATAGCGCGCAAAATACTGGGAGGCCATTCTTGCTTTGGCGAATTCAAAACCAGTTCTATCGCCTCGACAGCCTTTGCCGGCGACGTGGTAGTCTTTTGTAAAAAGATATCTGCAACAAGCTCTTTGGTTTCCTGCAAATGCGAATCGTCGTGTAGCTCATCGCTTCTCTCAGGGCCTAAGGAGGCTAGGCTATCCTCCTGCCCACTTGCTTGGCGCATCTGGAATTCAAGATTCCAGCGATGCGTTGTATTTTCACTACGCAGCCAGAGAGCCAAGGTGCCAATAGGGGTAAGCGTAAGGCCTATCCTAACGGGGATACGCTCAGCATCAGTGGCTCCCTTACCGAATCGAATCACCGTTTGAACAGGCGGGAGTCCCTGCATCTCTTCCGGAACAATGTCTATCAGACTTCCCGACTGATCGTGAAGGCGTACATGAGAGCTGTATAGCTGAAATGAGACGGGACGATTAGGAGCTAAATGGAAGGTATGATCGGATTCATAGCTTGCCCCCTCTTCACTTCCTCTTGGCAGCAACGTCAGAGCTTTATTAGTAACGCTGCCAGAAGCGTTTTTGACTTCTATTTTCAAATAATAGGTGCGTGGAGTACCGCCACCAATGCGAACACCTAAGCCTCGGCGTGTTCTGCCATAGTAGGTAGCCCCTCGTGACACGCTGAGATCCAAGCTGCTATTTTTCAATATGGTAGGCTTGGCACTGTCATACCATTTAGCTATCGACTCTACTATCGCTTGCTGAAAGATTGCGGGCTTCATGGCTCCGCCATTAAACAGAATATACTCGGGCGCCGATGTCAGCTGCCCATGCTGAAAAAGAAAGTGCGCTAGATGCTTAGTGATGGAGGCTTCTTCTTCATATGGTAGGCCTAAAGAGCGAATGCCGGGGCGCTTTCTTAAAGTTAATGCTTCCTGCTGAGGATAAATACCAAAGAAACCGTCGAGCAAGAGCTGCTGTACTTCGGCCGCGCTCACCTCGTTGGATAGGCTACCGGCCACTATGCGAGATCCGGCTGCTTGCAAACGTACAGTGTGGGTAGCGGCGGGGCTACTTTCTGCCAATAAAGCTTCTTTGGCCTTTCGTGCTTCATGGCGAAGCTGCAGCCATTGTGTCGGTGATAGCTCCTCCGTCTGAAATCGCTGTGCAAATTGGTGTGCCAAAAAGGCATCCATGTTATCACCGCCCAACAGGAGATGGTCACCGACTGCTAAGCGCTGAAAGCCCAATACACCGTCTTTATCCACCACTTCGATCAGGCTAAAGTCGGTAGTACCACCGCCAACATCACAAACGACAATACGCTGCCCCGCTTTAAGCATGTGTTGCCAATCACTTTCGTGTGAACGAATCCACTCATAAAATGCGGCCTGGGGTTCCTCTAATAGCGTAACACGCGTAAGCCCAGCTTCCTGTGCAGCCCTAGCAGTTAACGTGCGTGCAACTTCGTCAAAAGAGGCTGGGACGGTCAAGATAACCTCTTGAGCTTCCATTTCAGCATCAGGGTTATCTCTAGCCATGGAGTGGTTCCAGGCGGCGCGCATATGGTCTAAATAGCGTCTCGTGGCTTCTACGGGACTAATGCGAATACTCTCTTCTGCAGAAACGGGCAAGATGCGGTCTGTTCTATCGGCTGCGGAATTGCATAGCCAGCTTTTAGCGGAAGAAATCAACCGAGTAGGAACCAATGCTCCCTGTTCCCGAGCAAGCTCGCCAGTGATAAAGGATGCACTTTTGCTCCACGGCAACTTGACATCACCTGGCGACCATTCGCCAGTTAGTGTGAGGTAACAAAAAGAGGGCAGCGTGGACCTTTCCTGAACAAAGCCTCTATTCGTAAGCTGTTGTAAGGAAAATTGCTGAACGCCTTGGTTGCCTTCCGTATCAAAAAAAGAAACGGCGCTGTTAGTCGTCCCTAAGTCAATACCGATTAGGTAACGTGACTGCACAGAAGCTCCTCTGCAGGTGTGTAGGCTAATTTAAGATCATCTGCCACGGAGCGGTTCGTGATTTTGCCACCGCAAGTATTAAGACCTTGGCGCAAACCAACATCGTCCATCAACGCTTTGCAGTAACCTTTGTTGGCTAAAGCTCTAATATACTCGCTTGTAGCATTGGTCAGGGCTTGACTAGCGGTGCGTGGGCAGCTTCCAGGCATGTTGGTTACACAGTAGTGAGTGACACCATCTACGACATAAGTTGGATCATCATGGGTTGTGGGACGCGATGTTTCGCAGCATCCGCCCTGGTCGATAGCGATATCGACAATTACCGAACCTGGAGACATTCCCGCCAACATAGCTCTAGTTACCACTTTAGGCGTCTTTTTGCCAGGAAGAAGCACAGCTCCAACGACAAGGTCAGCGCCGACCAATGCCTCGGTTACAGTTCCGGGTGTCGAAGCAAGAGTTGTCAAACCATTTGGAAATAGTGCATCGAGTTGTCTTAAACGGAAGAGGTTTTTGTCGATAACCGTTACCTGCGCTCCAAGGCCCAGGGCCATGCGTACCGATTCTGTGCCAGAAGCTCCACCACCAATCACCACGACTTTGCCGCGTGGGGTGCCAGCAATACCGCCCAGAAGAATACCACGACCACCATTATTCGCTTGAAGCAACGTAGCACCTACCTGGATGGCTACACGACCGGCGATCTCGCTCATGGGATAGAGCAGAGGCAGTCGACCTTCGCTATCGGTAACGGTATCATAAGAGATAGCAATACATTTGCGAGCGATAAGCTCTTGGGCAAGGCTAGGCTCTGCAGCAAGGTGAAAGAAGCAGAACATCACTAACCCCTCGCGGATTAACGCGACTTCGCTGATTTGTGGTTCTTTAACTTTGACAACCAAATCACAAGCGTAAATTTCGCCTGCTGTGGATACAATTTTGGCACCCGCGGCAAGGTACATATCGTCCGTGTAACCGCTCCTTTGACCAGCCTGAGATTGGATGAATACCTCGTGACCATCAGCCACTAGAGATCGTACTATGTCCGGAGTTGCCGCTACGCGGTATTCCTGGATCTTAACCTCTTTAGGGACGCCAATTCGCATAAATATCTCCTACAATTGAAAGGACGAACTATACAGGAATTTATTACATAGATCACCCAAAAATCTAGAGTACAAGACACGTGAAAGATAAGGATTCAACGCCAAGACGCAGAGGCGCAAAGAAGGTTGTTTCTCTTTGCACCTCCGCGCCTTTGCGTTAAATTCCCATTCCCTTTTTACAGATACTGCACTGATGCATATGCCTGATATATTCTTATGTCCTTTCTAAGCGCTGTCAGCTTCTAGAAAACGAACTTTTCTAATCCCAGTCGGCCAATCTTCGTTAGCTTCACGTTTTGAAGGTTGATTGGTTTGCGCGCTTAGAAGGTTTTGCAGGGTTTTATATATGCTCACGTCCTTTTTGGAGAGCGACATTTGTTTCACAATCCGTTTTAAGAGCTTATAATGACGGCCCCTTAGCGTTTCCCAAGAAAATTTCGATAGTTGCAGGCATCGCTTTTCCAGCCTCGCATAAGTCTTGGACGAATTGTTTGCTGGCTTTGCTAAAAGTTTCAATGCGTCTACAGCGACCTCAAAGGAGCGTCGACCGTCAACATGATCATCAATAACCTCTGCTGTGCATTGTAGACCCAAAGAAGAATTCAGAACGAATATATACTTTAGCCATGCTGCTGCTTGAACGTTGTTATTTGATTGCAAATGGCTTGTGTATACGCTCTTCATAATCGGCACACATTTAAACATCCAGCTATCGTCGGTTATGAGGTAGTGAGCTATCGACTCTAATAACTCCGATGTAGCGCCACTCTCTACAAGTTTGAAAAAGAGCTTTTTCGCCAACGATTGCAGAAACTGCACTTCTAAATCATGATCTAGTTCCAAAGCCTCCAATCGCTTATGCCAAGTTGTATAAGCCAACATTTTGCTTATGAGATGAAAGTCCTTGTAGTTCTCGGAGTCTTCACAGCGTATGATCGCTTTAAAGCACTTCGTTACACAAGTGATACTTCGCTGACCTTTACCATAAATGGTGTCTATAGCACTATCACCAGCGACTCCATCGTAATTCGCTGCAAGAGCTACGTTATCCCGAACTTTTTCGTCGTCAGCATTTGCCCCAGTTTGAGCAACGTGTTTGTATAGGGCTCCTACACGTACAAACTGAGTAGCTGATGTTAAATAGCTTCGCAGTTTGTCAAGACCTGTACCATGAATAGTTTTGCTTAGAGCGTAAACAACTCCGGAACCGCTAGGCGCTGGCTTTTGATCATGTCGGCGATTTCCGCAGCCTGTGTTAATTACTTTCATCTGCCATTCGAAGGGTGTTTGATCTACTATTCCCCACATAAAATGACCCGCTGGCTTATCGATCCAACCCAACGCAATGTGACTAGCACCTTCGCCACTGTTAACGATTGTGTCAATGTACCAAGATTGCATTTGTGAGAAGAAATGATCATTAATTTCGTCGTAGGCGTCAGATCCCTTAAAAGCCAATACTGCCTCGCACGCCGATCCACTCTGCCAACCCTCTGCCATCTTCTTCAGAAATAGGCTCTGATCGATTCCCAATACCTTGTATGCCGCATTGGCCAAAGAGTAGAACATAATCCCTCCAGCCAGGCGATCTATGCCAAATGAATTATCCTCCAAAAAGTTATCCGAGCCATCCATGAGGTAATGGGCTCCAAATGCTGTTACGACAGAATGATCATTTTCCTGGTCCTCTTGGGCTAGCCTATTCAATAGACCGATCGAAGCCAAATAGTCAATTACGGAGAGTAACGTGAGTGACAATGTAGGATCAATTTCTTCATTAAGGGTCTTGCTTAACAAATCATGAGTCAGTAGCAGAGCAGCGTTTGTTGCCTCTTGCCAAATTTGACCTATGCTCTCTCTATCTTCAAAAGAAATCGTAGATTTTTTCTGGTTTCGGGTAGGAGTTAACTCCCTTAGCACGTCGCTCAGTGCTCCAGCAAAATCTTCCACCGAAGAAATTTTAGAAATAGACTCGGGCATGAAAAAGCTCAAGGCGTTCTTCACATAGGCCTGGTGGCGCAAACCAGGAAAGACAAAGTTAGTTATTTTGCGACGACAAGAAATAGTTCGACTGTGGCAATGTTCAAGCGTGGCCAGACCAACCTTTCGACAGATAGACCAGCAGCCTCTTTCATATAGAAATTTCATAAACGACACATCCCTCGAAACCACACATATAAAGTCGTCGATAGAGCCCGATCCCCATGCGTCGAACAGCTCGGTCAAACTCACATCGATATTCAATTGAGGAATAATCGCATCAAACTGATCAAAGAAATTTAGGTTCCTAAAGCTTGGATACTTGCATGTAGCTTCCACTATAGCCAAACACAAACGATGGCAAATCACCGGATTTTTATAGGCTTGAATAATCTCAAAGCACTGTTTCCTTTCAGAACGAACTGCCAGAATAATGTGCTCCGCGACCTCCTTTAGCTTTGTTTCAGCCGATCCACTATCACCGTCAGCTAACTCTTTAGCAGCGTCAATCAAAGCTGTTTTTAGGACTTGGCAAACCTCATTCTCGCCTATAAATGACGTGGATTCACCTGCGATTTGAGTATTAATATTCGTATTTTCCATTAACTAACCATTATCGTTTTATTATCATGTTAGGCGCAATCGGCATTCAGATCGGTATCTGAACAATGATTTTTTATATTTCCTGACGGCCAATCTTGGCTAACAACACGTTTTAAGGGCGGATTGGTTTGCCTGCATAAAAGGCTTCGTAATGTCCTATAAAGACTAACTTCTTTTTTGGAGAGTGACATTTGTTTCACAATCCGCTTCACAAGCTTGTAATGATCATTTTTCAGTTTTTCCCAAGGGAATTGAGAAAGCTGCTGACATCGTTTTTCTAATTTCGTGTAAGCCTTGGGCTTGTCACTCGCATACTTTGCTAAAAGCTTCAATGCATCAACAGCGACCTCAAAAGAGCGCCGACCATTAACGTGCTCATCAATGACCTCTGCGGTGCATTGCAATCCTGCAGGAAAACTTAGTTTGTAGATGTATTTTAGCCAGGCAGCCGCCGTTTGTGCGTTGTTGCTCCACTGCAAATGGCTTGCATAAACACTCTTGACGATTGGCACACATTTAAACTTCCACATATCATCTGTAGCCAGAAAATGAGCTATTGCTTCTAATAGTTCTGGGGGTGCACCACTCTCCGACAGCCTGAAAAATAATTCCTTTGCAATTGTTTGCGAAAACTCTATCTCTAAATCAGCGCATTTTCCTTCCGCCGCAAATCGCCCATACCAAGTTGTAAAAGCTAACATTTTGCTTATTAGATGAAAGTCGGTATAGCTCTCAGGATCTTCGCACCGAATAACCGCATTAAAGCACTTGGTAACACAGGTGATTGATCGCTGGCCTTTACCGTAAAACACGTCAATTGCGCTATCACCTTTCACCCCATCGTAAATCACTGAAAGAGCCACATCATCGCGCGCATCTTCGTCGTTTGGATCCCATCCATTTTGAACAAAATATTGGCTAAGCTTACCTATGCGATTAAAGCGAGTTGCCGACATTAAATAGTCTCTTAGCTTATCGACACCTATGCCCTGATGAGTTTTAGATAATGCGTAAATAAGCCCTGAACCGCTAGGAGCTGGTATTTGATCATGAAGGTCAATTCCGCAGCCGGTATTAATTATCTTCACTTGCCACTCAGAAAGCAATCTGCGCACAACTGCCCACATAAAGTGGCCGTCTTTCTTGTCAACCCAGCCTAAAGCAATGTGATTAACTTTCTCACTGCTGTTAACGATCTCGTCAACGCATAATATCTGCATTTGTGAATGAAAATGATCCGCTATTTGATCAAAGAAACCTGACTTAAGAAAGGGCAACAGTGCTTCGGTTGCTGCGGAGCTCTTCCAACCGTCTCCAAGCTTCCGAATAAAATGGGTTCGATCAATATTCATAACGTTGTATGTAGCTTTAGCCAATGAGGTAAACAGTATCCCCCCACAAAAACAGCCCAACCCATTGTGATGCTCTTTCACAAAGACATCCAAACCATCCATCAGGTAGCTAGCTGCAAAGGTCGTTAAGACGGACTTTTTACCTTTTGTTAACTTAACTAAAAAGCTAATCGACGCCAAAAAATCAATAATACCCCTTAAGGTAAGCGGAGAACAGGAATCGAGTTGTTCATCAAGATTCTTACTCAATAAATCCTGACTTAATAACTTGGCCGCACTCTTAGCATGCCGATTAACCACATGGATGCTTTCACTATCTTCCCTAGAAAGCGTAGACTCGTTTTGATCGAAAGGGGGCGTTAACTCACGTAGTATATCTTTGATCGTTACGTCAAAGGCTTCAACGCTATCAATTTTAGAAAGGGATTTGGGGGAGAAATACTTCAAAGCGTTCGTAACGCGTGTCCGGTGACGTTGGCAAGGAAAAGCAAAGTCGTTTAGCTTAGGATACAAAGAAGCACTCAGACGTTGGCACTCCTCAAGGATTGCTAAACCTACCTTTCGATAAAGTGGCCAACAGGCGCTTGTAAATAAAAAGTTCCTAAACACCTCATCTCTCGAAATCTCACCAATGCAGTTTTCCACAGAGTCCACACCCCATGTGTCGATCAGTTCCTTTCCAGTCACATCGATACGTAAGTTGGGCAAAATCTCGCAAAACTGGTCAAAAAAATCAGTTCTTTCTGGAACTGTGAGTTTGCATGACGCTGCCAATATAGCCAAACATAGACGATGGCAGATGATAGGATTTGAATAGTTTTGAATAGTTTCTAGACATTGCTTGATCGTGGCACAATCTGCCGTAATAATCTGCTTCGCGACCTTCTTCAGCTCTTTTTCAGCCGACTCACTATCGCCCTCAGCCAATTGTTTGGCAGCGTCGAGCAAAGCAATTTTCGTGTCCAGGCAAAGTTCATGCTCACCCGAAATTAAAACGGACTCGCCTGCGAATTGAAGATGAATACTAAATGCGCTATCCATGCAATAACTGTTACGATTTATTTATTGATCAAAAAATCCACTATAATTATCGTGAATTATATTGTCAATAAATATAACAAGCATTACATAGATTTATAGTAATTATACTATTGAAGGACTGTGGCAGGTAAGACTTGCCCAGTGGCTAGATTACGAAGCATAACACGAGGATATGGGGGTTGACCTCTAACTATGGGAATCCATTCGACATCGCCATTTTCCACGACCTCGCCAACGGACCAGGGGTTATCCCTGAACACTTCCGCATCGTCAATACCGTACAAGTGTCCATCTTCGAGTAGGATAGCGTTCACATATATTCCGTAGGTAGGATGTCTAGCCCCAGAAATGTTTCGAATGGGCGAGAGGACTGTTGAGTCACCTTGCACAAAGGTGGCCATTACGAAGGTTTTCCGGTCGTCATTACTAAGCATGACACGTATTTGCGAGCCTTCTACATGAGCGATTGTTACCCACATTTGGTCATCGAGGACCCAAGTGCTAAGCTCTCTCACTAAAGGGGGATCTACTTGGTAGACTTGATTGTTGCTAAAGACAACCTCACCCTGGGGAGTAAAGTCTTTCAATGCGTGATAAAAGGTAAACTCCCCACCCTGCAGCAGCATGGGTAGCATCATCAAAAATAAGCCTACTAACCTTTTCATCACTACTCCTCAGCAGTGATCACCTTGAGTTATCATGATTTATATTCCAAATCATTTTTTGGAACATTAACGCTAAGACGCGAAGTCGCTAAGAAGCAAAATCGCAAAAATTTATTTTAAGAAAATGTGAATGCAGGCTAGTATGTCATGCGTCAACGATTTTATTGAGACTCAACATGCGCATACCTATTTTTCTTCTTTTCTTACTCTGCATATCTAGTGACCTAGCTAGCGGCACTCCCTTTTGTCCACGTCATGGTTCCGAAATACGCCTGATTAAAAGTCGTGCTACGGAAGCTCTATACAACGCTCACCGCGCTGGCGGACGGCTATTTCGTGAAACCTACTCCAGATCTGTTTTAGACATAGCTAGAGATCAGGTCGAATACACGAATACCTATAGCACTATGGCCAGGTCTTTCGAGAATCATTAGCAAGGTCAGATCCTCCCGGAGTCGATATTTTGATGAACGGTTGGCAAGATGTTGCTACGCAGTTCAACGTAATGTATTCCAACTGCATCCACGAACACAGACATCTCTATTCGTACTATGATAGAGGTCGCCTGCACTATGACCAGGGTGAGCATCATGAGTGCGTTCAAGATATGGTTGCATTCATAGAAGGAGGGGGGCCTAACGAACTCTTAGAAGAGTCCAAAGCGATGCTTGGCACAGCCCTTAGCGAAGTTGGAGAGTACGATAAAGCCATCATCACTTTATCAGAAGCCATTCAGAAAGATCCAAATGCTAAAGATCTCTACTATCAAAGGGCAGTGGCTTATTTTGAAACCGGAAATTTTGACGATGCGTTAGAAGACTTCCTAAATTCCGATAAGCTCAGCGCAGTTAGCCAGACATCGAACAACTCCCCTATCTTTGCCAGCGGCCTTTTGGATGGATTAGTAGAAGGGGGTTATGATTCTGTTGCCGACCTATTTCCTTGCCTCTGGAATAGTGTTAGAGGAATTAGCACGTGCCTGTGGACCTGCTGTCAAGAACCCCTTCATTCCTATAATCAATTCGTAGATGCCAGTGCTGAAGTGGCGGGATTTGTCGTTGAACACCTGAGGTCTCTAGATAAAAACACTCTTAAGGAATGCACTAAAGAGTGCAAACGGCTCATCAAATCATTCGAAGCCCTTCCCGATTATGAACGTGGAAGGCAGATAGGATACATCCTGGGCAAGTTTGGCACCGACATTTATGCTGGCAGTGCCGCTATAAAAGCCGTGGCAGCGTACCAAAAGCTGCGCGAGGCAAATCGGTTGCTTATCTTTGAAACCATGACGGTCTCGAATGCTAACAAAGAACGCATCGTCGTAGCCGCAACCGAACATTGCACCAAGCGTAGCGAGTACTTCAAAACCGTCAAACTCGAGTGGGACAAACAAAACAAACACATTGTCGGTTCCCGTAGATATGAAGGTGGTTTTAGAAGTATATTCACTCATAAAGACCCAGAACGGCTTCTAAAAGACTTTGCAGGAACAGGACGACCAGCAAATAAACGAATACCTGGAACACCCGGCTATCGTGAAACAGTCGACTTTCAGGAGTTTATCGGCTACCATGTTGAAGAAATAACCGGTGTAAAAACTAGGACGACTGTAGGGACCATCCACTATTCAAAAAAAGGGGCACATATCGTTCCCGCTAGACCAATTAATTAATATGAATAGATCATTGTTAAACCTCATGTTAGTAACCCAGTCGGCGCTATTAGGATATGTGCATCCCAATTTACGAGCAGTTTACGTAGACACAGATGAAGACACGGTTAGTGTGAACTTTTATTATGACGGCCCAATAACTGAAGCAAATGAGGAAGCTGTTGAGTGTACTTTAACAGAGATAATTTCAGATTACCCCCCAAACAAGCTAGATCAAATTCAGTTTAATTATGGGCCACATAGAATAGATGCTCCAACCCCACCCCCTTCCAAAGGGCATTGTGTGTATTTCAGATATGAAGAGTGATATCAGCTTTGCAGATGTAAAATTTTCGGCTATGCAAGCTTTGCTTCATCGAGTACCTCCAAAGCTTCGTAGAGCTTCCTTAGAACTAGAAGGCAACTTAGTCAATATATTATTTTGCTTTGATAATGACCTCGGAGAATTGGAGTATCGTCTTGTTGATGAGATAATCGCCCAAATGTCATCCGATCTAGGCACAGACCTTGAAATAAGGCATAAAATAATCACGGAAGATGATCCCCGAACCATGCCTGGAATCTTTTCACGATGCGAAATTGACCTGTAGCTTATTGCTACACCCAAAAACATGCATTTCCGCCTTAATGCTATAGTAGCAGTAAGATGATGCGAACTTCTAAGGACAGCTTTGACTTAACTCATGACATTGGATCGGCCGTCTGGTATCCTCGCCTAGCCATTAGTGTGTGATAGTAGGAGTTTTATGGATAGTGCCATTCTGACGTCTTTACTGGTTGCTAAACGAATACTTTTCTGAGCTAATCAAGAGCGTCAATCAGGGAGGCCCGGAGCTACGGCGTGTTTAATCTTCTTGCATGACGCCCTGGAGCAAATATTATTAGCATGCTTGGCTGAGAAAAAGGAAAACCCCAAAGAACACGCTAAGCTTGATATGCTGCTCAGCCAAGTGAGCGAAAAAATATGTGAGATCCCTCACCGAACAACTCTTTTGGGCTTAAATAGGAGTCGTGCAGGAAGTAAGCACTTTGGAACTTCTATCGATTCACAGGCAGCCAACAACTTTTACCACAAAGTAGCTGAAGCCATAAACGTACTTACCAGATGTGTCTTTGGAAAGCCTTTAGAGCAAATAGTCGCTGCTGAATTAGTCCAGGATGTGCAAACAAGGACTCTATTAGAAAATGCAGGACAAATTATAGAAACCGGTTGTCAGAATTCCTTTGAGTGTTTGGCCCTCATAAGAAAGGCTATTTTCCTTAATTTTGAAAACCAGTACTGCATTGAAGATTGGAAAGACGTACGTAGCGAAGACGTAGACTCATCACTTAAACATCTTTTATTTGCGAAAAAAGCTCCGCATTTTACTCGTTGTAAACAATGGATCGATAAATATGTATGCGATTACTTTGACTATGTACAATTGGACTCCAATCAAATTAGTCGCGATCTTATGAGATACGGGATCTCCCATACGGAATTTTACAACATTCTTCGGCTTACCCCTCGGGTTTATCTTTCTGAGGAAAACGGTTGGCAAGTCGAACAAAATCCTAAATTCTTACATGTATCGGTTGAAGATTTGAACTATTGTTTGTCCACAGCTATAGACATTCTAATGTCAAAGCAGGACTATGACAATTCGCACAGAAGTCCTGAAAGTGCTGAGGAAATGCCTATCAGGCTAAAATGTGATACAAATCTTTTTTCCAAAGCATGTGCCACTTCTTCTATTTTAAAGCGGCTTACAAAAGGAGACGTTTTCCGTGCCGAAGCATTTATCCCGGGTTTTGACGGTCTATGGTACGTCAAAATCAGTGAAGTTGAACGAGAACCCGCTGCCGAATTCATCCAAGGCTATATTCTAGATGATGATGTAGATAGCATCTATGCGGCCGGATGATTAAGATCGCATGTTCGTTTGAACTCACCATGCAAAGTTACCAAAGCTGTTTGCTTCAAAGTACAAATTGATTCTATCCTCCGACACCATTAAAAAATTCTTCCGCCCGATCCTATAGAATGGAGTAGTCTCAAGTGACAGCTACTTCGCTGAGAAAAGTCGAAGGTCAGGACTTTAGAAGGGGGTTTAGCCAACTGTACGATAAAATCGTACAATTGAAATTGACTGCAAATAACGGAAAAATGAGAGAATAGGCCAACAAGTACGTCTGCCACCGTAGTGCCCTGAATATGCATGATTACAGTACATTGCAAGGATCCACAGAATCTGCTGATAGGTCGACAAAAATATTCTAGTGGAGCTTCCTCATCCTGCCTATCCCATACACATCAACCTAATTATGAAAATTTCATCGCAATCTTTTTGACTTTAATCGTTTATGCGATATGCATGCTTCTCCATAGCAACTTGGATGATATTCTGCAGCTAAATGGACCTTATGGACGAGGAGACTCGAATTTAGTCGTGGTTACAATGACCAGCCATCTCTTTTGTAAAAAATTACATAGCTCCGCAATTATCTGAAGAATATGCTTAAGCCAATATGATATGCATAATTTATTGATTTACAAATAGTTGCGATGAATTTTTCAGAATTAGGTTGATGCGTATGTGGTAGGCAGGATGAGAAAGGTGTGTTAGTTAGCAGCAACTTCGTTGCGGGCGAAGTCAAAGGTGAGGACCTTGGAGACGCCTTTCTCTTGCATCGAGACGCCAACAAGCACATCTGCGACGGCCATAGTGCACTTATTGTGCGTGATGTCAATAAACTGACAGCGATCGACAAAGTGCTTCAGCATGGCGGCAAAGCGTCCGACGTTGCAGTCGTCCAATGGAGCATCGATTTCGTCGATTAGACAGAATGGTGATGGCCTAACCTCAAATAACGCAAAAAGGAGTTCGAGAGCTGTGAGGCACTTTTCTCCGCCTGACATAAGGTGAATAGTTCGCATCTGTTTGCCTGGAGGCTTAGCCACAATTTCAATGCCCGCCGAGAGCACATCACCTTCATCAGTAAGATAAAGGTCTGCTTCTCCGCCACGGAACAAGATCTGGAACATCTCCTGGAATTTAGCTCGAATTTTCGTAAAGATCGCCGTAAAGAGACGACGACTCTCTCCATTAAGGAATGCACTAAAGAGTGCAAACGTCTCATCAAATCATTCGAAGCCCTTCCCGATTATGAACGTGGGAAACGGATAGGATACATCCTGGGCAAGTTTGGCACCGACATTTATGCTGGCAGTGCCGCTATAAAAGCCGTGGCAGCGTACCAAAAGCTGCGCGAGGCTAACCGCCTGCTTATCTTTGAAACCATGACGGTCTCGAATGCTAACAAAGAACGCATCGTCGTAGCAGCAACCGAACATTGCACCAAGCGTAGCGATTACTTCAAAACCGTCAAACTTGAGTGGGATAAACAAAACAAACACATTGCCGGAAAACATAATTTTGTTAGCAACAAAAGCATATGGACTCACAAAGATCCTGAAGGTCTGCTTAAACAGCATGCAGGCAAAGGGCAACCAGCCAATAGTCTTTTACCCGGATCTCCTGGCTACCGAGAAAGAATCGACTTTCAAGAAGTTATCGGCTACCATTTTGACAAAAATACTCAAGTTTCTCAGAAAACCACTATAGGCATTGTTCATTATTCTAAAAATGGCGCTCACATAGTGCCTACAAAGCCAAAAGTATAACATGACTGACTCAATTAGAAGGCTCGTGCTAGAAGCTCAAAGTGCTCTGACTGGATATATTCATCCAAATGTTAGAGCCGTGTTTGTTGATTCCTTTAATGATACTATAGAACTTACATTTTACTATGATGGGCCTTTTGACGAGCAAAACACTGAAGCAGGTGAATGTGCTCTAACTGAAATGATGGCAGATTGTAGTGAAAGTGAATTTGAAAGAATTACTTTTAAATATCAACCATTTCGTATAGATGTTCCAAAAAAACTGCCCCAATCGGGAAATTGTGTGTATTTTAGATATGAATAAGACTGCTACTTGGGCCGATGTTAAACTAGCCGCTATGCGCGCCCTACTACATCGCGTCACACCAAATCTTCGAAACGTTTGTTTAGATCTAGCAGATCAGACCGTTCCGATCGTATTTTGCTATGATGGGCCGATAGGCGAACTTGAGAACCGACTTGTGAACGAAACCGTATCTCAAATGATTGCGGAACTTCCTGGGGTTCAAATAAAACACGAAGTCGTTCGAATCGATACTCCTGAATGGCGTCCTCAAGAATTGACCTCCGTATACGCGCGATGCGAAATGGAATTATAGTATTCTCATGAACCTATATCGCAACCTAATGAAATTTTTTACATACTTTGTAAAGAACCGAATTGGTATCTCCAGGGGTATTGACAGCCTTGTGCTTTGCACACAAAGAGCTTTAACCGGATACGTACAATCTAATCTTAGAGCTGTTTATGTGGATGAAGCCTACATGGAGGTTAAAGCTTTCTTTTACTTTGATGGCCCCATAGATGAAGAAAACGCAGAAGCGGTCGAATGCGTTCTGTCGGAAATTATTTCGAATTTTTCTCAAAGTGAATTAGAGATAATGCAGTTTAACTACAAACCTATTCGAATCGATGCTCCAAACCCTATCCCGCCCGAAGGTCATTGTGTATATTTCAGATATGAATAAAGCCACACGAGAAGTCCTCATCCTGCCAATCCCATACGCATCAACCTAATTCTGAAAAAATTCATCGCAAATAGTTCTACTTCAACAAATTATGTATTTCACATCGGTTGAAGTGTAATGCTGCGAAGCAGCAATTCTTATCTTAGCCCCCCTAGCCATACCCGAAGAATGAGGGTTGGCTAGGGGTAAGATCAAAAAGCCGTTCGCGTTGCGGAGCACCGCGTCTTGGGTGACGTATTACCGTGCAATAAGATGATTTCCAACTAGACGCGATGCTCCGCAGCGCGATGATCTTGCAATTCCACCCCTAGCCAACCCTCATTCTTCGGGTATGGCTAGGGGCTAAGATAAGAATTGCTGCTCGCAGCATTAGCCGCAGAGTATTTCAATAGATGTTGAAGTACAAAGCTCTACAACGCATTTTCCATAATTAGGGTTGATGCGCATGCCTGCCTATCCTGCCGCGGAGCGATCCTGCTCATCCTGTAAAAAATTAGAACATTACAGGATGGGCAGGATCGCTGCGCGGCAGGATAGGCAGGATGAGGAAACTACATTAGTTTACAGCGACTTCGTTGCGGGCGAAGTCAAAAGTGAGGACCTTGGAGACGCCTTTCTCTTGCATGGAGACCCCCACAAGAACATCCGCTACTGCCATGGTACACTTATTGTGCGTGATGACAATAAACTGGCAGCGATCGACAAAGTGCTTAAGCATGGCGGCAAAGCGTCCAACGTTGCTGTCGTCCAATGGAGCGTCGATTTCGTCGAGTAGACAGAATGGCGATGGCTTGACTTCGAATAACGCAAACAGAAGTGCAAGAGCTGTTAGGCACTTTTCTCCGCCAGACATGAGGTGAATAGATCGCATCTGCTTACCCGGAGGCTTAGCTACAATCTCAATACCTGCAGACAAAACATCGCCTTCGTCTGTAAGGCAAAGGTCTGCTTCTCCACCGCGGAACAAGATCTGGAAGATCTCCTGGAACTTAGCTCGAATTGTGGTAAAGGTGGCGGTGAAGAGGCGACGGCTCTCCCCGTCTAGCTCTGCAATGATCTGCTGGAGCTCTTTCTGTGAAGCACGTAAGTCATGAAGCTGCCCTTGAAGCCCTTCTGATCGTATCTTCTGCGCTTCATAATCCTCGATGGAAGTCATATTGACGTTGCCGCCACGCTCGACTTCTTCTTTTAAGGCTTTAACCAGCTGCTCAGCTTCCGGCAGGGAACCTTCAAGCTCTGGGAATTCTTCACGATGAATGGTGACGTCGATGCGGTGATTCTCGAGCAGTTCCTGCGAGAAGGCTTGCAACAGTGCTGTCTGATGTGTTTTCTGTATGCCTATTTCGTGGACTTCTTTTTCTCGTCTCTTCAGCCTGCCTGCTTCAGCTTCGATCTCGTGTTCTAATGTCTCTACCTTTTGGCGTCCTAGCAAGACTTCGTCTTCGGTCTGCTTTTGTGCTGCTAATAGGCGCTCCAGGCGCTTTTCGGTGGCTTCTAGCCTTGTCCCGTGATCATGCTCTTCTGTATTGAGGCGCTCTTGAAGCTCTTTGGCGTGCTTGATCTCTGATTCGAGTCTCTTTTCCTGAATCTGCGATTCGTGATCTTTAACAGCTAACAAACTTAAGGTATGTGATAGCTTACGATTTTCATCCGCTATGCGCTCATGAGCGACTTCGTCGGCATGAAGTGATTGCTTTTCAAGGCGTAGTTGCTCTTTAAGCTCTTCTACTTGGTCTTCGAGGTCAGCGATGCTCTCTTGCGCAGCGGCGGTATTGCCTTTGGCGCTAGATACTTGCTGGCGAAACTCTTCAACTTGTGCGACAAGTTTTTGCACTGTAGCGGATACTTCTTGGGCTGAGATGTCTACACGCTCTTTCTCTGATTTTGCTTTGCCGAGGTCACTCACAGCTTGCTGCCAAGCGAAGTTGGCGTCCATTGTCTGCATTTCGCCACGACGTAGCTGATCGCGCAGTTCGGTGCTTTCGCGTTCTACAATCTCCAAGCGCTCTAGGATTTGTTTGCGGGCTTGATCGGCGTTAATGCGTTGGTCTTCTAGATGTTCTAGTTGGCTGGAAATGGTGCGTAGCTCGGATTCACGCATAAAGGCATTGCGGTTGCCTTGGTCGCTTTTGGAGATAATGCCATAGGAATCGATGTGAAGACCGTTGGAGAGACATACGGAGACCGCATCTTTGGAAACAAGAGTTAGTGATGAATCCAGATCGTCGCTTAAAATCGTTTGAGCAAGCAATGAATAGGCTATATCACCTTCACAATGACCAGACAGGCTATTTTGGACTGGTTTGACCTTGCGCATGAGTTCGCGGCACATTAGCGAGAAGCCAACGATGTTCTCCGCTGCGATATAATTCAACACGGCCTTTAGGTCGTCAACGGTATCGACTACGAGCGTATCAGTATAGTGCTGTAAGGCACTCGCTACATGACTTTCATACTCTTTCTGCATGGATAACAGTTCGTACAGCGGCTTAAAGAGACTTTTCAGTGGGCTTTGGAGAAGATTTTTTGTGCCTTTTGCCAGGCCTTCACCGGAGTCTCGTAATTGCTCAAGTACTTTGTGGCGCGCTTGTAGCTCTGTGATTGTTTTGTCGAGGTCTTGAAGGTCGCGCTGCTTGACGGTATGACGTTGCTGCAGTTCTTCGATGGTTCCTGACAGCACTTCAAGCTTATCACGATTAGAGGTAACTTGGCTTCCAAGAGCTTCTAGAGCGGCTTCACGCTGCGCTGCTACTTCAGTAAGGCCTTCTATACGTTGGCCGAGACCTTCTTTTTCGACGTCTAAGGTAGTTAGGCGTTGCTGTGACGCATTTAATAAGGCTAATGATTGATTGAGGTCGCCTTCAACTTTGGCTTGAGCTTGAACTAAACGCAGCTGTTCTTGCTGTGAATGCTGCTGCTGACGCCACAAGGCTGTCACACGCTCTTCATTAACAGCGAACTGTTGATGACGCTTTTTCAGCGCTGCTTCGGCATCGGCGAGTCGATCTTTAATCTCTTCCAGACGTTCTTCGCAAGCTTCCATTTCGCTACGGCGAGTCGTCCGACCGGCTAACACCTCTTTTAATTCGTGTTCGCGCTTTTGTTGTGCGGTGATTGCTTCGTCGAGGCGATCGCGATGTTTGGTGCGGTTTTCAATGGTGTGTTCGATCGTGGTTTGAACTTTGACGATTTCCTGCCTTTGCAGGGAAAGTCGGTGTTCGGATTGTACAAGTGCTTCTCTGGACTGGCGTGAGTCATGTTGGCGCTCTTGCAAGGCATCTTGAGAGACAATGACTGATTCTGCCTTAGCTTTTTCTTTGTCTTCGAGCTGGCGAACAACTAAGTCCAATGCTTCCCAACGAGCGCATAAAACGGCTGTTTGCAGTGCTTCGAGCTGCGACTTCTTGTCTTTGTAATGTCTAGCTTCTTCAGCTTGTCTACCGAGCACTTCAACTTGTCGAATGACTTCTTGATACAAGTCTTCGATGCGTTCCATATTTTGTTCGGTTTCTTCAAGCTTTTTGAGCGCTTCTCGCTTGCGTTGAAGAAAGCGCAAGATGCCGGCGGCTTCTTCGAAAAGATATCTCCTCTCAAGTGGAGAGAGGTTGATAACCTGATCGATTTTGCCCTGCTCAAAAATAGAAAAGGCGCTGCGACCTATGCCTGAGTCCATAAACAGGCTTTGGATATCGCGGTATCTGACGGCATGATTATTGATAAAGTACTCTGACTCGCCGCTGCGATGCAGCCTGCGGGTAATTGTCACTTCGTCGTAATCGATAGGAAGCTGCCCATTGACTTCGCTTAATGTGAGGCTGACTTCTGCATAGTTCAATGGCTTGCGCGTGGATGTTCCGGCAAAGATAACATCCGTCATGCCGCGTCCGCGCAAGGACTTAGCCGACTGCTCGCCCAACACCCAACGAAACGCATCGGAAATATTCGACTTGCCACAGCCGTTAGGACCGACAACCGCGGTGATGCCGTCGATGAAATCGATGGTGCTTACATCAGCGAATGACTTGAATCCAAAAACTTTAAGCCTTTTGAGGCGCACTCTATATCCTGTTGGATTTTTATGTAATGAGGGGATATATTATTGGTTACTAGCAATGTATGTCAACACTCTAAGGAGTCTAACCTGCCATGATCGACATTAAAGAGATTCGCGAAAACCGCCAAGAAGTCGAACGCAAGCTTAAAACTAAAGATCCTACTATCTCCCTAGACCGCGTTTTCCAACTCGATCAAGAGCTGCGAGAGGTAAAAACTCGTGTTGAAGGTCTTAAGGCGACAAGAAACGAGGTTTCTAAGCGCATTGGCGAGAAGAAACGCCTGGGTGAAGATGTCGCCGATCTTATGAAGGAAGTTTCAGACTTCGCAGAGGAAATTCACCGTCTGGATCACAAGGAAGACGAACTTGAGGTCAGCTTCATCGATGAACTGTCCCGCTTACCTAACCTTCCGATGGATGACGTTAAAGTTTCTCCTAATCCGGCTGATAATGTGTTGATAAAGGAATGGGGCAGCAAGCGTGAATGGACTTTTGAACCAAAAAATCACCTTGAGCTAGGCGAAAGCTGCCAACTTTTTGATTTTAAACGCGCAGCAAAGATTACTGGCGGCGGATGGCCTATGTACCGTGGTATGGGAGCGCGCTTGGAGTGGGCTCTTATCAACTACATGATGAGTATTCATATCAAGAATGGCTTTGAACAGTGGATCCCACCAGTTCTAGTGCGTGAAGAAGTTCTTTTTGGCGGTGGACAATTCCCAAAATTCCGCAATCAGCAGTTTGCTCTGGGCGATGAGGACTTCCCTCTTTTCCTAATTCCTACGGCGGAAATACCGTTGAATGGTCTTCATATGGATGAAATCATCCCAGAAGAAGATCTGCCGCTTAAATACGCAGCGTATACTCCTTGCTTTAGACGTGAAGCTGGCGCAGCTGGGGAAAAAGAACGTGGACTGATTCGTGTACACCAATTCAACAAAGTTGAAATGTTCATTTTCTGCCGTCCGGAAGAAAGTGCTAAAATGTTCGACCTTATGATGGCTAGCGCTGAAGAGATTCTGGAAGGCTTACAACTTCACCACCGTTCTATGCTATTAGTGACTGGCGATATGTCTTACGGTGCGGCTAAGACGGTCGATATGGAAGTATGGCTACCAGGCCAAAACCGCTATTACGAAGTCTCTTCTATTTCAAACTGTACTGACTACCAATCCCGACGCTCACAGATTCGTTTCAGACATAAAAACGATAAGCCTGAGCTTGTTCACACATTGAATGGTTCGGGTTTGGCGACTTCACGTTTGATGGTTTCTCTACTTGAAAACAATCAGAACGAAGACGGAAGCATTAACATCCCTGCTGTTCTACATCCCTATTTGGGCGGTATCTCAAAGATCGAACCGAAAAAATAAATGGTTCGTGTTGAAGGTGTCGAGGAGTTCTTAGCGCTACCAGGGGCTACTTTTGACGTTCGCAGTCCTAGCGAATATCAACATGCGCCATTACCTGGAGCGCTCTCGTTACCCCTCTTTAGCGATGAAGAACGTGCTCAAGTAGGCACATGCTATAAACAAGTCTGTCGAGATGCTGCGGTAGAATTGGGTTTGCGATTGGCTGGGCCGCGTTTCGCCGATATGGTTCAATTTGCACGTGCCAATAGTCAAGGTCAACCGGTCAAAATATACTGTTGGCGTGGTGGAATGCGCTCTGGAGCGGTTGCTTGGCTGCTCGAAACGGCCGGCATGCCAGCTATCACACTCAAAGGTGGCTATAAAGCCTATCGCAACCGCTGTCTGCAGACTATAGATAACATTGATAATAATACGCCCATCCTGCTTTTAGCGGGTATGACAGGTGCTGGAAAAACCGAATATCTTCAGCAATTGATCCGTCAAGGAGAGCAAGTACTTGATCTTGAAGCGATTGCCAATCACCGTGGCAGCAGCTTTGGTATGATTGATATGCCCCCGCAACCCTCTAATGAACATTTTGAAAATGAAATAGGTCGAATTTGGAGCGGCTTTGATCTAGCTCGCCCTATTTGGATCGAGGATGAAAGTCGTCAAATTGGCCGCCTTCGTATACCAAAAAAGTTATTCACCGCGATGATGCAAGCTCCGATTCATCTTTTAGAAAAGACACTAGATGAACGCGTTGAGCGCTTGCTGACAATATATGGAAAGGCAGAATCAGATGATTTAATCGCGGCTACGATGCGTTTGAAGAGGCACTTAGGTAGTGAACGGACGCTAGAAGCCGTCCAAGCGCTTCGGGAGGGCCGTCTAACAGATTGTATAAAGCACGTGCTTACCTATTACGATGCGGCGTATAACCACGGACTAACCAAGAGAGGATGTTTTGTCACAAAGAGCAAAGAGAAGGAAGGTTGGTTCAACACATCGCCGTGCGATTAGCCTCTCCCTCTCTGTGATCTCTGTAAAAATCCTTAGGCTGCTGTGCGTGTAGCATTTCCTTGCTGGATGTCTTTTCCACTTGTAGCCACCTGAAATACGTTTAGGGGATCTGCTAGTGACTTCACAGATGTATTACTGCTAATAAAATCCGCTAGGTTATTGCGCACTTGGTCTAAACGTTCAGGCGATATCTCTTTTAGCTGTGCCATGAGATCTTTAATGGCGCGTCCTAGCGACTGCTTGTCCCCTTCTTGTCCTGGAGCTAATTTGTCCACCTCTGCAAACACTTCATCACCTGTCACGCCTCCGGTCTCTGCTTTGTACATCAACGCATAGGCTGATACGAGTAGCCCTAGTTTAAAGGCAGCCTCGTACTCTTTCATCTGATTTTCTGTCAGAGGTGCATCTCCAGGAGCTTTAGCCTGAATGACTGTTTGTACGTAGGAATTGAAATTCTTATCGCTAATTAGTGCCATTAAACGATCCGCATAGTTCTGGGCAAACTGCTGGTTCACTTCCCCGCCTTTTTCACCTTTCCCGACAGTCATTGCCAATGCCTGAAAGGATGCAGGGCATGCTAGCAAGGCGCCAATGTAGCCCAGTTCGGCACGCATATCACTGGGTACCATAGGGGTCGCCGCACCAATCGAATTCTGAATTGCACTAATGCCCCTTTGAAAAGGATCCGAGGCGTCAATTTTTCCGCTTGCCATTACTCCAGTTAACCCTGCCATAAGTACCGCTGCGCCACTAACTGTATTGGGATCGAGAAAACCGGGACTCCCTGGTCCGCGAGTTTGATCAATCATCAGTTCAAAGTGTTCTCTGAGGGCTTTTGCATCCAGCTGCTTACTGTTTTCCTTAGATTGATCAACCGATTTCGCTGCCGCTTCCACCATGCCGTCTAAAACGCGTCGGGTTAATCCTTCCATGAAGCTCTTTTGATTCTCAGTAAACCATGCTTGGGAAGAGGAGGCGGTGCTGCCAGCCTCCGCAGATCCAACTTTGTTATCTTTCCTACCGTCAAAATCGGCGGAGTAGTTGGGAGGGATAAGTAGTGGTACTGCACCTACGCTTACTAGACCTGAGAGGTTGTTTGCATCTGTCGACTGGTTACTCTTCTCGATGCTGTCTTTATTTTCCTGATCTCTAAGGCCTTGGTAAACTTCGGCATTACTCTCGGACATTTTTCCAATTACGTCACTGCCGAGGTCTCCATACTGCTTGTCAAAACTCTGTAAGTCCATGGATTCCATTACTGCCGTCCTTTGATGTGCTTTTTAGAGGAATATTATCAGCATTCCTCTTGCTATTATTATAACACATTCAAAGAAAAAACTTAATAGAGAGTTCTGTTAGATTAGGCTGCCCAAAGTTGCTCGTCTCCAGATTCTCCTGGTGAGGTCACAAAAGTGGAGAGAGCTTTCCCCAGGCCCATCACACGTTTAGAGGTCCCACGCATTCTATCAAATGCATTGCCTCGAAACAGCAGCTTTGTTCCAAAAACACTAATTTTCAGTGCGCTGTAACCTGTATTATCTTTTACAACAAGACATGCACAGCTGGTATCACTCATAAGATCTCGTCCCCACTGAGATAGGATAGACTGAGCTTTGCTTCCTCGTATACCCTGTGCATAGAGAGAGGTTTTAAGCCTGTTAAAGGTGATGGTTGCAGCTAAGAGACCTGTACGATCTTTCCCGCTGAAGCAGTTGATGGATAACAATGCTCCTACATCAACGGCTAGCATGGCCGCTAGCTCAGCAGTATCAAAACCATCGGAAACACCATCCCTCAGTGTTGCTGTCAATTTACCGTACCGCTGCAGTAAAGCCTCCGCATCATCAGGCCGGCCGTCGACTAGGAGTGCTTCTGCGGTGGATTCTACTAAGGGTCTCAATTTATGTAATGCAGCTACATTAATCGCTGCCTGATGGCCGGTATTGGCGATGTTGCCTTGGGCCGATATGTTAAAGTAGATCACGTTCAAAGTTTTGGAGATCACTTTTCCACGATTATCGTTGGCTTTGAAGGGCATGTGAATTTTTCCTTCGGGATCCATAAATGGACCCTGGCCATCAAAAACGATCTCCTTGCCATCTAACACCGCATAGATCTCTTTCATATCAAGCATTTGGTTGGCTTCATTTAGGACAAAATCACCATCTTTAACAGGCGGTTTAATGCCATCCAGCATGCTGACTCGAGAATAATTAATAGGTCCTTGGCTGTTCAAAAAATGCTTAAGGCTCTCATCACTTCGCGAACTCAAGTGCGCTGCAAGATCCTGTAATGCTTGATTTTCCAAGACCCACTGGCGTTCAGCGACGATCGAGTCTATTTTTCCACGAAGTTCGAGGAGAGTCCTACCCTTTTGGGGTTCTAGACCTAAAAGGTTCCACTGATGCTCTGAAAGGTCAAACTTTCTACTACATTTTCGCAAGAACTGTTGTAGCTCTTTCAATTCCCCTAGGTTTGTAGCTCCATTGCGATAGTCGCTAATAGCCCCAGAGCGGTTGATGTTAGAGGTTGTTATTCCGTCTTCAATAACGGTCTGAGTACGCAGATTTACACATGCAGGAATATACTTTTGATGGGCTTCCTCAACACTGGAAGAGCTTGCCAACAGCCTGCGGTAGGAACCACTAGCCGCCCAGGTAGCCCCTCCCCCTATCGCGGTAGTCACTTCCCTCAGATTTGCCACTGTCAGATCACGAACGGTTTTAGCTGCCTGGTCATTTGGATGGCTTTGGATGTATTTTTCCAGATGTTTTAATCGGTGAGCATGACCTTTTTGTAAGGTCGATAACACGTCGGTTCTAGATACTACTTCTTTTGCTACTGCTCTACTCTCTACGTTAAAGGTAGCCTCTAAGATTTTCCCACGGGTTGATGAGTGAAGATTCGTGCGCGTCTCTGCCTCAGCCTTCTCTAGTACGTCAGGTTCAAATGGCATTTGCTCAGGGCTTGTATGGCGCACCGCGGATCGGAATGAGGTAATGCTGGAAACCACGCCCTGTGCAACTCGCTTGACGCCACTCGAAACATCCTTAGCGCCCTTGCTAACCGCACGACCAATCCGAGATGTGCGAGTACGCTTCGGCGCATCGCTACCGGCAAAATCATACCATTTGTTTGCTGCATTGGCATCATCGTTTTCTTTAATCCTCATCAAACGCCTCATCTTTTAATAATAATTTTAATCTATTAACAAATTAACATCACCACCAACTAACCTTCAACAAGTTGCGATTTTACGATTCTATTTATTTTAAACATGATTAATAAAAAATATTAAATATATTATAATATAGTTAAAATCACCGAATAATATGAGAATTTAGGTATTATATGGAAATTAATCGTAGTGACTCTCATAAATCAGTTTCCAATAATGCTAATATACTACCTAAGGATCATCCTAGTATCATACCTCATGATGCTGAAGGCAGTTCGAGCTCGATGCAGGAGATCGCATACCAGGCCCTAGATGCGAGCAAAGTTGAGATAAGCGCTAAGCCGACAAAGACTGCCCTAAAAATCCCTGGCAAAACCGCTGGGGTAACAAACGCCATACTGTCGGTGTTCACGGACGCGGCGGCAATTGGGACGGCCGGTGAGACAAAGAAACGCAATAAAAAGATTTTGGAGGCTTTCCACAATCCCAAGTCATTGGATCCTACTGGGCAAATATTGAAGTGGGAATGCACAGATGTCGCTATTCCTTCCGGATCTCGCCTGTTAGAAGGTATGTTTTTCAAGAGCACTGCCCCCCCGTTGTCTGACGAGCAAGCAGCAACAAAGCAAACTGTTTTAATCTGTAGCGGCAGCCACCAGAGCTGCGAACACTATACCTTTCCAATGGTGCAGTCTTTAACCGCAATGGGCCACGATGTACTGATTTTCAACTATTCGGGTTTCGGCGGAAGCCAGGGTAAGGCCTCTGAAAAACATATCTATCAAGACACGGTAGCCGCCTTTGACGCGATGGAAGAGCTGGCAGAAGAGAGTGGATCCGATAGCGACCATCTTAAAGTACTAGGTTATTCCCTTGGTGGGGCGGCGGCAGCTTATTTAGGTACAGTCCGTGGTGTGGATGTCGTACTCGACAGAACCTTTCATACGATGCTTGGCCCGGTAGAGGGCTCTCTAAAGGATTCGCATGCCCCAAAAATGTTTCGTTCTCTATCTAAGATGATTTATAACCGTGTCACCACGTTCGATACGGAGTCACGAATTTCAGCTCTAAAAGGGCGCTGCCTATTAGTGAATGGTATTAATGACCAAACGATGGGTCCATCTACTAGTAGACTGCATTTGGCAGCTCAGAGAGCTATGGACGAACTTGGCGACCCAGAGAAATTCATCTTCTTCGAAACTAATTCTCAGCATGATCACGACCCTTGGGGTTTGGCACTCTTATCACGCGTTAAGGTGTTGGGAATGGATGAAGAGCATCAAGAAACGTTTAAAGACTATCAAAGATCCAGTCCTGACCTCTGGTTTGGTGGAACTTTCCAAAGTGCGCCAGCTCGGGCGAAGTTAGACGAATTTCTTCGCTATGGGCCGTCTTCCCAGGAACCGTTGGAAGATGTTGCATAGCTCTAAAGAATTCGCTATGTAGAAAGAATGCAAACTCGTGATTCCAATACACCCAATTCCTCGCACGATCGGCTGATGATGGCCATCCAAGATGAAGGCCGCAAATTTCAGCAGAATTATCTGTGGCTGGAGCGTGCTATGCCTGAGCCCTTCTTTACCGAAGTGGGCCCAGAATATATGATGCTTATCGCGCACAACCTAATGGACTTCCATCTACAGGACTTTTTCTCTACCATTCGCATCAAGCGCGGTGTTCTGGTACTGTGTCTCGATAGTGCGGATGCTGACCTACGCATTCTTCAAAATTATGCTGATTACGGCATCAAGAGCTACCGATCTTATGTATCGCTTGCCCCCTTACCTATTGCAGGCATTAACAAGAGTCTGCGCGTTGGCCTGATACTTTTTACACAGGCGGCCGAACTTGCCGAATATCCGCACTCTGAAGAATCACTAGGGCAGCTTTACGAGCTCGTCAAGCAGCGGGACCCAGAAATTACAGATGAAGAATTCAACCACTTAATGGCGACAATGGATGCTCGCTTTGTACGTGGCTTTGCAGAAGATCGGCTGGTGCTGGCATTGGATATGTTCTTTCGCGCACAAACACGCGATCATTGCCAGTATGAAGTACGCTACAACGAGGATTGGGCAAAGACAGATACAGCATCTATGCAGATCATTTTTGCTTGGGGTAATACCCCGAAACAAAATTTTCTGTACCGAATAGCGCGCATGATACATCGTCATGGCCTTAGCATGCGCAAAGTCAATGCCACATACGTACATCCGTACAGCAAAGATAGCATTTTGGTCATGGCCTTAAGCCTGCATGGCGCAGATGGAAGGGCCGCTTGGGATGTTGCAGATATCACAGACTTTCTGCGCGAATTAGCAACGATTAAATACTTCGAAGATTTCGACCAAATAGACCGCTCCTTGGTCAGCAAAGGTGTTATCAAAGGCACCATGGGTAACTGGCTGCGCTCAGCCGTCAATTTTGTGCATCAAGCGCTTGTCCACATCGATACCAACTTATACCGCATTGAAAACATCGAAGAAGGCCTGTGCAGACATCCTGAGCTAACATCGCAAATCTGTGAACTATTCGCACTAAAGTTTGATCCAGACAATCACAACCTCGAAAAATACAATACGCTTCATCAAGAGCTTCTGGGTATGATTCAGAAGCTAGATACCGGCCAGGAAGAAAATGATGTTCGTCGACGCAATGTTCTACGGCAAACAGTTAATTTCATTCACTACACACTTAAGACGAACTTCTTCCGGCGCAACTATACAGCTCTAAGCTTCCGTTTGGATCCAACGTATCTCGATCATATACCTTTTGATCGACCAAGCAAATTTCCTGAGCTACCTTATGCGGTCTTCTTCATGCGAGGGATGCATTATTTCGCCTACCATATCCGCTTCAAGGATCTATCCAGGGGCGGTGTCCGCACCGTATATGCCGAGCAAGAAGAGCGCATGCTTGTAGAGCGCAACAACGTCTTCACCGAATGTTATAACCTGGCCTATACTCAGCATAACAAAAATAAAGACATCCCAGAAGGTGGCTCAAAAGCGGTTATCTTCTTGCAGCCATTTGCTCAGCTCGATGCGGAAACCAAAATCCTCTCCTACGAGCTTGAAGATGCAAAAGTCCCACAGGCAGAAATTGAACAGAAAATCAACCTCTTCAGAACAGATCAAAAGCAAGAATACCTGCTGCAAACGCAGCGATCATTCATTGAGAGTCTGCTTACACTGATTAATACTGATCCTGATGGCACTCTCAGAGCTAAATACATGGTGGATTACTGGAAAAAAGCCGAGTATATCTACCTAGGACCCGATGAACGTATGAGCGATGCCATGATCGAGTGGATCGCCGCTTATGCCAAGAAATTCAACTATCTAGCTGGCAGCGCGTTTATCACCAGCAAGCCCAAAGTAGGCTTTAACCATAAAGAATATGGTGTAACCTCACTCGGGGTAAATGTCTACATGGCAGAGATACTCCAGTTCTTAGAGATAGATCCCGAGAGTGTACCGTTCACTGTTAAAATGTCAGGTGGACCCGACGGCGATGTCGCGGGCAACCAAATACTAAACCTGTCAAAGTATTACCATGATACGGCAAAGCTATTAGCGCTGACAGATGTTTCAGGAACCATCTATGACCCCATAGGGTTGGACCTGGATATCATGGCACAGCTATTTCGTGAGGGCAAGCCGCTTCGTTTTTATCCTCCAGAAGCTCTTCATGATGGTGGATTCCTTTTGGATAAAGAAACCAAACGGGATCAAACCGCCTTGGTGCAACAAACGTTGTGTTGGCGTAAAAAGGGCGATGTTGCTGTACAGGATTGGCTTTCAACAAGTGATATGAACTACCTGCTTCGGCACAACGTCCACTCAGTACCAACAGATATCTTCTTGCCCTGTGGAGGACGCCCCAGAACGATTAACGAAACAAATTACACCGACTTTCTTGATGATAAAGGTAAGCCTACTTCCCTAGCTATTGTAGAGGGGGCAAATCTATATCTGACAAATGTTGCGCGTGAGAAGTTAGAAGAACTTGGATGTCTTATCGTTAAGGATGCCTCTGCAAATAAATGTGGAGTCATATGCTCCTCTTACGAAGTCATGTGCAGCCTGGTACTGAGCGATCAAGAGTTTGTCCAGTACAAGGAAGAGCTTGTTAAACAAGTGCTAGACCGCCTTAGAGCAGCAGCCTTAAAAGAAGCACAACTGCTCATTAGAACCTTCGAGAATACGGAAATGCCGCTTACCAGGATCTCTTCGCTAATCTCAGAACGAATTAACCAGTATTGCTACGAACTACTAGACTACTTGGATACACTGCCACTTAGCGATGACCCACAAGACCCATTGGTAAAGAACTTTCTCAGCTACTGCCTACCATTTCTTCGCGAGAAATTTCCAGACAGATTAATGACTCATATTCCAGAACATCATAAGAAGGCTATGATTGCTTGTCACATCGCCTCTCAGCTCGTCTATGAGCGTGGGGTCGATTGGAGACCATCCCTAGTCGACATCCTGCCATTGATCTTACAAGATCATCAGATCACTGACATTCGCTGAATTATTTTATCTGGAACTTGGGTGTTTGATCCAACCCATATCGCGTGACGTACTGTTTCGTAAATTGACTTGTAGCCGCTACCACTTTGCTCCAATCTGCCTGACCCTTAATTAAGGCACTATCGAGCCCCTGAAGGAAACAACCGGTAAATATAGCCCCTACACCATTAAGGGAATAGGATGATTGTCCAGGCCCGGAACTGGATGCAATAAAACATCCACGAGTCTCTCTGAAAAGACGTCGATAGCCCTTTTTTTGCTCTGATTCGCTAGGAAAATTCGAATAGAAGGGAGCGTTTGGGTAACCCCAAGCGTAAGTTACAAAGGAATTACAAGCATCTGCGAGGACTACAGAAAATGCCGGCTTTTTGGATCGAATAATATCGATGAGGGATTGCAGACGAATCGACTTATCATTATCACCAAAGTATAAGGCAGGCCAGGGTTCTGACATGTTGGATGTTCGGAATCCATGGCTGCTATGGTAGTAAATGATTACGTCATCCGAAGCTACGGTTAGCCGGGCCAGCTCTTTCGTAACCTTCGCGTAGGTATAGTCCTTCTCCGTCAAAACAGTTTCGGCTAATGACATGTCGGCCAACCTAGCAATATCTTGTACTCTCTGGTGCATAAGGGCGATATCATTGCGTACCGCTACCCCTATGCTCGGATCCTCCACATCACCTACTAAAATAGCATGCAGAGTGGCAGCATGACCTCCCGAGTGAAAGAATAAAAATACGCCAACAATAAAATACTGAACCAGTCGCAACATATATCCCTCCAAAAGAAGAGCCTAACGTGCAACCATTAGAAGCAATTAAAGCATTGAACAAGAATAGGTTAAAACCGCTACTAATAGACTGTGAGGATTTCATGGTAGGCATTTTGCACAAACTTCACATTTAAACGTGCGCGTTCCAATAGCTTTTCCCAGCTAGGACTGGTTGAAACAACCTCTTCCTTAATGGATTTCAGAAGAGCATCCGTGTAAAAATGACCGCCTTGATGGCAATAGGCATACTCTCCGAGCTCTGATCCACAGGCCACTATAATCCCCTTGAACTTCACAAATAGTTCCTTATAACCCCGATCTGGATACACCATATGACGTTTTAGTGGATATTTAGCTTCCCAGGGCTGTTTAAACTCATCATCCATCACATTATTGCAACAATCAGCAACGATTAGCGCCATGCGTGGTTTTTTGAGCATGATGCGTTCAACGATAAGTGATAGGTCCATCCCCCTTGCATCATTGCAAAGGTATAGAAAGGGCCAAACACTTTTTTTCAAAGAGGTTCGATAGCCATGACCGAGGTAATAGAAAATAACGACATCATCCTCGCCTACAGCTATCTGATCTAGCACCTTTAACACTTGATCTGAGGTGACCTGAGTGTCGGTTAAGACAGTGCAGTTAACGTGTAGGCCTGTGTGCCTCTTGATATCCTTCAGTTGCTTTTCCACTCTTCGAATATCCAATGCAGCGGCACCACCCGTAGGCGATACGGTATCGCCTACGATAATAGCCTGAAGATCCGCATAGGCAGATTGGCTAGCCAGGATAGCCAAGAGCGTTAAAAATAAGCCGAAAAATTTACGTATCATTAACCGCGCTTGGTTTTGTCCCACACAACTTTGCCTGAAGTATCGCGCAAGGCGATCGTTTTGGCACCAGCCTTAGCTTTAGTAGCAACTATAGCGGGCCGGTCATTCACGGTAGTTACCTTCGATCCTAAAATTTCAATAGTATCGTAGGGCTCCACAGCAAATCCCTGGCGCTTCAGATACCATGAAGGACCCAAGCGTACAGACATGTTGCCGTCTTGTGTTTTCAGCAGGACATATATCCCATCGACAACATCTTTGGCAGCTGCCACTTCTTGAACAGAAAGTACCTGTCCTTCGTATCTGCCTATCTTTTTGTCATCAAAAACTGTTTCAGGCTGGGCAGCCAAGCCCCAAGCTGCCTCTAACTTACATTTTGGACAGTCCTTAGCGGACACATCATTAAAGCAAAGTAGGCCACAAAGTAATGCCACCACAGGCAGCCAGGATCTCATGTTCATTAGGGTCCTCCAACTGATGATTCTTAATATCTTTATCACGGACAATAACGAAAATCACGCAGTTTCTGTGTGCTAGCAAATATTTTTTTAGTACTTTACGGTTTTTGCAATTAGGAGGAGTTATGAAAGCTGTAGTCATTGAAAAGTTTGGCAATCTAGATCAACTGCATCTAAAGGAGTTACCGAAACCTCAGCCATTGGACAATGAGGTATTGATAGAAATCGCTTACGCCGGTGTCAATCCCGTGGATTACAAGATCTGCGAAGGACTTCTTAAAGACCGCTTAGAACACCACATGCCTATCGTTCTGGGTTGGGATGCGTCCGGTATCGTTGCAGCCGTAGGCGCCAACGTAAAGAATCTTAAGGTCGGTCAAAAGGTATATGCTTATTTCCGCAAACCGACGGTGCAATGGGGAACTTACTGCCAATTTGCCGTCTACCCGGCCGAACATGTAGTTCCAATCCCCTCAAATGTCACCTTAGCACAGGCAAGCATCATTCCTCTTTCCGGCTTAACCGCCTGGCAGGCGCTTTTTGATAATGGCAAAGTGAAAAAAGGACAAACAGTGCTAGTACATGCCGGAGCAGGTGGCGTAGGCAACTACGCCATACAATTTGCTCATTGGGCTGGGGCGAAGGTATACACCACAGCATCTGCCAAAAATCACGAGTATGTTAAGCGCTTGGGCGCCGATGTAGCCATCGACTATAACCAAGAATCATTTGTTGATCGGATACGCAAAGACCACCCGGAGGGTGTGGATTTTGTGATTGATGGCGCGGGCGGTGAAACTCTGGAAAAAAGCTATGATATTATTAAGCAAGGTGGCTTCTTAGCCTCTCTAGTAGCTGTCCCTGATGAAGCCAAAGCAAAGGCAAAAGGCATCACTGCACAGCACGTCTTTGTAATCCCAAACGGCAAAGAACTTGCGGAGATCGCTAAGCTTATCGAAGAGGGTAAAGTAGTGCCTCCTGAAGTCGAAGAAATGCCCCTTCAGGATGCATCAAAAGCGCTCGCTAAGCTAATGCAGGGTCATACGCGTGGAAAAATAACCCTCAAAGTTAAATAGAGGGTTTTTAACGCAAAGACGCAGAGGCGCTAAGAAGCAAAGAGGAACATCACATTTTGCTTCTTAGCGCCTCTGCGTCTTTGCGTTAAATTTCTTTCCTACCGTTCGGCGGCGCGGAATAAGCGTTCGCGAATAGTCTTCCACAAGCCAGCTTCCGGCACTTCCATATCTACCCAAGCCACCAAAACACCCCGGCGATCAAGGTGCCTTAGAACCTCGTAGAGATGGTGAGACACTTCTTCTGGTGATTTAGAGGAGCCAAAAGTGTAGACACGCCTCGCACCCTCATAACGACGGTCTGAATACCCGACAACAATAGGCGCCTGCCCCCGGTAGGGACCTGTCCCTAACAGTAACCTAGCCTTTGGAGAATAGTGCCGATGCATTCTTCCGGGACACAAGGGCTTATTTTCATTAGTCAGCAGAGGCGGCATATAGCCCAAAAGTTCCGAAAAAACCTCTGCGGACAAAGCTCCAAGACGCGCTATTTGCCACTGCCCTTCATGAAAAACTAAAATGGTGGACTCTACACCGGCATCACAAGCTCCACCATCCACTACGGGAATAGCATCACCAAAATCTTCCTCGATATGCGCCGGAGTGGTGGATGATGGCGATCCTGACAAGTTAGCTGAAGGTGCCACAAGAGGACCTACTTGATCCAAGATATCCAAAGCGACAGGATGGCTGGGAACTCGAAAGGCAGCCGAAGAAAGCCCTGCCCTAACAATAGAAGGCACTCGCGCTACATCCACTGGTAAGACCAATGTCAAGGAGCCTGGCCAAAAGTGAGCGGCAAGTTCCTTTACCCCAAAAGGCAGAGTTGGCACAAACTCTAGTAAATCCTGTGCGGTCGCCAAATGAATGATCAAAGGATTATTAGCAGGGCGCTTCTTAAGTGCAAAAATTCGCTCAATTGCGTCAGGCGATTGTAGTGAGGCGGCCAAGCCATAAACCGTTTCAGTAGGGATAGCGACCACTTGGCCAGACGTTAAGCGCTGACAAGCCTCAGAAATGCTGATGCGAACCATTATTTGAGGTTCTCTGGGTTAAGACCTGCAAGCTCTTTCACAATAAAGTGACCATCTTTACGTACAAGTTGCCCATCGAAGTATAGCTCGCCGCCGCCCTTTTCTGGCGTTTGCATAAGAACCATGTCCCAATGAACGCTAGACCGGTTACCATTATCCGTGTCTTCGTAGCAATTGCCGGGGGTGAAATGTATGGAGCCCGCTATCTTTTCATCGAACAAAATGTCTTTCATAGGCTTCACACAGAATGGATTAAAGCCTATGGCGAACTCTCCAATGTAACGTGCTCCTGGATCGCTATCGAGTACTTCATTAAGCTTTGCGGTATTGGAGCTCGTGGCATTGATGATCTTGCCGTCTTTAAATTCGAGGCGAATGTTTTGATGCGTCTCGCCGCGATAAATGGTAGGAGTGTTGTAGTGAATAATCCCTTGAACTGATGTCTTGATAGGTGCAGTAAAGACCTCTCCATCAGGTATATTGCGGTGGCCGGAGCATCCTTTCACAGGAATACCCTTAACACTAAAGCTTAAATCAGTATCGCCAGGACCTTTGATACGCACCTGATCAGTTTGTGAAAGCTTTTGAATCAAAGGCTGCATTGCTACATCCATCTTACGATAGTCAAGCGTACAAACATGGAAAAAGTAGTCTTCAAAAGCAGAGGTAGACATTTCAGCTTGCTGAGCCATCGAAGGCGTTGGCCAACGTAACACCACCCAACGCGTTTTAGGCACACGTATATCTAGGTGGACAGGCTTAAACAAAAGATTTTCGTATTGATTTTGCTGCTCACGTGGAACATCAGACATCTCACTGATATTAAAATTGCCGCGGACTCCGATGTAACACTGCGCTTGGCGCATTAAATCTTGCTCAGCTTTGGAAATGATATTCCAACCTTCATCACTACCATTAAGCATCAAAGATCTTTTGATTTCGTTGGAATCAAGCTTAACCAAGGGAATCCCCCCTGCAACTTTGGTTAAGCGTATCAGCTCGCAGGTAAAAGCATGGGGAACATCAATTGCTTCGATGAATACCTTGTCGCCCTTACTCACCGCACAAGAGTAATTAACAAGCACATCGGCCAACTTGGTGATTCGAGGATCGAGCATTAGTAAGTCCTTTCGCGCTTAGATATCATATGAACAACTTTAGTCTCACCGCCAGTCCCCGCCAAAGCTATAAACCATGCAATAATGCAAAGAATAGGGTTGGTGTGCCAGTAGAACTGCGTCGCTAATATGGCAACAGTTAGGTGCGGCGCAAACAACCAGCCCAGCCAGGCTAACGGACCAAAAGACACGCTAACCGCAAAAAGCATGGCTAGTCGTGGGAAAAAGGTCGCAAAAAAAAGAAATAGTAAGCCGTGTACTTGCCAGAAGTCCATGTTATCCTCACTCTCTACGAGATATCACACTGTACCATGCAAGAGTCTTTTTTTACCACACAGCGACACAAGACGTTTTGGAGTAGCGGCGACTTGTCGCCGCACTCCAATATTCACCGCTTACTTGGCTTTTTCATTAATTTTTTCTAATGCATTAAAACTTCTACACTTGATTTATGAGATGCAAATGGATTATAGCTTATCAGACAGATCGCTCAGCAAATTAGTAGAACAATTTTATTGATCCTAACAAAACCAACTATCGATTCGTTCGCGCCTGCGGCGAACAGGTAACAGATGACATTTTTAGAATCCTAGGAGAGGAGTATCATGCCAAGATTCGTATATGCAAGTCCTATACTACCAGGAAAATCAGAACTCGTGCGCCACGTATACGCGCATATGAAGGAGCATCCTGAACTAGATAGGGACACACAGCAATTTAACCAACTAGTAGGCCTTGACAGTTGGCAATCTTGGCTGCAGAAAACCCCCTCCCGCGATTACTTTATCCATGCCATGGAAGCTAAAAGTGTTGAGGATCTATTTAACAAGCTTCAAGAGCAAATTCTGCCCGGTCATCCCAGAGCGCAGTGGCTACGCGACTTCTACCTAGATATCCTTGGTAAAGACTATGCACACTACTCCGCCATGCCCGATATTGAGCTACTGATCGATATCGATATTCCTATTATGCATGCCGACCAATCAGAAATTCAAAGCCGCGCTTTTGTATGGCCCATCCGCCCAAACAGATTGCATGACCACCGCGAGTTTTGCCGTCAATGCGCGGGCGAATATCGCTATCGCGTTCATGATGCTCTCCGTCAGTTTGGTATCACTAAAAGCGTTCGCTACTTGCAAAAAACTTCACATCAAGATTATCTAGTTGTTTACCAAGAGCTGCTTGTGCGCACTCCAGAACTGGAAGTGCAGATGCGCAAGGCAGACCAGAGCAACCCATCTTGGTTATGGTTGTCTAGCGTGTTGTCTGCACACACTGGACTGACTAGCGAGCAGCTAACCCCCCAGGTTACCTCGCTGACACGACAACCGATTTCGGTACCGACAGCAGTGGTAAATCCATGGAGAGCTCCTGCTGTAGCGTTGACCTAACTTTAGTAATTAAGGACGGCGGCATGACTTCTTCGACTGACAATATCTCAACGGAAAAACGTCCTGCCGTCGTCGGCAATTTTTTGCTAGACCGCCTATTTCAGTATGGCGTCCGCCATATCTTTGGCATTCCTGGCGACTACGTGATTAGACTTAACAAGCTGATCGACCAACACCCTATCGAGTTCATTAACACCACACGCGAAAATACAGCTGGCTATATGGCAGATGCCTATGGCCGCATTCGTGGCATGGGAGTAGCCTGCATAACCTATGGCGTCGGTATCAACATCGCCAACTCACTCTCTCAAGCTTATGTTGAAAGTTCCCCAATGGTTGTTATTTCCGGTGCCGCAGGAACATCTGAAAGCGAACGCGGTTCCTCTATGCATCATTTAATCAACCAGCCTAAAGGTGCAGGACTCGATACGACGCAGCTAGAAGTGTTTCAAAAAATGACCGTGGCTCAAGCTGTCTTAACCGATCCCAAGACCGCTCCCGCTGAGATTAATAGAGTCCTACAGGCTTGCTTAAGGCATAAAAAACCCGTCTACATCGAGTTTCCACGCAATGTTGTAGAAGCACCCATGCCGCCTGGAGAATTTCCGGAGCTACCACTTCCCAAAAGTGATCCAGAAGCGCTGCGTGAAGCACTAGAAGAAGCTTCCAGTATTCTTGAAAATAGCCAACGCCCGCTCATTTGGGCTGGCCATGATGTTCATATCCACGGGTTGGCTCCCTCATTGCTGCTGTTTGCCGAGCGCCATGGCATTCCCATCGTCTCCACATTGCTAGGTAAGACCGTTGTTAGCGAAAAGCACCCGTTATTTGTCGGTGTTTACCAAGGCGAAATGAGTCTTCAGGAAGTACAAGATTTCGCTCACAATTCTGATTGTGGCATTATTTTAGGCGTGATGTTGAGCGATGTCGATACCGGCATGTTCACAGCGCATTTATATGATGAAAAGAAGATCATCGCCACCCCTTCCGGCATCACCATTGGCTATCATTACTATCCAGACGTGCTTTTTGAGGATTTTATGCGCGGTCTCGCGACATCAAAAAGCAAAGCCTCCTTCAAAATGGAGATACCCTCCGCGCGTAATCGGCTACCCGAAACGGTATTTAAGCCGACGCCAAAAAAGCGCATTACAGTAAAAAGCGTCTTTGATTGCCTGCAGAGCTATCTTACCGGTGAGCACTTTATTGTTACAGATGTTGGCGATTGCCTTTTCGGTGCTACCGATCTTATTTTGGATCACAACTCTTTCCTAGCTTCAGCATATTTCGCCACGCTTGGATTTGGTACTCCAGGAGCAGTTTCGGCCCAGTTAGCGGCTCCTGACCGTCGTGTCATTGGCATCATTGGCGATGGCGCCTTTCAAATGAATGGAATGGAGCTCTCTACAGCCGTTCGCTACTACCTGGACCCTGTAATCATCGTGTTAAACAATCACGGCTATGGCACAGAACGTCCTTTGATCGAAGGCAAATTCAACGATATCTTAAATTGGAACTACACCAAGATTCCGGATGTCCTTGGCGGTGGTACAGGATACCGTGCAACAACAGAAGCTGAATTTGATCAAGCACTGAAAGAGGCTCTCAATAAACGTGGAGCCTTCTCGTTGATTGAAGTTGATCTTGACACTCATGACTTCTCGCCCGCCATGCAACGCTTCATCAAGCTGGTCCACAACCGCATTTAGACTTATTAATGCCTTAATATGTGCATTACATTTGAAATGCACAATCCTTTGCATCAATGGAAGTGATAGGAGGTTGATATGAGTTTTTCGCGTTTTGATATCCCAGGATATACCCATCACGTATTTTGCAGACACGATAGGATTGATAACTTTGTAGCATGGATTGTTGCAGACAAATGGTCTCACCATGAAAGCGACTGTAAGCGACTGGTGCGATGGATATTTGAAAAAACAACAGGAATACAAACGGTTCGCCCCCCTGAACGTTCAGGTTTTGAACGTGCACGTACTATCGCATTACGCGTAGGTATGCTATTTGGTGCTGGCTTGGCTGCCGCCGGGGCAACCTATCTGGCAGGAAAAGGGTTTGAGGCATATGGAAACAGAGTAATTGCTCAGTATAGCAATAAAACTCCCACATTTGTGATGAACTCTCCCACAGATGGCTCCCCACTATGCGACGCGGGTTTCATCCTGAAAAAGATACCATATTCTGAATACCACTATGTCGCACCTATTCTAGATAGTTGTAGTAATGTCCAGGCATCCTACGCTCATAGTGCGATGCAAGGACATTCTTTCGTAGCTGCGGGGGAACATATACAATTAGCAGCCAAGGCCATGTACCTAACCCTTAGCACACCTCTCTATGCAGCCTATGAGCTACCTAAGAGACTTTTTGACTCTTTGGCTTCTGTTGTTAGCAAACCTTTAGCCGCGATAACACCACACTGGAAAATCGGAGAGAAAGTAAACAGCCTTTTTACGCTAACCCAGTCTACCGCTGAAAGCATCATCGGTAAATCATAGTCAGGTCGCCCGCAATGGTGGAATTAACAGAATAAGAAGGATCGCTTCGCGATTAGCTGCAAAAAGTCAGCCAAACCAGTTCAAAGAAGAAAATGTGTGATACAAATTAAATGTTTAAGTAATATCCGCGCATAAATTTTATCATTTTTAAATAACGAGCACGCAGCTTTATACTATGGATTTTTTTAATGTAAACCTCCAAGCACTACAAACCCAATACCAAGCCAACCAAACGGTACAGCCCCACCAGTTGACACCCCCCGCTATCACAATCGAACTTGTCACACAAAACATGCCAAGTATTGTTACAGCAAACCCAGCCCTCCCGCCGGTTGCGATGAATCTAACGACCCCAACCATTCCTGCCACTCCACAACTTGGCCCCCAAAATCTCAATGCACTTGTTCCTCATTTTGTTTTGACCTCTTGCCATCGCAAGGTGGAAGGAGGTTAGATAGTAAAGTCCATAGACAAAAAGGATTATTTGACCTAACATAAAGGATTCGCGATCATATACCCCAGGATAGCTCTGTGGAACAACAATCACCTTCCATCTTCTACTCTTCGATGCGTGCCTTTTTCGTTTCAATTTTCACTTTATTGGGCATCGGACTAGGGCTGGTGGTGTTTTTCGGAGTCCTAGGCGGCCTAGGCGGCGATGAACTTGAGAATAAGACAAGCTATAAGGTACTTCCCGATGCTTCGGGTGAGAGAAAAAGCTTAGGAACCAGTGCCCCGGTTATTCTCCAACTCAATATCGATGGCGTCATCGGCATGCAAGACCTAACGACCAGCAAAATGCGCACCCTACTTACTGAATCGAGAGAGGGGTCATTTAAAGACGCTCGCGTAAAAGCAATCTTGCTGAATATTAACTCCCCAGGCGGAGTCTCCTTTGATGCGATGGCCATTTACCATATGCTGAAAGAGTATAAAGAACGCTACAATACTCCTATCATAGCTTATACCGACGGTTTATGCGCCTCAGGAAGCCTAATGATCGCAGTTGCGGCAGATAAAATTGTAGCTTCAGAAGGCAGCATAGTGGGCAGTGTGGGTGTTGTAACCAATACCTTCTTCAACGCATCTGAACTAATTAAAAAATATGATATTCAAGCTCTGACGGTGTTCAAAGGCAAGAATAAGGACATGATGAATCCCTGGCGCCCATGGAAAGAAGATGAAGCCGCTCCCGTCCAATCCTTGGTTGATTACCACTACGACATATTCGTAAATATGATGACAACAAATCGACCTGGCCTGGATAAGGACAAGTTGATCAATGAATATGGCGCTAACGTATATTCAGCTGAAAAAGCTGTAGAACTTGGTTATATCGACGCCGCTGGTTACTCATACTCCAAAGCACTGAATCTAGCCGTGGAGGCTGCTGCTCTGGAAGGAAAAGAATACCGTGTCGTCCAGCTTACAAGCAAAACATGGGTTGCTGATCTTTTTAACGAGCGCTTTCCTCTGATGCAAGGTAAAGTGACACACCAACTTCAACTACATCCAGACCTGCATCCTGAACTCATGAACAAATTTCTTTACCTATACATTCCTGGAATGACTCAATAGTCCACAAGACCGCATGCAAAAACTTTATCTTCTCGATGCCTCCGGATACATCTACCGCTCGTATTTCGCCATAACCCGAATGACGAATGACAAAGGCGAGTCCACCAATGCCCTGTATGGATTTATACGATCTGTGCAGAAATTTTTTAAGGACTTCCAACCCTCGCATGTCGTTGCTGTCTTTGACGGACCCGGCGGTGGAGATAAACGCAAAGAAATATACTCCGATTACAAAGCACATCGCTTAGAAATGCCCGGAGATCTACGACCTCAAATGGACTGGGCACGTGAATTCTGCCAATTGGCAGGCATCCCATTTTTAGATATTCCAGGTGTAGAAGCTGATGATGTCATGGGCAGCGTGGCGACTTGGGCAACCGAATACACCGATGCCTCTGTTTACATCTGCACGACTGACAAAGATATGGCTCAACTTGTTAATGATCGCGTCTTCCTGATCAATACTTTTAAGGAAAACCTGATCATCGGCAAACAAGAGGTCGAGGAGATCTATGGCATCCCCCCTGAGCACATGATCGATTGGCTAGCCATCACCGGCGATGCCTCTGACAACGTTCCAGGTATTAGCGGATTTGGACCAAAAACCGCCACCGCTATGTTGCAGCAGTTTGGTAGCCTGGAAAATATGCTGGCACGTCCCGAGCAAATTACCGCAGTCAAAAAACGTGAAACAGTAATTGCTCAAGCTGAAATAGCGCGCCTTAGCCGCCAACTTGTCACCATTGATATTCATGTCCCGTTTGAAAGAGAACCGGAGTTCTTTAGACTTAAAGAGCTCAATTCTGAGCCTCTAAGAGCCCTTTACAGCCGTATGCATTTTACTAGCCTGCTTAAAGAACTGCCTCAAGATGTCTCTGCAACGCCAACAGTGGAAGAAATTCCCACACGTTACAAAATAGTCGATGATGTTGAAGCGCTACATGACCTTGTAAAAAACTTGGCAAAGCAAACCGAAGTAAGCTTTGGCGTGATCACAAGCGACACACGTCCCATGCGTGCAGAAATTGTCGGTATCGGCTTTAGCTTTGAAGCTGGAGAGGCCTATTATGTCCCGGCAAATGGCAAATTGGGTTCGGAACTTGTTATTAACACACTGAAACCCCTTTTCCAGAATCCCGAGATCGCCTTTTACAGTCATAACGTCAAATTCGCGCTACATGCGCTTTGCAATCACGGTATCCGCATAGCGACTATTGGCTTTGACACAGTGCTCGCCTCTTATCTTCTGAACTCACACCTGCGGCAGCACTCATTAGACAATCTGGCGATGCAATACCTCGGCAAGCACAAAATGACCGTGGTTGACCTTGTAGGCAAAGGTAAGCTGCAAATATGCATGCGCAGTGTCCCCTTGGATAGACTGTGTAACTATTGCTGTGAAGAAGTCGATTACACCCTTCGCCTAAAACATCTGCTGGCCAAACAGCTTGTTGAACGTTCTTTAAGCTCAGTTTTAACCGAACTTGAGCTGCCCCTTTTAAGAGTACTTGCTAAGATGGAGCATACAGGCATCTATGTAGACGTTCCCTACCTACAATGCATGGCTAAGGAGATCGCTAAGCAGATCAGAGCCATGGAAGGCGATATCCATGAAGCCGCGGGGGAGCTGTTTAACATCAACTCGCCTAAACAGCTTAGTGAAATTCTCTATAAAAAAATGTCCATCCCTCCACCTAAAAAAACTGCTACAGGCCATTCAACCGACGCTGAGGTGTTGGAATACTTAAAAGAACAGTACCCTATCTGCGCTAAAATCCTTGAGTACCGCACACTAGAAAAGCTGCGTGGAACCTATCTGGATGCCCTTCCACAGGAAGTGAATCCAAGCACACACCGCGTGCACTGTACCTTTAGCCAAGTTGTCGCCGCTACCGGCCGCTTAGCTTGCCAAGACCCTAACTTACAAAATATTCCTGTTCGCACTGAAGTCGGTCGACGTATTCGTGGAGCCTTTCGCCCCCAAGGTGAAGGTTGGAGCTATATCGCCGCCGACTATTCACAGATCGAGCTACGCGTTTTGGCACACTTTAGTGGCGACCCACAACTGGTGGATGCCTTCACACATAATCGTGACGTCCATGCTCACACAGCTTCTGTCGTTTTCAGCGTTCCCCTCGACCAGGTGACTCGTGAAATGCGCGATCAAGCCAAAACTGTTAACTTTGGCGTGATCTATGGTCAGCAAGCTTTCGGACTCAGCAAACAGCTGGGTGTCGATATGAAAACTGCCTCAGAGTTCATTAAGACCTATTTTCTGCGCTATCATGCCATCCAGGAATATCTAGAGAAGTCCAAAGACGGCGCACGTGCCACTGGCAAGTCTTTCACCATCTCAGGTCGTGAACGCCTAATACCCGACATCCATAGCAAAAACGCTCAGATTCGTGCTGCCGCTGAACGACTAGCCATCAACTCACCATTACAAGGATCAGCTGCAGACCTAATCAAAATGGCGATGCTAAAGGTAGATGCAAGACTTAAGGAAACAGGCTTGAAGGCTAATATGATCCTTCAAATCCATGACGAACTTCTTTTTGAAGTTGCTGATGATGATATAGAACCAGTTAAGGCTTTAGTTAGAGACTGCATGGAGAATGTTTATCCCCTCAGAGTACCTCTCGTCGCCGACATAAATATTGGCAAGAATTGGGAACAATGCTAAAATGTAGTAAAGTAGCGGTAACTGGCTCAGTATCTTCGGGCAAGTCAAGTGTTTGCCGAATGCTACAAGATCTCGGAGCCCACGTCGTTGACGCCGACGCCATCGTTCACCGTTTGTTGACCCCCGGCACAGAAATTGGTAATACTATTCTCGCTCTGTTAGGCCAGGATGTACTCACAAACGGACAGTTCGATCGCTCTAAAATCGCTGATAAGGTCTTTGATAACTCTGCGCTGCTACGCGCATTAGAAGAAATTCTACATCCCGCGGTTCAACAGGAAATTGCCGCACAATATCAACATACTGATGCTACAAACAATGCCCCACTCTTTGTCGCCGAAATCCCCCTCTTGTACGAAGCTGGGACACAGGATTTCTTTGACTGGGTACTTGTTGTCTCCGCAGATGAAACCCTTAGTAAAGATCGCTTTGTCAAGAAGACAAAGTATGCAGAAGAAAACTATCATAAACGGCTCTCAAGGTTGATGCCTCTTAAAGAAAAAGAACGAAAGGCCGACTTTGTGATTTTTAACAATGGCTCTCTTACGGATCTTCAAAATGCAGTTCAAAGCCTCTTCCCTGAACTGTGCCGTAAAAGATCATCATTAGAACAGGAGTAACTACTCACATGGATCCAGATCAAACCGTTCCAGAAAAAACAACAGCTTCTGTTGAACCTGCCGCCGCAAGAGAAGAACAACAGCAACCACCACCACGTCGCCAAACTAGGCATCGGGGCCCGCAGGAAAGAGATAACCGCGAACGTGACAGCAGAGACAGGGACCGTGATCGCGACCGAGATAGAGATCCTAGAGACCGCGATAGAAGCCGTGAGCGCCCACAGTACCACGAACAACGACAGCACCACCAACGCGCCGAACAGGAATCTCACTCACAGCAAGCTGAAGGCGATGAGCCGCTACCTGGCGAAGAGGGGCAGACACCTCCTGATTTAATCGTAGAGATGATCAAGATCGCTGAAATTCAGCGCATGAACATCAGCCAGCTTAATGAATTTGGTAAACGCATAGGTCTAAAGCACCTCGGCTCCTTAACTAAATCTCAGATGGTTTTTGAGATCGTTAAAATGCTAGCCGATAATCCTAACGAAGTTCTCGTTGGTGAAGGTGTCTTGGAAGTTCTCCCTGACGGCTTTGGCTTCCTCCGTTCTCCTAACTACAACTATCTGTCATCAGCCGAAGACATCTACGTTTCCCCAGCACAGATTCGCCGCTTCGACCTTAAGAAGGGTGATACAGTTTCCGGAACCATTCGCCCACCTAAGGAAAAAGAAAAGTACTTCGCGCTACTGAAAGTAGACGAAATCAACGGTGTTACTCCTGAACGCGCTCGTGAACGTATCCTGTTCGAAAACCTAACACCTCTGTTCCCCAATGAACGTTTGGTGATGGAGACGGTAGCTGAATCGCTTTCCACACGTGTGCTGGACTTAGCGGCTCCTATTGGTAAAGGCCAACGTGGACTAATCGTAGCTCCTCCACGTACTGGTAAAACCGTTCTTCTGCAGAGCATCGCCAATTCGATCGCTAGAAATAATCCCGAGACAATCCTAATGGTTCTGCTCATTGACGAGCGCCCAGAGGAAGTCACAGACATGCAGCGCATGGTCAAAGGTGAAGTCATCGCCTCGACCTTCGACGAGCCACCAGAAAGGCACGTACAAGTTGCTGAAATGGTTATTGAAAAGGCGCGTCGTCAAGTAGAACATGGTCGCGATGTCGTTATCTTGCTGGACTCCATTACACGTCTAGCTCGTGCCTATAACACCATTCAACCGCATTCTGGCAAGATCTTGACGGGTGGTATCGATGCCAACGCATTGCACAAGCCAAAGCGTTTCTTTGGCGCTGCGCGTAACATCGAGCAAGGTGGTTCTTTAACTATTATTGCAACTGCTCTGATCGATACCGGATCCAGAATGGACGAGGTTATCTTCGAAGAATTTAAAGGTACTGGTAACATGGAGTTGGTCCTCGACCGACGCCTAGCTGACCGACGCCTCTATCCTTCCATCGACCTCATTAAGAGTGGTACACGTAAGGAAGAGCTGTTGTACCATCCGAATGAACTGGAAAAGGTATTCTTGCTACGTCAAGCCCTTGCAGATCTTTCCTGCCAAGATGCTATGAACCTACTTCTACAACGACTCAAAAAGACCAAGAGCAATGTAGAGTTCCTACTCAGCATGAAAGACTAGACAACTTCTTATCTTTTTTTATTAAAGCCTCGACTCGTCGAGGCTTTTTTTTTCTCCTCATCCTGTCTATCCCATACGCATCAACCTAATTATGAGAATTGAATCTTAAGGTACTATAATTTATTTAAGAGTGTTCTGCAGCTAATCGCGAAGCGATTGAGGCATGTAGCCACAGGCGTCAGCCCAATGGTATTAAGTTAAAGTAGTTACTATATGGTAAGTGTTTTTTGTTCTCAGCGCGGGAGCGCTGAGCCTCTTAATAGCCCCGGGTAAGGAGTCCATAGGACGACGCAACCCTGGGACAAGGCAGAAGAAATATCGC
>JAUXSF010000009.1 GCA_030679955.1 Chlamydiales bacterium | reverse complement strand
GTTGGTGGGAAGAACGTTATCTGTCAGACTGGGTGACCTTATGTATGTCTAAGCAAAAAAGAAAAAGCAGGAAAACGAGCCTACAGGCTATTGAAGAATCTGATTTCTACTATCAAGAAGTGAGTTAGCCTGATGCGTATGGGATAGGCAGGATCGCTGCGTGGCAGGATAGGCAAGATTTTTTGGGAAAAAAGCTAGAATAGATCTTTTACAGAGTGAAAGAAACTAAGAATCAGTTCTCATCCTACCTATCCTGCCGCGCAGCAATCCTGCCAATCCTGTAGAAATGTTCTAATTTTTGAACGACGGTAAACAGCTCTGAATGAAATCCAGAAAGACCCTAACCTTGGGCGGTGTTAGCTTTCCTTGGCGGTAACACACGAACAATGGAATGTCACCATTCTGCGAAAGTTCTGGAAGTGCCTCAATTAATTTCTTCTCTTTCAGGTCATGCGCGACAACATACTCATGCACCCAAATGATACCCACGCCTTCTAAAGCAAGTTTACGCAAAACACTGGTGTCGTTCACATACATAAAAGGCTTAATAACAATCTCTTTATCACCTAACTTCAGCAAATAATTTGGTCGTCGTGCTGTATGAGCCACATAGCGATGCTTCTGTAAATCCTCAATAGACTTTGGCATGCCAAAACACTTCAGATATTCAGGTGATGCACACAATATATATCTGGTGGTGGCTATCTTCTTCTGGATGGCGTTGGGTGGTCCTGATAAGGATAGGCCTACCACAATATCAAAGCCTTCTTTCTCAAAATCGACAACTCTCTCTCCCAGCTCAAGATCTAGGATCACGGCGGGATAGCGTTCCAAAAATGCTGGTAGGTTGGGAATAAGGTATGTCTCGGCAAAGTGCCGCCCAGAAAAAACCTTTAAAAGCCCTTGAGGAGTTTTTTTATGTCCCTTCAGAATGGATTGAATTTCATCCAAAGAGGCTTTAACGCTCAATCCCTGTTGATAAATACCCTCGCCAGCTTCTGTAAGGGTGATTGAACGCGTTGTGCGAGCAAGCAATTGTACGCCGCATTCGGCTTCGAAGGCGGTGATTTGTTTGCTGATAGCTGCCTTGCTGAGACCACGCTTCTTTCCGGCTTGTGTGAAGCCACCGCACTCTACGACATCTAGAAATACTAGCAAGCGCTCTGGGTCGAACATTGTTCACCAAAAGTTAACATATGTTGAGTCTATGCCGTATTGTAAACCAGAATGATTTTTGCTACAATAAGTACCATGAAAACACACTATTTATTCTTACCTTTACTAATAGCCTTGTTGGGGTTTCCTCAGATGAGCGAAACTATGATGACTCCCTCCTTACCCGGAATTGCGGCCGGGTTAGGAGGGGATCCTCAGCTTTCAATGAGCATCTTCTTTATTGCTTTTGCCCTAGGCGTCTCATTTTGGGGATTTGTAAGCGATTTTTCAGGTCGCAGAAAGGCGCTGCTGTGGGGATTGCTACTCTTTATATTAGGGTCGGCCCTCTGCGCTATTTCGCAGACACTCACACAGCTTTTTCTGTCGACGTTCGTGCAGGCGCTTGGTGCCAGTGCTGGTTCTGTAGTGACCCAGACTATCTTGCGCGATGTCTACGTTGAAAAGGAGGAACGTTCCAAGGTTTTTGCCATCATTGGAATGTCACTAGCATTCAGTCCTGCGATGGGTCCTTTGCTAGGAAGCTTCCTAGATGATTTTCTTGGGTGGAGGTTTAACTTCTTAGCGATGGCGATTATTGGAGTTATGTTGTTAGGCTGGATTTTGGGCACTTTGCAAGAGACGCGACCTCAGGACCAAGTGTCCCGCTCTTTTGCCACCGTTAGCCATGTAGCGAAAACCATGTGGCGTGATCCATTCATCTGGCAATGCAGTTTAATCATTGGCTTATGTAATGCTGTTCTATTCTGTTTCTTTGCTGAAGGACCCTACATCTTCATTCACGCACTTGGTTCACAGCCGGCGGAGTATGGCTGGATTGGCATCGTCGTCTCGTTGTCAACATTCCTAGCTGGCAGCATTAACCACCGCCTAGCCAGCCGCAGAAATGCTGAAGAGTTGATTACCTGCGGCGCCATAACCATGTTTGCCGGGGCAACACTATTCGTCACGGCTGCCTATGTCATCACATTGATCGGTGGACGCGGATTATTGACTGCATTGTGGCTAACGCCATCACTTTTCATCATCTTTTTAGGCATGGGAATGATGATATCTAATTGCCTTTGCATCGCTCTAAAAAACTATCAAAATGTGGTGGGATCTGCCGGTTCTATTTTCGGTATGACCTATTACATTATTTTGGCTGGTCTGACTGCCATCATGGGATTGTTGCATGGCAACAGCATCTTGATTTTGCCAATCTATTTGGCCATTCTCAGCGCGCTGACTTTGGTTGTCGCAATCAAATTGAGTGGCTCACTCAAGACCGAAAGTCGCTGCACGCGATAAGATTTTGGTAGCGAAAAAAATCCCTAAGCAATTACAAGTGGGAATTTAACAAATGGAAAGAACTCATGCGTTTGGTAGTCTTCTTCCTCGCTTGTCTTTCTATGCACACGGTAGGATTTGCAGTGACTCCAAAAGAGGCTTTACAACTCCTTGTCGATGGAAATGAACGCTATGTTCAAGAGCGACTTTTGCACCCAAATAGGTCGCAGGAAAGCAGACGTCTTGTAGCATTAAAACAAGCGCCATTTGCCATTATACTTGGATGTTCGGATTCAAGAGCATCTCCTGAAATTTTGTTTGATCAAGGCATTGGCGATCTATTTGTCGTGCGTGTGGCCGGCAATGTTGTGGGACCCATCGAGCTCGATAGCATTGGATATTCCGCGTTGACGCTCGGTTCTAGTTTGGTGCTTGTTCTTGGTCACGAACGTTGCGGTGCTATTGATGCGGTGCTGCACGGAAACACTAAAGGTATAGAAGCTGTGGCTGACCTCATTCAGCCCTCTATAAATGCCTCAAAAAAACAGACTGGCGACCCATGGGAAAATGCCATTAAAGCAAACGTTCGCCATGTTGTTGCTGAAATACGAAAGTATCCACCTTTGGACAACCTCATCAAGCTAGGCAGGCTGGAAGTAGTGGGTGGTTACTATGATATGGGTAGTGGAAAGGTCAAGATTCTGACCGAAAAATAGCTCTTTATGCCATCTAAAGCGCGAAGTATCAACGCTTCGTGCAATCCTGCATTTTTTTTCTTAAAAAAATGTTGTCGAAAACTCATCCCTTGTTTCAATGTACGGTTTAGGCACACGATCACTTGTAGGGGGGTCAATCAAGACAGACCGAAAGGTGTCGCAAGCCATGGACGCTTGGAATAACCCAGGTGTCTTTTTAATCATTAACTGAATCGAGGAAACATTCATGAAAAAGTTATTCCAAATCGGAGCTTTCTTGTGCGGTGTTCTTATGACTCAGGCCGGTTTCGCAGACTATACTAATAACTATAGCAATAGCAATGGATGCAATCCCTGCTGTCAACAGCAGCCAGAGTGTCCACCAGATCAACCATGTGGTGACTGCTATTGCTTGTATGCCCACTATGAACCTTGCTATACTAACAACTGGCGCTGCTGCGAAGAGCCCAGATGGACCCAGAAGAAATGCTGCCGTTGGGTTCCTAGAGAATACCAAGTTCAGCGTTGCCGTTATGTTCCACAGTACTACTGTGAAACATGCACCAAATACGAACCCCAATACTATTGTGTTGACCAATGTGTCACATGCAAGAAATGGGTTTGTGACCGTCAGTGCAAATACGTACCACGCTACTACTATAAGCGTGTATGTAACCAAGCTTGCAACCAAGGTAACACTGGCTGCAATTCAGGTTGCGGTAACGGCGGTTGCGGAAGCAACGCTGGTTACAACAATGGCGGAAACTATGTTGGCGGACACGGACACGCCCATCGTTAATAATCTATCGTCTTTGATGATAGCATACTACTGCGGACCGGTAACTTAGTTACCTGTCCGCTTTCGTGTTTCGTACGGTTGCAAAGTCGATAAATCCCTCTGTTACATTGACATCAACCAACCGAACAGTTACGCGATCGCCGATATCTAGTCCTTGCATGCCCTTCACAATCTTGCCTTCTACGGGTGGTTGAAACAGCCTAACCCAAGTGCCTTTTTCTGAGGCGCCGGTAATGATGCCCTCAAACTCCTCTCCTATCCGATGTGCTAATACCAACGCCGCGGCGGATTTTTGCACCCGGCGTTCAACCTTGGTTGCATCGTCTTCTTTCTGAGTGCAGTATGCTGCGAGATCTTTAAGTTCCTCAAGCGTGTAAGGCTGTTTTGACGCGGTCAGATGGCTCTTAAGTATGCGTTGGACAATTACATCGGGATAACGTCTATTGGGTGCAGTTGTGTGAGCGTACTGACGTAATGCCAAGTCAAAGTGACCAACCGATCCCTCTATTTCCACCATGTACTCTCCGCGACCAATTAGCTTGATGAGAGTTAGTGAAAGTTCGGGGAATTTTTCCGGATCAGCCTTGCGTCGTTTTTCTAGGAACATCTGCAATGCCTTGGGGTCAGGCTCCGAAGGTAATACCGTTCCCAGAGTTTTTGCCAATGCCATGATACGATCCCAGCGTTTTGGCTGCAGAACCACACGACTTAAAATAGGTAGCTTGTTTTGGCGAAAGTAGCGTGACATGGTAATGTTCGCGGCGATCATAAAATTTTCGATCAGTCGTGAACTGCTAAGTTGTCTATGTTCTTCCAAGGTGATGCCAACACCTGGCACTACTCGTGCGGTTAGCTCGCGCGTATTAAAGGTAAGATTTCCTTGGTCCTCGCGCATCTGTCGAATTTGTTTAGCTGCTCGATCCTGAAGTTTGAGTTGTTCAGTGATTCCATCAACCTTGCCTTGTGGATTTGGCAGGGGGGTGTCGTCATCTAAAAGAGCCGCCACCCACTTGTATGTTAAGCGAGCGTGGTTTTTTACTAAGGCAAGATAGATCCCGGCGGGTTCAAAGTGATTGTCGCTGAAAACATCGATCTCGACAATCACCGCTGATCTTTCTGCGTCTTCATTTAGCGACGTGAGGTTGTTGGAGAGTTTCAGAGGCAGCATTGGGAAGACTTTCGTCGGCGTATAAACCGATGTGGTGTTATGAGCTGCATGCCTATCTATTTCTGAATCAATTTTCACCAAACCATCGACATCCGCAACAGCGATGAAAATTTTAATCACGCCATCTTTTTCGATTGCATGAGTCAGTTGGTCTAGATCTCGCGAGTCATCATTATCAATCGATACCCACAGAAAATCGCGCATATCTTTATATGGCGAATTGGGGACTGGCGCTGATGTGATTTTGGCTTCTTCCGCCTGTACAGCGGGACTGAAGGTAGCTAGGAAGTCTCTGTCGATCATTGCGCGTGTTGCAATCTCTTCAAGCTGGTCGATTTCCATTCCATGTCCATCATTTTATATTTCGTGATACAATGTTTCTTTTACAACGCCGGTCAACAAAAAGCTACTTGAAATCTTATGACAGAGTATCCGAATTTTACCGTCCTCAACAATACCATTATCAACTGCTTTAGGTGTCCACGACTGGTGGCGTATCGCGAGACATTGCCTCCACGTCCTAGCTTCAAGGATTTTCCTTACTGGCGCAGGCCTGTTCCAGGGTTTGGAGATACAAATGCTTGGTTGCTTATTGCTGGCTTGGCTCCCGCTGCGCATGGAGCTAATCGTGCCGGCCGTGTTTTCACTGGTGACCTCACCAGCCGATTTCTGGTAAAGGCTCTATATGAAGCAGGCTTCGCCAATCAACCGAACTCTGATGATATCTTCGATGGCTTACAATACACCGGCTGCTATCTTACTGCTGTGGTAAAATGTTGTCCGCCTAAGGACAAGCCTACGGCACAGGAATGTGCGAACTGTCTGCCCTACTTTCAAGCTGAGCTACAGCTTTTGACCTCTGTGAAACATATTCTGGTTTTGGGTAGAACGGCTTTTGAGGGATTCCTGAGAGCAACCGATACACGCAAAACCAAGATTCAATTTGCTCACGGCGCTCGCTATGCGCTTCCGGGTTTGCCTGTGTTGCATTGCACCTATCACCCAAGTCCGCAAAATACCAATACGGGAAAATTGACGATGGAAATGTTCCAAAAAGTTCTCTCTGATATATGCAAAGAACATCAATTTGAGGCATAATATCTTCTTCAAAAAGGAGTTAGTATGAAATACCTGTTGTCCATTATCTTACTCGTAGTTGGAACTTCATGCTTCGCAAATACTACCCACCGCGAATATCAGTTTGAAAACGACTCTGTGAAAGTCTGGAAAACCATTATTTACCCAAATTCACCACTTAAGTTTCACCGCCATGACTATCCACGCGTGATCGTCGGACTCGTCGGCGGGGTTCTTACACGCATAGAAGAGTCTGGTGAAGTGTCGTATTTGAATATCGAAACAGGTAAAGCCTACTGGTACGAGGCTGATGAGCCGGGCTTGCATTGGGACATGAACGAATCCGATGCACCCATTGAAGTGATGCTAATCGAAGTGAGAAAGTAAAATGATTTTGGATGATTTAAAGCGCGCAGAGCGCTACTACCATGCTCACCCATTGTTTAAGCAGGCCTTTGACTTTCTGCAGCGTGGAGAGTTTGTTCCTGGGCGTCACGAGCTAGCTGGGAAGCAATTGATCGCTATTTGCGAATCTGGAGATGGCAAAACACGCGCTGCAGCGCCACTAGAAGCTCATCGCAAGTATATTGATATCCAATATACAGTTTCTGGAAACGAAGAAATTGGCTGGAAAGCCTATGGCGACTGTATGCAAATCAAGCAGCCATACAACCCCGAAAAGGACATAGAGTTCTTTTTCGAGCAGCCCGACCTATGGTTGCCCGTTCCTAAGAATGCGTTTGCGATATTTTTTCCTGAAGAAGATGCCCACGCACCATTAGCGGGTACGGAACATGTACAAAAAGTCATTATGAAGGTGGCAGTTCTATGAAGCAGAAACTAGCAATCTATCTAGCAGGAACAATCAAGAAAGCGCATGAAAAGGCCGATGAAACCTATTGGGGGCCAATTGAGATTGCCCAGCTTCAGCAAAGCTTGCACCAATATGAGATTACCTTCCTTAATCCAGCATTTCGTGCCGATTCCATGTCAGATCAAAAGTCAGTTTTTGGTCGCGATATGACGCAAGTCTACTGTAGCGATGTTGTTATAGTGGATGCTCGTGATCGCCGTGGCTTGGGTGTTGGGGCGGAAATGATGTGGGCAAAGGTCAATAGCCTTCCCGTGATCATCTGGGCACCGCGTGACACACATTACCATCATGGTGCAACGGTTGTTTTGGATCGTGAAGTGAATGATTGGGTACATCCATTTGTTGAATGTCTTGCCGATCAGGTTGTCGAAGATCTTGCCCAAGCGGCAAGCTGGATCGAGGCAAACTTGCTGCCTCAACGCACATCCATCAAGGGTATTGAGTTCATTAAGTCGGCTATGCAGCATTATCGTTCTACACAGCTACCTCATGACACGCCAATGCTGGAACTTATTTCTGCCCATCCAGCGTTGCTAAAAGACATCTAAAATCTTTTCCCCCTACTAGTTAGTTAAGCCGAGGTGAGAGGAGTGAACCCTATTGTCTAGACAATGGGGCTCACCTTACACTATAGCATCTTCTTTGCGCCTCTGCGTCTCTGTGTCTTTGCGTTAAAATTCCCTTCCCTTGTTACAGAACTCTGAAATTCTTGAATTGCCATGGATCTTCGAAGTCTAGATCTTCTGGAAACAACAGTCCACGACCTTCGAGAGGTGTCCAGTCGGTATATTTTCCAACTAAACGTCCGAGGTAGGGGGAAGCCATTTCGATAATGTCTTCGTAGTCCATTTCGTCCGATTCAACAATGCCTCTCTGGGGATTTTTAAGTGCCCATGCGACACCGGCAAGCACAGAAACGGTGATTTGTAGTGTTGTTGCGCTGTTATGAGGGGCAAGGCGTCGTGCCTCTTCGATTGTGAGTTGCGAACCAAACCAGTAGGCACCTTTGTCATGGCCCATGAGCAGAACGCCAAGTTCATCCATGCCATTGACGATTTCGTCCATCATCACACGCTTTGACTTTTGGCTATGCCAATTTTTGCCGGCTAGCTCATGGACGCTAATAACTGCTTCATCACATGGATGGTAGGCATAGTGCACCGTTGGACGGTAAGTTGCGCCATTATCACTATGAACAGTTAGGTAGTCCGAAATGGAGATGGATTCGTTATGAGTTATCAAAAAGCTATGAAAAGGGCCTTCATTAGGCGTCCATGTGCGGACTCTTACAGAAGCGCCTGGGCGATTCAGATAGATAGCTGATTGGCATCCAAATTCATGTCTAGAAGCATCTGAGGGCCAATGTTTTTCATGCGAGCCCCATCCAAGTTCGGAAGGCTGTGATCCTTCGCCAATAAAGCCGTCAACAGACCAGGTATTGACGAACTCACCCACTTTTTTGTGTGCATTAGCGACTTGTGTATCACGTTCGGCAATGTGAATGACTTTAACACCCAAGTCCATCGCCAGCTTAGCCCATCCATCGCGATCAGAAGGTTTATCGACCTTACCATTGATATCAGTGGCAACAGTGAGCAGAGCCTTCTTCACTAAGTGCGATACCAGTCCTGGATTAGCGCCGTGTGCTAAAACTGCGGTTGGGCCATTGGGATACTTGCTGCGTAACGCCAAAGCGCTTTCGCGAAGGCCGTAGTTTGAACGTTGGCTGGCTGTTAGGTGTGGATCAGTATAACCGCCTTCCCATGGTTCGATACAGGTATCGAAATAGAGAGCTCCACGCTCGTGGCATAGTTGAATCAGCGCGGTACTAGAAACATCGACGGCCAGATTTATTACTAAATCATTAGCATGAATGAGGGGTGTCAAGATCTGACGGTAGTTGTCCATCGTCAAAACTTGTTGGATATGCGTTACACCGAACTCTTCAGCGACTGCTTTACCTCTGTCGTCAGCTGTCACGATGGTGATGTCTTCTTTTTGCAATTCGATGTGGCGAAGAAGTAGGGGGAGAACACCCTGCCCAACACTTCCAAAACCAACCATCACCAATCTTCCCGGAAGCCGGGCTAATTTGACGTAATCTGTCATCGTGACGCTAATACCTCCCTAAAGTAATGCTTCGCTGAGTAATGAATGGTCTATCATTACTCGTAGCGTAAAAAAATACCAGAAAAACCTGGGTCAAATTTTGGCATTTAAGAGGGAAATAACCTCTTCATCAGAGGTTTGGCCGAAATTCTGATAGAACTGGCCAACAGCTTGAAAGAATGGGGGAGCAAATAGGCAAATGGCGCGATTTACGAGTTGTTGAATCTCTTCCAGCGTACCAGGGGGTGACACGGGAACTGCCACCACTACTTGTTTTACGTTACGCGCTTGTACCCCACGGATAGCTGCTTTCATCGTGGCGCCGGTGGCTAGGCCGTCATCGACTAAGATAACTATCTTGTCATCCAGGACAAGAGGTGGCTTTCCACTTCGATAGACCAGCAGACGCCGACGTGCCTCGGCCCTCTCCCTTTCGATGGCCGTTTCGAGTGTTTCTTCTGGAATATTGAACATCGCCAAAAGATCTTCATTGAAGGTCGCTTCTCCTGCTTCGGAGACGGCTCCAATAGCTAGTTCGGGATTCCAGGGAGCGCCGATTTTTCTTGGGCACGTGACATCTAGGGGTGCGTTAAGCGAGCGAGCGATTTGATAGGCCGTGACCACGCCACCTCGGGGGAGCCCCAAAACAATAACGTTCTGGTCTGCGTACTCTTGCACTAGAGACGCTAATTTTTTGCCCGCATCTTCTCGATCAACAAAGAGCATAGACTACCTCTATGCCCTTTGTATCATAATTTCATTTAGGCCAACAGTGCGCGGAGATGTGGTCGCGCCACGATAAACGCAGTTAACAGGGCAGCACTGCTTGCACAGGCCAACTGTATGGCTGCCACCGGAAGAAACGTTCCGTCGTAGGTGTATCCGGCCAGGCCGATTAAAAAAGCCATTACCACCAAGCGGATAGAAGAGTTAAGCGAGGAGGCTGTTCCTTTGACCTCAGGCATAACCTCCATCGACGCGGTAAAGGTCGGTCCGTAAGAGAGCGCTACTCCCGTTGAGAACATACTCATCGATAGCGTGAACAACATCGCTGAGCTACTATCTAACCAGCTAAGTAGCACTAGGCCGCAGGCTCCTACCATGTTTAAGACTGCTCCAGCCACCACTGCTTGTCTAGCGCCGACGATGGCATAAATTTTGCCACCGAAAAAACTCACAACAGAAAAGCATGCGATAACGCAACCTTGATGGAGGGTGAAGAGTCCAAGAGGAACCTTTAACTGTTCCGTATAGAAGAACACGGCGCACGAAACAAAAGCCATATAGCCGGCGCACAAAACGGTAGGAACTAGTGCTAAAGCAATGAAGTCGCGGCTAGTTATCAACGACTTGTAGTTGCGAAGAATCTCTTTCAAGTCTAGAGGTTTACGATTTTGGTTGGTCTCCGGCAGGAAGAGGAATAGTAAGATGGTAGCTACCAAACATAAGACTGCGACAGAGCTGTATGTGCTACGCCAGCCCCAGGTCTCGACTAGTAAGCCACCTAACATAGGCGCTCCGGCCATAGCGGCAGTTAACATCGCGTTCAAGCGGCTGGCTAGGTGAGAGGCTCGTTCCCCCTGATAAGCATCTGCAATCATAGCGATAAACAGCGTAAACGCTGCGCTCGCACCGATGCCCTGGAAGAATCTCCAGGCGATTAGGCTGGCCAGTGTAGGCGCGGTGGCGGTGCCAATGGCGCCGATTAGGAAAATCACATTTCCCCAAAGCATCACAGGACGGCGTCCGTAAGCATCAGATAGCGGTCCCAAGAACAAACCCGCTAGGCAAAAGCCTAGAAAGTTAATGCTCATAGTTAATTGAATGTGACCTTCTGTAGTGGAAAAGTAACGCACCATGTCTGGGAAACCAGGAACAGAAATGTCTGTTTCCACACAAGCGGCCAGAAGTGTAATGCATAATAAAAAGGGCAGAAAAGCAATATTTTTCATATTTGAAACTCATGTAGTGTTACTCAATTGTAATGAATGTATTCTATAAAATCAATCATTTTTTGAATTTTTTATATATTTATTATTACGACTATGCAGCGGCCTCAACGTAGCTTCAACTTCTTGGCGCCTCCGCGTCTTTGCGATAGAAATCCCACTCTCAAAAAGAATTTCACGATTCTTTGAATTAAAAAGCGAGGTCGGCTACGGTGTCGAATATTACTGCAGTATACGATCTAAGGAGGACTCATGCATACCTATCAGCACATTCTAGTGGCTGCAGACCTTGTTAGTAGCGATGATGACCCCGTTCTCTTGCGCGCTTTGGAGATTGCATCAGCCTCTAACGCCGAGATAAGCCTTTTGCACGTCGTGGAGCCTTTCTACAATTATGTGTCGCCATATGTCGTGGAAGCTATTTCAGAATGGCAAGATCAGACGTTGAAGTCAGCGACCATCCGACTGAATCAACTAGGTGAAAAAAATAATATACCGCAAGAACGAAGAATAGTCAAGGTTGGTCAGGTTCGCGAAGAGATCGTCGAAGTCTCCAACAAAATAGCAGCCGACTTAATCCTGGTGGGTAGCCACGGACGTCACGGTATTAGCCTGTTTTTTTATGGCTCGTTAGCGACGGATCTGATTAATCACGCAACTTGTGATGTTCTGGCTGTTTGTGTGCAATCTCAGATTAAGGTTGAAGTTGATGCTAAAAAACGTAAAAATAAGTCCCAAGTGCGCCTAGCCTAACGGAAGAGGTTATTGTGCTAAAATTTGGTCAGGTCCACAACCCCCGCTGTGCATACTCAAAGCAAAAATACAGGTTTTTTAATCGAAAGTTGTTATCGTTGGATAACCGCTTTTACCATTTCGGAATATTATGAAGTCGATCATCGTAGTTAATAAGATAAGCGATTGGCCCCTCAAGGGACTTGATATCGAAGTTGTCACCGCCGACGATTACCTCAAGAGTAGCAGTTACAGCGGTCAGCAGACTTTGCGAGTACTCAACCTGTGCCGTTCCTACGCCTACCAGAGGCTAGGGTATTATGTTTCTCTGGTAGCCTCTGCTCGTGGACATAAACCACAACCAAGTTTGACATGTATCGAGGACTTTAAGTCTCCGTCAATGATTCGTTTCATCTCGCATGAGCTGGATGAACTCATTCAAGACAGCTTAAAGCATATCCACAGCGATAGCTTTACCATGAGCATCTATTTTGGGCGCAACGTTGCCAAATGCTATGACAAGCTTGCTAACTACCTCTTCAAGCAGTTTCCAGCACCTTTTTTGCAAGCGCGTTTTACACGTATTCGCGATAAGTGGGTTTTGGCCAGCATTGGTCCTCTGTCACTCTCTCAGATACCCGAATACCACCAGGACTTTGCTAAGGAGCAGGCGGAGGATTACCTTAAAGCGCGTAAGAGCCTTGCTGGGCCGCGCAAAAAGGCAACTCGCTATGATCTGGCTATTTTAGTTAACCCCGACGAAGAGAACCCTCCAAGCAACAAGAAAGCGCTTCAACGGTTCGCTAAGGCTGCTGAGTCCATTGGGTTGTCCACGGAATTCATCACGAAAAGTGATTTTGGCCGTGTAGCGGAATTTGATGCTCTTTTCATTCGTGAAACAACGCAAGTGAATCACCACACCTATCGTTTTGCGCGTCGAGCCTTCGCCAATGGTTTGGTTGTTATCGACGATCCATTGTCTATCTTACGATGCTGCAACAAAATCTTTCTTTATGCACTGCTAGAAAAGCATAAGATTCCGATCCCATATTCATTTGTTATCGACAAAGACGAAATGTTAGCTATGGCCGATACGATTGAATATCCCGTTGTCATTAAGCAGCCCGATGGAGCTTTCTCACAGGGCGTAACAAAAGCTGATGATCCTGCAAGTTTTATTGATAAAGCAGGCAAATACTTAGAGAAATCCGACTTAATACTCGTTCAAGAGTTCTTACCTTCAGGCTTTGACTGGCGTGTGGGTGTGTTGGATGGCAAACCACTCTATGCCTGCAAATACTATATGGTTAAAGATCACTGGCAGATTTATAAAACCGAAAAGGGCGTCATGGACTGCGGTGATGCCGATACTCTGCCTATCGAGCAGGTGCCTAAAAAGGTGATTAACATCGCTGTAAAGGCTGCTAATCTGATAGGTAAGGGACTCTATGGCGTCGACATCAAAGAGGTTAATGGACGTGTCTATATTATCGAAGTCAATGATAACCCAAGTATCGACGCTGGAGTAGAGGATGCCTTTTTAGGCGATGGCCTCTATAGCGAAGTAATGACCGCTATTTGCAACCGCATCGATAAGAAAAAACAGAAGGTTTTTCATGTCACAAGTAAAGGACAGTAGCTTGAGCCGCCGCACCCTTTCATTATTTGAGGCATACGGTATCGAGCTGGAATACATGATTGTAGACGATGCCTCGTTGAATGTTTTGCCTATTACCGACAAGCTCTTCTTCAGTTTCGCAAACGAGTATGTGTCAGAAATCGTTAATGGTCCTATCAGCATGGACAACGAGCTTGCCGCTCATGTCGTAGAATTTAAAACTACCGATCCGGCAGAAGACCTAAAGGGCGTGTCTGAGCTATTTAACACAGAAATTCAAAGAGTAAATGAAGCGCTAAAGCCAATGCATGCGCGACTCATGCCTACCGCTATGCACCCCTGGATGGACCCGCTAAAAGAAATGGTTCTTTGGCAGCATGGCTGTTCTGAAATTTATGATACCTTGCACCGAATCTTCGACTGTCGCGGCCATGGATGGGGTAATCTCCAAAGCATGCATATCAACCTGCCATTTGCTAACGAAAGTGAATTTGTTGCTCTACACGCTGCCATAAGACTTGTTTTGCCTCTAATTCCCTCTTTGGCTGCTAGCTCGCCAGTGGCGGATGGAAAGTTAACTGGTTTCAAAGATACACGTTTAGACACCTACAAAAACAATCAGAAGAAGATCTTCTCTGTCACAGGACATGTGATTCCAGAGGTTGTGAGATCCGTCGCTGATTACCAAAGCATCATTCTAAGACGTATCTATAAGGATCTGGAGCCCCATGATCCCGAAGGTGTTTTGCGCTATGAGTGGGTAAATTCCCGTGGTGCCATCACACGCTTTGAGCGCAATGCCATCGAGATTCGCCTTATCGACCTGCAAGAAACTCCACTAATGGACCTAGCCATCGCTTCTGTTGTCACACAGCTAGTGAAGGCTCTTGCTGAAGAGCGATGGGTATCAATGGAAACCCTGCACCAATTTGCTCCAGAGCGCTTGAAGGCTATTCTGGATCAAGGGATCAAGCTCGGTGAAGAAGCTCACATCGATGATCTGGAGTTCCTGCAAGTTTTTGGTATAGAGAAAGCCTGCAGCGCCAAAGAGATGTGGCAGAAGTTAGCTCACAGCGTTCACGTGCCGACCGAATACCATAAACCACTCAGCGTGATCCTGCATGAGGGAACTTTGGCGACCCGCATAAAACGAGCGATGGGTGGCAACTGTTCCAGATCTGCGCTTAAGGGTGTTTATGAACATCTGTGCGAATCCCTGGCAACAGGTAAAGCCTTTGTGCCGTGATGAGAAAAGCCAAGCTGATTTTATCTTGCGAGCACGGGGGCAACAAATTACCAAGTCCATGGGATAAACAGGTTGCTATTCCAAAAAAGGTGCTAGCCAGTCATCGTGGTTGGGATATAGGAGCTTTAGAGCTGACGCTTGCTCTACAACGCGCTGGTGCTTCCCAAGTTTTTATCCACGAAGTCTCGCGGCTGCTTATAGAGCTTAATCGTTCGTTGCACCATCCCAAATTGTTTTCAGAGTTCTGTGAGAAACTCTCACAAGATGAACGAAAGCTGCTCATTCAGAACATTCACCTTCCTTATCGCTCAAAAGTCGCCATGGCTATCCAATCGCACTATTCTAAGGGTAAGGATGTCTGGCATGTGTCAGTACACAGCTTTACCCCTGTATTAGAGGGTGTTGAGCGTCAGGCGGAAATAGGTATTTTGTACGATCCCGCCCGTGAGGGCGAGAAGCAGTTTGCAAAGGCATGGCGAGATCTGTTAAAAAACAAGTTAGGGGATCGTTACCGCATTCGGATGAATTACCCTTACCGCGGTACGGCCGATGGCTTTGTCACAGCTCTTCGCAAGACATTTCACTCAGATCGTTATGTGGGCATAGAACTTGAGGTCAATCAGGGACTATATCGAGACCCAATACGTTGGAATGAAATGAGCAAAGCCTTGCAGCAAACGTTGTTAACGCTCGTGAATAAGGGTATGGTGTCATGGACAAGTTAAAAATCCGGCCCCAGCCTACGGAAACAGCATGTGGACCCACATGTCTGGAAGCTGTTTATCGTTATTTCGGCGACCCTGCCGAAGTGGAAACGATCATTGCCGAAGTGGAAAGCGTTAAGCGTGGTGGCACATTGGCTGTAGTGTTGGGTATTCATGCTTTGCAGCGTGGTTATTCCGCGAAGATCTACACGTATAATTTGCACGTTTTCGATCCCACCTGGTTCAATCCCATACCGCTGAGTACTGAAGAGCTAAAGGAAAAACTGCGTAAACAAATCGAAGTCAAGTCATCGCAAAAGCTACGCTTTGCCTGCAAGCACTACCTGGAGTTTCTTAATCTAGGTGGCACTATCGCTATGGAAGATATCTGCCACAGGTTAATCACAAAGTATCTGAAGCAGGGAGTGCCCATTCTGACCGGTCTTAGCTCCACATACCTCTATATGGCGGCAAGGGAATATGTTCTAGACGGCACCATTAAAGCTATTGTAGATGACGTTAAGGGGTATCCCGAAGGACACTTTGTTCTGATCCAAAGCTATGACACCCAAACGGGCATGGTCAAGATTATGGATCCCTACGAGAAGAACCCCTATTCCAAAGATCTCACCTACAGCATTTCGCTGGACCACCTTCAAACCGCTATCATGCTGGGCGTTCTCACGTACGATGCCAATATGCTCATGCTCTCCAAAAAATAAAGTGAATGCGATTTATTTTTTCATAAAGGAATAGTGCGATATCTATTCTTTTCTCAAGGTTAATATATTCTTTATGTTGATTGACTATACTTAAAGCCTTTGGTCTTAATAGAAGGATTATATGGCTTCGTTACGCAGTTTAGACAGTTCTTGGTCAGGCAGTTATCTAAATAGAATTCAGTCTCTCCTCGACTCTGGAACTTGGACAAATTATGGAAAAGCGATAGGCAACGGCATAGCAGCTGAAATAGCAACTTTAGGGGATGCTTCCTACCATTTAGCGTGCGCCATAACAGGATTACCATCATCAATTCTTAGTGGTCGAGTGAGTAATCAAGCATGGCATGTGGTGCGAGCTCTATCATTCCTAGCACAAGGGGCTTGTATTCCTTTTGCAATCTCTCCCAGTCTCTTAATCCATACTGCTGATCGTTTAAAGTTGCGTACCAGATGGGAGCCTAGTGCCTGGAAAGATAAAGTTAATACCTTGGTAACTAAAGTCAAAAATGCTAATGACTCTTGTCGAAAGGCCATGAAACGCCCAACGATTAGCTGTCTGGCAGGCTGTATAGTCGGAGCTGCCCTGATGTATCAGATGGTAATGCTACGGCAAACGCTGAAGTCACAGGTGCCCGATTCGTATCGCCATGACGGGGTTTCTTATACTAGCTTAGCTATGGGGACCATTGCTGTAATTTCTACAGGCGTTGCTTTGTATTCTGCAATTGGTCGATCATTTCTAACCAAAAACTCCGTGAAAACATATTGTGAAGACCTTACCGATAAGGCTAGAAAAGGAAATCTGGACCCAGTCGCTGGTAGGGAGGAAGAGTTAACGCAACTTACAACAATTCTTGGTCGCAAAGGAAAGGCTAATGCTATCCTTGTGGGCGATCCTGGTGTAGGAAAAACGGCTGTGGTGGAAGCTCTCGCCTTAAAGGTAGCTAATGGCACCGCTCCCGAAGGTTTGAAAGATTTACAAATTCTGTCGTTGGATCTTGGCCGGCTTAAGGCGGGTGGACCTTTGGGGTTTGAAGGCAGATTGAAGAACATCATAGATTATGTAGAAAGAAGCAATGGGAAGGTGATCTTATTTATCGATGAAATTCATGCCCTGCTATCAGGCCTGTATGGTAAGGAAACAGCGGATATGTTAAAACCCGCTCTAGCAAGGAACAGCTTCCGTTGCATTGGGGCAACAACGAATAAAGAATATGTCGAATTTTTCGATTCAGATCTAGCTTTTAAAAGACGTTTCAGTAAGGTTGGTGTTCCTGAACCCACGGTGGAGCAAACAATTAGAATATTGCAGGCCTTGCGCCCAGGATATGAGAAATTTCATAACGTAAAGATTACGGACGATGCTTTAGAGGCGGCAGCAACTCTGGCTGACCGATACATAACCGAGAAAAGATTGCCGGACAATGCTATTGACTTGCTCGACGAGGCGGCCGCAGCGAAACAGGATGTGGGTGTCCAGGAAATCGCTAGGGTGCTCGCACTGCGAACAGGTATACCCACTGCTAATTTAGCTCAGAATGACGCCGAAAGGTTTTTAGGTTTAGAGGACCGGCTTAGCCGACGAGTGATTGGCCAAGAGCGTGCTGTACAGGAGGTGAGTGAAGCTATTCGTCGCTCACGCTCTGGGCTCGGTGATCCTACTCGTCCTGTTGGAGCATTCCTTTTCATAGGACCCACTGGAGTAGGAAAAACAGAATTAGCTGAAGCACTTGCTGAGGAAATTTATAACACGCCCGGTGCAATGATTCGTATAGACATGTCAGAATATATGGATTCTTATTCAAGCAGTAAGTTGATTGGAGCGGCAGCTGGCTTAGTAGGTTATGGTGATGGTGGTCAGCTAACGAATCAACTGCGGGATAATCCATATTCCTTAGTACTCCTGGATGAATTCGAAAAAGCCCATCGTAGTATTTACGATCTGTTTTTACAAATTTTCGACAAGGGTCATATCACCGATTCTAAAAAACGACAGATAAATTGTAAAAATGCCGTTTTTATTATGACCTCCAACGTCCCCATGCAGGATCTGGAAAATAGATTTAAACTGGAATTTCTAGGTAGGTTAGATGCGGTTTTACCCTTCGACTCTCTTCAACCAAATCAGCTCTCTGCTATTGTTAATAAGGAGCTTGTAAAGGTCCAAACAAGGTGGAAGAGGGAAGACCTTAATTTGCAGTGGGACGAATCGGCGGTTGATTGGATTGTTAGCCATGGAACCAATCCCCGACTTGGGGCGCGTCCGTTAAAAACATTTATTAACAAACAGGTTATAAGTCGTGCTTCGACTGCTAAGCTCAGAGGTGAACTTGTTAGGCACACTACGGTTACCTTTACTGATACGAATGGCCGTCTTGATATGAAAGTCCAAGAAGCGGCGCCCTGCGCATAAGCGTCGTGTTTGTCACTGTCAGATTTGGTGTTTCAGCTCGTGGTCTCCAGGTCGAAGCGAAGCGCAATGTCATCAATTTAAAGTAATTGATATATGTTTTTTAACACGGAGATCACAAAGAGCACAGAGAGGGAGATGTTTTAGGACGTTTCTCTAAGTCTTGGCCTTCGATAGTTTAAAGCTCTTCTGTAGCTAATCGCTTGGCGACTAGCTCAACTCGAGATCTAACTTTCTTCTGATAAAAAAATCTTTGAGCTGATGACATTGAGGAATAGCCCAGCCCAGAATGGGGAGCGCGTCCGTTACAACGTCGCTTTGAGACGAGCATTGTAGATCCAGCATCCGATGCCAAATTTTCGGGTGTGTTAGGTGGGCGGGTCCAGCTCTCTGTCCAAGGTGATACCATTCAAGTGACATCGCCGGCCGCCTAAAGTGGTAAGTTCTCCTAGCCAACCCTTTGGATATGGCTAGGGGAATAAGAACTATAGATTTTTATTGAGAGTCGCTAAGGGAGACTTCATTTTTTCTTGGGCGAGACCAGTCGGTTTTGTCGACATGCTCACGGATAATGCTACCTGTAAGCTGACCAGCCATAATGGCTAACGGAGCAGGGAATATGTAGCTCGCCAACGCAATTGCGGCGCCAATGCCTACTTTACGCGCATGACATGGCTCGTGCAGATGCTGGTGAGTTTCTTTATTCCAAAACTCGAAGATTTTCTCGTTAATATTCTGTAGAGCCTCTCCGCAGGTACCACCTACAATAGCCATGCCAATGAAATAGTATGGTGCGTTAACCAGGGACCAGGCTATTACAATGCCCTTAAGAGCGTATTGAGCCATTTCAGCTAGGTTACTATTGATTGTGAGGCAGTACTCATCATTATGATCGGGAAGCTCGCTTATAGTAAAAGGTTGCAATCCCTTTATGTCCTGAACGACAACGTGTAAACCGACCATCATTTTTCTCCATTTTTGAAATCCACTAAAGAATAGCCGAAGGAAAATTAAGATTGTATTAATTGACATCCTTCCGCCGCGGACGAGAGTCTGGATCAATAATGCCTCTGATTCGGAGCCCATATTTTGGCGGACAAAGTCTCTCAAGACACATCCCGCTTGCTGGCCTATTACTACACCTGCCAAAAAAGGGGCATACCACGCTCCGATTGCCGCAATCGATAGCGCTAGAAGCGTAGAATTATGAGAAGCAGATCCTCCAGTATAGCTTAAGAGCGATCTCCACCCTAGTTTTGCTATGCGCTGGGCCAGCCTGCATGGCCAAGGGAATACAATACCGATCACGCATGCCAACACCATAGAGAGTAAAAAAGGAACAGTGGCCGAACACCAAGCGATAAGTCCAAGAATAGCTGTAAAAGCATACTTCGCCATTAACATGGTCATCGGATGCACATGAACAAAGAGTTCGTGCGGCTTTCGCTGCACTTCAAACCGTATAAATTCGATTTTTGAGCGTTTGCGACGAGCTTCATTAGGCATGCTAGATTCATCATTAATGATAAAATGAATGGGTGGAATAAATATACTCATGTGACAGTCGTTCTTTATAAAGATTATTGTTTACTTTTAGGCAGCATGATAAAGAGCAACCGTTAAGATGTCATAAAGGCCCACTGTAAAAGGCTGTTTGAGGGCATTTTTGCACAATTCTCGCACTAATGTAACGAATCGGTTGCAGAAATTCATTGATTAGAGGATAATTTGCTCAAAAATAAACCCCATGAGAGTGGATTTAGCACTATGAAGATTTTTGTCGGCAACTTGTCCTATCATTCAAACGAAGCAGACCTGAAAGAACTGTTCGCCCAATACGGCGAAGTGGTCAGCGTAAAAGTAATTAGCGATCCAGCTACTGGCCGTTCTAAAGGTTTCGCCTTTGTTGAAATGGCGACCCGCGAAGGTGGACAAGAAGCTGTGAAAAACCTAAACGGTAAAGAGATTGATGGACGCGCCATCAATGTAGACGAGGCTCGTCCTCAAGTGAAAAGAGGCCCCCGTGAAGGCGGCGGCGGCGGATTCGGCGGCGGCGGTGGTGGCGGCGGTGGCCGTGACTCACGTGGCGGCGGTGACCGTCCTTTCCGTCGTGATTCTCGTGGCGGCGACTCACGTGGCCCACGCAGAGACGAGTACTAAGAAAGTTTGTAGCAGTTTGAGGATTTCCTCAAACTGCTCTTTTTTTGTCTCAAATTAAAGTAAATTGTTGATAGACGATCTAAAAATGTAGGTGGTTGGGCGACTTTTTAGATCCTTTCCAAAAATCCTCACAGCATGGACCGAGCCCGCAAACTATACTCGATACGCGTATCGAACAAGCTTTGTGGCTCCAGGTATAAGCTTATTCTTCTTCGTGTCCACCAATTCGAGCTTCTTTCCTCAGGCTTAGTGAACACATATTCATAGAGTACCGCGCGAATAAATTGCGGTGGTTGGTCTGGAAAGGGATCGCTCGCCATCAATTTTAACGTAGATTTGTCTCCGATCAATAGCTTTGCAACCAGATGAATGAACCATGGATGGTGTGATACGGGCGCCATAGCTGCAAACCACATCAGCCAATCTAAGCGTAGATGGTAGGGCGCTATGATTGGTGGTCTTCGTGAAACGTCTCCTGGCTTAGCCTTAAAGGCATACTCACGCCATTCTGCCGAATCGCTTGGTAAGTCATCGTAGGTACCTTCCACAACTATTTCAAAACGGCGTTTTGTCACACTGCCGAAAGCGCCGTAGGTATTCACGAGATGCAGACTATCAAAACTAGCATTCATCGCCTGATACGGAGAAAACAAGTTAATCGTCGGCTGAATACTTAGGTAGACAATGGCTATCGTCAGCAATATCAGCACGAAAATCCAAGCTGGCGGCGTAGCTATCAAGCTTAAAGTCGGCGCACTCCAAGGAATAATATAGGCTAGATATTGGTCGCTAAAGCAGGGGATGCATAGCACGATCGTTATCCAATTAAGCCAAGATAAGTTGCCGCTAAATACCAGCATCAGTTGAAAAAAGACTGTGATTAGACCCGCCACCGCACAAAAAGGTTGGGGAGCGAAATATAGCCAAGGAATGATTAGTTCAGTGATATGAGTAAACAGCACACTGCTCTTGTGAAGCGCCCCAGGAAGATAGTGAAAGTACCAGCTTAGAGGGTTTGGCATCGGCTGTGTTTGATAATGATAATGCAGACAGGTCAGATCATACCAGCATGGGTCTGCACGTAACTTAATTAGACCCGCCCCAAACATATTTCTGAATAGCAGCCAACGTAGTAGCCAGATGAGTACCTCAGGAGTTGCAATGTGTGAAGGGCTTAAAAATATGGTTAAGAAGCCCGTTTCTAACAACAAGGTTTCCCACCCAAAAGAGTAGAAAACCTGCCCCACGTTTACGAAAGAGAGGTAGAACAGCCATAGAGCAAACCAAAGACCAATGTTAACCGCAAAACCCGCCTGATCGGCTATGCCGGTTAACGCGACTATAGCCAATGCTAGCCCCAACCAGCCCAGTATTCCAGCAAAACGGTCGGAATAGTGTATCCAGAAGAGCGATGGGCAGTCTTTCCATGTCATGCGCTTCAAAAAAAACGGAACGGGAACCAACCCGCGTTCTCCGCATAGAGCACGAAATTGGTTAATCGCCACCGCAAATGCAATGCAGTAGATAAACGCCACGGCGCGTAGGAAAAGCCACCTTGTAAGCTCGTATGTTTCCATTCCCCAGGGAAATATCAAATTCTCGTAAAAGAATATATAAAAAAATAATGTAATGTTTGTTTGTTTAATTTTATAATAAATAGATGAATTAAAGAGAATGTGGAGGTAGTCATGATATCCGGACATCGAGGTCTTCCACCCGAACCCATTAATCCACAGGGAGTGCCAGCAAACAAACCTACTCCTCCCCCTGTGCCTCCGAGGAGGGGAGGCGCCTTGGGAAGAGTAAGTGGCGCAGCGGGCGCGGCTGGATTAAACGCCGGGGCGGGTTCAAGTTCCGGCGAAATTTCCCGTGACGCCATTCCCCCTTCGGGTAAAAAGTTAGATCAACCGAATTGGTTTGATGCATCCCAAGTTAAAAGTAGCAGTAAGAAAAAAGCGGTGATGGATTCAGTATCGCGCCTTGACAAAGCGCCGATCGAGGCCGTAAGTATCGGTAAATTGAAGGACGAGACCGATGCCATGGAGGCCGTTCTCTGTAAGAAAGGAATTCTTGGTGGGATCAACTTTCACGACCAAAGGGATGCCTTTGTTTGTATGAAGAGATTCGTCGAATCTGCTGGTACATTACACGATTTACTGTCAAAAATTCCCCTAGACCGAAAAAACCAAGCAGTATTTACCGCACTAGGCGGAAAACTCGAACAATTAAAGCAGTTGCTAAACCCTGCCGACTTAGAAACCATGGTGGGCAACCCCTTTGCCAATTTACTGGCGGGACAGCAGAAGGATAATGTACGAACTCCTGTTACAGATGCCGATGTTGGGGCTAAATTGAATAAGGCAATGTCTGCAGTCGAAGGGCCTGACACAAAAGTTTGGAAGGGTGTCAGCTATATGCGGGTAAGGGGGGATGCGCCTCTTTCCGCTAGTGGAGGCCCAGACCCCGCTAGGTTATTGGAAGCAAAGGCCTCCGATAAACCTTTGCAGGTGTCATATGGCAGCGGGGATAATCTCCAATCCCTAAATGTGGGGTGCGCATCGGTGCAGAATCCAGGCAAATCAGCGACTAATGAAGACCGATTTGACTATGGCACGTTGAGTGTGGGAGAGACGCAGATACCCTACACAGCAGTTTTTGACGGCCATGGGGGCCCGCAGGTAGCCGACCTTCTAAGCAAAACTTTTCACGAAAAATTGCAAAACACCCTTAAAGAAAATGGTATCGCTACAGACGCACAAATCTACAACGCTCTTGACCAAGCATGCATTGAAACTAACGAGGCTCTTAGAAACTCCAGAGAGGCTCCGATTTCCGGCGCCTGCGGTACTATGAGTATTATCGTAGGTGATAACCTGTGGGTTGCTAGCGTGGGAGATACCAGAGCTATTGTAGTCGGAAATAATGCAACGCGCTGTTTGACAGAAGACGCTGATCCGATGAAAGAACCTTATAATCAACAAGTCAGAGATCTAGGCGGTCAGATAGGGAAGGGTCCAAAGGGTGACGATAGATTGATGGATGTTAATGGGAATTTTCGCATTCAGACTCCTGGGGCGTTTGGCGATTGCTCTACTATTGGGATAAGTGCACATCCGCAAATTACCAAAATACCTTTGTCAGAGTGTGGAGATGGCTTTTGTCACATGGTAATCGGATGCGATGGTCTTTTCGATATCGCTACCAATACAGAAGTTGGTGATGCTGTTCGCTTAATGTCCAACCAAGGACGTTCGCCCTCAGAGATCGCGCGTAACTTGGCTTGTAAGTCTTACAACGGACACCAAGCATATAATAAGCTACCGGATCGTCCTCCAGGCATGATAGCTGGCGATGATGTAACCGCTGTTGTGGTGCGCATTCCTATTCCCAGCCGCTAAAGAGAGCCGCCTAAATATTCCGTCAGCGCGGTCTTTCCATAACCAGCGGATGATAGCAGACGAAGTCGCCCTCCATGGTAAGGCATATAGTGCTTGTGCTGAATATTCTCAAAAAATCAAATCGCGTGAGTCCGATGGCGTGACGGTAGTTATCTTGAAACTACCCTAGGCCGCTGACTCAGAGCTCCTAGTTCATCTTAATCGTTATTTGATAATTAAACCTTGTTTTAATTAAATATATATAGTATAAAATTAATCTGTTGTGATTTAATTATTTATTAAACTTAAAATTTTTATGGTGTTTTATGTATGTAAGCAATGATGCGCCAGGGCCAACGATGATCTATTTTTCTTCTGATGATGGACCGGCTGAAACGGTTGTGGCTTCCTTTGGGAAGCCGAACAGTATCGAAGACCTACGAACTCTTAACTCCAACGACCAACAACTCGTGTTGCGATACGCAACAGACAAAGACCTGAGAAAAATTCTAGCGCTGTGGGATAGCCCAAAAATTCCGGAAATGCGTGATCTTATTAAAAGCGGGGAATGGCAAACCTTTATTAAGTGCTTTGGCAAGAAGCGAAAAGATGAGTATGTTCTCCTAGCAACATTCAGCCAAAATTTGATTACGGCAGACGAGCTAGCGACGGCAAAGGCTTTTATTAGCACCCGCAGCAGGTCAGAGAGGAAGGTAAGGGTCATTCAGCTGACACCAGAACATTACCACTGCTTTCAATCTCCAAAATTAGACGAAGATGCCAGTGACGAAGAAAAGAGTGTAGCAACCGCCGCCCGGATAGCGACTTTGCCCTTGAATCAGCGGTTTATGCTGATGGTTGATCTAAAGACATTTACCGGCTGTACTGATCTGGCTATCAAAAGTACTTTTGAAGGAAGAAAAGTTATTGGCGTTCGAATTTACAACTTACCAGAAGGCAAGTTTGTAAGTGTTCCCTCTTTTGGGTTAGCCAAGACATTCTACGCAGATTTCAACGATCAATGCGGCTTTATAGCGCAGAAGCTAGTTCCTGCATTAGGTCTGACCCCTACCCTGCAGGAAATGGCCCATCATATTTTATCAGGGTATTCTGATGTGGCGATTCTTTCCGGTGATAATGTACCTATAATTCATGGTTCATATAGCCATACATGGGGCTATCTGCATGACCTTCTTCACATATGGGCTCGTGCTCAATTAGGGGCTCGAGGGCCTGCACTCATAGAGTTTGCAGTTAAAGCAAAAGACAAACAAGTGGCTGAACCTAATCCTAATGTTACGCATGAGTACGGTCAGCCAAATCCCGGCTTTGTTGCTGCACCACTGCGAAATGAGGTGCTTGACTTCACTATTGATAGAGTTTGCTCTGAGCTGGTAGATGGTACACGTATTCCTGGACAGGAAACGGATATAGAATTTATAGAAAAAGTCACCCATCTGGAAGTAAACAGAATCGTACAAGAGATATTAAAAAAATTCGCTCATATAAGATTTGAAATGCACGCTATTGCAGAAGACGCGATGCAGTTTTTTACATCGATAAATTAGGGAAGACAATTCATGGGCGAGGTTGGCACTATCCACTTCGTCCATCTATGATCCAACTTGCGTTAATCCGCGCAAAGGCCTATCTTTAGCGCCACATATGGATTTTTCTAAAACGTTACATCCTGTTCGCGAAGTTCCGAATTTGCCTGTGCTTTCGGTATCGCAGCTTACGCATGCCATCAAGCTGAGTTTGGAAGCGACATTCCCTGTGGTATGTGTGCAGGGTGAGCTTAGCAATTTTAAGCGACAGTCATCTGGGCACTTATACTTCAGTCTAAAAGACAACAATGCTTGTATCGCCGCTGTTATGTTTCGTGGAGAAGCAGCCAGCCTACGCCATATACCTAAAGATGGTGACCAGGTTGTTTTGCATGGTGAGCTTAACATTTACCCACCGCGTGGAAACTACCAGCTGATTGTTCGAGAGATGCATCTTGAAGGGATGGGCGAGCTTTTACTGAAGTTGGAAGCTCTCAAGGCTAAGCTACAAACTATGGGATGGTTCGACGCTGCACGGAAAAAGCCTATCCCACGCTTTCCGCGCAAGATTGGTGTTGTGACTAGTCCTACAGGGGCAGTTATCAAAGATATCATCAATGTATTGACAAGGCGCTATTCTGGATTTCAGCTGTTGCTTAACCCTGTAAAAGTTCAAGGCGATGGCGCTGCACGTGAGATCGCCCAGGCGATCGCTCAGTTTAACGATCACGACTTGGTCGATGTCATTATCGTCGCTCGTGGCGGCGGTAGTATAGAGGATCTGTGGGCATTCAACGAAGAAATCGTTGCCCAAGCTATCTTTAAGAGCCGAATTCCTATTATAAGCGCTGTAGGGCATGAGACAGACGTTACAATAGCAGATTTTGTTGCTGACCTACGCGCTCCCACCCCTTCTGCAGCTGCTGAGATGGTTATTGCGGAGCAAGCGCACCAAGTGCAGCATCTCCGTCAAACCAAGCAGCGTTTGGCACAACACATGTCGCAGTTGTTGAAGCATTATCGACAGCGCCTTCGAGATATTATGCGCCAGCCGATGCTGGTAACCTCGTCGCACCTGCTGGGAATGTGGATGCAGAGTTTGGACGATGTTCGCCAGCAGCTTGACCAGACCATGCTTCGAAAACTTAAGCATTTTCGTGTTCAGTTAACAGCTATCGAACGCCAGGTTTATAGCCTTCGACCGACCACGCAGATTAAGCATTTTCGCCAAAAACTGGCCTATTTTGATCAGGGGATCAATGCTGCATGGAGAGGGCAGCAAGCGCTCCGCCGCCGCTCCTTTGATGTTACATATCTTCAAGGACAGCTACTAAATATTTGGAAGCGGCAGATAGCTCTTAGAGCTGAACGATTGGGAAATATTCAATCCAAGTTAGCTAACATTGATCCGAAAAATCTCTTGAAAAGGGGATACAGTATTCTCTTTTCTGAAAATGATGGTTCCATTATAACCTCGGTGCTTGGTCTAGAGCACGGCCAGCCAATTAAGCTAATGCTATCGGATGGTCAGGCCAAAGCCATTATAACAGAAACGGTGGTGCAGTGACGGATTCCTCTAAAGACAACCCTAAATCCGATGAAGTGTGCTTTGAAAAAGCCTTTGCACGTTTAGAAACGATTCTAGAACGTATGAATGCTGGTGAGTCATCTTTAGACGAGTCCCTAAAGCTATTTGAAGAAGCGGATGGCCTAATTATTGGGTGCAATAAACGCCTGTGCGATGCTGAGCGTCGCGTAGAAACATTGATCAAAAATCGTAATGGTGAACTAGCGTTGGGCGCAGATCAAAAGCCCGCAACGACAGATTTTACTGCTGAAAGCTAAAGGTTGGCATGACATCGCTCCTTGCAACAATCAATAGCCCTGCGGATTTAAAAGTCCTTACTGCGGCCCAGCTCGAGCAGCTGGCGCAGGAAATTCGTGTACGCATTATTGAAGTTATGGCAGTCAATGGCGGGCATCTAGCCTCTAGCCTTGGTTCTGTAGAACTAACCCTTGCGCTACACCGAGTATTCAACAGTCCAGAAGATAAACTGATATGGGATATCGGACACCAAACCTACGCTCATAAGCTGATTACAGGTCGACGCGAAGCTTTTAGCGGCGTTCGTCAGTACAAAGGACTTTCAGGATTCTGCCATCCAGAGGAATCTGTTTACGACCATTTCCATACTGGCCATGCCGGTCAGGCTCTGTCCATCGCCATGGGAGTGGCAAAAAACCGCGATTTGTCCCAGCGCCAGGAATATATTGTCCCCATTATGGGCGATGCCGCACTGACCTGTGGACTTACTCTTGAAGCATTGAACAACATCGACCGTGATTTGAAGAAGTTTATCGTCATCTTGAACGATAACAAAATGTCCATCTCGCAAAACGTCGGGCGCGTCACGCATATCCTCAGTCGTATGTTGTCCAACCCAACATCAACTAAGCTACATCAGGAAATAGATGCTTGGGTGCAAAAAATACCGACAGTGGGTGGTCTTCTATCTAAACAAGGGCACCGCATTGCTGAATCGATGAAGAATTTGGTAAGCCCAGCGGTATTTTTTGAGCATTTTGGCCTTTCCTACATTGGTCCTATTGATGGCCATGATGTTAAAAAGCTCGTGGACGTGTTAGAAGGCGTAAAAGGCTCTTCTTGGCCAGTAGTTGTACATGTACTGACACGTAAAGGTGAGGGGATGGAGGAGGCGGTGAACAACCCAACTCCATACCATGGCGCGCGTCCATTCGACATCCAAACAGGTAAGTTTCATCCAAGTAAATCAACCGCTAAAACCTTCCCAAAAATCTTTGGCGCTCATGTACTGAAGATGGCGGAAAATGATCCTAGTCTGGTTGCTGTCACCCCTGCGATGTCAGCTGGGTCATGCCTTGACGAGATGATGGCCAAGTTTCCGGAGCGGTGCTTTGACGTTGGTATAGCCGAAGGGCATGCTGTCACTTTTGCTGGCGGATTGGCCTATGGCGGACGTATGAAGGTTATCGCTTGTCTCTACTCCACCTTCCTACAACGTGCCTTAGATAACGTTTACCACGATGTATGCCTTCAGAAACTACCCGTGGTATTTGCAATAGATCGCGCCGGCATCTCTGGCGGCGATGGAGCTATGGCAAATGGCATCTACGATATCGGGTTCCTAAATGGCATGCCCAATATGGTAATTGCGCAGCCACGCGATGGCAAAGTGCTAATTGAACTGTTGGAATCTGCCTTCACATATGGTCGTCCAACTGCAATTCGCTACCCAAACATTAATGCTGAAGAGCCGGCGGGCGCGATTCAAAAGCGCGAGCTAGGCCGCGGAGAAGTCCTCTCGGAAGGTAAAGATGTTCTCATCATCGCTCTAGGACATATGTGCTATACAGCTTTTAAAGTGCGTGATCAGCTGCGTGAAGATGGCATCGAAGCCACTATCCTGGATCCGGTATTTGTAAAGCCCCTCGATACTGAACTGCTATGCCAGTTGTTGATGACGCACAACCGCATCATCACCATAGAGGAAAATTCGCTACAAAATGGCTTAGGATCCATCATCAACAACTTTTTGATGACCAACGGCTATTCCAATATCCAAGTAGCTAACTTCGGCGTACCCGAAACATTTGTCCAGCAGGGATCACATCAGCAGCTTCTCGATGAAATAGGTCTGACACCAGATAAAATCACAGCCTCCTTGCGTCGGCAGCTATTGTCTTCCAGAGAGGCTCTGCAATCAGCACCGTAAGGAGTATGATGATTGTTGCCCTGTTTCCGAATACCAGAAAGCCTCAGACCAAAAATATAGCCATTGGCATTCGCGAATACTTGGCTAGCCGTGGCATTACCGTCGTGGTCGAAGATGCGGAAGCGGAAGAGCTAAATTTGCAGCCGCTCTCTAGTGTCGACCCAAAAGAAATTTCATTTCTCATCTCGTTAGGTGGTGATGGCACTATCCTTCGCTTGATTCATCGTCATAGCCTGCTAGAAGTGCCGATCATTGGCATTAACATGGGCAGCCTGGGTTTCCTTGCCGACGTTCCCGTATCGGATATCTATCCAAGCTTACAAGATCTCATTGATGGCCGCTATCGCATCCAGAAACGCATGATTATGGAAGGCGAAACAGTAAAAGGGGAAACTTGCTTTGCCATTAATGAAATGGTTTTTCATCGCGCACAAAACCCCAGCTTGGTCGACCTCGGTGTTCATGTTGATGGCATTTATTTAAACACCTTTTCGGCTGATGGTGTTATTGTCGCCACCCCTAGTGGTTCTACGGCCTATTCCTTGGCGGCTGGCGGGCCTATCCTGACTCCCGAGCTCAATTCTATGGTCATCACGCCCATTTGCCCGCATACCGTTTCTAACCGACCTATCGTTCTCATGCCGCAAAAAGAAATCCAGATCCAACACTTGAGCGAGCACGATCCTGTGGAAATTACCTTTGATGGCATTTCCCGCTATAGTATCCGTACCGGCGAAGTCTTCTACATCCGCCCTAGCAAGCGCTTTTTCCCGCTGATTAGCCTTGATCGGCATGACTATTTCTCTACCCTGCGCACCAAGCTCGGTTGGACTGGCAAACTCCGTACTTAATGATTCCTTAGACTTTTTATAAACGCAAAGGCGCTGAGGCGCGAAGAGGCAGAGAGATAAGGATATTAAATCCTGAAATTTCGTCTTTGCTTCTTATCGACTTTGCGTCTTTGCGTTTAAAAAAAAACGTTGGAAATGGCAAAATGGTAAGTTTTTGCCATTCAAATTGCTCATTGTATGGCATTTTCTACTAATGCCTTTAAAAGCTATCCGTGGGCCGTCGAGTGCCTCTACAATGGCTCCACGGGATATCTAAAAAAATGACAAGTTAAAGTTTGCTTTTGCCATATTTTTGCCATTAATAACGCATTGTTGTGCATAGATTTGCTACATTTTTTATGGCATAAGCAGTTAAAAATTAACATATTATAGCAATATGCAAAAAAAAGTTTGAGAAAAGTTGAAAATTCCATGGAACAATTAATTCTTTGGGAGTATCTACAAGAGGTAAATCCTTTTTTGTTATGGTGCATTTTGCCCACAAGGGTGCGTGCAGCCTAAGCAGAAGGGGAGGAAACCCGCGGTCCCGTAACAGGGTTCTAGGCTGAGTTGGTCTAGTGCGGGAGAATAACCTGCATGTGAATGTAACAATTGACAGGTTGACAAATCGATAACTCGAGACTGTTGACCCAGGTTGAACCCAAACCAAAACAGGAGTCTAACATGAAGAAGTTTGCTTCAGTTTTCACAATGGCCGCCGTTGCTATGGCCTTGACAAGCTGCGGATTTGGTGGATGGGGTAACGGCTGCTGCGATCCTTGCTGCGAACCTTGCTGCAAGCCTCGTTGCTGTCCTAAGCCTTGCTGCCCAAGACCATGCTGTCCTAAGCCATGCTGCCCAAAGCCTTGCTGCCCAGCACCTAGCTGCGACTACAATGGCTGCTGCCAGTACTAATGGTTTAGGCAGCGGTTTTGCCGCTGCCCACGGGTGTAGGAAGGACTTAGGTCCTTCCTCGCCCTAGTTTTATACAAGGACATCACTTCAACCCCGGTCAACCCCGGTGATGCACTAGAGTGAAAAACCTCGAATAAAAGACAGTACTAGAGAAGTTAAGAAATATAAGGAGTCATTCGATGACAAAGTCACTAAGGTCTCTCGCCACAAGCGTGACCCTTGCCCTAGCTGCTTTTGCTCTAACAAGCTGTGGCAACTGGTGCGGGTTTGGCAATGGCTGGGGTGGAGATAACTGCTGCGACCCGTGCCCTCAGCGTTGCTGCCGTGCTCAAAATACCTGCTGCGATTACAACAATGGCTGCAACTGCTGCCCACAGCCCGCTTGGTGTGGAGATCAGCCTTGGGATTACTGCAATCCTACCGCTTATCGTCTGCGTTACTAAAAACGATAGTTGTTTGTACCCCACTTAGGACTAGTTGCCAGGTACAGACGATATATGATTAAAGCGACTCGCAGATCATAAGCAAAACAGATCTGTTAGACGTTAAACAATAAAGGAGAACCTTGATGAGGAAAAAACTGGGAGTTATAACCTCGCTACTCTTCCTCTGTGCAACAGCTCTATGCGGGGTTGGGTGTGGCTTCGGTGGTGGTGGTTCAGACTGCTGCTACAACGATGCTTCTCAATACTCTACGCCTAGCTGCGAGCCCGTATGCTCAGAAGGAAATCAGTGTGGTCCCCGTGGCGGACGCACGATAGCGAGTAACATTACATGTGATGGCGTACAAGTCATCGCTCACCAACCAAACATTTGTTTGCTTGGCGACCAATATTGCATGGATATCGATGTGCAAGCACATCGTGACGTATGTGATGTAACACTAAGCACATCATTGCCTGAAGGCGTGAACTTTGTGAAGAGCGATCCAGCAGCATTTGTTGATGGCGCTAAGCTAACCTGGACCTTCGGCCATATTAAAGCTGGCTGCTGCGAAAGGCTACGAGTATGCTTACGCTGCGAACGCGAAGGCTGCCTCGAAGCATGCTTCTGCGTCTCTGCAACGCCCGTTGCTTTCTGCACAATCGTTTGTGCTAAGCCCGTGCTTTGCTGCCACTGCTGTGGACCAGAAGAAGCTTGCCCTGGCGATGACCTGCAGTACTGCATCACCGTCGGCAACAAAGGTAGCTGCACAGCGTACGACGTACGTGTGATCGATAACCTACCAGAAGGCCTAGAACACCAAAGTGGCATGAATACATTGACCTTTAAGGTTGGTGATTTGGCACCTGGTGCTAGCAAGACTCTACGAGTCAATGCTACAGCTTGCCGTCGTGGTAAAGTTACCAACACAGCTATCGTATCTGCTTGCAACGCAGACCAAGTTCAGTGCGAATGCACATGCGTTGTTTGCAAGTACTGCTGTGAGATCCATAAAGAAGGACCAAAAGAAGTACGTATTGGACAAAATGCTGATTACAACATCGTTGTAACCAACATTGGTGACCGCCCATTGACCGATCTCTGTGTTACAGATGTCGCTCCTAATGGCACCTCCATCGTAGCTGCTGATGGCGCTAACATTTGCAACAACCGTGCTGTGTGGAAAATTGACGAGCTGAAGCCTGGTGAAGATACTTCCCTAGGAATCACTCTAACCACATGCACACCTGGCTACTACTGCAACCGTGTTCAAGCATCCAATGCTCAAGGATCATGCTGCTGCGCTGAAGCGTGCACCCGCTGGAAGGGTACACCTGGCCTGCACGTCTGCATCACTGACATGGAAGACCCAATTTGCGTAGGCGAAAATACAAGCTACGTAATTAACGTCACCAACACAGGTTCAGAGCCAGACGAAAACGTCCGCGTTACTGTACGTTTCCCAAGAGAAATCGTACCTCTCAGCGCGGTCGGCACAACATCGTCACAGGTATCCGGTCAAACTGTGACCCTCGCTCCTTTCACTCTCGGTGCCCGTCAGCGTGCTGAATGGCGTATCGACGCAAGAGCAAAAGAAAGAGGCGACGCTCGTGTTAAAGTCGAAGTGATGTCTGATTCGATTACGACACCTATTGTGCAAGAAGAAAGCACAATTGTGAACTAAGGAAGTAACGCTGCAAAGCGCCTTTCTAAAGGGCAAGCTGGGTCTTAAAACCCAGCTTGCTTTTTTTTTTGTCTCTTAAAAAATGCGCGTAACAGCTTTGAATCAAAAAAATGTATCGCGCATTTCCTTTGTGCTGGTTTGGATGACTTTCTACATGCTTCAATCGCTTCGCGATTAGCTGCAGAACACTCTTAAATATATCAATGCATCTTCGACCTGGGTTTATGCACAAAAGCAGCCGAGTTCTCAATCAACGAGACGTAGTTATAGTAAATAACGAATATTAATATTTTAATTTATTAAGTTATGCTATATAATACGTTTTTTAATAAACTAGCATGTTGTTAATATCATGAATGTATCTCCAGATTTCTCTCCTCGTGGATTGGTAAGGTGTTTTGACTTTAGGCCTAGGACTCTCATGCGTTCATGGCTGACTCGTTTGAACCCTATCAGGAGTAAATATGAAAATATTAGGCATGCCATAGTTTGGTTGCGAAATCCTTCTATGTGGCGAAGGCGAATGGCATCCGTTCAGAACTTATTTGCTCCATCCGACCTTACCCGCGAGCCAGCAGAGCAGAAAATCAATCACTCAGTGCCTCCAGCTCCACCTCTGATACTGACAAAAGGAAAAAGTGCAGAGGTGCCGAAAAAAGTAAGGTCCGATGCGACCAAGCTTGCAATCAAGACCATGTCCAAGATCGAAGAAAAGATGTCGAACAGTGTGGATAGAAGGATTGAAAAACGAAAGCAAGTCCATCAAGATTTTGCGACGGCGAGACAGGAATTTTTCCTTTCCAAAGAATATAGCCAGGTGGAAGGGAAGCCCATCGTAGACGCTATCGATGCTTATGAGGGAACAGCTTCTAGCCATAGAAATGGGCTGGACGCCCTAGAAAAGGTCGCCGCAATCATCCATGAATGTGACCATGTGGATATTGACTCATATGACATGCAGATAACCCTTCGTCATGTGAAGAAATGTGCCAAGGCCGAGCTTCGCATGCTTCAAAAACTTCATAAAGCGATCGAAGCACTTGCGACCAACAATTCAAGGTTTGAGGAAACCGGTATATGGAATTCTAAGGGTGGGATCCGCATCAAAAGCGTTAGATTGATGCCGAAGCAGAAAGGTACCGATTTTGACCAGGATTGCAAAAGCACCAAGAGAATGGAGGATTCCAAGCGACAGATATGCAAATTTTTAGAAATTCTAAGAAGCGCCGTGTATGAGAGCGATGTTTTCGCAGAGCTTCTTATAGAATGCATGAGCGAAAAGTACGGATCCTTTGACATGTTTTTTGGCAAAGGATCGGTAGCCTTCTATGATAGCTTCGATAATCGTGGTGTTGATCAGGATGATTTGGATTGGTTACCAACAGAACCTGTGCGAATTGGTATGCTTAGAGTTGGAGTGACGCAGAAAGAGGTCATAGCGCATGTGTTAGAGGAAAGACTCTTAAGCAGATCTTATGGCTACAAATATAAAATGGCACATAGTCTTTGTCTAACACCCGGTAGCTATCAAAACAGATATCGACAAGAGATAGGTATTGCCGATCCAAGCATAGTTTTTACTGAATGTGCTCATGAAACCAGTTGTGGAGGTTGTAGTGATTTTCAAGGAATAAGTTTGTTGGGGTTTGTAACTACGCTTCCTAACCTTCCTGTTAATCTTAAGGCGGCTCAGCCCCTTAAAGTTGTTAAGCAAGTTTTTAAGAACTTGGAACACACGTTGCAAGTCAGACGATTAAGCCCTCAGGCCACTGTTACACAGAAGTTTGTGGGGCATGACGATCATGTACATGTGCAGGTTCTGGAAGAGCTGATTAGTGAAAGCCTCACGGCTATAAAAAAAGAAATCTGTGATCCTTCAAGCCTAGTGGGTAAAGCACAGTTTGAATGGGATGATTATCCCGATCTTTTAAAGTTTATTTTGATGCTAAACAAAGATAAGTCAGTTGCCTTTGATAGAGCAAAATGTATTAAAGAGGATATGAATGCCTATAGAGAGGCGGTAAAACAGAAGGTCGTACTTCCTATTAAGCTAGAGATCAAAAAGGCCGAAGCGGAAAAGTGGCAAAGAGTTGCAGTACAGTCTGCTTCAGAGCAATTTCTAACACGCCAACGTGATGAAAGACAAAAGCAAGTGATTAATACTGGCACGCAAGGAGACGAGTGGACTAATTGTGCCTTATGTACATTGGGAGCCATTTTTAACTTATCTACCTCTGAGGTAAGTACGCTTGTTCAGCAAACGCTTGCGCCTGCTGGTATCCGATCGGACGCATCTGCTCAGGGAGAATACATCTTTCTTAATTCAGCATTAGGAATTGGTGCGAGCGGCGAAAGAAAATTGAGCCAGCTCTGTCCTGTCTATGTTCAAGATTTGCAGAAACGCACAAAGCTGTCCGAAGACCTTGAAACCAACCTTATGCGAGCTGTGGAGGGTGATTTCCAATTTGAGGGAATACGTTTGTTGCTTGAAAAAGGTGTTGAAATGCGTAATCGCCAGCATGGCGATGTAAAGTATAAAGTTGTTCAAGATGGATTGCCTGATCTGCCTGAAAATGGTGGAAAAATGTACGAATGGCCACAGCTTATTGAGCGGATGGCGGCTTATCCAGATGGATCACAGTTTCAAACTTTTCTAAGCGGGGATTGCAACCATTGGATCTATGCGGAAAAGATCAATGGTAAGATCATTTTTGAGGACTATCAGAAAAATAGAAATGTGGCCATTAACGTAACGACTGCTGTAGGTAGGCGTCTGACTGATGATGAACTAATTGCCAGATACTCCGACGATTGGAATAGGGAAGTTGAGGCGCATAGAGATAATGCTGAAGCTGCTGGTTCGCCGATTACTCAGCAACTCAAAAACGTGCTGCTTTTGAAGCTTAAGGCCATACATGCTAGGCAGTCCCAGGTAAAGCAGCAAAAGACATTCCAAGTGCCGAACAGCTCCTATTTAATAAGCCAAGGAAACAAACCTCACCATCCTGTGCATGATGATCTTGATGATGTGTTTAACGAAGGCATGTACTTTGCGATTGTTCCCGAAAGCTGTATGCCGAACTTGATGACACTAAATCTCTATGAAAAGAGAATTCACCACGTTTACAACCAGCTTCGTCAACTGAGCAAACCAAAAGCAACTGCTGCCCGCAGAGTATAACTAGATGTATTACATTTGCATTACTATAATTAGTAGTTAAAATACTTATTGATAATATATTAATTTTATAGTATAATTGTAATTCAGTTTATAAGAATAGTTAATAAAAAGGGTTGATGATGGATTTAACTAATTACGCTAATATTCAAGACGGTCAGCGCTGGACGCTTTCTGACGAAAAGATCAACATTACGGCAAAAGAAGACGTTGTGGAGAAGAGCCCTTTGGTCGAGATTTTCGACCAGATGGTTGCTGATATCCGTCAATGCGTGTTGAAGACAGTCCACGAAGTTGAGTCTTTGCTTAAGCTAGTAAAAAACGTAACGGTGCGTTTCGAGCGTTTAAACCAACGAATTGGGTTGGTTGCTGGTTGGCTTGGCGGCAATGGTAATATTTCAGAAGGTAAAGAGGCTGTTCATAACAGTGCTTATAAAAAGCTGCATGAAATGTTCTTTGGAACCGAGTTGGAAATGGACGTCGTATCCGAAGAGTACCGTGACGTTTTGGAAAATCTATTCCTTATGCTTACTGACAGTCGGTTAGCCCCCCAAGACGTCGCAGACAATGAGCAGTGGATGGTTGCAAACTTTCCCGAGCTTGAAGATGTTAGTTCTAGACAAGCATTCTTTGCTCGCATGCGAGGAGCTGGAATGGTTTCTGCTGTAGTTTATGAGGCACATCTAGCGCTATCAACAGGTAAAAAGTTGCTACTAGCGGGTGACATCGAGAACGCCCACAGCTGTTTTGCAAAAGGTGCCGCTCTACGTGATCTTAGTAATCAAGACTCTATCGAGTTATCGGCGATGGAATTTTTTTCGCGAAGTCTTCTCAAAGCTGATAAGAATTTTAATAACGCTAACCGTCTACAGCTAGAGTTTGCTATCCATCAGATTTCAGATGATGAATTTCCGGATATGGTCGAAAGACTAGCAAAAGCGGGAGTTAAGCCTATGGCCTGTCTTCAAATCGAAGAGCTAATAGCGCATGGAGCCTCTGTGGAGGAGACTTTGGGTAGGATGGAAGTATTGCGAAGAGATTTCTCTGAGATGGATAAGGACGAAAAAACAGCGCTAAGTGCAAAAATCACGCTCTTTAAGTCTTTGCTAAGGGATCCTAGCACTCTAACAAAGGGTCGCATGGACGAGATTCGTTTTGATTTGGATTATGCCTATGAAGCTTCTAAGCAGCCAGCGATAAGGGCTAAACTAGCGGAGCATAATGCGCCAATGATGTACTTAGAAGGTCTTGAGCAGATTCGGGCTGGCAATGAGGAGAAAGCCCTATTTCTTTTCCGCCATGCCGCTAGCATGGGATTAGCTGCTGCCTCTGAGTTTGCCAATCAAGTATCTGTGGAAGAATCGGAGCAGCTTTTAAGCTCCCTGAGCGACTCGATTTGCTTGCCATTCGTAAGTACAATGGAGGAATATTACGCTGTAAACCCACTTCCAGAAGCATTACAAAAGCTTTCTCCTGGCGATAAACTTAACCTATTCACTTTGCTGGAGAAGTTAAGTCCTGCCGAGGTTACTGAGACTCTGGACGAGCTTGTTGCTGTTGCGGATGAGGACGACCTATTGGCCGGCACGTTGGCTAGCTTGCCTGAGAAGTTAGCGACTGCTAAGAGAAATCGTGAAATTGCCGCAGGGGAGGCCTTTTATTTCGAAAAGGTAGCTCCTTATTTTGATCTGCAAGTATGTCCAGATGACGGCGATTGCTTCTACCATGGTATTGGATTCGGTACAGGCATGGACATGATGACCGTTCGTGAAGACCTGGCTGAATTCATGGTCACAAATAAACAGCGTCTATTGGAACTGAATGATGATGTTCTGTCTACGCTGTTTAGTGATGACAATGAATTGGATATGCATATATTCCTGACAAGCCAAAAGGCCGACGGTCCAGAAGGATGGGGCTCACTAGCCCATGCAAAGCTGATTTCCTGGATGTATGGTATCCCAGTTGTTCTACACTCGCATCATTTTGAAAAGCCGCTGGCTTTTGATACTGATCTGAATGGATATCCTCTAACTGATAATGCTGTCCACCTATTGTATAACGGTGTCAACCACTGGAACCGCGTTGTTCCAAAAGATCTACGCAAATCCAGGGAAGGTTCGTAAAGTTATAAGAAGTTCAAAAAAAGCCATTTTGCCTCGGCAAGGTGGCTTTTTTTTAACAAGTAGCAAATTTAATTACTAAGGTTGTTATAATAAATATTATTTATCGCAACTACGGTATGAAAATGAACTATGAGCTGTACGCCTGCCTGCCGTTTGTAGAGTTAAAAGTTTCAGATGTAATTATGGGGCCTGCGCATTTCTGGTCAGCAAGGGACGCTGAAAAATTCCTAAGTCCTTCACAAGCATCATCCTTACGCGAATACTTAGAGAATGTAGCCCAAGTCAAGGCTTGCAGCCAAGATGTTCTCGTCAATACAGTAAAGATTCCTGCGGCTAGCATTACCTGTATATCAATTGATCCCAAGATTCCTGAGGAAGAGAGGGAAGCGTTCCTGGTGGATGCTATTTATACATTTTTCTTTTGTAGTGCTTTTTCTCATCTTTTTTCCGGAACAAAGACCGCTCACTTTGATGTCTTTACCAAGATTTTACCAGCCTCACCGACTTTTCTATTAGATCCGTCTAACTGGCGAGAGGCGCACATTCTTGAGATTCAGAGAGAGCAGATGGTAGAACTTGAAAGTTTTGATGCTGAAATGTGTCATGGTTTGGGGCACGGCCTTGCTTGTGCCTATCGGACAGATACATGTAGAAGTAATGCCGAAACGGCGAAAGTGCAAGGATTAATGAGGTCCATTCGTTACTTCGTAGACCGTTTCTTTGGACGATTCGAGAATCTCTTAGGCAAAGGACTAAACCTTTCATCTGGACTTAACGAGGCCGAGGATATTGTGTTTCTAGCCACTAGTTTTGAAGGCCTTTTCGATTTGAGTGATCAAAATCCACACATAGACTTTAAACATAAACTTCGTCCAATGCTCGGCCTTCGCTTTAGCATTTCTGTCGAGAATTTATGGAAATGGGTAGATGGCTTCTATAACCTTCGCGAGCATATTGTTCATGGCCGTCCACTTCCAGATATTGTTTTTCGCGGGAATCCAAATTTTAGTATTTCCTATTTTTTCCTAGGCATGAAGCTATTTTTGTACGGGGTCTACTGGCAATTACACAGCATGCAGTTGATTTTATCCGAGCCTTCTCAATTTAGGTGGATTACTGTGGATAAACTTTTGGCGTTCTTTTGGCCAGAAGAGGCGTTGTTACGCCAAACGCGACGAATCGTGGGAGATTTAAGCAAAGACTGGAGCAATAAAGGTTTGAGGCATGACCTGATGTTTGATGCCAAAGTCTTTATGCATATCTATGACAGCCACTACGTAGCAGAGGCCACAGTGGAAGAACCGCTGCAGTGGCATCCTACGCCATTAGAGCAGATCCAGGCGCCAGTAGAAGAAATCTGCAGCCTTTTAGAGAATGCGCCCACAGATTTGGAACTGCCCCCAGGCTTCCTCGACGCTCTACGAGAGCGTATTTCAAGTGCGCTGCTGTAATCTTAGTCCTTGAATGTGTACGAAGCCTTTTACATCGTCCGGATTAAAAGCTTCCAGCTGCTCCATACGATTTAATGTTTCGCAATAGCGCGAGAGCACGGATTCTCTCCCTACTATTTCAAAGTATCCACGATGCAGCATCAACGTCACTTTGCCAGTTAGATCTTCCTGACTTTCTTCAATAGCCGACAGCAGAACGCGCATTTCAGGGGCAAAGCATAAGCCATTATAAATGCAGTCAGCGATCTGCCAGCTTAGCTGTTCCTTGAACTGTAGAATTTGTTTATCGAGCACTAAGCCTTCCAAGTCGCGATGTGCAGCCCATAATAGCGTGGCTGCTGGAGCCGAATAGACTTCACGCCACTTCATGCCCATCAATCGATTTACCACCATGTCATGGCGGCCAATGCCCAAATCTTCTGCAATATCGTTAAGGAATTGGAACGAATCCAATAGTCCTTCAATCTTATCTCCACTGGAGTGGTCCTGAACGGAGGTAGGCACGCCATGCTCAAAAGCAATAGTGACTTTTACCGCTGTGGCATCTTCTGAAGAGGGGAAGATCGCTTGATCGATTTCCTCGTGAGCACGTTCTAAAGTGTCGCCAGAGATAGTTTTTTGTAAGAGGTTACTATTTACCTTGATGCTGCCCGTGTTTAAAGTCGTGACAAATTGTGGATCGTCCCAAGGGCTGACAATTTGCACTTTGGGCAATAAGCTCTTGTAGGCTAAGTCAAAGCGCAATTTACCCATACTCTTTGGGTGGCACCCATTGCACAAATGTGCCGCGCCCATATCTGCAGCACAGTCCACTTGGTATTTTGCAATAAGTGCTGCAACCAGCGCCTCGCCGGGAAAGCAAATACCTTCATAGAGAGCATTGGCTTTTAACGCTGGTACGAGAAATTGAGTAAGTAGCTCTTCTTGGAAGTCTAGCGCAACTACATCGGAAGCTCCGGCACGTCGAGCTTCACTTTCAGCTCTGACCAAATCAATGTCCTGGCCAATGTCGACGATGAAGCAAACAACCTCGTCACCACGTTTGATAAGCCATTTAAGAACCGACTGACTGTGATTATCGCCCTTGTAGGCCAGTACGACTTTTGCCACGACGTCTCCTCCTGTAAATTGTTACAGTACCAAGTTGAGTAAAAAAATAGAAATGCAAAGGAACCAGTCCTCATTAGAACATAACAGGATAAGCAGGATCGCTGCGCGGCAGGATAGGCAGGATGAGGAGGTTAGTTTTCAACATTGCTAAATTTGAGTTATTGGACTATTCTTTTTTGTTTTAAAGAGTTGACCGTGATTGTATTAGGAATCGAAAGCACTTGTGACGAGACTGGTTGCGCCATTGTACGCGATGGACGTGAGATCTTGTCCAACATCGTCGCCTCGCAAATTGACCTCCATGATACCTATGGTGGTGTTGTTCCCGAACTAGCCTGTAGGCGGCATGTGGATGTGATTATTCCCGTGATTGATCGTGCGTTAAGCGAAGCCAACCTGACACTTCAGGACGTTGATCTAATAGCTGTAGCGCATGGTCCAGGTTTGGTTGGAGCGCTACTAATTGGACTAAATACTGCCAAAGCATTGTCGTTAGCGTTGAATAAGCCCCTGGTGGGTGTCAATCACATCGAAGCACACCTCTATGCTGCAATGATGCCGCATTTGGATACGATAAAGTTTCCATGTCTTGGTGTCGTTTTATCTGGTGGCCATTCAGCATTGGTATTAATGCGTCAGTTAGGGGACTACCAATTAGTAGGACAGACGATCGATGACGCTATAGGCGAAGCCTTTGATAAGGCCGCTAGAATCATGGGTTTACCCTATCCTGGTGGACCGCAGATTGAAAAACTTGCCAAAACTGGCGATGCCACCCGTTATCCTTTTAGGATAGGGCGTATCAAAGATAGCCCCTACCATATGTCCTTTAGCGGTCTCAAGACAGCTGTTTTGTATGCTGTGAAGGGTGTGGGAGGTAAAGTTTCTGGCCCAGACATCGTTACACAAGAAGACAAAGCGCACATTGCGGCAGCATTTCAGCAAGTCGCCCTAGGCTCTGTTGTAAGCAGATGTGTTAAAGCGGTCCAAGAGTTTGGGTGCCATGGCATGGTTTTCGGTGGGGGAGTCACTAACAATCGTAAGCTTCGCCAACTAATGGCTGATGCGGCGCCCAATACCCCCCTCTATTGGCCAGAAAATGGACTGGACTTAGACAACGCCGCCATGATTGCTGGTCTGGGATTCCACCGCTTTCATCAGAAGGGAGCGGACCCCCTAACTCTTGAGCCTGCCACGCGCATCGCTTGGTAGTGGGAGGCTTTGGGTCTTGGCAAGAACCTCGTCAATTCTGGCTTCAAGTCTATTAACAATTGGAAAGTGCGGAAGTCTAACTTTTCGGTCGTGGAGATTTCCCCCCCATTACGTATTACACTTCTAAGCTTGACCCATCTTAGGGTGCTTTTGCCTGCAGATGCTTTGACTTCAGTCTCAGTAAAGAGAATGGGATTTTTTGAGTAAGTTTTAACAAAAAGTCTAATTACGCTAGCATCCAAGGGGACGATATGTGCTCGATAGGTAACTGGAGGCTCTGTTGGCCTGATAAAGTCTTTTGTTATGCATCTGTCAGAAGCCAGCGCACTCTTCAAATGCCCGGAATCCACCACCATACTTTGTGATTCTTGCTGAAATCTAGTTATGAGCGTGTCTATTTCAGATTCGCCATCGGATACTTTAGCGCTAAAAGCACCGTATTGACCAACCACTTCTGGTTTGGTTTCAGCGCCAACAAGCAGCCACCAGCTACCTTGATGCTTTCCCAAAAGTAGTAAACCTGCTGCATTATGAGCTTCCATTATCATGACTCCTGTAAAATTCGCAGGAGTATAGAAATCCACACTCTATTGTGCAACTCAAATTCTAATTTGACACCAGCTCCGAGTGCGCGCGTAGAACACGCTTCACGCTAAGCAGCTGTTTCCAATATTTTTGCTTAAGTCTTGCGCCGGGAAGTTGAACAAATGGTGTGACAACTACGCCAGGACCCCAATCTGGACGCCAGAGGCGACTGTGGCTTTTGCGTGCGAACAGCGAGATGGTCGGAATGTGCAAAAGGGAAGCCAAATGGCCAGTTCCGGAATCATTGCCGATGAAGCAACCGGAAGTATAAACAAAACTAGCGAGCGCCTCAATCGATGGAGGTGCATAAAGGGGGATACCTTCATCAGATTCCACCCACAACCAATCAGGGGCTTCATCCGGGCTAACGCAAAATACTGGGTCGAATCCATCAGCTCGTAGATTATGTGCTAATTGAACGAACTTTTCAGGCAACCAGTTTTTGCTATCAGCTCCGCTGGTAGGATGAATGATCACGCGGTCTCGGTATTCTTTGTGTCGAAGGTGTGGTGGAATACAAATACCAGTACTGTCGTTTGCATTCGGATTCCACGAACCTATCAGATACTTAACAAAATTCTTTGCGACAGAAATTTTTGTGTCGAAGCTGTTTTGATAAAGAATTGTTAGACGATCACTGGGACGCATCATCATGCTAACTGGAGTGAAGTCCGCAGCGATGACGTGTTCATACCTCGATAACTCGTCACGCAGAGTTGCTTCCAAAGGGAAGGGGTGGATTTCAACCGCGGGGAGCCAGTTCCTTATAGATCGAATAGCTGTGTTATAGAGAGTGACACGGTGGCCTAAAAGACGTAGTTGATTAGCAAGAATTAATGAGAGAAGACCGTCTCCCAATCCCTTAGCGGCGAAAACAGCAATATGTCCTGGGCGATTCATTAGAGGTGTCATAAATCAGTCCAGCTCCTCAGAAACTTCTGCATACCTACGCTCATGTAGTACAAAATATGTGACACAAATTGCACCATACGATTTTTCTGAGTTAAGAGAGAGTATTTTTTCACATCTTTCCCTTGAAGATTATGCTTTGATTCGGGTATCATCGAAGCACAAAACCTGAAGTACGGAGCAATCTGAAAAATGGCAAGCAAGCGCGAGAAGATCAAGTTAAAAAGTTCAAAGAGCAACTTTTACTATTTCACGACAAAAAACAAATCGTCGACTCCTGATCGTATCACGATTAAGAAGTACGATCCGGTGATACGTCAGCACGTAGAGTTCAAAGAGGCCAAATAAGGTCATAACACTACATGTATGAGCTGTCAGTAGCCCGCAAGTACCTATTACCGCGGTGGCGACAACTTTCTGTGTCTGTCATCAGCTTGATATCGATACTTGTGATTGCTCTGGTGGTTTGGCTCATTGTCGTCTTTTTCTCTGTTACAAACGGCCTTGAAAAGTACTGGGTGGGCAAATTTGTCACACTAGCCGCGCCCGTACGTATCACCCCGACCGATGCTTACTATCGATCCTACTTCTACCAGGTGGATAGCATTAGCGAGGGCTCGGACTATCAATTTAAATCTATCGCAGAAAAGCTAGCTGCCGGTGATTCCGATCCTTATGATCCAACAATGGACGAAGAGATCCCTTCACAGTGGCCAGTGGCAGATCGCTTGCCTGAAGGGCAATTGAAAGATCCGGTTAAAGAGGCCTTGGCGGCGATTCATGAGATTCCCGGCGCCATTGCAACTAATTATGAAACTACTTTCGGCAATATCCGCTTAAGGCTTGCACGTGGCGCTAGCCACCGTGTGCGCAACTTTCGTGGCGAAGAAGGGGATCAAGCCTTCTTAGCTCAGGCAACGCTGGTAGGTTCTTTAGAGGCCGAAAACCCCTATCTTGGCGGTTCTTTGCTACCATTGTCTGGCGCAGATATGACTAATATAGCCGCCATGGCAGCCACCTCTGCGACCAATGTTCAAGCTGATTCAGCGCATGGTTTGGAATCCTTTGATCCTGCAATCGCTCAAAAACGATTGGCAGATCTTTTCGAGAACGTCACCATCACCAAGCTGACCCCTGCACCAGAAGGCTGGATCGTTCCTCGCAACCTTTTGCCTAAAGTAGGTGGTTTCCAGGCCGTAGCTATTATGCGTGGTGAGCGAGTTGTTCAACTAGTTGTTCCTAGCCAAACTAAAGAGCTACCGACACTTCTTCAGGACTTGCAGAAGGCTGGATATCAAGCTAGGCAAGCTCAAGTCATCCTGAATGGCACTGATATCACGGTTACTTCTGAAGACAAGAATTTTGCACTACCGCCATCAGCCCCCATAACACTTCCTCGTGGCATCGTCCTGTCGGCTACCTTGATGAAAGATTCTTTGAAGCATGTTACCAATGTGGAAGAAGCGATTTTTGATGTTCAAGTACCGATTCAGGGACTTGTACTATCTGGCCAAACGCCTATGAGTGGCCTTGAAGTTGCTGATTTTCGCACTCAACAGCTATTTGATGCACCTACTCCAGGCGCTCATTGGATTTATCGCACTGCTCAAGGGTATCAAATGCCTTCTGATAGCGCTGTTGGCGAGGGCGTTCTGTTACCTAAAAACTTCAGAGATGTTGGGATTCTTGCCGGCGATCGCGGCTATATCTCCTACTTTACCCCAACGCCCTCTTCCGTGCAGGAGCAGAGAGTCCCGGTCTACGTCACAGGTTTTTATGATCCTGGCATGATCCCGATGGGTGGTAAGCTGATCTTTGTAGATCGCAAATTGACCTCCATGATGCGTGCGGCTTACGGCCAGCAGGACAAAGATAATGGGAATGGCATCCGTGTGCGTTTTGAAGATTCCTCTCGAGCACAGGACGTTAAGAGCCAACTAGCAAAAGCCTTCCAAGAGCGTGGAATCGATCGCTATTGGAAAATAGAGACCTATCACGACTACGAGTTTGCCAAAGAGATCTTGCAGCAGCAAAAGAGCGACAAAAACCTCTTTATGGTCATCGCCGCTGTGATTATTGTTGTAGCATGCTCTAACATCATCTCTATGCTCATCATCTTGGTGAATGACAAGAAGGTAGAAATAGGCATTTTGCGCTCCATGGGGGCTACTTCAATGAGCATAGCGCTTGTGTTTGGCACCTGTGGCTTTGTAATGGGAGCACTTGGTAGCTTGCTAGGAATGGTAACCGCCACTGCCACCCTATATCACCTCGACAGCTTAATAGCTTTTATAGGCCATCTGCAGGGCCACGAGATGTTTAACCCAACGTTTTATGGGCAGTCGATGCCTAACGAGCTCAGCTTCGAAGCATTGACTTTTGTATTTGGCGTTACAGCAACGTTCTCGTTGATGGCAGGAATTGTTCCAGCCATCAAGGCTAGCCTGCTGAAACCTTCGGCTATCTTACGTTCTGAATAGGGGAGGTAATACCACATGGCAGACGACGAGTATATTCTAGAAGCCGATGACCTACATAAAGCCTTCTACCATCCGACCAAAGTTACACTGCTGCAGGGAATTAACCTTCGTGTTTCTCGCGGGGAAACGGTTGCCATTATGGGACGTTCCGGTGAAGGTAAGAGCACTCTTTTACATGTATTGGGAACTTTAGAGCCTCCTTGCCGCGGGCAGATTACTATCGCAGGTCTGTCTGCTTCAGCCATGAACCGAAGCCAATTACGTTCTCGACACATCGGTTTCGTATTTCAATCCTTCCATTTGCTGGAGGACTATACAGTCTTGGAGAATGTTCTGATGCCTGCACGCATCGATAGACATCGCACGGCGAAAGGATCGGCCGCATACCTTCGGGCATGTCAGCTCCTAGAGCGCGTCGGCATGTCAGGTCGAATGGACTTCAACACCAAATTGCTTTCTGGTGGGGAAAAGCAACGAGTATCTTTGGCTAGAGCACTTTGCAATAACCCTGACCTTATCTTCGCTGACGAACCTTCTGGCAACCTGGACAAAGACAATAGCCGCAAAATCCATGAGCTATTGATGTCTTTAGCCGCTGAAGACGGAAAAGCGGTTGTCATAGTTACTCATGACCCAGAGCTAGCTGCTTTGTGCTCCACACGTTACCGTCTGACAGACGGTGTACTCGTAGCCTCAGCTTAAAAAGAGACTATAGCGACATAGAGACCAATATTTGTCCACAAAGTCCCTATTGTCTCTTTCGTCCCTAATGTCCCTTGTCCACAAAAATGAGCTTTGTAATGCCTTACACGCCTATTATTGGAACTCTCGGTTTCGTTCTTTCACCAGACCGCACTAAAGTGCTTTTGGTGCACCGAATTGGTCGCGATGATGACTACCATCAAGGCAAGTTTAATGGCCTTGGAGGCAAGCTCGAAAGCCATGAAGATATTCTATCTGGTATGCGTCGCGAAATCCACGAAGAGGCTGGCATTATCTGCGAAGAGATGCAACTACGTGGAACGATTAATTGGACAGGTTTTGGCCCCAAGGGTGAAGATTGGCTAGGTTTTATCTTTCTGATCACGAAGTTTAGCGGCGATGTTTATTCGCGCAATGTAGAAGGCCCACTAGAGTGGATTGATGTGGCCAATTTGTCTAAGCTGCCCATGTGGGAAGGCGATCGTTACTTCCTACCACTAGTTTTCGATGACGACTCGCGTCTTTTTTACGGGCATATGCCATACGATGGCGATAAACCTGTTAGCTGGTCATTCGTAAGATTGTAGATCGTTTTTCCTACGCAGCAGAGATTTCAGTAGCCTGAAGAGGCGCATCTAATTCCACAGTCTTGCGCATTCTAGCCACTGACACTATTACATAAGTAGTTAATGACCCCAAGCCGCCTACAGTCGCTGCAGCATAAAGTAGGGAATCTCCAGCCATACCAAGGTTAGTATAAGCGTAGCCGACAAAGCAAAGCCATGAAATGACGCCGCCAAAGAGGGCACTCCAGGCAGCCTGAGAGCTCGCACGCTTGTAGTAAAGCGTCATGGTAACAGGGAAGAAGATGGCGACAAATAACATGGCGCCAGAGTGAATAACTAACTGGAAGATATTAAAACCTGTCTTTGCCAGTAGAAAGGCGATAGCTGTCATGATTAAGCTGCATCCACGCAGCATCCACAGACGTGCTGACTCTGTTTTCTGTGGGAACATCGGTAGAATCACATTCAACGTTAGAATGGATGTTCCTGCTAACAGGTAGCTGTCCGCTGTACTCATGATGGCAAGAATCAATCCACCAACGAAGATCACAACCATCACTGGTGAGAGGTACTTTTGCGCTAGGTGTGGTATCAGTAGCTCTGGTGATTCCAACCCAGGAACCAAGGAACGACCTGCTACACCAATAGCGATCGGCAACATACCTAAGGTAAAGTAAACAACAGCCGCGCACAGGACGCTCCAACGAGCTGTTCGCTCACTACGCGTTGCTAGGCAACGCTGCACGAGATCTTGGCCCATTACAGCACCAACGCCCGTGATCAGTAGCTGTCCGGCATAAACAAGGTAGCCTGTGCCTTCTTCTTGCTTGTGTGGTAGCAAGGACGCGAATTCATTTTTCAGAGTAGTAAAGGTATGAGGATCCTGGAACTCGCTAAAGACTGTGGGAAGAATGAGTATCATTCCCATCAAGAGCACGCTAAGCTGGAGAAAGTCAGTAAAAGAAACAGCCCACATACCACCAGCCATGGTGTAGATAGCCATCAAGGCTGAACCCATAATAATAGCTGTGTTGGTATCAATGTGAGCGAAGAGGTGTAGTAAATATCCTAGAGCGACCATTTGTGCCGCTAACGTTCCAATGTAGAAAGGCATCATAAGAAGAGATGCACAAACTTCCATACGTTTTCCATACGCGCGGCCCAAAATATCAGCCACAGTTAATAGACGCATACGGCGAAAACGTCCAGCAAAGAACAAACCAGCCAGAAGAAGAGCGCAAGTACTTCCAAAAGGATCAGCTAGAACGGCGGGGACGCCTTTCGAGTAAACCAGCCCGGATACCCCCATACAGAATCCTGTACCGTACCACGCGGCAACAATTGTAGGGACAGCTAAGTAGAAGGGTAATTTTCGTCCTGCTACTAGGTAATCTTCAACCGTCTGAACCTTACGGTTTGCAAAGAAACCTAAAGCCAACATAACCAAAACATATATTCCTAACACCACAAGGTATAGAAAGCTAGGCGGTTGATCTACCATCGACATCCATCAAATAAATTGTTAAACACGATTATTATAGCATCAACATTGAATTAATATAAAGAAAAAAAGTTTAATTAGAAATGAGTGTTGAGCTCTCTAGGGAAAAGTTAGCAAAAGCGACACGCTCACAGGGGATAAACTCATGTATTAATATAAATAAAGCCTAATTAAATAGAACAATTAGAGTTCTTTTAGTTAATTATGGGCCTTATGGACGATATGGGCCTTATGGACGACATAGACCTTATGGACTTTTATTTCCGTCTTTGTCTTTGCTGCTGAAGATGTTGATAACGCCGGCTCCCTTTTCCTTGAACTTCGCCAAGAGACGTTTAGCCCAAACAAATTCTCTGGCCAAAATCAGAAGGCCTAGCGGAATGACCACTATTGCCGGTCCTGGTAAAACCAACATTGCAATGCCCACTACTAGTATTGTGAAGCCTGTGACGATGATTACAAACCGCTTGGCTTGTCGATATGTCATCACAAAAAGCTCCTTCAGGTCGTTTGCCAAAGGACCGTTAGGACGATCATCAGGCTCTTTTGATAAGAGTGTAGGCATAATGCCTACAAAAAGCATGCCAAGAATGACCACTAACGATACATACGGGGGGATGGGATAATCGTGTGATAGCAGCAATTTGACTCCTACAAAGGCTAAAATAAAAACGAGAGCAACTTTCAAATAACGAAAGCGATTCATGAAGCTCGCTAGCGCAAAATAAAGTGCTCTTAAACCCAGTATAGCGAAGATATTCGAGGTAAATACAATGAAGGGATCCATGGTAATAGCGAAAATAGCTGGAATGGAGTCGACAGCAAATAGAACATCTGTAGCTTCAACCTGTAGCAGCACAAGGCAGAGGGGAGTCATTGTAAGCACTCCCTTGATCCTGACAAAGAAGTGATCATCGTGTAGTTCTTGCGTAATGGGAATGATTTTTCGTAGCCATCGCACGAAGATGTTCTTCTCAGGATCAAAAGTCCCCTCCTTTGCCAGCAGCATTTTGCTGGCAGTATAGAGCAGAAATAAGCCGAAAAGGTAGTTCATCCAAAAGAATCGAGTAATTAGAACAACACCCGCTCCGATCATAAGACCTCGAAGTACTAGGGCTCCCAGAACACCCCAAATGAGGATGCGGTGCTGATACTGTACCGGCACTTTGTAGTATTCGAAGATAAGTGCGATGACAAAAATGTTGTCTAGGCTAAGGCTCTTTTCAACAATATAGCCGGTCAAAAACTTGAGTGCTGCATCACGGCCATTTTCCTCTGAGCCGGCAAATAGTCCCAGATTGAACCAATGCCATTCGTAGGCATAATAGACGATTCCGTTGAAGAGTAGCGCTAGGATGATCCAAAAGAGAGTCCACCCAATCGCTTCTGGGGTAGTGGGTACGTGTCGTCGGCGGTGGAGGACTCCTAAGTCCAAAGCCACCAGCAGTAGAATTAAGAAAATGAAAAATCCCCAGGCCCAAACCATGCTTTTTCCTCTAAAATTCGGATAGTGCCATATAAAATATAATTCGACCATTTTTGTGGTGTACGGGGGGGGTGTTCTTTTTCATTGAATTTTGTTATGCTTTCGTGTTATAATTATTTTTAAATAATTGATGATACGAGAGATAAGCAATGTTTTTGGTAAATTGGCTAGCTTCTTCTAGTCTTTTTGAGCGGATCGGCGGGGTTCCCCAGGTCGATGTCGCACCAGCTACGAGTGCTTTTGAAAAATCTCTTACACGTGAAGAAGATCTGAACAGCAACGACCGCAAAAAGATGATCAAGATCCGCCATATGTGGACTAAAGTTGCATCGGAACTTGGCCTTGATGCCGACCAAAAAATTCAGTTTGTTTTCCAATCAGGTGGTGCCGATACCTCAGTTGCCGTTTGGCACCAAGGTTCGCCTACGATTGTTATTCCATTCTCTTATCTATCCCAGATGGTTCTTGATGATGAAGAAAAGCAGGTTACCGCGAACTTTGATCGAAAAGAATGGGATATTTGGTCGAAATTTATCGATAACAGTCCCGACCAAGTTTCAGACATGTTTTCCTACGCAGAAGGCTTTAAAAAGAGCTTTTCAGCGAAGAAACTGCGTCGTTTAGCTTCTCGCTACGGCACTTACTTGAATCAAATAGAGTTCGAAGCTGAGCTTGCTCACGAGTTCGGTCATATCCAGGCACGACATCTAAACCCTTGCAAGGGGCGCCGTCTTACCGAAGTCTTGCGCTCATTAGCTGGTTTTGTTCTCCCAGTCGCCGTTACCGCTGCTGCTACAGTCTGCAGCTTTGTGTTGCGCGAGTATACAGGCGGGTTGGATCTAGCATTACCTATTTTGTCCGGGTTACTTTCTGGCGCTTGCGTCAAAGCCTTTTTTAGCGACCATGTTCTTCGCAAGTCAGTGAATTATGTGCGTAGACAGTGGGAACGCGAGGCGGATGCCATTGCCGCTGAAGCGCCCCGCTTCTGTGAAGGCAATGTGCGTTTGTACAAAAAAGACATACTCGTTAGCATTATTGAAGGCGAGTCGGTTGATATCGTCAGTCGACGCATTTTTGAAGATGCAGAGCACCATCCCTCAGATGGATCTCGTTTACGCTTTTTCTTAAGCCGCCTGCAGCAACATAACTCTCCTGCCACAGAGCAAGTCATCCAGAACTAATTTTAGATAGATTTCTCTTGAATTCCTCAGAGGTTCAAGGTATTCTTTTGCCTTAGTTTTAAGGTAATTTTTCATGACGGTAGACAGCCGCGAACGCATTATTGCAGGCAACTGGAAGATGTACAAAACCTCTGCTGAAGCAGTTGTTTTTGTGCAAGATTTAGCTACGCTCATCAAAGATGCTGCCGATACCGTCTATCTAGCTACTCCTTTTACTTCACTTGAAGCTGCTGCCGCAGCTGCGCGCAATACACCGATTGTTGTGGGCGCTCAGAATATCCATGATATGGCTGAAGGTGCATTTACGGGAGAGATCTCAGCTGCTATGGTTAAAGCGTCAGGAGCGCGTTTTGTCATTCTAGGTCATTCAGAGAGACGCCAGCTATTCGGTGAAACCAGTGCGCTTGTTAATCGCAAGGTGTTTCGTGCTTTGGCGGAGGAACTTCGCCCTCTTGTATGCGTTGGCGAAACTCTTGAACAACGCGATGCCGAGCAAACAGAAGCAATATTGGCTGAGCAAATTCACGAAAGCCTCAAAGGGCTATCTAGCGAGCAATTCTCTCATTGCATCATTGCTTATGAGCCTGTATGGGCTATTGGTACTGGCCGCACAGCAACTCCTCAGCAGGCTCAAGCAGCCCATCGCTTTATTCGCGGCTGTATCGAAAAGCAATGGGGCCGAGAGACAGCTAACAAAGTTACGATTCTTTACGGAGGCTCTGTGAAGCCTAGTAATGCAGCGATTCTGATGTCAGAGGCTGATGTTGACGGACTTCTCGTCGGCTCAGCAGCTCTTGAGGTCGAATCCTTCGCTCAAATTGTTTATCATCACTCATTAGTATCAGGTAGTTAACGATGACATTTCTATATTATCTCGCAATGGTCCTTTTCATCTTGCTAACGATTGTTCTTTGCGGCGTTATCCTCGTGCAGGAAAGCAAGAGTTCTGGATTAGGCGCTTCTTTCGGCGGTGATGCTGGTGAGTCCCTCTTCGGAACAGCTACAGCAGATGTTTTGAAACAGTTTACCGCTTACCTCGTGGTAATTTTCTTCGTTTCTTGCGTAGTGCTATCACTGTGGACTGCCGGTCTTGGACGTGTTAGAGGCGGCAACGCCCCAATGATCGAAAACGTCAGCCCGTAGTAAATTTTAACGCTGAGGCGCAGAGATGCAAAGAAAGGCAGAAACCTTTCTTGACGTCTTAGCGCCTTTGCGTTTTATCATCCTGTTCTATCTAAGGGAGGATGTGTTTTCGCGATCTTACGCAAAAGGGTGTCGAAAGCCCTTCTCTCCTTCGCTGAGATTCTATCTACAATCAACACGCCATTAATGTGATCATTTTCATGCATCACTATACGCGCTGGGAGCCCATCCAAATCAATTGAAAAGGTATTCCCTTCCAGATCCATGGCCTCCACGGTAATGTGCATAGGGCGTGATACGGGACAGTAGACTCCTGGAATAGAAAAACAGGCCTCTTCACGCGTCCATAATTCCTTGCTTGGTCTAGATAGCCGAGGATTAATAAAAACGGTCACTTCTTTACCAGTAAGCATTCTTCCGTCGGAAGCGTAGGTGGGAAAGCATACGACAAATAGCCTCCATGAGTAGCCGACCTGTGGGGCGGCTAGCCCGAGTCCTCGGTGCTGACGTACCCACTCGCTCATTTCACGAGCTAATTCTTTTACGACATCCGTTATTTCCCCGATCGGCTCCGCCTTTTGTCTAAGGATTGGGCTTCCGTAATAGACTAAGGAAATAGGCATGTTTATTATCTCCTGAGAACTAAATTATAACATTTATTCATAATATTTTTTTATAATAAGGTTATATGACGTATCAAAAAGAGGCGATTATGGGCGACAGCTTAGGTGGACTCGGCGGTTTTAGCATGCCCTCAATGAGCAATCCGTTACCGGCGGAGGGGGTTTCGAAAGCACCTAAAGAAGTTAAGTAAGAGACCGAGGGTACAGGACAAGAGCCCAATGTTCCGAAAGATAGAAACGCGGTAACTCAGGAAACTAAGCCAGCCTGGAATCAAGTTCGACCAGGGCGAGCGAAGGTAGAGGCCGACTCTAAAGCCAAGAGAAAAGGAATAATCCTTAACCAGCCTCCTATGCCCAAGCAAGCAGGTGGATAGAAAAAGGAACATTTTTGCAGCGATCCTGCCCATCCTGTTAAGTCCCTATTTTTTCAAGTGTAAATATTTGATTTGTCACGTACATTGACCCCTTAGCAAACTGCTTGGGGTAAATGATGACGACTCTGCTGACCGTTTTACTGTGCGCGATTTTAGGTGCCTATGTGGGCAAATTCATGGCGATAACAACGCACTTTCTTCCCACCATCTTGCTTGAGGGATGTGAAGAAGGCAGGGAGCCTGCGGATATCTTTAAATGGTTTCTTCAGAAGCCGTTTTGTTGGCAATGTCAAGCACCAGTTCCCTGGAAAGAGTACGTGCCGTTTGCAGGATACTGGATAGCAAAGGGGCAGCATTCTCCTTGTCAACACACCATCGATAAGTATGTCCCAATACTGGAATGTGGGATTGCAATTCTTTTTGGATTAACTTCGTTGTTGGTACCTTTTGGACCAGAGCTTGTCTTTGTGTGGATTGCCAGCTGCCTACTGATTTGCTGCTTTATCACGGACTTTGAGCACCAGATTCTCCCAGACCAGATCACGCTAACCTTAGTGTGGGTTGGGCTGATTGGATCTCTCTATCCTATTTTTATCACCACGCATGAAGCGATTATTGGCGCTGTGTTTGGCTATGCCGTTTTTTTTGGCTTCAATTGGGTGTATCGCTTTTTCAGAGGATTTGAGGGGATATATCCGGGAGATTTTAAGCTCAATGCGGGTATAGGAGCCTGTGTGGGCTGGAAGTTTTTGTTTATGATTCTTCTTGCCGCAATGACCTTGTTGGTAGTCGTAACTTTTTGCCAAGCACTGTATGCAAGAAAAAATGCAGCAGAATTCCTCTACGGAGAGGTGCCCTACGCGTGCTTTGCAGCGACGGTTGCTGCCATTGCACTTTTTATGCTCTTGCTCGGCGTACTTCCCGAATCTCTATTACATTAACGGTGACTGTCTACTGTTTCGGAATTGCTGTATTTACTTTGGTAAACAGGGCGAGGATATTCACACCAATCGACTGCAAAATGGCCACGGCAGCAATAGAAATAAGTCCTAGAATTAGGACGTACTCAACCATGGTTGCGCCCTTGATCTTGTTCTTCGAATAGTTGTTCATATTAGTTCTCCGTTTGTCAAGATGCCGGTCAAGCGCTACTGTCACTACTTTGGCGTGATCGCTGTGTTGACTTTAGTAAACAGAGCAAGGATATTCACACCAATCGACTGCAATATAGCCACGGCCGCAATCGAAATAAGACCTAGAATTAGGACGTACTCTACCATGGTGGCGCCCTTGATTTTATTTCTTGAATATTTGTTCATTTTTGAACTCCTGTTCTTCGCTAGATGATTGTTACTTAGGGGTGACAGCGGTATTTACTTTGGTGAACAGAGCCAGAATGTTAACACCGATAGACTGCAGGATAGCCACAGCAGCTATAGAGATCAGTCCTAAAATCAAGACATACTCTACCATGGTTGCGCCCTTGATCTTATTTCTCGAGTATTTGTTCATGTCCTTCTCCTTAACTGACTAATTTTTAACACACTTGCGTCACCCGGGTAGGAATCAGCATCATGTGTTAACTAAGATATAGTCTTTTTGTTAAAGGTTGGCAACCCAGATCTAGAGACTAGTATAACACCCCGGCGCAGCGGCGCGAAGAATAGGTGCTAAGCTAACTTAATAATTTAACGTAGAACAACTTATAACTGATCTCCTTCTTATGAGAACTGAGAGCCCAACTTCGTGACTAATGGGGCGAACACTGTGAAAAGGAAGAATGGAAAGAAGATGATGACGATCAGGGGAATAACCATTTGGCCAATGTTGGTCGCTTTCTTTTCGATCATTCCGAGCTTTTTCACCTGATAGGTATTAGTCATCTGGTTAATCGAATGGATGATTGACTCTCCATGCATGGGGGCAACGACCATAATTTCGCAGAAGTCAATGACTGTTTCGAAAGGAAGTTTCTGAGAGAGGCGTAACCAGGTCTGTGAAGGTGGCTCTCCACACTCCATGGCGAACTTAGCTCGGCATAGTTCTTCGGTTAGAATTCTTGGGGCAACACCGTGTACACCGCTTCTTGCGAGTTCAAAGGCAAGATACGTGTTTAGGCCTGAGTTTAGTCCAATGGTAAATATTTGAAGGACTTCCGGAAAGGTTTCTATGGTCTTGATCAACTGATCCTCTACCATTCCCTTAAGAGCGAATCGTATCATGCCCCAAGCGGATACAGTTCCAATTAGGAAAGCGACTTCTATCCCAAATAAATCCTGACGATACAGCGACACAAGGTAGCTACAGCAAAAGCCAAAAATAAGCGGTGCAAATGTCAGTAATCGGTTTGCGAGAGGTGACCACTCCATCCCTGAGTACACTAAGAGGTCACTCATCGAGAGATCTTTGCTCATGAAATTCTTGATATAAGGTCTTAACGAGAAACTTTTTGCAAAGCCTATCGAGGTGACCCGAGTAACCATAAACGTGCCAATAACGACCCACGCACAGAGAAAGAAGAAGGTGGGCCTGAGCTCTGGAGAGAGTAGCATGGCAACCTGGTCTCTTAGAAAATAGGCAAGTCCCACAAAGATCACTGCAAAAACAACGATCGTGAGCCGTGCATAACTGCTTCCTGCTGCCAGGATGGTGCGAATTTTATCCTCGGCCTCTTCTCTGTCTGCTAATGCTACCGAGATTTTTTTTAGAAGAGGAGTGATTCCCACACCTAGGGTTTTATATTCCTCCAACAAAGAGATTAGGTATCTGAGACCGGTGTTTGGAAATCGTGCGTCAAGATTTTGTAGCAAGGTTCCGAGATCTTTTCCCAATGCGTGTTTTGCAGTTAGTTCTGTAAATTCATCTTTAATTTTCCCGGTTAGGTAATAGGATGACTGAGTAAAGGCCTGTTCAAGGGTCATACCAACCGATAGACAGTTTGCTAAAGCGTCCGCAAAGAAGGGGATGCGGTGGGCAATTTGAAGACGGTCCTTCTCTTTCTGCCCTTCACGCCAGTTGTTAAGAAAATAGAATGCGAACAGGTAGATGAAAATATACCAAACGCTAAGCGTGTAGCCTGCGGTCCAGAGCAATATCACACCGTACAGCACGATTAAATTTAGATAGCTTACTGTTGTGAGCAGTGTGGAGTCTACAAACCAATCCCGCATCAGCGACATAACAACCGAGTGTTTCTGTCCCTTGCCCTCTTCCTTGACATGTGCTTTGATTGATTTTTCCATTATTTTTCCTGGGCAAAGAGCTTAAGATATTCGTCCAAAAGACCCGAGGTCGTTAATTTATAGAGCCCTCTTTTGGTGGGGGGAATATTCATTTGAACAAACTTTCCTTCCAGCTCTGTTGAAGAGATTTTCTCGATGTCATAGCGGAAAATATCGTCTACCTGTAAGTCACCCGCATCGTTGTTAGATACCTGAGAGATCGTCATCACCCTTCTGGATCCATCTACAAGCCTAGAGACATAAACAATCATGTCTAGGGCGCTGGCTATTTGTTGTTTAACGCTTTCTGCTGAAAGACTATATCTTGCCATAAGAATCATGTTGAGCAGTCGTGAGATTACTTCCTCGGTACCGCTAGCGTGGAGTGTAACCATGGAACCGTCTTGGCCGGTGTTCATGGCATGAAGAAGGTTAAAGGCTTCTGCGCCGCGCAATTCTCCCAAGATAACTCGATCAGGGCGCATACGAAGGGCGTTGATCATTAGATCTGATTGGTTGACTCCACCCTTTCCTTCCGGGTTGGGCAATCGCGTTAGCAGGCGAACGGTGTGGTGGTGTGGAGACTCGAGCTCTGGAGTATCTTCGATCGTGATAATACGCTCACCATGGCCTATTGAGGCTAAAAGGGAGTTTAGCATCGTCGTCTTGCCGGAGCCCGTTCCCCCACATATCGCAATGTTAAAGCGTGCTTGTACAGCAATCTGAAGCAGGCGAGCCATGGTCGGTGTTAGGCATCCGCCCTCAACTAAACTACTAATGTGCAGTTTTTTGTAGCTGTATTTTCGTATGGATACTTTAATGCCATCGATGGCTAGAGGAGGAATGATAGCGTGAATTCGGCTGCCGTCTGCAAGTTGGGCATCAAAATAGGGTGTGCTTAAGTCTAGATGTCTACCGGCTTTGGAAGCTGCGCGCTGTACAAGACGGTAGATGTGATCGTGGTCGAGGAAGCAGATGGAGGTATTTTCCACTCTTCCACGTCTTTCGATCATAATATTATCCGGGCCGTTTACGAAGATATCTGTTATGGTGGGATCTCTTAATAGCTCTTCGATAGGCCCAAAGCCGACAACTTCGTCAAAGACGGCTGTTCCAAGTATTTGGTCGGGGTCTTGGATGTTCATCTTAGTTAGTTTCTTCTCGATCTCTCCCAGCAGGTAAAGCTTTAAGCTGACAAAGTCGTCTTGCAAACTATTGATTTTGGAGTAATTGAGACCTTCAAGAAGCTGTTCGTGAACATCGTGTACCTGACGTAAGAACTCCTTGCTATGTCGATTGTCAACAACATTTATAGTTTCCACGTCGATCCTTTAGTTTACTAGTCTCGAGGGTGTGTAGATGCCATGGCTATTTTTTGGGGTGCCAGGTCTTTCGTTTGTTTTATAACTAGCGACCATGCGCACATTCAAATATTTATTGTTGCCGCTGCCATTAACGACAGAATCAATATGGATCACGCAAAAGCCAAGTATTGGTTTGTTCCAGACCAAAGTTACGTGCGGTACAATAGGGCAGATAACGTCGACATTAACTGGAACAGCACTATACACAATGCTTTGCTTAACTCCTGGATTAATCCAGGTAGTATCGCCAACTTCATATTCAACAGGACTGCGATTAATCACAAAATCTCTTAAAACAGTCGATGAGGATGTATTCACATTGAAGACTGTCCAGTTTCCCGAATCGGTATCCTCTCCACCAACTTTGAAGGCGATAGCCTTGCCGCCAGATAATTTAGGTGAGTTAGTAGATTCGTTCCAGTAATTGTCTATATAGTTGTCAGCGATAGCGATTGGGAAAATCTTGCCGATTCTGTATGACGCAGGGCCCCCAGAAACCGCTATGGCGGTAGCGCCGACATCCACGGTCTGAAGGCCAATGATCGGTCCAAAAAATAGTTGTACAGGACCGCCATTCTTGCCAGCTGCTTTGGAGATCGAGACCTTTACTGCCGTAAGCTCATCGTCATCCGGTGTTATTGTTGTGGCCTGTAGCGTCGCAGGATTGCCCTTCATATTCCAGTAGCCTGTCTGAACGGTCACGTCAGAAATCAATACGTTGTCCACGTAGTTAAGCTTGGCCATAGCAGTGGCTTTGGTTGAAGCTTGGGTCCAATTAGGTTTGCCTGTAGACAATGTCGGATAAAAATAGTTCGCGCCAGTTAAAGCCGCGGCATCCGCGGCGTTTTGCAGCTCGTTACGAATCATAAAGAGTCGAATGACATCTACTGAAATCGCGGAAAATCCTAGCAGCATCACCATCATAAGAATTACTAAAACCAACACTTGGCCGCGTTGCTTTTTTTTTGCTAATTTATTCATAGGTCATCGTCGTTGAAGCTGTTAACGTGATAACCTTGGCTGTACTCATCACCTGGTATAGAATTAGACCGGTATATTGGTAGTTCACGGTGACTTTAAGGGTGCCACCGAAAGCAGGGGTAGTAGGAGAATTAACAACAGTGACCGTCGGATCGACATCCGCTCCAAAGGTAATAAGTTTGTCGTCACAGTAGTTCTTCGCAAATGTAATGATGGAAGCGGAAGTGGCATAAGTGGGGGAAGAACGTAGGACAACACCATACCTTGCCGCCTCCCTGCTGGCATTGGTGATGATAGCTTTATCATAATAGATAATGCTGTACTCCATGATTCCTTCAATAATGAGCAGCAAAACAGGTAAAATTAGCGCAAACTCGATTAGAGATGCGCCTCTAGTCCGTTTTTTGTTAGACCTCTTTTGAAATTGCATTTGCTCGTTGAAACGGCAATTTTTGGCATCTTTATCATCCAATTTTTCGGTCATATCTTCAGATATGCCCTCTAAATTGGTTGGTAAATCTGCACAAAAATTGCCTGTTTTTCCAAGCAAAGCGAATTTCGAAAAAAGTCTATTCATCGCAGCATCGTGTGTCAAATTCTGGTGCTGGGTATGAAAACGCTCCATCACATGTGTCTTCGCAATCATCTTCGCTGGTTAGATAGGGCGTCACTACAATGATTAGCTCCTGTTCTCTACCTTCACTACGATACGACTCAAACAGACGTCCTAGGACAGGAATTCTATTTAGTCCGTAAAGATTATCGTCCTTCGTTACACACTCATCCAAAAACATCCCTGCAAGGAGATACGATTGTCCAGGCCATAGCTTCACAATGGTATCTACGCGGCGTGTTAGGATGGATGGAATAACAAACCCGTCAAGTACTACAGAGTTTTCCTTATCTAGATTGCTAACCTCTGGTACTACGCGCATCGTTATCAGGCCGTTGAGATCAACAAAAGGTGTAAAGTCCAGCATAACACCAAACTTTTTGAACTCGATCGTTACTGTCCCCAAGAGCGTGCCTCCTTGAGGAACTAGAATAGGAAACTCTCCACCAGAGAAGAAGTGCGCTGTCTCCCCGGATATTGTAGTCAAATTCGGTTCTGCAAGGATTTTGCCATAGCCATCACGCTCTAGCATATCCACCAGGGCGGATAGATGCAGGGATCCAAGCCTAATGTTTTGAAGATCTATGAAGAAGTTGGCCTCACTTGGAGGAGGCCGGGGATAATAAGCTCCAAAAGCCCCTGTACCGCCACCACTAGTCACCAGAGCTTCCCAGTTCAGACCCAATCTTTCCAGAATGCTTCGCTGCACCTCAAACACTTTTACGCATATCCTAACCTGCTGTGGTCTAACATTAAGCAGATTGACAAGCTCTCTCTCGCCCCCTGGGACGAATTTAGCGAAAATTTCGGTGATCTTGGCCGCTATCTGTGGGTCCGGCACGGTGCCCTCAATGGCGTAACCACGAGTTCCTGCAGTGACCCTGACGTCGATGCCAGGAAAAAATGAGCGGATCATATGAGTGATGATAATGGAGCGGAAGGAGGCTGCTGATTTACTTGCCAATAGTTGGCTTGTAAGACAGGTAGGGGGTACACATTGCTCTCCTGCCATTTCCAGATAAACTGATCCCGCTCTCTGAGCATAAGACAATACCTCAGACTCATGTGGGGTCAGCTCCAAAAAGACCATAGCAGGGGGCGGTGGAACCATTCCTGGTGGTACTTCTCTCAGATTCCTACCGTTAGGATCTCTTAGTGAAAGCACGAGAACATGACTAAAGAGTGTAAGGTTGCCCACGTCAATTCCGCCATCAACTCTGGCAGTGAATTTGACATCCACGGCAGCGCCAGGGAAAAGTTCAGCGGCTAATGTAGTATCCGGTGGGATTGGAAAAGGAACAATTCGTCTACCATGCAGAGGAGCAATCGTTGGTAATTCTTGTGGTTCTTCTACGACCACTGGAGCTTGCGCTTCCTCACGCGGCCATCTCACATCATTAAGAGCAATCAATTCACCCTTAGGAATGGGCTTAGTAGCGGCTACCTCAGATAGCCATTTGTCGGACTGTGCATCGCGCATAATGGCTGATGGAGGAACTTTGTCCGCTTTTTGTTTTGCCCACGAATAATTTCGAGAGTTTAGCGCATCATTGGGTTGAATATTCTCTTTGGCAACCAGAACCTCTGTCCACTTAGTATCTTCTTTCATCAAGTTGATGACAGTTCTGGACACTTCAGCGGAGAGGGTGCCAAGAATTTGAATGATTTTGTCCGTGGTATCTTGGTTGGGTGACCTGCCTTCTAAGATGTAACCTCTGGGAGTAACGGTGACCTTGAGATTTTTTGCCTTGGGGAACAGGGAATGCACCATGTGTGTGACGAGGATAGAGTTGAAGTTCTCATCCGATGAGCTTTTTAGCAGGTCATTAGCGAGCTTTCCGTAATCTCCTTGAGTTTCATCATCATCTCCCCATCCATCTAAGCTGAGTTCGCCATCTTCCATTGGCTTCTGAGCAGCTGGTTTTGCTGCAGGAGCTTCTGAGATCGCAAAGGAAATATTGCCACTTAAATTAGCGTAGGAGAATACCTCCGCCTCTCTTGGTGACATCTCCAATAAAATTTCTAACGGGGCGCTAGACTTATTAAAGTCCGCTACTTTGGCTCTTTTACCTTCGGAATCCTTACCAATATCAAGAATGCGAACGTTTCTCAGTAAAGTTAACGTTACCGATCCAAAACCCATATCGGACTTGGAAGTGAAGATAATGTCGATGTATTGACCTGGCGTGAAGAACTGAACAATCGCTGGACGTGTGTCTAATTGATATGGCACAGCCATATTTCCTGGCATCAAAGGGATTACTTCCTCCGGGGGGTCCTCCACCTTGGCAACTTCTTCCACAACTTGCTCTTGAATGGCGACTGGTTCTGGTACGTCCGGTGTGCCTCCCTGACGAAAGAGAACAGCGGCAACAACTCCTAGGATAGCAAACGAGAGGAGAAAAAGAAGTCTGTCTTTAGCCATATACAACATCGTTTTGAGAAATAAGGAACGCCCCATTCTACGTTCGAAGCAAAAGAAATCAAGAAATTTCTTTTGGTCTTGTTTATGATGATTTTTCGCAAAGAGGAACTTAAACGCAAAGGCGCGTAGGCGCTAAGGTGTTATGTCTACTTTCTGATATTAAATGATTTATGAAACCTCTCTCTTTCCTCTTAGCGCCTTAGCGCCTTTGCGTTTAATTCCTTTTCAGCAGGAGGTTCTCATACTATTAAATAATTGGAGTCGCCGCTAGACTCCGCAAATAGGGCGTTTTGTATTTGGGGGGATAAATGCGAGCGGATGATCTCACGGAGTTGGGTTGTGCCAACCCAGCACTTTTGGAAGAGATGTATCTAAAATTTCAGGCGGATCCTGTCAGCGTAGATCCATCATGGCGTGAAATTTTAGAACGCTACGATGACAATGTGGACCGTGAAGTGGCTGCTATGACACTTAAGCCGGAGGTTCATTATGCCTCAGAAGGATCTGCAGGCGACTTACGCATAGCAGATTTAATCGCAGCTTACCGCACGTATGGTCATTTACTTGCCAACACCAATCCTATTGCTACCAAGTCTACAGAGGAACCCCGAGAGTTGCTCTTATCTGCTATGGGCTTTCGTGAAGAAGAGTTGAGCCAACTGTTCCCTACCGCGGGCTTATTACCAGCTGAAAAGGCACCTTTGAGCGAAATTGTTGATGCCTTGCGGCAAATTTACTGCCGTAATGTAGGTGTGGAGTACATGGGATTACAGATGCCCGAAATGGAGGTATGGCTACAACAGCACATCGAGCCAACACGCTTTCAGGTTGAGCTATCTATCGAAGACAAAAAGCAAATCCTCGACTATTTGAATAGATCTGAGTTCTTTGAGTCCTTTCTCCACACAAAATATGTGGGTCAGAAGCGCTTTTCGGTTGAAGGCGGCGAAACGATCATTCCCATGTTAAATGCTATCATCGAAAAAGGTGCATCGCTAGGGTTAGAAGAATTTGTGCTGGGAATGGCTCACAGAGGTCGCTTGAACGTCTTATGCAATATCTTGCACAAATCTTATGCAGAAATTTTTTCTGAGTTTGAAGAGGGATACATTCCTGACTCCTTCGAGGGCAGTGGCGATGTGAAGTACCACCGCGGTTTTGAAGCTGATTATGCGACGTCACATGGCCAATGCGTCAAGATCTCGCTAACACCCAATCCTAGCCACCTGGAGGCCGTTGGTCCTGTGGTCGAAGGGCAGGTGCGTGCGCGACAGATTTTGCGCAACGAGGGTGATGGCAAAGATAAAGTGCTGCCATTGGTCATTCATGGCGATGCCTCAATAGCGGGTCAGGGGGTTGTTTATGAGACGATGCAGCTATACCGCCTTCCAGGCTACGACAATGGCGGTACCGTCCATATCATCATCAACAACCAAATAGGCTTTACAACGCTGCCTAAGGATGCTCGTTCGACGCGTTATTGTTCGGACATTGCACGCACTTTTAGCGCACCAGTATTTCATGTAAATGCAGAGGATCCTGAGGGCTGTATTTATGCCACGATGCTGGCTGTTGAGCTACGCTACCGGTTCCACTGTGATGTATTTGTCGAGCTCAATTGCTACCGCAAGTATGGTCATAATGAGGGTGATGAACCGGCCTTTACTCAACCCTTGGAATACGCAATCATTCGCAAAAAGAGCCCTATTCGTGAGATCTATCGCGATCAGCTGGTTAGCCAAGGCGTTTTGGAAAGGCACCTTGCAGAGGCTGCGGAAGAAGAGTTTCGCACATCGCTCAACAAAATCAAGCAAGCAATTGAAGAGAGCATCAAGAAAGCCGCTAGCAATCAAACGAAAAAAGAGCCCAAATTCAGACCACGTTGGGATCCCTTTATCAAAATAGACACCTCGGTCGATATCGCTGAGATTCGCCAGGTTGCAGAGCGCTTTTGTGCAATTCCAGAAGACTTCACCATTCATCCTAAGCTTAAACGGCTTCTAGAAGATCGTCTAGCTATGGTCAGCGGTGCTAAAGATGCCCCTGGTATTGACTGGGGAATGGGAGAACACCTAGCCCTAGCAACACTATTGTGGGAAGGTCACCATGTGCGCCTATCAGGTCAGGACTCGCGTCGTGGAACCTTCAGCCATCGACATGCTATGTGGATGGATCAGGTGCGCGAGAGAAAGTACTTTCCCTTAAGCCATCTAAAGCCTGGTCAAGGGCGCTTTGATGTGTTTAATTCTCCACTTTCGGAATATGCGGCTCTAGGCTTCGAATACGGCTACGCTTTATCCAATCCTAAAGCTCTGGTAGCGTGGGAAGCACAGTTTGGCGATTTCTGCAATGGCGCCCAGATCATCATTGACCAATTTATGGCACCCGGCGAGCAGAAGTGGGGATTACACGTACCTCTCGTTCTGCTACTGCCGCATGGTTACGAAGGGCAGGGACCAGAACATTCATCTGCGCGCATGGAACGCTTCCTACAGCTATGCGGCGATTTAAACATGCAAATTGTCGATCCTACGACTCCCGCCCAACTCTTCCATTTATTGCGCCGACAGGTACTGATGACCGACCATAAGCCATTGGTTGTCTTCACACCTAAAGGCTTGTTACGACATCCACGATGCGTAAGCAAGTTAAGCGATTTTACATCAGGTAGCTTCCAGGAGATCATAGACGATCCATTGCCGCCCAAAAATGTTGACAAAGTCGTCTTCTGCTGTGGACGTGTATATTACGACTTGTTAGCAGCAAGGGAAGAGGATCGCGATAAGAATGTAGCCTTAATTAGAATCGAGCAGCTTTATCCGTTAAATTCCGAGAAGCTGAAAACTCTCATCGAGAAATATGCGAAAACTGAGACTAGGTGGATGTGGGTACAGGAAGAGCCAAGCAACATGGGTGCTTGGAAATACATCCGCCATCGTTTAAGAGATCTGTTACCTACGCAACATGATCCAGAGTATATTGGAAGAGGCGTTAGCGCCTCACCGGCTACTGGATCCCATGCATTACATAAACGCGAAACAATCGCCATTCTAGAAGCTGTATTTGGAGAAAAGCATGAGCCAAGACATCAAAGTCCCAGCGATGGGAGAGTCGATTAATGAAGCAACAATTGCCGAGATCATAAAGCAATCAGGAAGCGCCGTAGCTGTAGACGATGAAATTTTAGAACTTGAGACCGATAAGGTCAATCAGGTGCTGCACGCACCTATCGCTGGGACGTTGAAGCTGACGGTGAATAAAGACGATGTTGTCAAAATCGGACAAGTTATCGGGGTGATCACTCCAAGCGGCGAAAGGCAAGAAGCTCCCGTTGCAGATGTGGCTGCACCAGAACCGGCCAAGGAAGAAGTTAGGAAAGTCGAAACAGCTCCTGCAGCACCTGCGCCCAAAGCAGCTGCTCCAAAGGCAGACTTTTCAGCTCGCGCCTCCAGGGAGAGTTTTATCGCTGATCTCTCCAAGCCTAAGGAAGAATCGCCGCCGAAACAAGAGTCACCAAAAACACAGTCTGTAGTATCCACTACTTCTGGAGCGCGTCCAGAACGTCGCGTGCGCATGAGTAAAATACGCAAGGTTATCGCCCGCCGATTGGTGGAGTCGCAACAAACAACTGCTATGCTGACAACTTTTAATGAAGTAGATATGTCAGAGGTGATGGCAGTACGTGAACGTCACAAAGACTCTTTCATGAAGCAGCACGGCGTGAAGCTTGGCTTTATGTCCTTCTTTGTAAAAGCTTGCGTATCCGCACTTAAAGCTGTTCCGGAGTTAAATGCTTATATCGACGGTGAAGATGTTGTCTATCGCGATTACTTTAACGTAAGCATCGCCATTGGAACTGATCGTGGACTGGTGGTGCCTGTCGTTCGCAATTGTGACCAACTATCTTACGCTGAAATCGAACAGGCCATTGTGAATTATGCCAAGAAGGCTCGCGAGGGTGGACTTACTGTCGATGATCTGCAAGGCGGTGGTTTTACTATCACCAATGGCGGAACCTATGGTTCGTTGCTATCCACTCCGATTATTAATCCGCCTCAAAGCGGCATCTTAGGGATGCACAAAATCCAAAAGCGTCCCATCGTTGTAAATGATCAGATTGTCATAAGGCCGATGATGTACCTTGCGCTGAGCTACGATCATCGGATAGTCGATGGAAAAGAGGCTGTGACATTTCTGGTTCATGTAAAAAATGACTTAGAAGATCCTTCACGATTACTGCTGGGGCTAGACATATGACAAAGCAATACGATGTTGTAGTGATTGGTGGTGGACCTGGGGGCTATGTTGCCGCTATCCGCTCGGCTCAGTTAGGGTTAAAAACGGCTTGTATTGACAAGGGTGAATATTTGGGAGGGACTTGCTTGAATGTCGGCTGTATACCTTCTAAGGCTCTGCTTCACTCTTCTCAGCAGTACCATTTCATTCAAAAGGAAGCTGCCGCTCATGGCATTAATGTGCAGAACGCACAAGTGGATTTGGCCAAGATGATGCAGCGGAAACAGGACGTTGTAAAGGGTTTGGTACAAAGCATTGCTGCACTGCTAAAAAAGCATCAGATCGATTGGTTGCAAGGCACAGGAAAGGTTACCGGGCCTAACACAATTTCAGTTAATGGCGAGACCGTCGAAGCAGCAAATATCATTTTGGCAACAGGCTCGGAGCCAATTCCTTTGCCGTTCTTACCATTTGATGAAAAGCGTGTTGTATCCTCTACAGGAGCTTTAAGCTTGCCGCAAGTACCTGCAAAGATGATTGTCGTGGGAGCAGGTGTCATTGGTGTCGAACTAGCGTCGGTCTATAGCCGCTTAGGAACCGAAGTCAATATTGTGGAGATGCTGGAGACTATTTGTCCCACCATGGATCACTCCGTTTGTCGCAGCCTGCAAACTAGCCTAAAGAAGCAGGGGCTAAACTTTCATCTTGGCGTTAAAGTTGTCGCCGGAAAGGTGACGGACAAGGATGTCACCCTAACGATTGAAAGAGATGGCAAGCCAGAAACCTTTGTGGCGGACGTTGTTTTAGTAGCTATCGGAAGGCGCCCCTACAGCCAGAGCCTTGGATTAACAGAAGCTGGTGTTGCCATGACTCCTAAGGGATTTGTCGTGGTTGATGAGTTGTTTCGTACCAATGTCAATAGTATCTACGCGATCGGTGATTTGATTGAAGGCCCTATGCTTGCTCACAAAGCATCTGAAGAGGGAACTGCCGTAGCAGAGATTATTGCGGGTCATCGTCCTAAGGTCACCTACATTTCTATTCCAAACATCGTCTATACGCATCCGGAAGCAGCAGCGATTGGATTAACAGAAGCCGAAGCAAAGCAGGCGGGTTTTGAATTGCTCATTGGTAGCTGCATTATGAAGGGCAACGCCAGGGCGCGTTCAACTGCAGAGACCGACGGACTAGTAAAAGTGATTGGCGACAAGAAAACAGGGCGCCTTTTAGGCATGCACATCGTGGCATCAACTGCCTCCGAAATGATCGGTGAAGGTGTGATTGCCATGAACAAAGGAGCCACTTTGGAAGAAATAGCAGAAGCCTCTCATGGTCACCCGACATTGTCGGAATCCATTAAGGAAGCTTGCTTGCAGGCTTTGGGAAAGGCGATCCATGTCTAGCCAGGAAATGTACCGATATCTTCAACGTCTGTTCCCGATTTGCCGAAGCTTGACGGGTCAGGGTGTTCGCGATACCTTTGCCATTTTGCAAGAGATTGCTCCCTTAAACTTGACTGAAGTACCTTCTGGAACAAAGGTGTTTGATTGGGTTGTTCCCCCAGAGTGGAATGTTCGAGATGCCTATGTAGCGGATTTAAGCGGACGGCATGTTATCGACTTTAAACGCCATAACCTTCATCTCATGGGCTACAGTATGCCTTTTGAGGGCAATGTAAGCCTTGAAGACCTGCAGAAGCACCTTTATTCGCTGCCAGAACAACCTGGTGTGATCCCTTATGTAACTTCATACTATCAACCCCGATGGGGATTCTGCCTCGCAGACCAGCAAAGGCGGGAATTAAAAGACCCATTTTACCAGGTCAAGGTTGACACGACCCTTGAACCTGGCTCCATGACCATGGGCGATTTGGTGATTCCTGGAGATACAAAGGATGAGGTGTTCTTTTCTACTTACATTTGCCATCCTTCCATGGCCAATAATGAGCTTTCAGGGCCTATTGTGGCGGCGTTTTTAGCCAAGGAACTCCTAAGCAGACCCAAGCGGCGTTATACCTACCGTTTTGCCTTTGTTCCAGAGACTATTGGAGCTATTGCCTACCTTAGCAAGCATCTGCACCACTTGCGCAAGCATGTGAAAGCGGGCTATGTGATTACTTGCGTAGGTGACCCAGGACCCTACAGCTATTTAGAGACTCGCTTAGGAGACACCTTGAGCGATCGCGTGGCACAACATATTCTAGAGCATATCGAGGGTGAGACTCGTTGGTATTCTTGGCTTCAGCGTGGAAGCGATGAACGTCAATATGGCTGGCCTGGTGTTGATCTGCCAATAGGATCGCTTATGCGCTCCAAGTATGGTGAGTACCCTGAGTACCATACTTCAGCCGATGATTTAGATTTTGTGCATCCCAAAGCATTAGGTCAGTCGCTGGATATGTATCTAAAGGCCATAGATGTCTTGGAAAATAACTACCGCTACTGCTGCACAACCCTTTGTGAGCCACAAATGGGCCGCCGTGGGCTCTATCCAACCGTTTCAACACGCACTTCAGGATTATCTGCTCGTGAATTAGTCGACATTTTAGCTTATAGCGATGGCAAAACGGACCTGTTAGATATTGCTGATCGGCTGCATAAGCCGGTTTGGGAATGCATGGAGCCTATCCAAAAGTTGATTGAAGCGGAACTCTTAACCTCCGACAAACATGGATAAAACCAGATGGAATTAATCGTTCCTAAAAATACTGTTGTAGCCGATCTAACCAAAGCTCTTGAGCAAATTGGTACCGGTCCAATGCTACTTCATGTCGATATGTTGAACATTGGTATGCTCGATGGACTGAAAAATCGTTCTAAGATGTGCGAGGAATATGAGAATGTTTTGGAAGAGCTCCTTGCAAATCGCGAATTTATTCTGCCGACATTCAATTATGATTTTTGCAAGAACGGTATTTACGACGTGCACAACAGCCCTAGCCAAGTAGGTGCGCTTACAGACCATTATCGTAAAAAATACTGGCATCAGCGCACACGCACTCCAGTTTTCAATTTTTGTGTACGCAATAAGAAAAATTTCACTCTAGAAGCTGTTGAAAATTGTTTTGGCGAGCACTCTATCTTCGCACAACTAGTGAAAAGTGATGGTATTGTAGCTTTCCTAGGAGCAGACTTTTCCTCTACAACCTTTATTCATCACGTCGAAGAGTTATCCGATGTTACGTACCGTTTCCACAAGGTCTTTGATGGTACAATAGTTGATGGAGACAAGCGCACTCATGCTAAGCTGATCTATCGCGTACGCCCCCTGGAGCCACCTGATGCGGTTGTTTACGATTGGCCAAGGCTTCAAGTAGAATTAGAGGCTAAAGGACTGCTACATACCTACGAGGTCGGCAACGGTGTCCTACGTTACTACCGTGCGGCGGCTGTGGGAGCGTTCTGGATAACTAAAGTTTTTCAAAATCCAACTTACCTATTAAAGCATACGTGAGAGCTTTCGCGTTGCCCAAAAACAAATTTTGAATAAGTTTCGGTATAACGACTTGCAAATCACTGCTTTATGCGCTATAATTAGGCTTTGTTTTTTAGTGAGGACGAAATGAAAACGTTATTAACGGTGTTGATGATGATGTGTTTGTCAGCAGGTGGCCCACTGTTCGGTGCACCTAAAGGTAATGATGGTTATGTACTCATTCTTCTTGGACCTCCAGGTTCCGGCAAGGGTACGCAAGCTGTTGACTTGAGTGAAAAACTAGGCGTTCCTCACATCTCCGTGGGTGACCTTTTCCGTGCTGCTAAAGCTAACAACACTCCATTGGGTCAAGAAGCTGCTAAATATATGGATAAGGGTTTGTTGGTTCCTGATGAGCTAACCATCGAAATGGTTAAAGATCGCGTGAATCAGCCCGATGCCAAACTTGGTTATATCCTCGATGGCTTCCCACGCACTATACCTCAAGCTTCGAAGCTTTCTGGTATTCTAGGCAACAAGAGATTGATCGTTATCAACCTCGATGTTGATGATGATATTTTGGTCACTCGTCTAGCTGGTCGCGGCCGTGCCGACGATACGCCAGAAACAGTTAAACAACGTTTGGTAGAATACCACAGTAAGACGAAGCCTTTAATCGATTTCTACAAGGAACGAGGCTACCTGATCAACGTAAACGGGGATCAAGCTGTCGACCAAGTATTTGCTGATATCCTTGAGGCTCTCAGCGAAAATGGCGTTCACGCGACAAAGTAAAATATCAGATTTTGTTGATTACTTCAGAACACAGAGTGATAATATCCTCTGTGTTGTTTTGTTCTATTTTTTTAAATTAGGTAATGATAGTTGTTTTCTATATTTAGTTATTTACTTTGGGGCGTGTTAAATGATTAGTGGTAATGAATTCAGCGGATTTGGTTTGTCAAGAGCTGCATGGCGCGATCCCATTCCAGGGGATCATGTGTGGTCCGTAAGAGCTCGACCTGATAAACCCATCAAAATAGAGTGGAAGGCGGCTAGAACAAGGATGGAGGAAGAGTGTTTTTCTGATAGTTTGGAATACTTAAGGCAATTTTGGCACGGCGCGCAAGGCGAGGCTGCTTTTTTTGCCGATGCAGAAAAATATTTGAAGACTCCTTCAGGACGTTTACTCTCTCCAGTCCATGTTTTAAGTAATATTCGTAGCCTTTTTGGGCTACCCGATTTTGAGGTGATACCCATCCTAAAAAAACTGGCTGAAAGATGTGAGTGGATAGGAGAGGGCTCTTCTTTGACACGCGAGGACTGTATTAAAATGGTTCCTCCCGATTTGACCGTCACTGCTCAAGACACGGTGTTTCCCGCCCATAAATGCGTTTTGATGCAGCACGATTTTTTTAAAACGAGAATGGAGAGCCCAGGGATTGTGCAGCTTCCTGACCACCATCCGCATAAAATTCAGACTATATTAAACTGGTTGTATGATGGTTCATTTCCGACCGATCCGGTAAATCAGCAATTGTGGAACACCGAGGGAACCCCTCGAGACGTTAAATTTAATCGGCTTGAAGCCATTACTAGAGAGTCGGCTCGTTGTCTTGAGTACTGTAATGTAGTAGATGCATGGGGCTTAGAAGAGATGGATGGCTATCTTTTGAATCGCGTACAAAAGCTCAAAGAGCTTCCTTTAGATGGCGAGATGTTTGAAGAAGATTCCCAGCTGTTTCATATTGAAGATGGTCGGACTGAACTTGAGCATTTTCAAGAGCCGACAGATTCCACTGACTTGATTGTTGAGTATGAAGACAAAACCTACTACTTTCACCAATTGTATCTGGCAACTCGAAGCTTAGATTGGCAAATGGCTATAAGCGACTATCGTAAGACGCACAATGCAGATCAAGCGATGCGCATCCCAATAGGCAGCGCATTGTATGCGAGAGCTCTCTACATCTATGAATGCGCGGGTATCGTCTTTTCCCTGCATGGGGGTGAGGTTAGCATAATTTAAAGCAAAGGCGCAGAGGAGCACGTGACAGGTCACCGCACTCCATGTTTAGTGCATTATGTTAATTTCTCTGCATTGAAACACACCTTGGGGAGCCACCAAGGGCTTTAACTAATTGCACGGCATCTAAAAACTGTTGTCCGCGACTGCGCACTTCTTGCCGCTGTGTGTCGAGCAATACACGCTCTGCGTCGACAACATCTAGCGAAATAATAATGCCATCTTTGTAACGCTGATGGGTGAGGGTATAGACATCCTTAGCGGCTAAAACCTGCCTCTCCAGCGCTGCCAGACCGATGGCGTTTTGGTGAATACTTGCTAATGCGTTCTCAACCTCTTGAAAGGCTGTCATAATCGTTTGTCGGTAGTTGGCAATGCCTTGGCAGTAGCGAGCATGTGCGGCGCGCAGGTTTGCGCAGTTGCGTCCCGCATCAAAGATCGTTTGGCTAGCATTCATAGCCAATGCCCACATGTTAGATTGCCACTTTAATAGGTTGTTTAGCTCGGGACTTGAATATCCAATCTGTCCAGTAATATGCAGAGAGGGGAATAGAGAGGCATAAGAAACGCCAATATCAGAGTATAGTGCCGCTAAATTACGTTCAGCTTCGGCGATATCTGGTCGGCGTTGTAAGACATCCGATGGTAAGTCAGCGGGAATAGGTGGTGCAGGATCGAATAGTGGGGACATCCAAATAGTGAAATTGGATGGCAGCGAACCGCACAGAACCGCCAGAGCGTTCTCTTGAATGGCGCGTTGCCTTACGATATCGGCCAGATCAGCCTCTGTTTCCGCTTGCAGTAGCTCTGCTCGGCTGACATCTAGCCTTGTAATGATGCCGTTGGTAAAGCGTGAACGAGTTAGCTCCACGGATTGCTTTCTAAGAACAATCGTTGCTTCCAGTAATTGGCGCTCTGTATCTAATTCACGGAGCTTGTAATACGTTTGAGCAACATCGGTGGTAAGCAGTAGCTGGGTTCCAGCTAGGCGCTCTAAGGAAGCTCCTGCGCGAGCATTTCCTGCTAGACATTGGTGTGTGTACTTCTGCCACAGGTCGACATCATAGCTCACAGTAAGTGGTAGCTCGTATTGTGAGGCTTGAAAGCGCATTTGGTTAGGACCAAACATTAGTGGGTTTTGTACCACTGACTCTTGTTTGGTGATGCTAGGATCTAAGGTAAGTGTTGGCCAGAGGTAGGAACAGGATGAGCAGGCCATGGCACGCGCTTCACGCATTCTGTGATACGCTTGTTCCAGTGTTTGGTTATGTTCTAGGGACAAGCCGATTAATTCGTGGAGCAAAGGATCGTCGAAATAAAACCACCATTCTTCTGGCTGTTCCTCGCATATTGTTTCGCCTTCACAAGCAGACGTGGGCCATTTCCAGCATTCTGGAAGGGGAAAGTTTGGTGCGTGATGCTTGGTGGGTAATCCGCAAGATGTGAGGAGTAGTGCCAAAACTAATGCTAGTCGAATCATAATGCCGTAATTAGGTAGAGTATGCCCGCAGCTACCAATGCTGCAGCAGGAATTGTAAAAATCCACGCCCAAACAATGCGTCCTGCAACACCCCAGCGCACGCTGGAAAATTTGTTGGTTGTCGAACCCACGCCCACAATAGCTCCAGTAATGGTATGCGTGGTCGACACGGGAATGCCTGAGTGTGTTGCAATAAATAGTGTGATCGCTCCGGCGGTTTCAGCGCAGAATCCGCCGACAGGTTTCAGTTTGGTCAGTTTCATGCCCATGGTTTTCACGATGCGCCATCCGCCAAATGCTGTGCCAATGCCCATAGCAAGTTGGCAGGAGAGAATAATCCACAAGGTATCGGGATTGGTTAATGAAAGCTCTGTGTCGTGCGGAAGTAGCCCTGAAGCAAAGAGGAGCACTGCGATGATACCCATCGTTTTTTGTGCATCATTGCCGCCATGACCCATGGAATAGGCTGCGGCTGAAACTAGCTGAGCTTTGCGAAAGACTCCGTCAACAGTAGCTGGACGCCAGCGACGAAAAATCCAATAGACCGCCAACATTAACAGACCGCCAATAAAAAACCCCATGACCGGTGCCAAAACGATAAATTCAGCGGTGATGATAATTTTTTCCCAGCGGATTGCGTTCCAGCCATTGTGGGCTATTCCAGCCCCGGCTAAGCCGCCTATCAAGGCGTGAGAGGAACTTGAGGGAAGTCCTGCCCACCAGGTTAGTAAATTCCATACAATTGCTCCTAATAGCCCCGAGAGCACAACGTAGATATATATCGGATCGTTAGCCTCTACCTTGACGATCTGAGCAATCGTGTTAGCAACTTTGGGTGCAAAGACAAACATGGCGAAAATGTTAAAAAAGGCGGCCCACAGGACGGCAGTTTGCGGTCTTAATACACGCGTGGAGACCACCGTCGCTATGGAATTGGCGGCATCGTGAAAGCCGTTGATAAGGTCAAAAACAAGGGCTATTCCGATGGTGAAAATGAGGATTGATAGCCCTACAGTCATTCCTTAGCCATGCTCCAGAATAACACCCTCGATAATTCCAGCGACATCTTCACAGCGATCTATGGCACCTTCTAACTTGTCGTAGATTTCCTTCCACTTAATCACCGTGCGTGTTTCGGGCTCTTCATCGAAAAGGCGCGCGATGGCACGGTGGAGGATATCACCCGCTTCATTTTCGAGGTGCTTGATAGCGATACAATTCTCTCTGATCGCGTTGCTGTTCTTTAAGTTTCTAAGGCCTGTTAATGCTTGCTCGACTTCTAAAGCTACCTTTACAAGGACTTCAGCGACCTGTCGTACCTCGTCGGTCATGGTTTTAACTTTGTAGAGGGCAATACGTTGAGAAGCTGCCTCAATGTAGTCCACGATATCATCCATGCGTGACACCAGTCGGAAGATATCATCGCGCTCAATAGGTGTCAGAAAGGTTTTGTGTAATGCCTCTACGCAACGGTGTGTGACAGTATCGGCATCATGTTCAATGTTTGTGATGACACGATTCTGTGCTTCGATATCAGAGGGATTATCAATCAACTTAAGGAATTCACGCGCGCAACGAACTGTTAGTTCGCCTTGCTGTTGGAAGAAGTCAAAGAAGCTGACTTCCCGTGGCAAAAATCGACCGAACATAGAGCCCCTCCTACTATGGGGCTACCTTAGCTAAAACGGACTTAATGGTTAAGCTTTATGCCATATTGCTACTATATACCCCATATGCATTAGCTGCAGAATACGTGTTAGCCTAATGCGTATGACTACTTACCTTTTTTGCACTGCTCGGCGATGAAATTGAGGATACGCTGGCGCTCTTGCTCGTCAGGGTTGGATTCGAAAGCTGTAAATGAAATGCCATGTTTTTCAAAGTCCTCTTCGCTATCAAAGCCTATATCGTACAGAACAGATAGACCTCGTTCACTGGTTAGCCCAAGTTTTTCAGTTAGCCAGTTTGCTGCATTAACGCTTTGATCAGGGGGGACTAAAAGCATGACCAACGTCCCGATATCGCGGCTTTGGTTGCTTTCATCAACCTTCATCCCAGAAACAGGTAGCGCTGTGATAGTTTTGGAAGCCCCCTTAAGGGCTTCAAGTGTTGCCGTTACATTTACTCCGTTGAGCGCGGTGGCTAAAGTTAAGATGTTAGATTGGGTGCGGAATGTAGAAAAAGCGGCACGAGCCGTATGGCTTGTGAATTCGCCGACGTTGGCCATCTTTTGATAGCTAGACACCCGCTCTTCTAATGCTGCAAGACTGCAATCTGTAAGTACCTGTTTAGTCGAAGCTTCCAACTCTCTACGTACTTCGACTTTAGAGGGTAGCTCGTCAGTGACTCGAGCAATGTTATCTGGATCTAAGCCCAAACTGAGTAACCATTCAGCAAATATGACTCCTTCTTTTGGTCGAGTATACCATAAAGCATAGCTTACCCAAGGAACTAGTTGACCTGACTCTTGATTCCACTCTCCTTGGTCGTCTTCAAGGATTTCTCCTGCTGCGAGTGGGAACAGAGATTTAAGGTTGTTGAGTAGACGGCCACGATAATCGGGTTCATCAATCAAAAAGGCCGCAGCTATAGTCTGCGGGCTGATGAGAAAGCCCATTTTCAAATCGTCATCTGTGGTAATGTTTAGGGGGGCGGCAATTGACTTGAGAGTTTCGAGGGATAGCTTTGTCAGCACTTTGTCCATCCAGTCACATGGAATCCAATCGTTCAAGGGCTGTAAACGGTCGATAACATAGTCATCGTCATAGCTTGTGAGAGGGATCTGATTTAAATTCAGGAGTTTAATGAGTGCGCCTGCGCAATGCGCTGAGATCTGTTTCTTTGTTGCTAGATTGAGTAAGAACAGGTGAAGTAGATCTTGGCCTTCATGATTGCAACGTGAGGCATCGATACCTTCTCGCTCCAATAACTTGCCAACAGTAATGGTTAGATCTTTTCTCATGGCTACCATAACAGGAGTATCGCCTGACAAATTTGGGCTGTTTACGTCGGCGCCTGCTGCTACCAATGCATCGATCCATCCCCATTTTCCGAGTTCACAGGCGACGTGAATTGGTTGGTGGCCAGTATTGACTTCGTATGTATCTAGTGGAAGTCCTTTTGCTATAAGTGCTCGTAATGCTTCAAATTGATCTTTCCTTATAGCTGTGAAAACTGCCGACGAATTGATTGCAGCAGCAGGCTGATTTAAGGCAACATTTAGAACCGGAAGAAAATGGTCTACCGAACACAGGTGATCAATGATGTTTAATCCTTGGGCATCTTGGTCTGCGATAGGGAAGGAAGAGCTTGAGATAAGTTCAATTAGCGCTTCTTCGCCGAATTTGTAGCGATCGTGAAAGGCCTGGATCGCGAGGGGAACACGGCGTCCTTGGTGGTCGTCATTTAACACCCATAGTTCTGTATCTTTGTGGTTCATTAACAGATGTAAGGGGGTCAAATCTTTTAGCGTACGAGCCCGACGGTATGCGAAGGTTAGGGCATTACGGCCAACATGATCGACCTGATTGATTTCTGCTTCCGAAACCAAAAAGCGTGAGATGTCGTCTCCAAGTTTACAAGCTTGATGGAGTACGGGCAATCTGAAAGTTGGGTTATTTCTCCTGGTGCGCCTTGTGGATTGTGTTCTTTGGACACGTGAACCACCCGCATTTTGAATTGCGTTTTGTGCAACAGGTAAGTGCTGTTGTGGAGGCACACCTCCTCGACCTCGGCCTCGACCTCGCGCCGGAGCACCACCTCTGAGCACAGCGCCGACATAGCTCAATCCTGGCGGTCGGTCTAGTCTGTCAGCACCTTCCATTTTGAACTCCTTAATTTTTGGCGGCCACTATATTCCAAACCAGGAGAACTTTTCAATGCAAAGCCTTCGTCTATAAGGTCCATATCGTCCACTTAGTCCACATCATCCATGAATTGTGTACCTCCGGTTTTATCCTTCTTCAGAATTAGAAATATAATTTGGTAGTTAAAAAAGTTATTGATATGAAGAGAAAGTACATGAATTGAAAGGCAGGGATGCAAGCGTGGCAGGGTACTTTCCGGTTTACATCTATTTCGGATTAGTCCTTTTGGTGACCTTGCTTGTGATTGGCTTGTCGTCCCTGTTTCCTGCTAACAGGTCGATAGCGACTAAGTATTTACCTTACGAGTCTGGCATTCAGACCGAGACGCACTTGCTTCAGAAGCGTTTTCCTCTCCGACACTACATTGTAGCACTAATCTTTCTTGTTTTTGACATTGAGATCATCTTTCTGTATCCCTGGGCGGTAATTGCTAAGAAGATTGGTCCTTTTGCCTTTTATGAAATGATGTTTTTCCTAGCAGCACTATTGGTCGGTTTTGCTTATATATGGCGTAAAAGGGGGCTAGAATGGGATTGAGTCAACAAGAGCGTACACCTTTCCTAGTCGCACCGTTGGAGAAGCTAATCAATTGGGCGCGTGGCAATTCCTTATGGCCCGCACAGTTTGGTCTAGCGTGTTGTGCCATTGAGATGATGTCTACGGCGGCTAGTCGCTATGACATAGCGCGCTTTGGCATGGAAGTATTCCGCGCTTCGCCAAGGCAAAGTGATGTGATGATAGTTGCAGGACGCGTAAGCCAGAAGATGGCACCGGTTCTACGCACTATCTATGATCAGATGCTAGACCCAAAATGGGTGATTGCCATGGGCGATTGTTCATCCAGCGGCGGCATCTACAATAATTATGCGATCATCCAAGGCGTGGACAAGATTGTCCCAGTTGATGTGTATGTGGCAGGCTGCCCGCCACGTCCTGAAGCTTTGTTAGATGGTCTGATTACCTTACAGAAGAAGATTAGTGGCGAACGCCCGTTAACGAGAAAGAGATGAAGACGTTAGAAGCTGTAGAAGAGCTAAAAGCAAGGTTCGAGCAATTTGTCGTTGAAGATATCCGCTTCTTTGGCGAAGTCACTCTATCTATCGATAAGCAAAATATTAAGGCTGTATTGACCTATTTAAAGCAGGCTCCAGAGCCAGGCTTTGAGGTTTTGATGGACCTTACAGGCGTTGACTATCTCGAACCAGAAAAGCGCACGAAAGTTGTGTATTTCCTGCATAACCCTACAAACTTTGAACGTATTCGCATTGTTACTTACGTCGCGCGCGATGAAGCGTTGCCATCCGTTGTCGACTTGTGGGGCGGTGCAAACTGGTACGAACGCGAGTTATACGACCTATTTGGAGTACGTTTTGATGGGCACCCTGAACTAAAGCGCATCCTGATGCCCGACGACTGGAAAGGTCACCCATTGCGCAAAGATTATGCCCTGACAGAGGAAGCTGTGCAATTTAAGCATGGCGTAGAACCCAAGATACCCTCACAGATAATACCATATGTCAAGAGTAAGCCCAGAGAACTGTAAGGAATTTCGCGACGATGAGTTGATGGAGCTGAGTCTAGGACCACAGCACCCGTCGACCCATGGTGTGCTACGCCTTAAGCTAAAGCTTGATGGAGAAGTCATTGTCTCCGCTGAGCCAATTATTGGCTATTTGCATACTGGCGTCGAGAAGGAATGCGAGACACGCACATACCTTCAGGTATTTACATTAGTGGATCGTTTGGATTACCTCTCAGGTCCGGCTGAAGAACAGGCTTTTGCCTCAGCTGTAGAGCGATTGATGGATGTTGAAGTTCCGGAGAGGGCTCAGACCATACGACTTATACTTCTCGAGCTATCGCGTATCGCTAGCCATCTGCTATGGCTTGGTACTAGTGCATTAGAGCTCAATATGTCATCCGTCTATATGTATTGCTTTGCTGAGCGCGAGAAGATATTAGACCTTTTTGAAGGGGTTTCAGGCGCTCGTATGTTCCCATCTTGCTGGCGCATTGGTGGCTTAGCCTATGACCTGAACGATGGCTTTGTTGAAGAAACCAGAGCTTTTCTAAAGGGCTTTCCTAGCATGTGGAAGGATCTGGATAATCTGCTAACCGATAACTATGTCTGGTGTACCCGTTTGCAAGGCGTTGCTATCATTGACCTGGATCTTTGTAAGCAATACTGCTGCACAGGGCCTGTGATACGTGGTGCAGGTGAGCCCTATGATATCCGCAAAGTGTATCCCTACTTAGGTTACGACACTTACAGTTGGGAAGTACCGACTTTTACAGAAGCCGACTCTTATGCGCGCTACCTTGTGCGCCTACAAGAAATGCGAGAAAGTGCTTCTCTTGTAGAGCAAGCACTTTCCAGGCTTAAGCCGGGACCGGTGCTAACGACTAATAGAAAAGTGGCTCTGCCACCACGTCAAGAGCTAGCTCGCAGTATGGAAGCCGTTATTCACCAGTTTAAGCTTGTTAGTGAAGGCATTCACCCTCCCGTCGGCGAAATCTACCAACCCGTGGAATCGGCCAGAGGGGAGTTAGGACACTTTTTAGTAAGTGATGGTAGCAACAGGCCTTATAGGCTGCGAGTACGTTCGCCATCTTTCCCTCACGTTGAGGTATTAAAGGAAGTATGTAAGGGCTACGTGATATCCGATGTCGTTGTAGCGATTGCCAGTGTTGATCCAATTTTAGGGGACGTGGACCGCTAATGCTTAGTGAAGAAACACAAAAAGCTATTTTAAAGTTGCAAGAGCGCTATCCCTCCAAGCGTTCGGCGCTTATTCCTGCCCTGCATATGGCGCAGGCAGAGGTTGGCTATCTTCCCACAGAGGCCCAGGCGGATGTTGCTGCGCTCTTTGGGATCGATACCAACGAAGTGAATGCTATTGTCACCTTCTATGACATGTTTTTTGAAGAGCCAGTGGGCAAGCATGTGATCCATGTTTGCAAGAATGTTTCATGTATGCTGCGTGGCGGCGATGAGATTTTAGAGAGCTTATGTCAGAAAGTGCGTTGCAAGCCTCATTGTACCTCAGAAGATGGCGAATTTACTATTATTCCGTCCGAGTGCTTAGCCGCCTGTGATCGTGCGCCAATGATGTTGGTAGATGACAAGGTGGTAGGTCCTGTGCGTGAGGATGATCTTGATGCTATTATCGCTGAGGCTCGCAAGGGTCCTGGGCACCCGTCTCCTGTTGAAAAGGTGGGGGTAGATCATGCCTGAGCAACGTGTGATAATGGCACATATGGATGATCCAAACCAGCTGGATATTGCCACTTACGAGCGCAATGGTGGCTACAAGGCTATTCAGAAAGCCATCCCACATTTTGCCCCTGCAGACTTCATCGAAATGGTGAAACAATCAGGTTTACGAGGTCGCGGTGGCGCTGGCTTCCTGACCGGTGCTAAATGGGGTTTCGTTCCTAAAGACCCTGCTTTGGATAAATATTTAGTCTGCAACTGTGATGAAAGCGAACCAGGGACTTTTAAAGATCGCTTAATCATAGAGCACGATCCACATCAGCTAATTGAAGGCATGATCCTTAGTTGCTATGCCATCGGTGCTAAAAAAGCTTTTATTTACTGCCGCGGAGAGTTCTTTGGCGGTCTCGAGATTTTGCGCAAGGCTGTAGAGCAAGCAAGGGCTAAGGGATATCTCGGAAAGCCACTGTTTGGATCTGACTTCTCTCTTGATATTGTTGTGCATCCCGGCGCTGGAGCCTATATAGCCGGAGAAGAAACAGCTCAGCTAAACTCATTAGAAGGTTTTCGTGCGACACCGCGCCTAAAACCACCATTCCCTGCAGTAGCAGGCCTGTACGGTAAGCCAACGATTATCAACAACGTTGAGACCTTGTGCAACGTTGTGCACATCGTGAATAACGGTGTGGAATGGTTTCAAGCTATTGGCAAGCCAAAGAACACAGGAACAAAGATCTTTCAGGTTAGTGGTCATGTGCAAAAGCCTGGTTGCTATGAATTTGCTCTGGGAGTTTCCTTGCGAGAGGTCCTAGATACTGCTGGTGGTATGGCTCCAGGACGCAACTTTAAGGCATGCTATCCCGGTGGCTCGTCATGCTCGTTGGTCACCGCAAAAGATATAGACATCTCGATGGATTTCGAATCCCTTGCCGATCGCGGAACAGCTTTGGGAACGGCTTCAATTATTGTCATGGATGACTCCGCTGATATGGTGAAGGTTGCACACAGGCTTATGCAGTTCTATCAAAACGAGTCTTGTGGCAAATGCACTCCATGCCGTGAGGGAACGCGTTGGATGGTTCAGGTCTTGGGGAGAATCGAACGTGGCGGTGGCACTTTCTGCGACCTAAAAGTGATTGAGCAGGTATGTGATCATATGGCGGCCAACTCCTTTTGCCCATTAGCTGTAGGCGCTGCTCCACCGATTGTCAGTGCTATAAAAGAATTTAAAGAAGAGTTTGAGGCGTATATCCGACGCAATCCACATGCGGATAAGCGTCCAAGAATGAAGGTAGCGTACCCCTACTTATGAGTACAAACGATAAGCCACTAATTACTTTCACGATCGACGGCAACCCTGTCAGTGTGCCGAAGGGCACTACTGTCTACAACGCTGCCCGGACGATTGGTGTCGACATACCGATCTTTTGCTATCACGACCGCATGCCACCATTTGGTGCTTGCCGTATGTGCTTGGTAGAGGTGGAGAAGATGCCGAAGCTGCAGGCTTCTTGTACGCTTGAAGCCTCGGAAGGTATGGTCGTCAAAACGCAAAGTACTATGGCTCTCGAAGGTCGTAAGGGCATTTTGGAGTTTCTATTGATCAACCATCCGCTGGATTGCCCAATATGCGATCGCGGTGGCGAGTGCCCACTGCAAGAGAACACACTGCATCATGGTCCAGGCGAAAGCCGCTTCTACGAAGAGAAACGCAAGTTTAAGAAACGCTTGCCACTTGGGCCAGTGTTGATGCTAGACCGCGAACGTTGCATCGTCTGCGCGCGCTGCACGCGTTTTGGAGATGTCGTCGCTGGGGATCATGCCCTTGAGTTTATCGATCGTGGCTTTAAGACCGAGGTAGGGACCCCGGACGGCGGCCCTGCTGACTCTAAGTTCATTGGCAACACGATTATGATCTGCCCTGTTGGAGCGTTAACTAGCCAGGTGTATCGTTTTCGAGCACGTCCATGGGATAATAAGCCCACCAAAAGCACTTGCACACTTTGCCCTGTTGGTTGCAGCATGATCCTAGACTCGCGTGATGGCGAGGTGATGCGTACGCGTTCTGCTGAGAACAAAGAGGTCAATGATGTCTGGATGTGCGACAAGGGCTGGTTTGGTTACGAGTATATTTCGCATCCTGACCGCCTGCAAAAGCCACTGATTCGTCGTGGTGACAGCTTAGAAGTTGCTAGCTGGGATGAAGCTTTGGCGTTGATAGCCTCTAAGATGGAAAGCGCTAAAAGCGGCAAAAAGATTGCTGCTTGGGGTGGAAATCCACTAACCGTCGAAGAAAATTACCTCTTCCAAAAGCTGATTCGTCAAGGCGGGGGAGTCCCTAACGTGGACCATCGCATTGGCACGCCCATTGTGGATGACGAGGGAATCGCTCCAGGAATGGAGATGCCTATCGCTCAATGTGAAACGCTTTCCAACGCCGTGCTTTTAGGTTTAGATCTTACAGAAGAGTTTCCGGTTCTATGGCTGCGCTTGCGTCAAGCCATTAACCTTGGAGCGAAAGTTCATTTTATTGGGCATTTTGCTCCTGAGATTGCTCAATACCTAGCTTCCGTTACTTTGCAGACGCCGGGCACTGAGCTAGATGTGATCAAAGATAACGCAGAGGTTATAGCCAACGCCGAGACTGTTTTTGTCGGCAGACAGTGGCTAGCATCGCCGAATCGTGCTGCTATCTTAGCCGAGCTCAAAAAGCTTAAGAAGGGTTCTTTGAATATCATGGAGGGACGTGGCAATAGCATGGGGGCTCGCTATGCGGGCATGTATCCAATCGATGGTATGAATGCGCTACAAGTTATTGACGCAGCGACTAAAGATGGTTGGGACTTCCTATATGTTGCAGGGGCTAACCCCGTTTCGCAATATCCTTTTGCTACGTGGTCTGAGTTGCGTTCTAAGCTGAAATTCTTAGTGGTACAGGATCTGTTCTTGACCAAGACCGCTCAGCAAGCTGATGTGGTGTTACCCGCCTTATCTTTTGCAGAGAAAGGTGGCACTTTCATTAACATTGAAGGGCGTATCCAAAAGCTACAACCCGGCAAAGATATTCCAAGCGATATCTTCAGCGATGCGGAAATTTTTACGCGTATTGGCCAGAAGTTGAATTTGGAGCTAACCTTAGATGCGCATTTCGCTGAAAGCATCAGAACTGGCCTAGTGCCTTTGCCAGAGGCATATTCAGCACCAAATGCTCAGCCTGCCGAACAAGGTGAGGGCCTCAAAGCCTCCTTTGCAACAGCCTTATTCGATCACGGCGTGCGGATGAAGCATAATGCGCATTTGGTGCAGATGGCGAAGGAACCGAGGATGCGTATAAATCCTCTCGAGGCCGCCAAACGAGGCATCAAGAATAACGATTCCGTAAGCATCAGCGCCAATGGCAACACATTGGTGATAAAGGCTCGCATTGATAAAGATGTGGCGGAAGGGACGATCGTGTTGCCTTTAGGTTTCCCTGAGGTGCAAGTTCGAGAACTCGGTGTGAACCTATTAAATGGTTTGGGAGTACAGATTGATGTTTAGAGAATTATTCAACGCAAAGACGCGAAGACGCGAAGAAAGAACGAAGCTTTCTTTGCGCCTCTGCGCCTTTGCGTTGAATCTCTTACAACACAAAAGGATGGTATGTTAGACGTTACCATTGAAATAATCATCAAGAGCGTAGTGATGATCTTTGTGCTGCTGACTTGCTCGGCCTACATGACTTGGTTGGAGCGAGTTTTGATGGCTCGTATGCAGTTGAGGCTCGGTCCTAACCGGGTGGGTCCTTTTGGACTACTGCAACCGTTAGCGGACGGCATCAAACTGCTGACCAAAGAACGCTTTCAACCTGGTAACGTCGAGAACTTTACCTATTGGTTAGCCCCCTGCATTTCGTTATTTACTGCGCTATTTGCCTTTGTGTTGGTACCTGTTGGTGGCACAGTAGAAATTTTCGGTAGGCAAATTCAGTTGCGCATTGCGGATGTGAATGCAGGCTTTGTCTTTATGTTGGCCTTTTCCTCTTTGGCAGTTTACGGCGTGGTCTTGGCGGGTTGGTCGTCCAACAACCGCTATTCACTATTGGGTGGCATTCGTGGTACAGCCCAGATGATTAGCTATGAAATTCCAATGGGCATGTCGCTGGTCACTGTGGCCATGATGGCAGGCTCGTTAAGCCTAACGGAAATTGTCGAGGCTCAACGTGACCATTGGTTCCTCTGGACCAACCCTATTGGCTTTATCATCTACGTGATCACAGCTTTTGCCGAAACTAACCGTGCTCCATTTGACTTACCAGAAGCGGAACAAGAATTGACTGCTGGCTACCACACGGAATACGGTGGCATGAAATTCGCCATGTTCTTCATGGCTGAATACATCAACATTTTGGCGGTGTCGGCGATTGCTGTAACGTTGTTCCTGGGCGGATGGATGGGTCCCGGCGATATTCCTGTTGTGTGGTTTATGCTCAAGGTGGCTGCCTTTGTATTCCTGTTTATGTGGGTGCGAGCAACTATGCCACGCTTCCGCTATGATCAGTTGATGAGCTTTAGCTGGAAGATACTACTGCCCATTGCAACCATTAACTTAATCGTGACCGCTTATTTGTGGTTGGTGGTGTTATGAAGAAAAAGTCTGTCTTTGCACAAGTTCGTTCCATGATGTGGGGTCTTATTATCGTGCTTAAGCACGCTTTTAGGCGCCCCGTTACGATTCAATATCCCGAGAAGAAACGAAAGCTGCCCGTTCGATCGCGTGGAAGACACTATCTGACAAAGTGGGAAGATGGCAAAGAGCGCTGCGTAGGATGTGAGCTGTGCGCTATTGTGTGCCCTTCACAGGCTATTTATGTTAAGCCTGCTGAAAATCTGCCAGGTGAGGAACATTCCCATGGCGAGCGCTATGCCTCAGATTTTCAGATCAATATGTTGCGCTGCATTTTCTGTGGGTATTGTGAGGAAGCATGCCCAACGGGTGCCATCATTTTGGGTAATGAATATGAGCTTTCAGGTTACAACCGCGAATCACTGATTTATACCAAAGATATGTTGACTGAGGAAAAACCAGGCGATTCCGGGCGCGATCCAAAGAGGGAGATATAGTCTTGCCAGAGTATACGAACCTTCACGTCATCATTGTTGGCTTTCTTCTGATTTGCTCTTCGTTGGGTGTCATCCTCGTCCGTAAGCCCGTGCATTCAAGCCTATTCTTTTTAGTATCGCTAATGTTGCTAGCAACGTTGTATTTGTGGCTCTCCGCAACGTTTATCGCTACCATGCAGGTGCTCGTTTATGCCGGAGCTATCCTTGTTATCTTTATGTTTGTCATCGTGCTCTTCCAGGATGCGCATGAACAGCTCAACAACTTTCCGTCTCTTAGCCGGCGATCATTGGTTGTCATTGCTGCAGTCGCCTTTTTCTTTTCGTTGATGGCTCTTGCGGCTCGCCTTTATGATCTGGTCCCCTTTAAGGCTGAAAAGCCCGAAGGCTTTGGTACTGTGCAGAGTTTAGGGGAGACGCTATACGTCGACTTCTTCTTCCCTTTTGAGGCGGTCGTGCTGCTGTTCTTAATTGCTATTATTGGCTCGGTGTATATTGCAAAAAAGGAGCCCGATTAATGGATGATATTCAACCTCTGATCATAATCAGCATGTCGATGTTCTTTATAGGCATTTTAGGTGTCCTTTTCAAACGTAATGCACTTATATTTTTTCTGTCGATCGAGCTAATGTTAAATGCCTCAAACTTGCTATTTGTAAGCTTTTCGCGTTTTTGGGGTAACCCGATTGGTTTAGCATGGGTATTCTTTGTACTCGTTGTCGCAGCGGCGGAAGCGGCTGTTGGCATAGCGATCATTATCAATGTATTCCGATCGAAAGAGGTTGTGGATGTCGACCAGTTTAATGCGTTGAGAGGATAAGATGGTTAATGCCCTAGTACTTGCGTTGTTCCTACCACTTTTTGGCTTTCTGGTTATAAGTGCTACCTCCAGCTGGATTGGACGACGCGCAGTTGCTGTCATTGCTTGTGGAACCCTGTTGATATCTTTTCTGATTTTTGTGCATTTGCTGATCAGCTATGATGGGCCTCAGCACGTTACTCTGTTCCACTGGATACCCGTTAAGTTCATCGATGCTGAATTTGCGCTGCATCTGGATTCTCTGTCATTGCTAATGACTTTGATAATCACAGGTGTGGGCTTTTTGATTCATGTCTATTCGGTGGGCTATATGGAACATGAGGAAGATTTTGCACGCTTCTTTGCATGCCTAAACTTCTTTGTATTTGCCATGTTGTTGCTTGTGTTGGCTGCTAACTTGTTGCTTCTCTTTGTTGGCTGGGAAGGGGTGGGTCTAGCTTCCTACCTGCTCATCGGTTACTACTACACCCGCACTTCAGCTGCTCATGCTGCTACCAAGGCTTTCGTAATTAACCGCGTAGGTGACTTTGGTTTCTTGTTAGGCCTTCTGCTTACTTTTACACTATTCGGCACCAGCGATATTGCCACGATCAATTTACAGGCCGGGCAGCAATATGCCATCGGCGCACCAATCATCACACTACTGACACTGCTGTTCTTTGTCGGCGCGACTGGCAAATCGGCGCAGATACCGCTCCACACATGGTTGGCAGATGCTATGGAAGGCCCAACGCCTGTTTCTGCTCTAATTCACGCTGCTACTATGGTGACTGCAGGAGTATATTTGGTCGTTAGACTTCATCCGATCTATGAACTAGCTCCCGACACACTAATGGTGGTAGGAACCATTGGCACAGCTACAGCATTATTCGCAGCTCTTTGCGCCATTGGCCAGACCGACCTTAAGCGCGTGTTGGCATACTCTACCGTCAGCCAGCTGGGCTATATGTTTTTGGCTTGCGGCATCGGCGCCTATTATGCGGCAATGTTCCACTTGACTATGCATGCGTTTGTGAAGGCTTTACTGTTCCTTTCCGCTGGCAGTGTGGTGCATGGCCTAAATGGCGCCACAAATATGGACCATATGGGTGGGCTCTCAAAAGTATTTACCAAAACGCACTGGCTCTTCTTGATCGGCGTGTTGGCGTTGTCAGGGATACCTCCGCTAGCTGCTTTCTTTAGTAAGGACCTCATCCTCGAGCAAAGCTATGCTACGAAGCACTATGTGCTCTTTTTCATAGGTTTGGTCACCGCCATTATCACTGGCTTTTACCTCGTTCGAGCCTATTGTTTAACATTTACAGGCGAGCCACGGCTACAGCCACATGTCTTTAAGGCTGCTCACGAAGCACCAGCGATTATGCTAACCCCAGTTACTTTGCTAGCCATTTTATCTATTGGTGGTGGTCTTTTGGGCTTTGCTCTCAAAGAGTTCTTGGCAGAATCGGGTGTTACCCTCGCTGTTCAAGAACATGGCTTCGAATTATCGATCCCAATGGTGCTGGCCCTAGTGGGAGCCATAGCCGGTGTTGTGATTGGAGCTATTGTTTATACTCGTAAGGTTGAGCGCTTGTCGCCTCCGCTACCAGTTCTAAAGCGTGCATTTTTCATCGATGATCTTTACTGGAACGGAATCGCAGTGCCGCTGAGAGCCCTTGGCAATGTCATCACACGCTTTTTTGAACCTAAAGTGTTTGATGGTTCGATAACGGTGGCTGCCGAGAGTGCTCAAGATCTTTCGCAGAACCTGCAACAGCTGCAGAGCGGTCAAATACGCTCCTATGTGGCTTGGATAGTGATGGGAACAGCTTATTTACTCTTTTACTTTGTGTCCTGAGGAACTTCATGAATGACTTGCTTTGGTTGTTTGTCACACCGTTAATAGCATCACTAATCGTGTTGGCCTTGCCTTTCAAAGGTGCATTGCTGCAACGCATTTCGGTGCTGTTAAGCTTAATACCTTTGGTTATTCTGGTATGCAATCAGCAGCACTGGCTAGGAAGCACGGTCAATTTGCCTTGGCTGCCGCCGCTCTCCATTGAGTTCTTCCTTTTCGTCGACAACCTGAGTCTGGTCTTCCTCTACCTGACCGCAGTGATAATCCCTATCAGCATAATGGCTATAGATCAAAGCTCTAAAGGCTTCTTCGCTCTTGTGCTTCTATTGCAAGGCTTGCTTATTGGATTCTTCACGGCTCGCGACCTTGCCTTATTTACCATTTTTTGGGAGGCCATGCTGCTGCCGCTCTATTTTATCATCAACGTTTGGGGCGGTGCCGATCGTCAGCAGGCTGCCTACAAATTCCTGATCTACATGATCGCAGGCTCTGCATTGATGGTAGCAGCCGTGTTGGCTCTTTACTTTGTGTCCGAAGGGACATTTGACCTCGATGTCTTGGCTCACTTTGCCTCTTCAGCCAAGTATGCCCCATGGATTTTTGCTGTTTTTCTGTTGGCTTTCGCCGTAAAAACGCCTCTGTTTCCCTTCCACGGATGGCTGCCTGACACCTATTATTACGCTCCCACTGCCGGAACCATTTTGCTGTCAGCTCTGCTATCTAAAGCTGGTATCTATGGCGTCGTTCGTATTGGCGTAGGTCTGTTTCCAAACCTGATGCAGGAATGGTCGCTAGTATTAATCGGTTTGGCGGTTACAGGAGTCTTTTACGGTGCGCTAGCCGCATGGCGTCAAATGGATTACAAACGTCTAATTGCTTACTCCAGCTTCTCGCACGTCAATTTCATCTTGGTGGGCTTGTTTGTTTGGAGCGAAACAGCGCAAACTGGAGCAGTCCTACAAGCGTTAAACCACGGCGTCACTATTACAGCGCTATTTTTAGCATCCGGATGGTTGCAGAAGCGCCTCGGCTCCACAGCTATTGGCGAAGTTGGGGGTATGGCCAAGTTTGTACCACATCTTTGCTGGCTGACATTAATTTTTGTTCTATCATCTGTGGCCCTGCCTGGAACTAACAGCTTTGTAGGTGAGCTGCTAATCCTGTTCGGTCTATTTGGCGTGCACCCTTGGGTGGCTGCATTCTTGGCCCTCAGCGTCATCCTGTCGGTGGTCTACATGCTACGATGGATGCAAAAGGTCTATTTTCAAGAACCAGGTTTTTACCAGCCTGCTTGGGTAGATTTAACGCCGCGAGAGTTTGCCATCGCAGTGCCACTCGTTGCGTTGATCCTGTGGATTGGTATTTATCCAGGACCCGTATTACAACAAATTAACCCTGAAATTACGCAGACGCTAGCTGTGACGGAGAGTGCTCCATGAATACCGTTCTCACCGCAGTCGATTGGGCTGCCTTAAGTCCGTTACTCATTGTTTTGATTGGTGCGCTGCTTGTGGTGTTACTAGAGGCATTTGCGTCGGATTCAGCTGAATGGCTTTCAAGTTGGTTGACGGCGGGAACGATCATCATAGCGATATACGCAAGCTACTATGCTCCTGTGAGCACACATCCACGTCTCACCTCATGGCTTATTTTCGACACGCAGTCGCATATCTTTTCAGTATTGTTTCTTAGCATTGGATTATGTACTGTTTTTTTGTCGGCAAGTTTTTTTCAGCGTTTTGCCGCAAGCCAAGGTGAGTACTACTTTCTTCTGCTTTCAGCCATATTTGGATTGATACTCATTGGTTCTTCAGCTGACTTTTTAACGTTGTTCTTGGGGCTGGAGACTCTGTCTATTTCTCTTTATGTTTCTGTAGGTTACATGAAGAAGTGGAATATCTCCCATGAAGCCGCTGTAAAGTACTTCCTTATAGGATCCATAGCCGCGGCTATACTGCTGTATGGAATTGCGTTGATTTACGGCGCTTTGGGAACCACACGCCTTTCCGAGCTATTGACGGGCTTCCGCGACCTAACGAATAACTCCGACCGCTTCCTATTCTTAGGTGGGGTGGCGCTAGTAACTATTGGTATAGCATTTAAGGCGGCTATAGTGCCTTTCCATGTATGGGCGCCAGATGTTTACGAAGGAGCGCCAACGCCCGTGACAGCTTTTATGTCTGTTGGTACCAAGGCTGGAGCTTTCGCCGCCTTTGCTAGAGTGTTTCTAGATGCACTACCTGGTTTCGATAGCGTTTGGAGCGATGTTGTCGCATTCCTGGTCTACCCAACGCTGATCTATTCGGCATTTTTGGCCATGAGGCAGGTACAGCTCAGAAGGTTCTTCGCTTATTCAGGTATTTCCCACGCGGGATTTCTGCTTATACCCATCGCTGTGGGTGGCCCAGAGGCTTTGACCTCCCTGATTTTTTACCTCATTGTCTATTCGGCTGCAACTTTCGGGTGCTTTGCCACTTTGGCATATCTAGATTTCCGCACTGAAGGAGTGCTATTAAAAGACCTCCATGGTCTATTTAAACGCGCGCCGTTTATCGCATCGGTATTTACGCTGAGCTTATTGACACTTGCTGGGATTCCGCCAACAGCGGGCTTTTTTGCTAAGTTTTATGTCTTCAAGGTAGCTTTTGCTGAAGGATTTTATGCCTTGGTAATCATTGCGTTACTGACGACGATACTGTCAGCATACTACTACCTTCGCATCATTGCCGCTATGTTGACAGATGTTTCGTCAGAAGAGTCGGTTCAAAAACACTCCTTGCCGGCTACAGTAGTAGCAGTAGTTGCGGTGTGTGCTATCGTCTTCTTCTCTCTCTTCCCAGCACCCTTGTTAACTGTCTTGTACGCTAATTGAATTCAATACACTCAGCGTGATTGGAGAGGGCTTGGTTAATAAAAAATTGTCCAGAATGATGGTTAATTCCCAGTGCTGGTCTATTCCTCGTCCACTTAGTCCCTTTACCTATTCATTTTTGCTGAGTTTCTTTTTGGATGGTAGACTTAGGTGTGGGTAATTTTTTTTGTAATAGTAATAATTGCGTGCGTTTAAACGAGTTGCATAATTTACCAGTGGTTCTATCCACTCCATATCTGACGTCGATTCTTTAAGAAAATCTGAAATCACCCTGGTGACTGACCTATTTGAAAGTTTCCATTTTACTGCCAGTATCTGTTGTATGTCTGTTGCAGGGTTCTGAGGATGAGCACTAAGGGCAGATTTAAAGTCATCGAAAAAGGACTTTAAATATGGAATTGAAGGTGTAACTTGAGCCGAGGAAATACTTGATGTAAGGTGAGTGTTTGCTGAGAAAATCTTGGAATTAGCATTGAATTGCTCAAGGAAATTCTTTGATAATTTTGAGGTTGGAAAGTTGTTCGATGTTTCTTCATGTTTTTGAAGAGACTTTTTTTTAATGGTTAATTTGATACATGGTTGGTTAGGGCCCGCGCAATAATTTTCATTCAATAGCTTCATAGCTGAACTATTGACCTGTAGAACGTCACATGGCTCGTCTCCTAAAATTGCGGTCTGCTCGTTCTGATTTTGAGTTTGGTTATATTCATTGCAGAATAGGTTCCAGGTCGGTTCGACAGACGGGTCTTGTTCATCAAAGTGATTCGAAATATTGAATCCTTCTAGTAATGGATTTTCTGTCAGATTGATCGCTACTAAATTTTCATTGTTAAACTCAGAGGGAGCGGTAGAAAAGTTGAATGTCTCGGGTGGCAGGGTTGATGAGTTAATTTTCGATGTTAAATCGTCGCGTTTTGTGTGAGGCTGTATGTGATGAGGCTTGTTATAATCAGCGTAATTCATTACTTGACTTGGCTTCTTCTTTTTTCAGTTAAAATCAAAAAAATTGATAGAACGATACAGTTTTTTTGATTTTAACTCTAGATTTTTCTATAAACACACCTACAAAAATATGTTGATGCGAGGTGACTATGACAAGTGTTGTAGCTTGGTGGGAGTATGTACTTTGTGCTTATCTGCTAACGGTTGGGGTTAGAGCATTAAGGTCGCATTCTGTGCTTTTGATCAATTTACTGATCTTTCCATCTGTCATTACGCTGTGGGCGGCATATGATTTGTTCAAAAATGAGCCAACATTGATGGAAGGAAGCATATGGATTCTTGCTGTAGGATTAGGCTGCACTGTCGGATGGCTATTCCTTAACCGTTTAAGAGTTCAAGTGGACACCACGAAGCGCTCATTGTTTATCGAAGGAAGTGTCGTTACTTTGTTGTTAACCACACTATTTATTCTGACACAATGGTTCTTAACTTCAGCACATCCATCAATGACTGTTATCCAGCTCTCTGGGTTCTTCACCGGCATTTTTGTTGGCAGAGGACTCTGCTTCCTAACAAAATACATGCTACATAGCTAAAACAGTTTTTTTACTCCCATCCTGCCTATCATTGTTAAAAATTAGAACATAGCAGGATATGCAGGATCGCTGCGCGGCATGATAGACAGGATGGGAGAGTGCAATCTATAGTTAGAGATGAGTTCGATTGATCGTTTGCTGAATTGACTGTTTAATCCAAGCGTTTAAACTTAGACCACTACACTTAGCTTCGTATGCGGCTCGTTCATGAATTTCTGGAGAAAGGCGCAGTACAAGTTTACCTGAAAATGGTTTCTCGGGATCTCTCCCTAGCTCCTTGCAATAGTCTAGGTAATCATCAACCGAGTCCTTAAATGCTTGTTCGAGTTCATCAACAGAGGTCCCCTGAAAGGTAATCACATCTCTTAGTCCGATGATTTCGCCATGGAATAGCTTTGCTTCTTCGTCATAGATGACGTGTCCGTGGTAACCTTGATATTTCATGGTTTTACTCCTGATTCTTCTAGAAAGCGTCGTACGGAAACTAAGGCTCCTTTGTCTGTTTCTTTATGAGGGTGTGGTCTATGGAACACGGCCACACGATCATGGAGAAATACTCTCACTCGAGAACCTCTACCTTCCGTTACCTTGACACCAAGACTAATAAACAATCCTTCGATATCACTCCACTTAACATTTGAGAGTACTGGCGTGTGGAAAATAGCCTCAAGGGTGTCGGAATGCTTTTTTCTCATATGCATAATGATATCAAAAGGTGATACTATTGTCAAATGTCGAAAATTTATTTAAATCCGATTTCCCATCCCGCCTATCATGCCGCGCAGCGATCTTGCCTATCCTGTTATGTTCTAATTTATAACAATGATAGGAAGAGGTTGTCTGGCTATTGCTTGACGATTTTGGATTCTACCACTGATTGCAGTGGGATTGACCCGTCATACAAGTGATAGTACTTGCTGCTGCCGCCTGGATTCGCTTCAAGAACTAGTCTACCGGTTAGTCGGTTCGTTGCAACTTTTAAGATTACAAATTCCGGAACATCGGCCCAGTACTTACTTGTAATTCGATCCAGTTGATCTTTGGTCGAAAGGTGGATGAATTCATTGTCGTCTTTTGAGAGAACTAGGTTATTTTGAGTTTGACTTCTTTGCCAGTTGTCTACCGAAAGCACCTTGTAGAGAAATTGAGGACTTGAGTCAGGCTGTGCGTGACTAGCCACTAACCTTGTCAAAAGTCCGCTTGCAATTAGAACCAATATCCATGTCTTCATCATATGCTCCTTTCTTGCAGTAGCTGTATCATCATGTGCATACTATCAGAAGTCAAATATTGACTTGTCTTTCAAATCGACGCCAATTAGGATCCTGACTTTCAAAAAATAGAGTTTAGGATATTTTCCTTACCCACATAAAAGGCGTCTTTCTCTAACGACGACTGTTTCTAAGCAACCATCTGAGCGAGGTCTCAGAGATGAGGTTATCCCTCATGTTCCAACTCCTCTAAGCATTTTTATTTGAGACTTTGCCTCCGAAGAGCGGCGTAGAAGGACTGTCTTATTTTTCGAACAGAGAAAATAGGGTGTTCGTGTGTCCAAGCAATTACCTTCTGCTCGCTTGGATGGATTTAAAACTGGAAAGGCATTTAGGTATGAAAATCAAGTTCATGTTTTTATCGTTGTTCGCTTCTTGTTTCGCTATTAGCTCTCCATTATCGGCAGTGCAGGAGCGAAGAACTATCCAAAATGATGAATTATTCGGCGCTCTTGAGGCTTGTTGTGGCTGTAATGGTTGCCGTCAGCAACCCTCCGCAGCCGAACTGCTAGGTGCAATTCAAATCATTCTAAACAACAACTTACTGCTGTTGCCCCAGCTAGAAACCCAACTCATTATAGTCTTGCAGGAGCTTATTACGGCTGGAGGCATTGGTGTTCCTGGTGTCACGGGCCCCACAGGCCCTACAGGCCCTACAGGTGCCACGGGAACAGGTGCCACTGGTGATACGGGTCCGACTGGAGCAACGGGAGCTACGGGCACAACAGGACCCACAGGTGCGACAGGAGCGACGGGAGCCACGGGTGCTGCAGGTGGACTAATAGATTTTGCAGACTTCTTTGCCTTGATGCCCCCGGATAATGCTGCAACGGTTGCGGCTGGCAGCGATGTCGATTTCCCTCAGGATGGGCCTTCAAGCGGAACTGGCAATATTGCTCGTACCGGTGCGGATACGTTTAATTTAGCTGACATAGGTATCTACCAGGTCTTGTTTCAGGTAAGCGTGACCGAAGCTGGTCAGTTGGTTTTGACCCTTGACTCCGGAGGCGGAGCAGTTGAGCTCGCATATACGGTTGTTGGACGTGCTACAGGAACTTCGCAGATAGTGGGTATTGCATTAGTCGAGACGACCGTGATCAATTCGATCATCACCGTACGCAATCCCGTTTCAGAAAGCACAGCATTAACCATCACGCCTTTAGCCGGCGGTACAGAGCCAGTTTCTGCGCACTTAACGATTACTCGAATCCAATAGCGGTAAAAATAGGAACACATTGTATGACATATTTTATTCGAAAGATCTACTTAGCCACAGCACTTCTCTCTGTGCCTTTCGTTGGCAATGCCTATGGAGACTATGGCATCTGGTCAAGATGGTCGGGAAATGGCAAGGAATACGCATTTTCTAGTAATCCTGAATACGATGAGTACTTTGATAGCTATTTGGAGCAGAGTTGCGCCGTTGAACCTTGCTCTGAATGTTGTTGTGGGACGAGATTTCTAACCACTGACCTCTTGTTCTGGAGGGGTTTTGAAGGCGGTCTCGACGACTGCGTTCCCACTTTGGTTTCCGATACGGTGGATGGTAGCATTGTTACCTCCACCTTCCGTGGAAGGGGGCAAGAACCGCATTTCAAATGGGCTCCAGGTATTCGCGTGGGAATAGGTTATGACTCTGGCGATGAATGGGACTATGGCGCTTATTATACCTACTTCCATTCACAATCCAAAGGTCCAACGGTAAACAACTATCTGTGGAATATCAATTTTGATCTTTTGGATGTGGTTGCCGGATATGAATCAGACTTAAGCTGTAGCTTTGCTTTACGGCCGTTTGCTGGTTTGCGTGGAGCAAGTATTAACCAAAAGCTACGAATTAGTGACTTTAGTGCCGAAGCTACTTCTATCATGGATAACGATCAAAAGTTCTTTGGTATAGGTCCTTTGCTAGGTCTTGAAGCTAATTGGGATATTGGATGTGGTTTTCGTCTATTTGCCAGCGGTTCACTATCTTGGTTGTACGGTAATTTCGATGTGACACTTAAGGAATCGGGCACAACGGTGGATACAGTAACATCATGTAACGTTACCAAACATCTAGATGCTAGTGTTAACTCTGTTGATGCTGCTATAGGTGTTCGCTGGTATCAGTGATTTTGTGGAGATAGACCGTTGCTTCTTCAAGTGGCCTTGGAGCATCATAGTTATTTTGACTATAACCGTATTGGCGGTTATGGCGACCTAAGCTTTGATGGCGTAAATTTTTCCGCAGCTTACGAATACTAGCCTATTAAGAAGAGAAATTTTACGCAAAGGCGCAGAGGCGCTCAGAAATGTAGAGTATAGAAGACTAGATCTCCTTTTGCTTCTTAGCGCCTCTGCGCCTTTGCATTTAAAGCCTCTAGTCTAAATTATGTCGAAGGGAATCACTATACACACAGCACCGATCATGACTAATGACAGGCGGAACATGTGGAATCCCCAAAGCTTGTCATCATGGCTCTTAAAGCCCTGTATAGTTAGCCGTAACCACGCTATCCCTAGCACCGCTACCACAGCCAAATAAACAAATCCGGTGTAGTTGAACAGCGTAAGCATCATCGCTGCAGCGACAAAACCTATCACATATAGAACCATGTGGATCTTTGCTCTAAGCGCACCTTTCTTAATAGGTAGAACAGGGACTCCGGCAGCAACATAGTCGTCGTAGTGGTACATGGCGATAGCAAAAAAGTGTGGCATCTGCCACAGCACCATCATAGTGAATAGAATGAGCGCGCCCATATCAAAGTTATTGCTAACAGCACAATATCCGACTACTGGGGGGACAGCTCCTGCGATGCTCCCTATGGCGGTGCCATAGATAGTGTGGCATTTCCACAAGCTGTACAAAACGACATAAACAAAGAATCCAACGCTTGTTATACCGACGGTAAGAAGGTTGGTGTACTCGAGCAATATGATGTTTCCAACGATAGCAAGCCCTATAGCGAACAAGATAGCGTGACGACTAGATATGAGACCTGTAACCAATGCGCGATCTTTGGTGCGTGACATCTTCTTATCGATTTTGCGATCGATATAGTTATTAAACACACAGGCTGAGGCCATGATCAGAGCTAGACCTATTAGAGTAGCCAAGAATAGTCCGAAGTCGATCACTCCCTTTGCTGCTAGTAGGAAGCCTGCGGCAAAGGTCACGAGGTTTCCCATGACGATGCCGGGTTTGGTAAGCAAGTAGTAGTTAATCATGCTTCGTTTCCATTGTCATTCCTGACATTGTGCGATAATCCAAGTCGAACATAATCCATAAGGTTCCTAAAACAACGATCAGGAGAATCGCAAGCATGAAGTAAAATATGACAGATTCCCATCGTGGCTTGGCTTCTTGTCCGAGGTGTAGGAAGAATAGCAATTGCACAACGGCTTGTGTCAAGCCCAGCGCAACAATAGCATAGGTCAGCAGCGGTTCTGCGATCGCTTTGGTGATAACTAGAAGGAAGGAGCTAAAGGTCAAAACCAGAGAGGCAACGAAGCCTATGGCATATGCCTTAAAGCTGCCATGCCACTCCTTCTGGATCTGTTGTAAACTAAGCTCGTCATGCATTTTAAGCCACACCCATAAGATAGACAAAGGTAAAAATGAAGATCCATACCAGATCTAAAAAGTGCCAAAACATACTAAAAATCACCAGACGTCTGAAGGTCTCCACGGTGATGCCATAAAGATACAACTGACCAATCATCACAAACATCCAAAGCATCCCAAACGTTACGTGAAGTCCGTGCGTTCCCACCAGCGTGAAGAAGGAGGACAGAAAGGCGCTTTGTTTCCAGCTATGCCCCTCGTGCACCAAGTGCGAAAACTCGTTGAGTTCGACAGTTAAAAAGGAAGCTCCCAACAGGCATGTAACTGCAAACCAGATTATCGCCTGATTGGTTTTGCTGCGTGTTGCCGCAATCATAGCAAAGCCGCAGGTAACGCTGCTAAATAGCAAAATCATGGTTTCCATGAACGCTGTCTGTAGACTGAAGAGGTCGCGTGATGACGGCCCTCCAAAAGTGCTATTATGCAGAACGGCATAGGTTACAAAGAGCGTGCCGAACAGTAGGCAGTCGGTCATCAGGTACATCCAGAAACCTAAAATCGTTCTGGAAAATGAATCCTGATGCGGATCCGGAAGCTGAGTGTATGTGTTCGGTTCGGGGTTATGATGAACGTTTAATGTAGTGCTCATGGTTTGTTATTTCTCCTAGCCAGAAACCGCTCTTCGATCTCTTTGACTTCTGCTGCTGGTATTACATCGTGTTCATCTTCTCCCGAGCAGCGAATGATGACGCATGCAATCATCCCTACGAAGGAGATGACTGCCAGCCATGTGATATACCAAACCATGGCGAAGCCGAAGAGTAAACTTAGTACGCCAATATAGAAGCCCATAGGAGTATTCTTGGGCATCAGAATATCTTCATAGGTTTTTACTGGCGAGGGCGCTTGGCCACGCTTTATGGCCCAAAATGGGTCAATTTGGTCAACTGTGGGTATGATGGCAAAGTTATAGACGGGCGGGGGGGAAGATACCGACCATTCTAAAGTTCTGCCATTCCAGGGATCGCCAGTATGATCTCGGTAGTACTCTCGATGTCTAATGCTTCTATAGAGGCCATAGCCTTGGATGGCGATTCCACAAAGGATAATTAAAGCGCCAATGCCAACGACGATGAATAGGGGATTCCATCCTGTAGAGGCTTCATAATGGTCTAAGCGTCTGGTGGCTCCCATAAAGCCCAGCATGTATAACGGCATAAAGGCTAGCAAAAAGCCTGTAAACCAGCACCAAAACGCGTATTTGTTAAGTCGTTCGCTAAGGAAAAAACCTGTAAATTTGGGAAACCAATAGGTGAAGCCGCAGAAAAAGCCAAATACAACACCGCCAATGACCATGCCGTGGAAGTGTGCGATCAGGAATAAGCTATTGTGTACCTGAAAGTCGACGGGAGGCGAGGATAGTAAGATGCCTGTCATGCCGCCGATTGTAAAGTTTAACACAAAGGAAAAGAACCATAGCATCGGCGAATCAAAGTGAACACGCCCACGAAATTTGGTAAATAGCCAGTTGAAAATTTTAACGCCTGTCGGTATGGCGATCAACATAGTCGTAATGCCAAAAAAAGCATTGACGTTAGGGCTAGCACCCATCGTGAAGAAGTGGTGTAACCATACAATAAATGAAAGGATCGTGATCACAATTAAGGCCCACACCATCGAGACGTAGCCAAAAAGACGCTTTTCAGAAAAGGTAGGTACGACTTCTGAAAAGATGCCGAAGGCAGGTAAAATCAGGATATAGACTTCAGGATGTCCCCAAGCCCAAATAAGGTTGATATACATCATGGGGTTTCCGCCGCCACCGGCAGTGAAAAAGTGCATGCCTAAGTAGCGATCGACGGTTAGCATGGCTAACGTAGCTGTCAGTATAGGGAAGGCCATGATAACTAGAGCCATGGAGCAAAGAGCGCTCCAGGTGAAGATGGGCATACGCATCAACGTCATGCCTGGGCAACGCATTTTCAGGATGGTCACCAAGAAGTTAATGCCACCCATGGTGCTTCCAACGCCAGCTATTTGAACAATCCATATCCAGTAGTCTACACCCTCGCCAGGACTGTACTCAATGCCTGAAAGTGGCGGATAGGCTAGCCAACCAGTCGCCGAAAATTTACCTATTGCCAGAGAGATAAGGTTTAAAAGCCCCGCTGAAGCAAATAACCAAAAACCTAGGGCATTCAAGAATGGGTAGGCGACGTCTCTAGCGCCTATTTGAAGTGGAATCACTAAATTGAGCAACCCAAAGACTATTCCCATGGCAACAAAAAAGATCATGGTGGTGCCGTGGGAAGAGACTACTTCCTGGAAGTGGCCAGCCGAGAGAAAGCCATGTGAATCCCCCACAGACATCGCTTGCTGAAGACGCATCATCAAGGCATCTGCAAAGCCTTTAAAAAACATCAGCAAGGCAACGATGATATACATCACACCGATCCTTTTGGGATCGACGGACGTTATCCATTCTCTCCAAAGCCAAGTCCAACGTTTGGTATAAGTAAGTAGGGCTATCAGCCCTATACCCGTTAACAACATCCCTACCACCGCGCCATTTTGGCTGGCTTCGTGGTGGAAGGCTTCCATGGTTAATCTGCCAAGCATTTCTGAACTCATTTGTCTTGTGGGTGCATAAATTTCATGACAATCTGGTTAAACAGGTTCTGATCCTTCAATTGATAGGTCTCAGGAACGTTGTTTTGGCTTGGAGCCGCTAGCTTCTCGTATTCGTCAAAGTTCAAGACGTTTGATGACTTCTTTGCAGATTCCAGCCATGTATCATAGTCTTCCTTGGAGGTGGCTCTAGCTATAAAATGCATGCCTGCGAACCCCTCTCCGCTAAGATTGGCAGAGGAGCCTCTAAAGTCCCCATCCTCGCTGGCCATTAGGTATAGTTCTGTCTTCATCTTTGGCATAGCATAAATCTGTCCGCCCAAGTCTGGGATCCAAAACGAGTTCATGGGGGCATCAGCAGTAATCTCAAAGTGAATGGGCGTGTGCTTCGGAAACTGCACGAAGTTAACGGTAGCGATGTTCTCTTCGGGATAGATAAATAGCCACTTCCATTGCAGCGCTACGGCTTGTATGGTCATCGTGGGGTTATTAGATTGTAGCGGCTTGTAGGGATCCAACTCGTGCGTTTTCTGCCAGGTAAGCACTCCCACAATAGCTGTCATCACTAGTGGCAGCCCCCACCAAATTACCTCAGCAAGCTTATTGTCGACCAAGTCAGGATCATAAGTGGCTTTCTTGTTGTCAGCGCGATACCTCCAAGAAAAGACAAATGTCAGGATGTATACTGGAATAACGACCAACAGCATGAGCCCCTGAATGATCAGAAGCAGATTGCGTTCTTCAAGTGCAATAATGCCTTTGGGGAACAACAGAGCGATGTATGGACGGAATTTTAAAATCTGCAAGGGTTGCATGATCAAGAAGATTAGCAGAATTAAACCTGCTATGAAGAGCATGAAGGGTACTGCTTTCTTTCCCTGCTTCATCGTATCCCAAGTCCCTGATTTTATTATTGAAATTCTACCATAGAGTTTTTTTCACGATAGTCAAGTTGAATTTTTATTGAGTATGGCAAAAGGAATTTAGCAACGCTACCGCGCGGAGGCGCTAAGTCACAGAAAGGGGGGCAAATGGGATATGTTTCTTATAGTGAGTTCAATCGGCGGAGAAATTCATTAGCAGTAGGGCGGTTTTTGGGTTTTGTTTGAACCATGGACCAGATCAGATGTTCCATCGACCCTTTATCTTGGGGTTCATGTTGTTGAAAGAGCTTGAATTCATTGCGTCCTTCTTCATTTATGATGCTATTTTTAGTATGCCATTCGTAAAACGTAAGACCTAAAGCATACACATCACCTGCCACTATGAACTCTGCCGGTTTCATTCCAAATTTTCTGCGAATATTGATGCTACCCTTAGCGATTGCGTCATAATCTTTTCGCTCAGGCGCATGATAATCTATGGTTCCCTCCATCTTATGCAAATTTGAGAGGGGCCTGCTTGTATTGAATTGATACACGGCTCCGTAATCTCCTAGTACCGCTTCCATTTCTTCACTTTTCCCCCCTGCAGCACCTTGTTCTTTACCTTCTACGGTATTGTAGAAGATGTTATCGGGCTTTATGTCGCAATGACAATATCCTTTGGATACCATCCGCCCCCACGCGTTTCCTACCTGCTTCATGCCCTCTAGGTTAAAGCGTGGACCTTTTTGGGCAGAGACCTCTTTACTCTCTATTAATTTCCCGACATCATTACGGTAACTTTTGGCTATTAGGCCTAGGCGCTGCACTGTTCTGGGCGCATTTGGATCTTTTTTGTAGTTATGGAATGAATGTAGGATTGGCGTTCCTACTCCCTTAAATTCTTGGTGGTATTTGACCTGACGCGCACACTCTTCCGTAGGTTTTGTTCCTCCCATCATCCACATTCCGACCACTGTTTGACCAACTTTAGGATCCATTGGAACTAATGATTTATAAGCTTTCTCTGCCCCTTGGCCTAAGATGTTATCTCCTTTTTCATTCTTTTGATGTGTGTGAATAAATACGGTTTGCTGTTTTGTCGTGGCATTCACTACTACAGTTAAGGAGTTAGGAAGTTCTTTAAAAATTTTACGCGATAGTTTGATCGCGCCGTCGGGATTCAGCTGACGAGTCGCAATAGATTCTTGTAGCCATTGTTGACCGTGATTTTGCCAAAGCCTTTGTATTTGATCGGTCTTGTCAATTCTAGCACCTTCGTCAACGGTCTTCTTAGTAATGGTTTCTTTTGCATCAGCAGCCCCTCGAGCTTTTAACATTTTTTCTAAATTTCCTGTTTTTGATGCCATAAGAACACCAGATTTGGAGAGATTCAACTTTAGGGCCAGGCTTTTAACATCCAAATAAACTTTGCCTGTTTGATTTTCATCTCCAATCCGTACAGGAACGAATTTCCCCTTCTTCATCACGGCTTTTTCCTTAGAAGCGCTGGGGTCCATGATTACCTTTGAGCGAATGGTATCCACTCTGCCGCTACGATCATAAAGAATAGCATAGCCTTCTTTGGATAAATTTTTTGTTCCAAAGATGCGTTGTTTTATCGAAGGTTTGTTTTCTAATTTGTCTGGAGTGAAATATCCCTGAACAGTTGGACCATTATTAGGTTCATATCCACCAGTTTTTTCCATTTCAACTCCATTCATTATAGTAATGTTTAGCGTATTATAGTTTATATTATAGCATCAAACATGATATTTATTTTATAGAAGTGCTGAAAAAACAATAGTTATTAAAGGTGAATCATTTGAGAAAGAAAAGATGGATGGGCGAGTGGCAGGAAGCTGAATCAGGAAGAATCTAGGACGCTTTTTTAGCCTTTGGCCAAGAATATTAGCAGAATTAAACTCGACTTAATTTTTTTTTATCACTTTTTTATAGTTGAATCTTTTCAAAGGCGTTGAACACTTCCTTGGCGGATGGACGAGCTAGCGGGTCAGAATTTTGAGTGCTAATCAGAATATTAATTAGCTCTGGAGGAATACCACGTTTTTCTAAAACTCGATGGCTGTCCGATTCATCATAATATCTTCCTCCGGAGAACACGTAATAGATACTCCTACCAAGTGCACAAACATCTGATTTCTCAAGAACCTCTCTAGCCTGGTCCTCGTTTCTTTCTTCAATTTTGTCCTTGTGAAGATGCATATCCTGTCTTGGATACCAGCTGCTTTCCACCTGATCACTAATTACAGTTAGGTTGTCAAGGGCTGTTGATAGAGCCCATTGTAATATGCCCATAAAACCTTTGCCTACCAACCCCTCTGTAGAGTATGCCACCCCAAAGTCTGCCAAGTAGGCTTCCTCGCCGTCGACGCCGATATTGTCAGGTTTAATATCTGTGTGAACGATTCGTGCTGCGTGGACCGCGGCTAATCCTGAAAAGAGTTGTTTGCTATAGGTTATTGCTTGCTGAATATCAACAGAGGGTGATCGGGCAAGTTTATCCAATGATTTAGAATATAATGGAATCAGGTATCCTGGGGTTGCCTTTCCTGCTCCTGTTATCGAGTAGACGACACGCGCAGCGGATTGTACCCCTACTGTATGCATTCTACCACCGTTTACTGTCTCAAGGTTTCTGACTTCTCTATATAGTGCACTATTGGCGTCGGACGAGGAGATACCAGAGTCGGAGTCAGGCTTTGCAATCTTAAGCGCCATCATCTCACCCGTCGTAACATGCAGCACTTCATACACGACCCCAAAAGCCCCGCGACCTAAAATCTTTTTTGTTTGATGAGTGATCTGCAGTCGATTTTCTGCGTCCTGTTGGACCAAAAACTGGGCGCCATCTTTAGTTATGACTTGTCCCTCTAGGGAAATATCGTTTTTTAACGCTGTTTTAATTACTCTTTGCAAAAGATCGACCGTTAATGGTGACGCACTGCCTGACCTTAAAGCTAATTTCTCGGTCTTTTCTACGTCGTAATTCTTAACAATAGCACTATAGTATTTCAGGATTTTCTCTCTGAGAGCGATGATTTGAGTGAGAGTGCCTTGTTCAGTTGCTTTGGCAATTTTAACGTCCGATATTCCTAAGCCTCGCGCTTGATTTTGAAGGTGTGTCAGTTGCTCAAACTCCTGAGGATCAGCTTGTACTTTTGAAAAAGCTCCCTTCATAACAACTTGATCCACTTTAGGGGCAGAGCCTTTAGGAGAAACAAAGCTTGTTAGGTAGCTAAGGGTGCCCCATAGTTTTCCCATCATTGTTGGTTTTTGGGCTAGCGTACCTTGGGCTAGTTTTTCAAAGGACTCTTGTAAGGCGGGCTGTGTGCTAACTCGTCGGCCCAGCACGAATTGATCGCCCTGTTGCTCACCAGCTCTTTCTATGGGTGTTTCGGAGGGAACTGAACTGGTGGGATCAGGTTTATTTTGGGTATGACCTAAATTCTCCATGAAACACTCTTGGTGATGATTATACTATTATATAAAATATTATTTAAAATTGTAATGTTTTGGGAGTGATATTGTTTAATTTAGTTGTAATTTTCTTGAAAAATGGTTGATTTTAAGGTGCAGGATAACTTTTAAGAGAAAAGGTTGATTTTATTTATTTATTAATAGAATATCGTAGTTTAATCGATACTATGGTGAAGCATATTGACTATGGATTTTTTTCCCGATGTAGAAACTCTAGCTTCTTATGTTCTCACATATGGTCCTGTAGCTCTTTTTGCATTTCTGATGTTGGGGATTATTGCGCTACCGGTACCTGAAGAGGCTTTGATGGTCCTTGGGGGTGTTCTTATGCGCAAAGGTAATCTGCCAATTCCAGACATGTTCTTTGCTGCGTTGGCTGGGAGTATTTGCGGGATCACTGTCAGTTATCTATTGGGCAAACTTGCCAGCGACTTCTTTATTCATAAGTTCGGACCCTGGGTAGGGTTGAAGCAGAAATATATCGACAGAGCTCATAATTGGTTTGAACGCTTTGGCACGTGGACTGTGTTTATTGGGTATTTCATTCCTGGTGTGCGCCATTTCAGCGGGTTTGTTGCAGGGATGACCGAGCTTGAATACAAGAAATTTGCGTTGTTTGCTTATAGTGGTGCTCTTTTGTGGGTCACTACTTTTCTTTCTCTCGGTTACTTTTTCGGTAACAAATTCCCCGACGTTTTTTAAAGTTACTCGAAAAAGTAACATTACGGATAGGCAGGATCTCTGCGCGGCAGGACAGGCAGGATGTGAACTGATTCTTAGTCTTTTGTATTTTCCAAAGATCATTCTAACTTTTTTTCAAAAACTCCTGCCTACCCATACGCATCAACCTAATTATGGAAAATTAGTCATAAGTACATCATTATAAATTAGCTACTGTTTCCATTCGCACCGTAGTACATGTGAAAGCTTTTGCAGCTAATCGCGAAGCGATTTAAGCATGTAGCCAAAGGCGTGAGCCTGTGGATAAGCAGAGTTAAAAACACGCGAAGGCGGCGACAGCATATGTGTCTCTGTCGCCGCCTTCGCGGCTGCATTTCCATTATATTCTATCCCACAGGCTGATGCCTGTGGCTACATGCTTAAATCGCTTCGCGATTAGCTGTAGAATATCCTTAAACAAATCCATTATGCATAATTTGTTGAATTACAGTTGTTACGACTCAATTCTCAGAATTGGGTTGATGCGTATGCCTGCCCATCCTGTTATGTCCAGAAAATATAAACGACGTGTATGATAGCAGACTTGATTAACTCAGAAACTCAAAGGGTGAGACTTATGGAATTGGGGAACTTCTCGATTAGCTTAGCTGTGAAGGATATTGAAGCTTCGAAGCAATTCTACGAAAAGCTAGGATTTTCAGTCTTTGCGGGAGATCAGTCTCAGAATTGGCTGATCATGAAAAATGGTGACCGCAATATCGGCCTATTTCAAGGTATGTTCGATAAAAACGTCATGACTTTTAACCCGGGTTGGAACAGTGATGCAACACAATTAGGCGAATTCACGGACATTCGTGAGTTGCAACGCCAGCTTAAAGAGCGTGGCGTACAGATGGTTATGGAGGCTGATGAAAGCACCTCCGGCCCTGCTAGCTTTATGGTTGTTGATCCAGATGGCAATGCCATTTTGGTTGACCAACACGTTTAGAATTTTTTTTACAGTGAGCTACATAAGGGCGAAGTACATACTGAGAAGTTTAATCCGGTTGTGTTTGTGCTTCCTCTTACCGCAGGCGGGGTTTTGTGATAAGGGGATCTGATGTCTATCGTGTGAAAGTGTTTACGGAAGATTCTAAATCGGGGAATTTAGCAGGCGTGGTTCTTGATACAGCTAGTCTGAGCGACATTGAAATGCAAGAAATTGCCAGGCAAGTCAATGCGTCTGAAACTGCGTTTGTGTTTTCTTCTACCAATGCGGATTACAAAGTTCGCTGGTTTACTCCTAACACGGAGGTGGGCTTCTGTGTTCACGCAACTCTGGCCACTCTAGCCACATTAGAGCATAAGAATTTGCTTTATAAGCCGGAGGTTTTGATTGAAACAAGCCACACCATTTTGCAAGCCAAAAAAGTGAACGGAAAGTGGTTTGTAAGGGTGGAGGATTTTGTCCTTTTAGAGGACCAGATAGATCGCAACTTTCTGTGCGATTCTTTGAAGGTCAAGCAATCTTCCCTTTCGGGGGTCCCACGCATTGTTCAGATTTTTAGTGATAAAGAGCTGATAGTGCCTGTTCAACATTTGGCTCTTTTACAAGAACTAGAGCCTGAGATATCTCACTATGCCAATATTTGCAATCAGCTGAAGGTTACTGGAATTTCAATTTTCACCTCGGAGACTTTTGACCCAGCTCTCTCATACCATACCAGAGAATTTGCGCCTTTATATGGCTATTTGGAAGACCCTTTGTGCGGAATGGCTGCGGGGGCGATCGCCGCCTATCTAAGAACTCAGGGCAACCAGCAACCTTTGCGTATCGAGCAAGGCGTTTTTTTGAATTCACCAGGAATTATTGAAGTGATTCCTGAGAATACTCACTTCTGGATAGGCGGTTCTTGTACGATTCTACGAGCTACCTAAAACTCGTAGCCGATACCAGCGCCAATATTGAAGCCGCTGACATCGAGTCCTTTCGCTTCCACCGCTGGGTTGGAAAGCGATGGTGGCTTGAATGTCTTGGCAGAGTAGCTTGAGAAGATGTCTAGAACCAAAGATTCAGTGATGCTGGCGATTACACCTGCTTCTACAACGCCTCCCATTCCACGCTGATTGATGGTGTGATCAACTTGTGGAGCATTGTTGTACGTGTGGACGAAGTAGTATTTCATTCCGGCGGCACCGTAAAAGTTCACAGGAATCTCCCCACCCGTCGAAGGGGAGAAATACTTTATACCCATTGTCAAGGGGACCATTCGAATTCCAATTTCACTGCCTAATCCACTAGAACGTGCATTTTGTGTAAAATAGTCCACAGCTACCCACAGATTTATGCCACGTGCCCACAGGTCGGCTCCGTCGCATAGGGGAATGGTACCGGTCAGTTGGTAGTTTGTTCCACTGCCAAATAGCTCACGAAAATCAGATGAAGTGGGGTTAAAATAACTCGGCCGAAATTCCAACAAGATTCCCTCTGGTGGACTGTATAGGGGTATACTTGCATACAAATAGTTGCTGCCAACTAAACTCATGACACCCAGTATCCACAGAATGCTCTTTTTCATTCTTTGCACCGATAATTAATTGACGATGACTGTAGTTTGGGCACTTTCCAAACCGTTTAAATTCACAGCTGCGACGCTGTACAGATAACTTTTTGTCTTGTTGATCGCGTAGTCATTGTAGGTTAGGGGCCCCCTCGCTGCGACTGAACCGATTGGTATCCCATCACGGTAGATATTGTAAGAGACTACACCACTACTTGTACTCGCAGGCCAAGTGAGTTGATTTAGAAATTGCTTTTGAAAAGGCAAATCGTTTGTCAGCTTTTTGCCGCTTAAACTACTTGGCGGAAGTACGCTCGGCATGATCACAATGAACGTAGGACCACTGCCAACGGGATTGATTGCTATGATGATATTGCCGCTGGTATCCACAACGGTAACTTCGTTGTCGTTATGGATAGAAATATAGAGATATGCCCCATCTGGAGTAATTGCAACCCCAAAAGGTGTATTTCCTACTGGTATGGTCGCGATAACTATGTTTGAATTGACATCAATAACGGAGATATCAGAACTGTCGCTGTTAGCCACGTAGGCGTAAGCGGCACTTGGTGTAATTGCTATATATCTTGGAGTTGTTCCCACAGGGATTGTGGAGGTTACCGTATGTGATGCGGCATCGATGACGGACACGTTAGAGCTGAATAGATTTGTAACGTAAACAAACTCGCCGTCTGGGGTAATCGCCAGGCCAAAAGGGAAGTCACCTACAGCAATTGTGGTAACGACCAGATTAGTTGAAATATCCATGACGGAGATAGTGTTATCAAAGCTGTTAGCGACATAAATAAACCCTCCGCCAGGGGCTGTCAGAATGCTAACAGGAGCGGTACCAACGGTTACCGTCGTTATTAACGAATTATTTGCTGTGTCGATTACCGACACAGTGTCGTTACCATTGTTAGCAATATAGGCATATGCACCATTGTTGGAAAAAGAGATGCCTAATGGGCCATTTAGAGCGGCGAAAAAGGTGTCGACAACAGTTAGAGATGTTGTGTCAATGACGGATATGCTGTTGCTGTTGTAGTTGCTTACGTACACAAAGCGGCCACTGGGCGTAATAGCCATGGCTTGTGGACTATCTCCAACGGAAATTGTTGCAATGACCGTATTATCGTCCGTCTCTATTACCGTGACGGTGTTGTCGTCCGTGTTTGCCACATAGGCGTGATTAGCAAATGCTTGGCCGGTAAAGCATGCTAGGGCCAGAAATGTCGCTACCGCCCAACAAAAGAGTCTTTCCATCGTAACCATGTTGTAGGTTGTGATTTAGTAGAAAACACAACCTACAACAACTCACCATAATCAGAAAACAAATTGTAAAATCCTCGCTTTATTCAATGCGTCTGGCAGAGGAGCGAAATCAGGGGTTTAGGTTATGCTTATTAATTTAATAACGCGTCGATTTAGTTAATTATTTAATTACCTAATGTTTAGTTGTTTGGCGACAACCTTAGTAAAGATCATTGATGAACTGTTTATAATTAAATAAATTTAGTTATATAATTAAGGTATGTTATTAAGAAATAGAGGTGTGCTATGGATGGTATGAACGGCCTCGGTTCAGCCTCAGGATCGGGATCATTGGATCCTGCTGAACCTTCTCCTGTTAGAAATTCACCTAAAGATAATCCGGTCCATAACATCGCAAAGGTACGGATTGTAAACACGGAGTACCACGATTACGATCAAAGAGGAGTCGTATCCCGTTGGACCAGCAAGCTTACGGCTCCGATTTCCTGGGCAACTGGCGTGTTTAACAAACAAACTATTTTGAGGGGAGCTTTAGGTAAATGGGATGAGTCGAGAGCGTTAGAGAAGAAAATGGCACTGCAAGATTTGGGTGGGGTTAACTTGACATTGGTTAGCCCTACGGGATGTGAAGTAGATGCTGTGCATTTAGATTCGAAAGCATTTTTTGACACTATTGAGAATAGTGGCGGCGAGTTTAAGCACGTTAAAGTGGAATTCCATGATGATAGCCCACTGAAATCTCTAAGGACCGTAGAGTTGGATATTAGTGACTCAGAGGGTAAACCAGTTGGCCAAGTCTTAGCCTTCGAGTTGCCCGAGACCACCCCTATTCGCGATGCCAAAATGGTAAGCAACAAGATTGATCCATTAGCCACTTTGGTAAGAAATCCTGAGACAGGAAAACTATACGTTATAAAAGAAGATCAAATCCAAGTGGTGAATAGAAGTAAATCTGAAATGAAGTACAAAGAAAATGAGATTCCCACCCTAGGTTTCGGCACAATTCAAGTAAAACCTAATGATCGACCCACGCCATTTGATCAACCATTTACGCTAATCGCTTTCGACAAAAACTCACCCGATACGGAGTTCTTTAAGGAAAATATCTCGAAAATCGCTGGAGGTGGGAAAAGCTCACATATGTTTGTTGATGTCGGCGATAAATCCTACTTTCTCCCGATTACCGAAAACGGTCGATTTCAATCCATGCTGAATCCCGAACAATTAGGCGCGCACGCCGATTTGACAATGAGCTCACTTCTCCTCAACCGGGATAGAAGTCCCGGGACTATCGTCATCACGCAAGATCAAACAAGCAAGTTTGAGCAAGCTGGCGCTGAATTTATTGCCTTCCTAATGGAGGGCATAAACGTTATGGCATACAACACTGCTGGTAAGGGATTGAGTGAAGGGCCTGCGACTCAAGCCAATATCAACGCATCTTTAGAAGCGGCTTACCAGTATGTGGCCCAGGATTGCAAGGTACCCGATGACAAAATCATCGCCAAAGGAACATGTTTTGGTGGAGGTCCTAGCGCTTGGTTAGCAAAACAGCATCCAGAGATTGGGGTAATGCTCGATCAGAACCCGTCCAATTTCTGGGACGTGGCCATCAGAGCCGCCAATGAGGTAGTTGCGGCATCCCAGGAGCTTGTCGACGACTTAGCAGAGAAAACAGGTGTAGGAGAGCAGTCTTATCTTGCGAGTGGCGTCAAGGCCATCGTCGGCATGTTTAAGGATAACTATGCAGTGCAAGCAGTCGCACAAACTGTTTTCGCCGGCTACGATGTCGCGGAGGATCTTAAATATAACCACGGGCACAAGCTGATTAACATCGATGTGCCAAATACCGCAGGCAGGGGTGGAGATGACCTGGTCCCCGAGTCTCACCCCTATGAAATGGCTGCGTCGATAGTTATGAACGCGACGGACCCGGACAAAGTCAATAAACTATCTATCGCTCCAGGAGCCAAACATATCACTGGCTGGTGGCTGACGGAAGAATCCAGACTTACGGTGCACGACTTTCTCGATCGAACGGGTCTTGCGCCTCCACCATTTAAGGAAGAGTCTCAAGAATAACATCCCTTATAAAATTAAGGTTAGGCATCCCATCACCATGTCCTTGGGGAATTGCAAAGAAGCGTTTCTCTCCACGCCACTCATCCCGGCGTTGGAATAGCCCATAAGCAAGCGTTACTTCTTTCTTCACAATAGGATCATAGTCTCTAAGAAGATCGAGATCTGAATCTTCTCTCAGTTCCACTACTTGATTTCCCACTCCTGATTGAAGGATAATTTCCGGACATGGAGCGTGGACAGAAGCTTCGATACAATCAAATTTGGCATCGACCAGACTTAATGGTAAGCCGATCACAGAAATGCCGGTCAAAGCGGCTCCAGCAGCGCGCGCGATGTCAACAAAGCCTCTGCTTTTTACTCTTAGATAGCTTACTGGAGGGATATACTGATTGTCATGCACCGCACACCCAATAGAGTGTCCCCAATCGACTATTGTTGTGGCGTGTAAGGAGTCGACCATAAAGTGCAGCATGGCTTCATGGGCTTTGATAAAAGTTGTCGCATTTGCTGGGTTACTGCTGCCTCCAACCCCGGGGTGATTGTAAAACAAGATGTTAACATCGAGCATATAAGCAAGTCGCAGAACTTCAGGATCCGTGGCGTACAACTCGTAACATTCCCCGTTACCGACGGAGAAAACCATCCATTTTCGATTGTCTAGGTTCTCCTTCGAGCCCATGATTAACGCGTCTACAATCAACTCATCTGCCCCAACCGCGAATCTCTTGCACACTTTCTCTTCGTTTTCTTTGGGAATTAAATGTTTACGGATGATGTCTGGATAAATGTTCGTTAGAAGGGGGTATTGAGAGGGGACAACACCAACCATACATGCCTTTTGCAAAGCTTGGTAAGGTAATTTAGGTAACCATAAAATACTCTTAGCTACCTCTTGGAAAAAACTACTGGCTTCCTGACGATGATGGTAAAGAGGCGGCATTGGGGGGGTTGGTGCTTGGAGCTCTCGGGCGGTATCCTCAATATAACCAGGTTGGTTAAAAAACGCTTCGGAACCCCTGAGACAAAGTGAAATATTATTCATGCGACTCCAGGTAAGTTTATTTGAATGCTTCCATAATATCAAAAAAATAATTTAATTACCATCTATATTTAAAGTTTCTTTTGTTCAAGGGAGAATAAAAAACAAAGCAACCTGTAGCAGGATCGCTTCGCTTTGGACAAATTCGCTTTTAGCGAAAAGTTAGGCTGATACCGCCCAACAAAAGAATCTTTACATCGTAAATCAGAAAGCGAATTTGAAGTCTTCGCTTCACTCAATGTCATCACCTTAAAGTAAAGTCGACGAGATTAGAGCGCGGTATTGTTTGAATAGGATCGCAGAATGTTAGCGACTTCTAATGCGGAAGGACGATTAAGGGGTTCGGGATCTTGTGTGCGGTCAAGGATGGCGACAACTTCACTTGGAACATCTTTGGAGCGACATTCATCTACATACTCGCCACGCGAAAACGAGTAAAAGGCGCATCTGCCTAAAGCACAGACGTCAGCTTTCTCCAATATTTCTCTGGCGAGGTCTTCATTGAAGTCTAAAACAGCATTGTTAAAATGGAAAGAATCTCTCACAGGATACCAAACACTTTCTTCTTCCAAATGGTAAATTTGCGAATCGAAAAAGCTGGAAATATAAGTCATAACTCCGTTAATCCCTCTTTCAAGGATTTGATCGGTAGGTATTGCTTCTCCAAAGTCGGCCAGATAAGCTTCGTCCTCCTTGATACCTATATTATTGGGTTTGATATCTTTATGGACGAGTTTGGCGTCGTGTACAAAAGCTAACCCTGTAAAAAGCTGGGTGAGGTAGTTGATCTGCGTTTGAATATTAACGTTAGGAGACTCTGCTAGCTGGTCTAATGAAAGGTCATAAAGGTCAATCAGGTAGCCATGTGCCTTCCGTTCTTTATTAGTAACCTCAAAGAAAACATGGGCCGCTGGCTGTACTCCGACCGTATGCGTTCGATTGCCGTTCGCTCTTTGTAGATTCGAGGCTTCTCGACGCAATGCTCGGTTTGTTCTCGTTTGGGAAAGGCCTTCAGCTCCAGGCTTGGCAATTTTCAATGCCATGGGTTTACCAGTAGTTACGTTAAGAGCCTTGTTCACGGTACCGTAAACTCCTGTCCCCAAGATGTGTTGAGTTGGTTGTGTAATTTGTATCTGCTGGCCTTTTAGCCTTTGTACAAGAAAGGTTTGACCCTCTTTTTCAATGACGGAACCGTAACTCCCCACATTATTTTTCAGCGCAGATTTAATAACCTTTTGCAGTAGAGAGGCGGTTAGTGTCGTCCCTTCTTCGCCTTGTTTAGTATTATGATTGTTTAGGATGGAGTCATAGTGTTTAAGCGTTTTTTGTCTTAGGCGCACCATTTTTTCGAGTTCATCTGCATCGGACGCACCGGCGATTTTCGCATCTGGAATTCCTAACTCTCTTGCTTCGTTTTGCAGACCGGCTAAATCTTCGACTTCACCCATGAGCGAGGTATTTCGAGCCACTTCCTCGACTTTGGCTGCTGAACCTCCTAAAACTCGACCAATCAAGCTGGTCAAATACCCCAATGTCGTTTGGGCCTGTTCAATGGGTTTTTGTTCTATTACTTCCCGTACCTCATCAATCGCTGGGGTTGAGGTAGGTTGAATTGACAGGCGTTTGCCTAGACCTAGTTGCTCTCCTCGTTTTACCGACTCTTCAGCGTCGTTATCTTTGTGGGGAGGAAAACGAGGCTCTTGATAGTTATGTTTATTATAATCTTCCATGTAAACATTATATTACAAAATTGTAATGATGTTCAATATGCTAATTAAATGTGCGAGATTTTAATATATAACGGTATGCGAACTATTGAATAATAGATAATAACGGAAAAAAACGAAGGCGATTCTTCGCCCTCTCGAAGAGGAAGGATGAATCGCCTTCGTTGTGTGTGAAATTCACTTTTCTAAGAGGTTAGGCTACTACGGCACTGTTCATAGCACTTATTAAATGCCGTGCCGCATAAAAGACTGCAGGAACAACAGCTGGGGAACATACAGTAGCAACAGCTTTCGTTAAGGAGATTCCTTTTTTCTTCGCGTTGACGGCCGTTATTATGGGGGCGCCATTGACGGGGAGAATGTTTCTCGAGCGTGTCTTTTCCATGCCATGAGAGGTTTTCCAGGTCACTAAACTAGCAAGAGCAACCAGGGTAACTCCCGTGGAGATTGGGGAACAATAGGGTGTGATCAAAGCCTGAACTTGTGGTTGGTTTGCTAACGTGTATAGGCTTGATAAGGTTAAGCTGGCGATAAGACTTGTGCGAATTGAGTTATCCGTGACTTTAGCATATAGCACTCCAGCGCCGCACCAAAGGAGAATTGCGGTGGTTGCGGAAAGGAACGCGCCGCTGACACCTAGACTGGATAAATCGAGCACCGTAGCGGGTATGGCTTCGTAGTTTTCGACAATCATGGAGTTTAAAGTCTTATGGTACTTTAATGTTTCATTGGCTGTTTCAGTTACTAGAGCAACGATTGGCAGCGGAATTTTTTCCACGACGTGATTTGTGTATTTTGCGCACTCGCCTAAAGCTGTGTTTCCATGTATGGCTGCGGTAGCTCGCCAATTATCGATATAAGTTCTTGTGACCAACGTCATTTTTTCAACAGTAGGCAGGTTACCATAAGCCTGAATCGCCTTCTCATAATGAGGAGTTGCGAAGGCTTTACAGTGCTCCAATAAGTTACTGGCAAATAGATTAACGCTCTCAAGCGAAGGTTGTGAATATGTCATGTTTATCTTCTATATTTATGTGTTTTTTAATTTCAAACTAGTTAAATGTACATTTTTAGTTAATTTATTGCAAATAATTTATTACTTAATAAAAATATGGCTGTATAGTTAACTAAAATGGAGGGGTTGGTGGAATTAGAATGATTTTTTTTACATGGCGTTGATACGGGTGGCCTTCCATCCATCGCTTTGGAGTGTATAGATCATCCGTAGGCTGCTGTGATAGTGCTCGAAATCAACATCTAGCAATTCCCACATATTGGGTATTATTCGTATGATGCCAAAGTTTTCGGGCGCGTGTTCGGGTGGTTCAACCTCTGTCAAAGGGACGTAGTGATCTTCGTTTTTATTTAAGTAGGTGAGCTTTGCTTGCGGGGGCGTTTGCTTCCAGAACTTTTCGATTAAATCCGGATTAGTGGTGGAAGTGAGCAGTTGCGCCTCTCCTCTAGCAATAATTTGATTTTCCAGATTGCTGCTCAGCATTAACGCACTGATTGTCGGCTGGGAGACAAGTTCTTTCCACTTGCTAGAGTTGCGATTGGACAGAAAGATAAGCCCTCCTTCTGTGTCGACCTCGTAAAGACCCATCGAGCGCAAATCGGGGCCAATTTTGGACAGAGTGGCTACCTGAGCGATGATGCGAGCAGGGTAGCCAAAATTGCGGCGTAGGCGCTGATCTATTTCTGTAGGTATAATCATAGACTTAGCTATATCAATTTATTTTTTCTATTGCAACCAGGATACGTTTCAATACCTAAACCATAGGTAATCAATTAGAAGTACGGATTTCTTGGAGGTCTTCGACGTGTTTCCTTACCAAAAGCCCACAGCGTTTTGTTACGATCTATCACGTAAACGGAACCATCTTCGGCTATAGCTGGAGAGGAGACCCCACCTTGAAACTCGTTATTTTTGGATACCTCTTTTAGATCCAACGAAAACGAATAGTAACCATCTCCACCGTTAACAAAGACACGGTCAACGGATAGGCCGGGGGCTCCGAGAGCCATCATTCCCATAGATGTGCGTTTTATAAGCTTAGCGTTTGCATCGAGTGCTGACAAATCGAATAGAGAAACCAAGTAAATCTGACTAATAAACGATGTCGCAGGCGATTGGATGGGGCTTGGTGCTTTGTACCAAGGCTTCCATAGATCTTGTCCTGTCGCAAGATCATATAGCGCTAAAGTCCCATCGTGTTGCCCGCTTGCGACCATGCTACTTAAAAAAATTGAGGGTGTTGCTCTGAATCTCACATCATTCGATTTTTTTTCCCATAGGGGCTCTAATTGCTGTCTGGTATTCCACCGGAAAGCTGCTAGCTTTTTCCAGTTGTCCTCGATAACTACGATAGGTTCAGCCGAGTGAGGTCCAAAGTCAGCTATTGCTAAAGAAGGCTCTGGCCAGCCAAATTCCTTATTGAGGGCAGGACCGCCACTGGGCTCAAACTCCATGCCGTTTAGAAAATCCCACACAGAGCCTAACAAGTCGTAAACGCCATTACCTGAAGTGACTGGTGGTGTAGGGTAGTCTGCCACCTCCCTGCGGTGCACGAGGTTGCCTGACTGATCGATCACTAATATTTCGACTCGTGAGGCGATCTTTGTGAAGAGTGCAGGAATAAAAATGAGATTTTGTTGTCCCCAGATTTTAGGCGACGATAAACTATAGCCACCCATTACATGGTCTACTCCGCTTACAGGAAAGGGGAAAGTCCAACGCAAGGTACCGTCGGGAGCGACACTATGTAACTTACTATTGGCAACCTTTGATGTTACTGTTTCACCGCTGCGGTGGTCTCGCACGGTGGCGTGGTAAGTTGTCACCACATAGATATTTCCACTGGAATCAATAGCTGGGGAAGCGGAGATGACGCTACCCCTTTGATCTAGCGTCCGCTTCCATAAAATGGCCCCCGTTGGTGAAACTGCCACTAGTTCAGCTAAAAGGTTGCCAATGTAAACAGTTCCGTCACTGCCGATAATGGGAGAAGCAAAGGAGACCGGGCCGACCTCAACCTTCCATTTAAAGATATTAGCCGGCCCCGTGGTGACAGCGGCGAACCCTTGATTAGCTGCATTTACTTGGAATTGTTGCAACTGTGGCATAGAGTCCCTCTTTAGTCTTAAACTGAAACTTTGGAGAATTTTTCAGATCTAATAAATTCAAGGAGATCATTGTTGACCTCGTCCTTGTGTGTGGAACACATTCCATGAGGCGCTCCTTTATAAACTTTCAACTGCGCATTTTTTGCCAACTTGACTGCCAGCATAGCTGAATCGCCGATTGGTACGATTTGATCGTCATCACCATGAAGGAATAGTGTAGGCATAGTCATCTTCTTAAGATCAGCAGTGAAATCGGTTTCAGAAAACTCTTTGACGCAGTTGTAAATTCCTACGAAACCAGCCTGCATGCCTTGTAGCCAAAAAGAGTCGCGAAGACCTTGCGAAACTTTTGACCCTGGACGGTTTGCGCCGTAAAAAAGTGCACTTAAATCTTTAAAGAACTGGGACCGGTCTTTGAGGACGTTGCTTCGGATTTGGTTGAAAACGTCCATCGGTAAGCCACCTGGATTGTTTGATGACTTTAGCATGATTGGGGGAACGGCACCAATCAAGACAGCTTTGGATACATTTTCAGAGCCATGTCTGCCAATATAACGTGCAACTTCGCCTCCGCCAGTCGAATGTCCAACATGAATCACATCTTCTAATTGCAGGGCTTTTACCAGCTTGGCAAGGTCATCAGCGTAGGTATTCATATCGTTGCCGTTCCAAGATTGGCTGGACCTTCCATGCCCACGTCTATCATGAGCGATGCACCGATAGCCCTTTGAAGCGAGAAAGAGCATTTGGTCTTCCCATGCATCGGCAGATAAAGGCCAGCCATGGCTAAATACAATGGGTTGTCCACTTCCCCAATCTTTGTAGTAGATCTTGATATCTTGATTGTTTTCCTGCCCTACGACGATGTGAGACATATGAATACTCCTTTTGTATAAAAAATTTATTTATACTCAGAAGGCGCAATATTTTAACAGGCTAGAGGCTTTAATTCTACAAGGATAGGGGAACCGCGCTCGAAGACGGAGATTGAAAGAATGAAACCTCTGCGGAGCTGATATCATACATGGATCCTATGATAGCAATTTTGCCCTCGCGCACAAGCCTGTCTAATATTTCGCTTCGCTCTCTGATCAGTTTGATTGTTCTCAAGACGTTCTGATGAGCCACTTCATCAGCGTAGATTGCCTTCTGAGAGGAGTCAGAGGCGTTGAAGCTCTTGCATTTGCCTAGGTTGACCGATTGTTTAATTTCATTAATGAGTGTATCTAAATGCGTGCAGCCGGTAGCTTCAGTCGCAGACTTTCCGCTGCATGCAAGTTCAACAGCTGCTTTAACCGCACCACACGATGTGTGGCCCATCACTAATATCAATTTAGCCCCAGCAACCGCACAACTAAATTCCATGCTGCCGATTACCTTACGAGAAATGACATTGCCTGCAATCCTTACGCTAAAGATGTCTCCTAGCCCAAGGTCGAACACGATCTCAGCTGGAGTGCGTGAGTCAATGCAGCTAAGGATAACGGCCATGGGGAACTGACCTTCAGAGGTTGCATTAAGTAGACGGTGTAGGTCTCGCGTAAGGGGTGTGCCACTTCTGAAACGCTCGTTTCCTTCTTTAAAGATATCCAGAACCCTCTGGGGAGTCAGTGCATCTTGCATCTCACGATTGCTAAAATCAATATATTGGATTTGATCTTCCAGGCGCGGATACTTATTCTTAAAACCCTTTAAGCTTACGCGAACGCCGTGAGCAGGTGCGATGGTGTTTTGAAAGTCTACAATTAGGTCGAGGATATCTGGATCGATATAATCGGTAGTAGTTGCATCGAGTAAAACGTGACCACCCCTAGGTATACTGCGAAGGGTTGTATCCAGTGCTGCCCTGTTAAAGAAGCCGACCTGGTTAGGCAGTTCAATATGCAATACCTGATCGCCGGTAGCATGCTTTTCCATGATCTTCTTGATGGGATTGCGCACGTTGCTGTGCAGAATGAATCCTATGGAAACGCAGAGGCCTATGATAACCCCAATAAGCAGGTCGGTGAACACAATGGCGATAATGGTACAGATAAATGGCAGAAATTGATTTTTGCCTTCTTGCCACATTTGAACCATGAGCTTTGGGCTTGCAAGCTTTAGTCCTGTTACAAATAAAATGGCAGCCAAAGCGGCAAAAGGAATGGTGTTCAGCCAGGTGGGTATCAGTAGCACGCTGCCCAGCATCAAGATGCCGTGCCAAATAGCACTCACCTTAGACTTAACACCAGCATTAATGTTGACCGAACTGCGTACAATGACGCTTGTGATGGGAATCCCACCAACCAGGCCAACAACCATGTTACCGACACCCTGTGCAAAGAGCTCGCGGTTGGGTGGACTCATTCGCTGCATGGGATCCAGCTTGTCGACAGCTTCTATATTTAACAGAGACTCTAATGAAGCGACCAGTCCTATGGTTACCGCTGCGATATAGACATCAACATCCAATAAAAGGCTGAAGTCTGGGAATCTTAAAAAGCTAACGAACTCACTCGCTGATTCGGCTACAGGAACTTGGACAAGGTGACCTTCTTCAAGAGCCCAGGCGCCGCCGACCCCTTGTAAAAGGTAACTCATTGCGACACCAATCACCACAACTACCAAAGGTGCGGGCAGGTGTGATTTTTTAAGAAGAGTAATTTTGTCCCAAGCGATCAATAGCGCCATTGAAACGGCACTGATCACTAAGGCTCCTCGATGAATATCAAAAAAAGACTCGAATAGTTCCGAGAATGTGTTTTTGTTATCTGGCTGAATAAATGAATTTTCACCCATCGGGTCCATATCATGACCCAAAATGTGTGGAATCTGCTTCAGAATTAAGATGATGCCGATGGCCGCCAAAAGACCTTTAATCACACTCGATGGGAAAAAGACGGCGATATAACCCATGCGCGCGATGCTCAGAATAATCTGCAACACGCCTGCCAGAACAACCGCCATTAAAAATGCTTCAAATGAACCTAATCCACTAATTTGTGCCGCCACAACAGCAGTAAGGCCAGCTGCCGGACCGCTCACACTCGTATGCGATCCGCTGACTAATCCAACGACGATCCCACCAATAATACCAGAAAGAATGCCTGAAAACAGGGGAGCATTTGACGCCAGAGCTACGCCAAGGCATAGAGGTAGCGCAACCAAAAACACCACCAAACCCGCTAGTAGATCTTCAGAAAAACTTAGCGGGGTGTACCTGTTGCCATTCGTGAAGGATGTTTTTGTCACCATCTCTATTATCCACCAACGGTCATATCGCCGTTTTGAATTTCACTTTTGAGCCTTCAGCGAATATTTGCAAATATTTTTTTAAGAGTTCCAGCATTACCAGTTGTTTGCTGGCGTAATGCTAAAAATATGTTTGCGTTGTGATGAAAAATATGTTATGTTAATGAATATTTATTTAATTATTAAATCAAGAGGGTGAATGTGTTAGGGCCTTTAAATAATCTACTATTAAATCATCAGGCAATTCAGCTGTGCGCAAAATCTAAGAGTTTATCTAGTATTTCCCACGATGTACAAGAACGGTTAATTGGACTTCTTTCCTCGCAGCGTAGGCCTGAGGAGTTATGGAATGCAGTTAGCAACCTGCACTTATTGGCAGTAAAGGAAAGAAGGGGCGAGCTTGCTTCGCGTCTTGCTGAATGCGCTAAACCTTATCTAGGGGTTTTGCCATCTAACTTAAATCTCTTGATAGCAGACAAAGCAGAAAGATGCTTTAACAGCCTGGCCTTGGCCCAGATACCCTTTTTCTCGAACCTATTTAATGGGTCTTATGATGTAAAATGGAAAGGTGACAGCCTCTTTGTCAACGATGAGTTAATAAAAATCTCTTCTCTTGACTGTCTTGTCAAACGTATCCAGAGCGAAGGCTACGATTTCTCAGATTTTGGAATGATAAAGCTTCGTTGGTTTATGCAACAAATGGATCATCTTTATGGTGGATTTCATGGTGCTCCAGAACCTATGAGAGACTCTGTTCTCGCGCGTTTAATGTCTATTGCCACCCCAAGCAATATCGAACAGCTTGTGGTTATGTCTGAAAACTACCAGCTTGACACCGTGGCAATTTTAGCCGCCGCAATAAGAACCGGTGAAGATCTCGATAAATGTAGCCATGTACTAGAAAATGCCCCTAAACGAAATGAAATTATGGAAGGGATAAAGGCCTGCTTGCTGGCACAGATGACGATCTCTCACACCACCTCGCCTAGCCAGCTTTTGAACTACTATAGTATTGCTAGCTATTTTGGACTTGAAAATCTTATGAGTGAGGCTTTAGCAACCTTGACAGCTGACGTTCACACACCGATGGATCTTAGAGCTTTGTGGAGTACTATCGATTCTCCGGTTTACCATCATTTGAATGACGACTGTGCTTTATTTCAAAAACTGTCGGCACAAATTCAACTTAGACCAGGGAAGTACGACTGCGACATGGCTGATTGGGCTTACGTGAGGGCGCTTCGTTACGAACAAAGCCAGTGGGGACGGGTACTTGTTTCTAACTTAGTTGACCTTAACGATGAATTCGTTTTTGGGTACTTAGAGGGTTCTATTTCAAATAACCTAAGGGTGCTGACTCGTGATCTCGAGTATGCCACGACACAATATTTACTAGGGCGCGTAGGGACGTGGCTAAATATTGTTGGTAATCATAAAGATTTCGATCGAAGCGTCCCTAAGAAAAGTCGAAAGACTACGGCTTTGCAGAAGGAGGCAATAATCAACCTTCAGCGTTTTTCAAAAGTTGCTGATCGGGTAACCGAGATGGATGGGCCCTTTTTAGCGGGGGTAACCCAAAAAAATCTAGCATGGCTATTCTCCAAGCTTAATCCAGAACGGTTAAAAACCGCCAACTTGGATGATTCCCAAATAGACGACGCCACGATCTTACATCCATTTAAGAACCTTGTATCGCTATCCATAAAAAATTGTTTGAGTCTTAGAAAATTAAACCTCACAGATACCATGACATTATTAGAGAATTTAGATCTTTCAAATTGCATGAACTTGGATTGGAAGATCGGCTGGGTATGCCCTAAGCCTCGCCTTACTCGTCTTTCTCTTGAGAATGTAAGCATCGGTGATCCTGATCAGTTTAGGAAATTTCCTCGCTTGCGAGTAGTGAGCTACCGCTAGGGAGAAGGGATCCCAACGCAAAGGCGCAGAGGCGCTAAGACGCAAAGAAGATACAGGATAGTATTTTCCTTTATTTAAATTGTTGATGGTAATTATGTGTTATTGTAATATTGCTATATTGTTTAACAATTTTAATATGGATGTAAAATGAATAGATTAGTTCCCATGGGTTTTAATGTTTATGCAGTCGCCCAGCATGTAAAAGCTATTGATGATAAAAAGCAGCAGCTTCGACACCCGGAAACGTACGTGACAATCCCTTCCGGAGAAAGCATCGTTAAGAGTGCTCTTAACGATACAGGCATGATCCAGCGTAAAAAATGTAAAAGTCTTGAAAGAAGACTTCAGCCGGGTAACCAAAGTGAAGCGAGTGTAAAAACAGCGAATAATTTTTTCCCCGTCGTTAAGAAGCATAAGGTGGACTAATCTTAAGTGCAGTGACCTGTTGAGCCTCGACTTGTCGAGGCTTAACGCAGAATACTTGATTTACTCCACTCCCAATGTTATCCCTTGCAGATATGGTTATTAAAGAAAGCGGGGAGAACAATGAGGTCATTATTACTGCCAATTTTCTCGAGTTTTTTTGCTCTGCTATTGTCACATGGACCCTTAGTTGCAGAGGTTCAAAAGTCAGAGTTTTCCGTTTTTCCCGCGATGTATCAACTTTATCACCCTGTGTCGACTCGTAATCCCAAAGCACAAGAGAGCTTTAATAAGGGGCTTACCTTTGTCTTTGCCTATAACCATGATCTTGCATTTAGAGAATTTGAAAAAGCGTCACAAATAGATCCGAATCTCGCCATGGCATATTGGGGCATGGCTGTAGCGCTTGGGCAAAATATCAATACAGATGTAACTCCTGAAAACGAGAAAAAGGCCTATGCCTATTCACAAAAAGCTCTCAGCCTGCTTTCTCAAGCTTCACCTGTCGAACAGGCCTATATCAAGGCTTTAGTGCAGCGCTATACCAATGATCCCAACCAAGATCTGGTCGCCTTACGCTTCGTCTATCGCGATGCCATGAAGAAAGTGATGAATGAATATCCAGAAGATTTAGACGCAGCCACTCTGTACGCCGAGAGCATACTAAATTTGGATCCTTGGAAGTATTGGACCTGGGATGGCAAGCCCAAAGATGGAACTTTGGAGGCTAGGGATGTCTTGGAAAACGTCTTAAATCATGATCCTGATCATATTGGCGCCAATCATTTTTACATTCATGCTGTGGAGGCTTCACCTTGGCCTGAAAGAGCTCTGCTATCAGCTTTTCGATTGACTTCCTTGCTTCCAATTTCGGGCCACCTTCTTCATATGCCCAACCATATCTTTTTACCTACTGGGTATTATCAAGAGGGCATCGAGACTAGCAATAAGGCCATAGCTCAGGACTGGAAGTATATCGATGAGTATGGGATGAAGGGAGAATATCCTTTGCATTATCTAACTCACAACCTAAAGGTACTAGTCAGAGTTTACATGCTCTCAGAGGATCGAGAAAACGCCATCAAGACTGCTAATGAGCTGCATCAGCTACTGGAGCCGCATTACGCCAAGATGCCGCATCTGGAGAAGCACCGAATTATTCCGATGGAAGTTCTCATGTATTTCCATCGATGGAAAACGATTGTAGAGACCAAAGTTCCAAAGACAAGTGACGCTTTTGTTCAGTCCTACTGGCATTTTGGCCGCGCTGTGGCCTATTTGAAGTTGGGTGATATCGCTTCCTATCAGCGAGAAAAGAAGCTAATGTTAGATGCTAAGAAGAAAATTGCGTCGGATGCTGAGATCGCTAACAACCCTGCGGTCAGCATCATTGAACTAGGCGAGCTTGTATTAGACGCGGCCTATTCACATCATGAGAAAGATCTTTCGGCTTCTATTGCCACGTTGCGTAAAGCGGTCGACAAGCAAGATCGCTTGGAATACGACGAGCCTCCAGCTTGGTATTTGCCCCTCCGTATCGAATTGGGAAAAGCACTTTTGGAGGAAAAGCAATACAACGAAGCGGAACAGATATTCAGAAAAGAGCTTACCAAACTGAATCGCAATGGTAGATTACTCTACGGACTCTTTCTAAGTTTGCGAAGCCAAGACCGCTCTTGGGACACCTATTGGGTTGAAAGGGAAATGAAAGCCGCGCTAAGGCATTCCACAACACCCATTAAGTCAGATTGGTGATTAGCGCATTCAGTGCTACTACTACTAGGAGAAACTGTGAACAGAAAATTTATCCATGCTTTTAGAGCGTCGTGTTTTGGAGTTCTGTTACTGTCGTTATTCCCTCAAGAAGCAATGGCAACAGACTTGTCTTTTCCGGATAGAAGGGTTCCCGCAAAAAGCCTTCCAGTTCCTAGCGATGTGAGTCCACAGCTTCAAAAAAATATCGCCATGCCCTTAGATCCACTGATGTATGTGGTGCCTAAAACAATGCAACAGTGGCACGAAATCGTAGCCAAAGGCGAGGGTGTTGTAACAGAAGAGTTAATGTCATCCGCCAGCAAACTGTTCACCGTGGATGTAACACCGAAGGTCATTGCAGGTGTGAAAACACATATCGTGCAGCCAAAGACAATCCCTGAAAAAAACAAAAATCGATTGTTGGTCTATGTTCATGGTGGTGGTTACATCCTGAATGGTGGCGAGGGTAGTGTGCCAGAAGCGATGGCGATGGCGCATTACGCACAAATGAAGGTCATTTCTATCGACTATCGGATGCTGCCATATCATCCTTTCCCTGCAGGATTAGATGATGTCATTGCCGTCTATCAAGAGGTCTTGAAGCAATATAAGCCTGAAAACATTGGAATGTTCGGCACATCTGCAGGTAGTGGTTTAACAGCTGCAGCGATGTTAAAACTTAGAGATCTCAAAATTCCTCAACCTGCTGTCATAGGATTGGGAACACCATTTATTGATATTACTGACACCGGAGACTCTTATCGCACAAACCAAGACGTGGACAACTTTCTTGTCACATATAACGGGCTATTGAAGAGCATTGCCAAGTTATATGCGGGCTCAAACGATATGAAGAACCCTTTAATCTCTCCTATTTATGGAGACTTTGCTAAAGGTTTTCCTCCCACTATTCTCACTTCCGGCACCAGAGACCTCTTCCTTAGCAATACTGTCCGTACGCACCAAAAGCTTAGAGCAGCCGGAATAGACGCTTATTTACAGGTTTATGAAGGGTGCTCACACGCTTTTTATCTGCAGGTTCTCGATTCACCAGAATCTAAGCAAGCCTACCAAGAAATGGTGATCTTTTTTGAAAAACACTTAGGGAAATCGTGATAAAAGCCAGAGCTTTACTTTTGGTTCTCATGGCGTCTTTCTTGTGTCACCAAGATGGTTTTGCGTGGGAAGAAACCATCTCTGAAAGGGCAGCTAATCCCAGTACGAACTATCGCAGCTTCAATTGGAAAATGATTATTCTCCAAAAAATTATGGATCTGATGCCTCTGCGAATAAGATTTTAATCAAACCACTCATCGCCTCGGATAGAACTGAGCATTTCCCTTTTGAACAGTTGATGAGAGTTAAATTTCAGATCCTGACCCTTGCCTTGTCGGCTAAAACAAAAAAGGGAACATATTTAGGTGATACCCAGTTTTTTGATTTGTTTGTCAACGAAGAACCTTCTTGGGGAAGGTGGGGGATTGGTCCTATGGCAATTATCCCCACCACATCAACATTAGATGCAGGGCAAGGAAAGTGGCAGGTCGGACCAGCTTTAGGCGTGAGTATTCTTAAATTCACCGGATGGCAAATTGGCTTTTTGGCCCAAAACCCTATTTCGGTCGCGGAAAATTCTCATAAACCGAAACAAAATTACCTGCTGTTTCAACCATTTGTCATTTATCTTTTTTTGAAAGATACCTATGTGATTTCCAACAGCGAATGGACGATTGACTGGATTACTCGCACCCAGCAAATTCCTGTAAATATAGGAATTGATCACACAGCTTCTTTGGTCGGTAACCTCAAAGTAGATTCACTTCTTCAGTTTCAGTATATGGCCCATCAAAACGCCGTGAAAAGCGTAGGCTATGTCAACCAGTGTACAATACAGCTGTCATTGAATATTCTTCTAGGCGACTAAAGCCATGGGCAGATAACTGGGAACCTTCATCACACTCAGAGCAAGCGGGTTAATCTTCACTTGAAATTATTGTATCCCAAAAGATACAATGAATTATATGAACGAAATAGAAATTGAACTCTACGAAACCGCCACTGGCAAGCGACCCTTTGAGATCTGGATTAAGGATATCAAAGAGATTCATACTCGAGCCAAAATCCTCACAAGGCTTGATCGCTTGAGGGTTGGAAATTTTGGCGATTGCAAAACTCTACAAGAAGGAGTTTGCGAGCTTAGGATTCATTATGGCCCAGGGATTAGAATTTATTATGGGAAGATTGGGAACAAAGTCATCTTGCTTCTTTGTGGTGGTGATAAGGGCACCCAAGAAAGAGACATCGTTAAAGCAAAGGAGTATTTGAAGGATTATCAATCAAGGGAGATAGGTCATGGCAAGAAGTAAAAAATATCAAGAATTTCTACTCGAGCATTTAGCTGATCACGATGAAGCTGTCGCGTACTTAAATGCAGCTTTAGAAGAAAGCCTTAAAGGCGATGAAGAGTCGCAACATCTTTTTTTAATCGCTTTACGAAACGTAGCAGAAGCGCAAGGCGGTGTAGGTGCATTAGCGAAAAAAGCTCACGTTGGGCGGGAAAGCCTCTACAAAACCCTTTCGGGTGCAGGTAATCCTAAATGGCATACACTTGTTTCATTGTGCATTGCCATGGGGTTAAACTTGAGACTTTCTTAAATTAACGCGAGAAAAAAATGGACTATGAATTTTTAAAAAATTGGATTTATGAAATTGCAGGCTTGATTGCGGCTATACTAGTTATTGTTGGTTTCATTAAGCCTGTAATGAATTTTTTTGCAGCTTTCCCGCAACAAATAATTAAGTTTCTTAAGTTTGGCTATATTATATTTAAGAACGCTGTTCCATTTGTGTGGAAAAAAACTATAAGCTCCTAGAGAACAACTTATTCATTGTTCAAAATGAGTTGGAACAGGAAAAAGAAAGTGCTGTAACGATCAGGAATATTAATCGTAATTTGTTAAGAAAAGTGGACGATTACGAAAGCACGGAGTGGAAGAACGGAATTCTGTACTGTAATGGTGTGGAGATTTGCTCACGGTGTTATGACACTAGCTCGCGCGCTGATCGTAAAACAGTGCGGTTATTGGCCAATGATCCTGAAATAATGGGTGTATTTTACTGCCCTGAATGCAAAACGCCTCACCAAACCACGGAAGGTGCAAGGCAACAGCGGAATAAATATCGTGAGGTAGTTCGTCAAGCGCTAGACAGGGGATACTAGCCTTGATGATTGTTTGACGTCTTTGGTAAATGATTTCCTGTACATAAGGTCCATATTATATTGTCCCCATTCCCGCCCTTGTCGCAAAAAGGATAGTTGAGGTTACCTAGATCTGGAAGGCTGGCCGAATTTTGATTTCTCTGTCGTCCTGGGGCGTGAGGCATTTTGCCTGCGAGGAGAGAAAGTGCTTTGTGGTTTGGGGCCGCGTCCCTGTCCTTGTCCTTGCCTTGGAGAGTGCGTGTTTCTTCCATTTGGAATCGGTTCCGCAGCAATAGATTGATCAACCTCAAAACCAGTTTCTAGCTTTTTTGGAATCTGGTGCTTCAAGAGCCTTTCAATGGCTGCCAGCAGGTGAAGTTCATCGACGCATACAAGCGAACACGCCCATCCCTCGTTTCCGCAGCGACCGGTTCGCCCAATGCGGTGAACGTAATCTTCGGGAACGTTTGGAAGCTCAAAATTCACCACATGAGGCAGCTGGTCGATGTCGAGGCCTCGTGCAGCAATATCCGTCGCAACAAGAACTTTAAGCTTACCCGATTTAAAATCAGCGAGCGCTTTAGTCCGTGCAGATTGGCTTTTGTTACCATGGATTGCCTCAGAGATAATCCCATCCATGCTTAATTGCTTGGCGAGCTTGTTGGCGCCATGTTTGGTACGGGTAAAAACTAAAACCTGTTCCCACTTATTTGTGCTGATCAAAAACGAGAGAAGCTCTCTTTTACGCTTATTGTCAACTGGATAAATAGTGTGCGTTATAAGATCTGCGGTCGCGTTTTGTTTGGCCACTTCGACTGTTTGAGGGTTTTTTAGAATGCCGGCGGCCAGTTTCTTGATTTCTGCAGAGAAGGTGGCTGAAAACAGTAAATTTTGCCTCTGAGCAGGCACTAATTTGAGGATCTTCTTAATGTCATGGATGAATCCCATATCCAGCATTCGGTCCGCTTCGTCGAGGACTAAAATTTCTATCTGAGAAAGATTTATAACTCCCTGCGATACGAGATCCAATAGCCTTCCAGGTGTTGCAATGAGAATGTCGGCTCCTCTCTGCAGTTTTTGGATCTGTGCGTTAATGTTGACGCCGCCAAAAATCACCTGCGTTCTGAAGGGGAGATGCTTTCCATAGGCTTTAACATTCTCGCCAATTTGAGAGGCAAGCTCGCGTGTCGGAGTAAGTACAAGGGCGCGTACCGCAGGCTTTTGTTCTTTTTTTCTGGTATTCATCAACACTTGTAGAAGAGGTAGCGTAAAACCAGCCGTTTTGCCCGTACCAGTCTGCGCACTCGCTAGAATATCGTGTCTCTCAATAATAAGAGGAATCACCTTGAGTTGGATGGGAGTTGCTTCTGTGTAGCCTTTTTCTTCGACAGCTTGAACGATTTCGGGCTGGAGGTTGAGATTTTTAAACGACATTAGTTCCTGAGATGTAATTTTATTTGTGTATAGATCATATTGCTTATATCTTTATTTAAACACAAGGTAAAATCGTACGATCAGGCCGATAAGACAATCAATCTAAACCTCTGTCCACAAGGTCCATATCGTCCATAAGGTCCATCGAGTCCATTTCTCTCCTTCATTATCCACGCCGCGTTTTTTACCAATAGTTTGGTCTTGTCCGAAGTAATTAAGGTTAGTATGATTTTAATTTATGATGAATTAAAATATAATTATACAGGTTATTTGGCCAATATTAAAATAAATGTCTAGGTATGCGGATGGAGATTGGTAAAAATTCAGACTTCAGTTCTTCTACAGATCATAGTGACATCGGAAATGTTAATAGTAATAACACGAATAATCTCAAATCTAATGACGATCTCAAGGTCAAAAAAAAAGGAAACAGAATATCTCGCCTCGTGAGTGCAGGTCCAAAAGCAGCGACAAATCGCGCATCCAGCATACTTTCCAACATGAAAACGCGGCGTATGTCGGTACGACCACCAGCTAACACGAGCCAAATACCTTTTGATGTTGACGTGTTGCAACGTTTTGACGCGGACGCACAGAATAATCTCCATAGTGTCGTGCGGGGCGAGGTTTTAGAAGCTACTTTTCGTATGGATGATCGTGAGGTTGGTAAAGAGGTAGTCAATAGAACCAACGTGATGACGATACTGCTCAAGAGCCATGAAGATCGAATAGAATCATTGAAACAACACATATCTCAAAATCCTAATGATGAGGTCGCTCATGCACAGCTAAAACTTACTGAAGACAATCTTGTACAGGTAAAGTCGACCATCGCCTCTGGAGCTACCTGGGCTGCTAGCGCTTCGTACAGAAGGCTTTTGGAAACCGTGCCCCTTGAGGAGGCTCATCAAAAGTTTTTACCTGCGTGCGTCAATTTACGTACACAAGTTGTGGAGCAAAAAGGAGAGATAACCTCCAATATTAATCGTTCAGGTGCTGTACATGACTACCGTACCGGCTCCACCAGTTTACCTGCGCTTAAACAACTAAAGGCAGAATTAAAATCCTATAACGATCTAGAGCAGATCACGCCTAATCAATGGAAAATGTTAGAGGGCGCCTTTGGAATCAGTAAGAAGACCAGTAGCGCGCCTTTAGACGAGCTCAAGAAAAAAATAGATTTTACCATTGTTGAACGTCATTGGGTGCTGGAAAACCAGGCTTTACAGGATTTTGCAGCGCATCTCAGCTCTCACTCACCCGAATCTTTAAAACTGTTTTTAGCTGAAAATGACAAAGTGAGTTTCAGCAGGGTAAGTATGCTAGACGCCATGAAACCACCCAAACGTGAAGGGGACTTTGTTATCAACGAAGCCAATCAAATGCTGGACATGCAGGATATCTACGCAACTTTCGATGGTAAAGAGCTGGTTTTCGACGGTAAAGGTCCCTTTATGGATTTGGACGGCAAGATTCATTTACCCGTTAGTATCAGCGATGACGAGGGTAAAGCCATTAGTAAAACATTGGATGTAGTCTTCTTTAACATCTCAGCTCAAGGAAACACTGAAAACAAAGGCCCTCAGCGCAGTATCAATGAGCAAGCGATAGAGAAAATGCGACCCCTAATAGAAGCAAAATCCGAGAAGCTTTATGCCAGTGGTCAACTAAACGAAGCTCTAGATATGATGCAACGCTTTGAAAATCTCGAAAACACGTTGGGTAAAGAATCTAAAGGAGGCTTTGATACAGCTGAACAGGCTGCCATGTTGTTACTTGACCTAGATGCTCTCTTAAGTATTAACTGCTTCAGTGGGAAAGACAGAACCGGTCTATTAGCTGCGCTAATTACTTTTAATAAATTAAAAGTAAGCGTCGATGCCGAGGGCGTGACGGGGTCACGAGCCAGAGCTATATTGGCGCAATGGGGTCGGGATTTAATGAGTGAAAATGGTAATGCGTGCCGCGTTGTTGAAGATAATACTGGTTTTAGAGCTTTAAAATTAGCCGTTGATGCAAGAGTTAGAATCCTGTCCCAAGGGGGCGCCAGGGAACGAGTGATGGGTACCTCCAAACGCGTCTCTAATTTAGGCAAGGCAATATCAACCTTTGTTCTTCCTCCTGGCCCTACCGGAGAAGCTCAATGGGTCGCTGCCGCCTAATCTAGCTGCCTGTAGTCCAACTCTTCAATTTCATTACGAAAATTCATGGACTCTATGGACCTTATGGACAGAAGTTTATGGCTGCTTTAGGGTGGTCATTGCCGCCTTTCCTGGGCGTGATCCAAGATTAAATTTTAATATAATATGCAATTTTTAATGACTTTTTCGCTTTGAAGAGGTATGTTTAATTAAATTTATTAAGGATGAGAATGGACGCAGAAATTACTGAATTGAAGCTGAAAATTGAAGAACTTACAAGGTTAAATGCTGAATTAACGGCCAATAAGCAAGAATATGCTTCGTCTGCACAAAGTTTGAACAGAATGAGTACCCGACTACGCAAATTGTGCAAACGCTTAACGCCAACAAATGAGATCGTTGTCGAAATGCAGAAAATTGCTGATGAAATCCGTGCGCATGTAAAAAAGGTCTGAGTTTTGAGTGTAAATGGCACAGATTAAAACAGAATTACACCCTAGAAGCAGGCATAGAGCACCCTATGATTTTAAGGCGCTCACAAAAAGCTGTCCTGATTTAACCAAATTTATAGCGATAAATAGCTATGGAAATGAATCTATGGATTTTGCTGATCCCATTGCCGTTAAAGCTCTGAATAAAGCTATTCTAAAGCTCTTTTACAACATTGCATGGGACATACCCGAACATTTCCTTTGCCCTCCCATTCCCGGTCGAGCAGATTATATCCATCACATTGCAGATTTACTGGCCGTTACCAACAGGGGAATCATTCCTAAAGGAAAAAACATCTCCGTCATAGATATCGGTGTAGGTGCAAATTGCATCTATCCTCTCATAGGTCATCGAGAATATGGATGGAGTTTTGTGGGTACAGATATTGAACCGCAAGCTATATCAATAGCAAATGGCATCGTCGCACGAAATAACCTTGCAGAAGCAATTGAAATTCGTTTTCAAAAATCCTCTGCAAACATTTTTCAAGGCGTTTTACAAGATGACGCTATATACGACGTCTCAATGTGCAACCCTCCTTTCCACTCCACACGCGCTGAAGCAAAGGCTGCGACTCAAAGGAAGTGGAAAAACTTAAAAGTTCACACAAAAGCGCTGAATTTCGGGGGACAAAGCAATGAGTTGTGGTGTCCTGGTGGAGAAGTGGCATTTATCAAACAAATGATTGAAGAGAGTGCTCACGTCAACTGCAAGTGGTTTACAACGCTTGTTTCAAAAGCTAGTAGTCTTGTACCCATCTATCGCGCATTAGAAAAGGCGCGACCCAAAGAAATTAGAACAGTAGATATGGGCCAAGGTCAAAAGAAAAGCCGTTTTGTCGCTTGGACTTTTATCTAGATATCCTGAATCAGAAAAATTGATTTTTAATAACTCTGTTAGCTAGCATAAAAAATATTTTTTTTATGGTATAGTATGTTTCGTCTTATTTTTTTGGCTCTAATTCTATCTCTGAGTGGTTTTGCATCCGCTTCACAACCCTATCGAGCTGCCTTTCGCCATATTGAAGGTGGCGGCATTGGTTATAAAGATGGATATACAACACTAGAAATGTTCATGTCCTCGGACGAGGGGCAATGGGATGTCACTCCGTTTTTTGATGCCAGAAGCCATGTGTTTAATAACGGAAAATGGGCAACCAACATAGGTTGTGGAATCAGAGCACCACGTGGGAATCACGTTTATGGCATCAATACTTATTACGATTATAGAAATGGAGGCCGCTTACGTTCCAATCAACTTGGATTAGGTCTTGAAGCCCTCGGTGAGCTATTTGACTTTCGTATTAACGGCTATCTGCCCGTTGGCAAAACAACCGGCAGTCCCTACGATCCCATTTTCGGAACCTTTTCCGGCAATAACTTACTTATATCGCAAAAATATCAATGCGCCATGAAAGGGACTGACGCGGAAGTGGGGTATCACTTTGGGAAATTTGAATCGCTTAACTTTTACGCTGCAGTAGGCCCTTATTATTTCAAAGGATCAGTTGGCCACGGAGCCGGTGGTGCAAAAGCTAGGGTTTCTTGCACGCTCAAAGACGTCTTAACTCTTGAAATTAGCGACTCCTATGACAGGACTTTCCATAATAAGTTCCAAGGGCAACTTTCGTTAAATTTCCCTTTTGGCCCTCAATCGAACTCCAGAGAACAGAAACGCATTTACTATGCGGCCAATACGTTAAATGACCGAATGTTACAGCCTGTGGCTAGACAAGAGATTATTGTTATGGACAACCCGCGAAAAAACAACCTCGCGATTGATCCTGCCACAGGGTTGCCCTTGATTTTTGTGTTCGTCAATAATACAGGCATGTCCAACGGCACCTTCGAAAGCCCTTACCATAGCTTGGCCCAAGCTCAAGACAACTCTTCTCCGAATAACATTATCTACGTATTCCCAGGAGACGGGACTACTGCAGGAATGGATTCAGGAATCTTTCTAAAACCAAATCAGAAGTTCTGGGGCTCAGGCGTCAGCCACTCAGTGTTAACACCTGTGGGGACAATTACGATTCCTGCGCTAAGCAGTTCTTCACCTATAATTACGAACACCAATATCGATACCGATGGCAATGCGGTTACATTGGCCGCTAACAATGAAATAAGCGGCTTTACCATTAGTTCAGCCCTGAACGATGCCATATATGGAACCGACCTCCAGAGCTTGGACGTCTCATATTGCACGTTCAAAAACACCACTACTTATCCGATCGAAGCCTACTTTTCTGGGAACACCTCTATATCTTTAACCAACAACAGGTTTTTAGATAACGTTAACGGCGTTTTTTTGAATCTTAATGGAACGTCTTCTGTTCTTTGCTCGAATAATATTTTCAGAGGGCAAACATCCGTCTCTAGCACGCCTCTGGAGATAGTTGCGAACAGCAATATGTTTGCTGCTAGCATCGAGAATAACTTGTTCGATAGCAATACGACGGGAAGTATCCGATTTAATCTCGATAACGCCGTCAATGCCAATATCAACATTCTTGGCAACACCATCATAAATAACGGAACAGGGTCTCAGGCATCGCTAGGATCCAGTTTAGTTGTGCTATCGAGTGGAACTATCGACAATTGCTCAATTGCACTACGGAACAATATATTCACAGGCAATACATCGAATTCTCTTTATCTGCATACCTCCGGTGCTTTTGGAACTCTCGGAGTCACCGCATCAGCAAACACAATGTCTAATAATGGTGGCTCGGGACTTGTACTTGCAACGCCAGCCAATATTTTGTTGCTAACTGCAACGAATAACGTCATCACGGGATGCAGCGATAATGGCATCGCGGTAATAAGCTCTGGATCCACTGCAATTGGCGATATAACAATCAGTGACAACATCATTTCAGGCATCGGAAATGCGTCAAACGGAATCGCTATCAATCAAGATTTTTCCGCGCTGAGTTTATCCATCTCGGATAATGAGATCATAGGATGTGAAGGGACTGGAATTGTCAGCTATGCTCCTACAGGCATCGGTCTGTTCATTTTGGATATTTCTGGAAACACTATTAACAATTGTCAAAACTTATCATCAAATGCTGCTTCAGGCATCGATATAGAGCAATATTCATTCCTTGATGCTTCGATTACAGATAACACGCTAGCCGACAATACAGGTGTAGCCGTAACCATCGGATCGACCCTTCCGAATCCTTCTGCTTGCGTGACACTTACCGACAACGATAGCAGCACTGGATATCTTTTGATTAATCCGGTTGATGGCCTCTTCAATTTGGACCCATGCGATGTAGACTCTACTAACGTAGGCACGATCAACACATCAGGCACAATCACTCCGGTTCAGTCCTGTCCTGACGCCGCTCCTTGTCCTCCATAAGGTCATTGAGTCCATTCCTTTTTGAAGCTTTTAAAACCATGCAAACTTCTTCAGAAGATATTTCGTGTAAGTTGTGGCATTCGCAAAATTCTAGCGTTTTCACAAAGGTATTGAGCTAAAAAATTTATTTGATTAGGGTGGAAAATTCTAAAAGATAGCTTCAAGCATGTGGTTATCCATTTTTGGTAAGCGGATTCGAAGGTGGCATGTCAATATATCGACAATTCCTAGGTATTTCCTCACTTATGTTAAAATGCCTTTTTGTGATTTTAGGTCTGCTTTTAACGGGTTGTATGGTAGGCCCCGACTATCGTGAGCCTTGCAAGCCTATTTTGGAAGAATGGAAGATAGATGACGATTCTGTAAGTGAACAACCATTCGAAAACGGTAAATGGTGGGAAGTTTTTCAAGACGACACACTTTGTCAATTAATTTATCAAGGGTATGCTTGCAATCTCTCTTTACATAGCACGGCTGTTAAAGTGTTACAGGCCAGGGCGCAGCTGGCTCAATCGGTTGGTGGACTTTATCCTCAACAACAAGAAATGATAGGTAATCTAACCTATTACAGAATGGGCGGCAGTCAGTTTCAGAGTCTACTACCTTCTTATTTTGCCACCGACATGTTGGGGTTTACAGCAAATTGGGAACTCGATTTTTGGGGAAAGTATAGGCGCGCTATTCGTTCTAACGATGCAGTCTTTTTAGCATCAATCGCTGCATATGACAATGCTTTGGTAACACTAACTTCAGATATCGCTAGCGTATATATCAAAATCCGCACCATTGAAGAACAGATCAGGATAACAATCGCAAACATTGAAGTACAAGCCAAAGGGCTCAGAATAGCCAAAGCTCGCCATAGCGCGGGAGAAGTCAGTCTTGTGGATGTCGAACAGGCACAGGCTGAGTTGTCAGAAACCCAAGCAAAGCTTCCCCAGTATAATAGCGACTTGCAAAAGCAAAGAGACGCTTTATGTGTATTATTAGGAACAGTGCCCAATCAATTAGATTGTCTACTTGAATTACAACAGGGAATACCTGAAGCGCCCATTTGTGTTGCTGTGGGTATACCTATTGAAACTATTGCATGTCGTCCTGATATACGTCAGGCCAGGCTGGAAGCAATAGCCCAATCCGAGTTGATAGGCTCTGTTAAAGCCAATCTTTTTCCAGCCTTATCTTTATCAGGGACCTTTGCGTTTGCTGCTAATAACATAGGTCAATCCTCCCTCGGCAATCTTTTTGATTGGGCTAACCGAACATATTCCGCAGGACCAGGATTAGCTTGGCCGATCTTAAATTATGGTCAAATCACTAACTCCGTACGTGTGCAAGATGCGGTTTTTCAAGAAGCTTTGTTGAATTACATCAATGCGGTTTTGAAAGCACAGCAAGAGGTACAAGATAATATCACTGCTTTCATCGAAGCAAAAGTCGCTGTGCATTACCTAACTGAAGCTAACCGTGCTGCCACTAAAACTTTGCAGTTAGCCATGATTCGTTACAAAGAAGGCGAAAGCGACTTTACTCCTGTATTGAATGCGGAACAACAACAACTCCGCATACAATCTTCTTTGACCACTGCCCAAGGGGATGTTCCTCAAGCATTAGTTGCTCTTTTTAGATCATTGGGTGGGGGCTGGGAAATCAGTGAATGCGATGATGTCATACCAGATCATATTAAATGCCAAATGCTAGAAAGAACAGACTGGGGAACATTGCTGAGAAAACAAAACCATGAAGAGCCAGACAGCGAATGGCAATCGTTTAAGCAACTTTATCTGCCAAATTGGTGATGACTATGGACCCTGAGATAAAACAAAAAAAAGTTGTAACAGGTGGAAGGATTGCCGCAGCAGCAGCGATCATCGCTGTGATATGTATTATCTTTTACATTAGCAGGCGCCACTCACATGAGGGACCCCCTGAAATATCTCCTCCAAAAGTTACAGTACAGAACCCGCAATCGGAACAAATCGTTGATTATATAACCCAAACAGGCACGCTTGTCGCTTACAATTCCGTTGATTTAGTGGCTCGTGTCGAGGGATATCTTGATTCAATAGAATTTACAGATGGTACTTTTGTAAAAAAGGGACAAGAATTATTTGTTGTTCAACCCGATACCTATTATCAACAATTGCTTGCGGCTCAAGCGACCGTAGCGGCACAAAAGGCCGCCAACATTTATGCTAAGTCAGAGTATGAGCGGCAAAAAAAAATGTATTCGCAAGATGCGACTTCTCTCAATAACGTGGAAAAATGGTTAGCCAAAACCCAAGAAAGCGATGCGGAAATAGCAAAAGCCGTCGCTGATGAAAAGATCGCTGAAATCAATTATAGCTATACACATGTCAGTGCACCCTTCGATGGCCGCATAGGTCGTCACCTTGTAGATCCTGGAAATCTTGTCGGTCATGGTGCAGCGACCACAATAGCCACTATCGAACAAATAGATCCTATCTATGCCTATTTCAATCTCAACGAACTTGATTTGATTAAACTACGCGAGGCTGCAAGAGCTGCAGGTTTTAAGCCTGAGGATATCAATCAAATTTCGGCAGACATCAAATTGCAAAATGAAACAGTCTTTAAGCATAGGGGGAAACTGGATTTTGTCAACACAGGACTCGACTCCTCTACTGGTACATTACAATTCCGTGCTCTTTTGGAGAATAAAGATTACGCCTTGTTGCCCGGCCTTTTTGTTCAGGTGCGCATCCCTGTTTCCAAACCCGAAAAGCAGATGACGATTCCTGATGCAGCTGTACTTTATGATCAGATTGGATCTTACGTATTGATCGCTGACGAGAATAGCGTTGTCCAATTAAAACGTATTAAAATAGGTGCTATGGAACAAGAAATGCGTGCAGTCACACAAGGATTGACCGCAAGCGATAGAGTCATCGTAGGAGGACTGCAGTTTGCAACACCGGGCAATAAAGTGAATATTCTTGAACAAGGTTCGACGAACTAATTAGGGTAACATGAATATATCTCAATTTTTTATTGAACGCCCTGTGTTAGCCAATGTGATTGCTTTGTTTATTGTGTTTTTAGGATTAGTCGCAATTGTAGTTTTGCCTATTTCTCAATACCCAGCCATTGTCCCGCCCACTATTCAGGTTACAACAACTTACCCTGGAGCTGATGCCAAAACGTTAATTAGTACTGTAGCCCTCCCGATTGAGCAGCAAGTCAATGGGGTTGAAAATATGATCTATATGCAGTCTACCAGCACCAACTCGGGTAGTTACACTTTGATTGTGACATTTGCTATTGGTACCGACCTCAACTTTGCCCAGGTCTTAGTACAAAACAGAGTACAAGCTGCCATGGCGCAATTGCCGCAACAAGTCCAACAACAAGGTGTTGTCGTCCAGCAAAAATCAACTTCTATATTACAATTTATCAATCTAACTTCGGAAAATGGTGAGTATGATGGCTTGTTTTTAAATAATTATGCCACCATCAATATGCAAGACGAATTAGCACGTTTACCTGGTGTGGGCAACGTTTTAATTTTTGGATCGGGCTCTTACGCGATGAGAATATGGCTTGATCCTAACAAAATGTATACCTACTCATTAAACCCCTCTGATGTTCTTAACGCTATTAGCCAGCAAAATAAAGCCATTTCTGCAGGACAACTTGCTGCGCCACCCACTTCAGGTCCAGAAGCGTATCAATTCACCGTCAACGTTCCAGGGTTGCTTATTGACCCTGATGAATTTGAAGATATCATCATTAAATCGGATGCGACAAAGCCCGGACAAACTGCCTATGCCGGTAACAGCGCTAAGATTGTGCGTATTCGTGATGTGGGACATGTTGAACTTGGTTCTTCAAACTATAGTATGTCGGCCAACCTCAATAATAAGCCCACCGCAGCGATTGGTATTTATCAATTACCAGGCGCCAACGCTTTAAAGGTGGCGGAAGATGTGCGGACAACCGTAGAAAAAATGTCTAAGAAGTTTCCTCCCGGGTTAAAATATTCGATACCTTTTGACACCACTGTTTTTGTTAGAGCATCTATTAATGAAGTCTATAAAACGCTATTTGAAGCAATGATCTTAGTGTTGATCGTGATTTTTTTCTTTTTACAGAATTTCCGAGCGACTTTGGTCCCAGCTACAACGGTGCCCGTCACGATTATTGGCGCCTTTTTTGCCATGCTTCTTCTTGGTTTTTCCATTAACTTATTAACTTTATTTGCTCTAGTGCTTGCCATTGGGATTGTTGTCGACGATGCGATTGTCATTGTCGAAGGTGTGACACAACATATTGAACATGGTGAATCGCCCAAGAATGCTTCTATCAAGGCCATGAAAGAACTAATGGGGCCTGTTATAGGTATAACCTTGGTGCTTATGGCGGTATTCGTTCCAGCAGGTTTTATGCCCGGATTAACCGGTGCGATGTATGCGCAGTTTGCTTTGGTAATAGCCGCTACAGCATTTATTAGTGCTATCAATGCCATGACACTAAAACCCACGCAATGTGCTCTGTGGCTAAGGCCAATAGATCCGAAAAAAGAGAAATCTGTAGTGTATCGTGCTTTTGATCGAATCTATTTTCCTATTGAGGCTGGCTATCTTAGGTTTATCGATAAATTGATCCATCACAGCAAAATCGCTAGCGTTATCGGAATTTGTTTAGTCGCACTAGCCGTTTTTTTATTGGGTCAAGTTCCTACAGGTTTTATTCCTATTGAAGACCAAGGTTATTTAATCATGAGTGTGAATTTGCCTGATGGCGCAAGCTTGGGGCGTACAGAAAATTTACTCAAAAAAATAGCTGATCAGGCAGGCAAAGTTGGTGGCGTTGAAAATGTAATCGCGATTAATGGGGTTTCTGTTTTGGATAACAGTGCCAATTTGGCTAACGCTGGTGTTCTCTATGTGATGTTTAAGGATTGGAGTGTCCGAGGAAAAGAACAAGATTTGCCCGCACTCTATAAAGAGCTCAATGACATTGCAGCCAATACGCTGGATGCAAAAGTCTTAGTCATGATACCGCCACCTATACAAGGTTTAGGGAATGCTGGTGGTTTTCAAATGCAAGTCGAATTGCAAGATGGATCGTTTGATTACCGTAAGTTACAGGCGGCAACGGACCTATTGGTGCAGAATGGAAGTGAACAGCCCCCACTCAGTCATTTAATGACCTCATTTCGCTCTTCTGTTCCACAAGTTTTTGCCCCGATCGATAGGGTTAAGGCAAGATCTTTAGGCGTGCCAGTTGAGGACGCTATGAATGCCTTAGAGACCTATGTAGGTTCTTCTTATGTGAATCTTTTTACGAAATTTGGGCAAGTTTTCCAAGTTTATGTTCAAGGCGATCCAACCTCGCGTATGACGCAAGAAGATGTTCGTCATTTGTACGTGAGAAATCAAACCGGCGGTATGGTTCCTATTGGCACGCTTGCCAATATTTGGCCTGCTACAGGCCCTGCTATTATTTCGCTATATAACCTGTATCCCTCTAGCAATATTTATGGCGTGTCTGCCCCAGGATATAGCTCAGGCCAATCGCTTGAATCAATGGAACAATTAGCCGCTCAAGTGCTGCCTGCTGGAATGTCTTATGAGTGGACTGGTACCGCTTATCAGGAAAAAATTGCTGGAGAATGGAGTTATTTAATTTTTGCGATGTCCCTTCTTTTTGTCTATTTGATTCTTGCCGGGCAATATGAAAACTGGGTGACGCCCGCAGCGATTTTACTCAGTGTACCTTTGGCTTTGTTCGGTACAGTGTCCATCTTAGCTAGCTTGGGGCTTGCAAATAACATTTATACGCAGATTGGCATTTTGTTATTGATCGCTTTGGCTGCAAAAAATGCCATATTGATTGTGGAAGTTGCACGTGAGCACCGTGAGTGGCATGGTAAATCCGTTATCGAATCTGCTCTACACGGAGCTAAGATACGTTTTCGTCCGATTATCATGACCTCATTTGCTTTTATTTTGGGTGTGATGCCCTTAGTATTTGCTAGTGGAGCAGGTGCAAACGCTAGGCGCTCTATCGGTATTGCTGTAAGTAGTGGTATGCTTGCATCTACCTGTCTTGCTGTAGTATTTGTGCCGGCATTTTATGTTGTGTTGCAAACCTGGCAGGATCGTAGAAGAAGGAAAAAACTCCCGAATTCCCCTCATGAGGACGATGTTTCATAGCATGGACTCGATGGACCTTATGGACCCTATGGACAGAAATTAGTCCACTTCAGTCCACCCAGTCTTACTAAGTCCATTGGGCAAAAAAAATAGCAGTTATGGCTTGCGCCACAACTGCCGAAGTCGCCTGTTAATGGGTACACTCAGGCTTAATCCGAGCACATCTTTAATTGTTTATAAATGCTTTGAAGTGATTGGGACGAAACATTTGCTTCTTTGGCAAATGTAGGCCAAAGCATTACTGCACTTTTAACTTCTTCAATGATCTGCTGGGCTGTGTTATCAGGAATGCCCGTGGTTTTGGCGAGTTTTAAGAGGTGAGATTTTGTTGGAGCTCGGCCTTCGCCCATGACTGAAGAGCAGTGTTCTCCGCCCGGGCCTGAGGAAAAAGTTAAATCATACGCTGGAGAGACATACCATGCGCCATCTTCATCCATTAGAAAGGAGAAGTTTTTAGAATGGTCATCTCGATTGTGGGCAAAGACGTTGAATACGGCATTGCGGAATTGACGCTCAACTTCAAGCTGATTTTGGGTAAGCATCATGGTTACTTTCATGATATCAGAATAATCAAGCGCAGGATAGCGATGGTCAGCATGCACTAGGCCGCAAAGTGTATGCATATGTATAAATTTAGATTCCACTCGATCAAAGCGCTTAACTCCAAAATGGCCATTTCCGATTTTAGATTTGAAAAGTTTAATTTCAGGAATAGCTAGACCCGCGCTTTTTGCCATAAGATTATAGGCATATTCGATAGATCCGATATCTTTCGGGTCTTGTGAAGAGCGAAATTTAACAATCCAGTCGTTATGTATTTCGTTTAAATTGTTATTTGACACGATTTTTTCTTTAGGCAGTATTGAAATAAGAATTTTTGGACGCGCTCCGGCAGAGGATCCATTCATGATCAACAAGTCATCAAGGAACTGACTATCATCATATTCCAAGACTTGCATACATTCTCGAGCGATTTCGTCTAAATCGCTTATGAATTTTAACTCTTTAGAATCATTGATTTCTGGCTCATATTGCAAGGCACCCATTCCGCGCGAACCTGTGTAGCTTAAACGGTCTAAGGGTGTTATCCCACCTGGATTTAAGCCTAAAGTCCTTAATTTTCTGTCTAACAGCAAACGGCCCCAACCATCCGGTAGGCTGTCATTAAAAAGACCGAACAATCCATCAAAGACATTGTCTTCGCAGACAATGACGCCGGCTTTTAAGGGCAATTTAAATGGAGATAGGTGAAGTCCTGAATCTAGAAAGCTGTTATTGTATTCAAAATACATGCGCTTATCTTTCCATAATAACTTTCCAAAAGGCACTAATTGATGGCCTCGGCAATAATTTACATTAATGATTTTAATTTGTGCGGATAAAGTCATTTGCGTCCCCGTTTACGAGGGGTTTGTTTTAAAATAGCATCAAGCGAAGGGAGTGATTGTAAAGATTCTTTCGCAAAAAGGGAATTAAACGACTCCAGGCTTTTAAGGACCAAGGCTAATTTAAGAAGTGATTCCAGCGAAATTTTTCCGGTCTGTTCGAAGCGCTTGATTGATCCTAGGCTAACGCCGGAGCGTAACGATAAATTTTGTTGGCTAAGATTTAAAGAAAGCCTTTTTGCTTTAGCGTTTTGTGCAATTTGAGTCAGAAGTTCCAACGGTGTTAAAATGTTAAGAGAGATCATATGAGTCCTTCAGTGGGAAAAAACGATTTATCAGCTCTTATATTAGCCATTATACAGTAGAAAATATTTCATGTAAAGATTTCGAAATTGCTTCCAAGAGCAATAGAAGAAGAAATCCAAGCTACTCAAAGATCTAACTTAAAATTATAAGGGATCAAGAAAATGGCAGCTGAGGCTTTCTCCGCAACTTCCAAAGTCTCCGGATGTAGGATTCGAACCTACGACCAATGGATTAAACCTTTCAATATTTAAAGTTTGGCACTTCATCTAGATATTCTCTTGGGGAGTTCTTGCTAGGAAGCGATTGAATTTTCAGCCAGAATTCCCACTATAGGCGGTAATTTTGGCTGGATTTTACATAGATTTTTACCAGGATTCCCATTAAAAATAGGAATTTTGGTAAAATAATAGAAAGAGCGAGCCTGTAGAGTTATGAAAAATTTATTCAAATCCGTTGAAACACCTTACATAGATGCACAGACACTCCTGACGATTTTAGCCGACTATAAGAAGCCTCGAGAAGCAATTTTAAGAATGGTGAGAAATGAAGAGTTAATTCGGCTGAAAAACGGGTTTTATCTAATCAGGGAAAAAATTACACATGGATCTTCTAAAGTTATTCCGTTTGAGCAAGTAGCGAACCTTCTCTACGGCCCCTCCTATGTGAGCATGGAATGGGCACTATCATTTTATGGTATGATTCCCGAAAGGGTGCACACCGTCACAAGCATGACATTAGGGAGAAATAAAGAGTATCACACTTCTGTGGCAGATTTTTCATACTTCACTTTGTCTTCCGGGAGTTACCCCATAGGGATTACACAAAAAAAATCTCCAGACTTTATAGGGGGATTTTTAATAGCTAGTCCCGAAAAAGCTTTAGCCGATATGGTTTTTAAAACATGTAAGAAATTGGATAAGGAGCAACTTAAGGATGAATTGTTGGAATCAAAACGAATGGATCGAGAGTGCTTTCATGGACTAAATAAAGAATTATTAAACGATATAGCAAGGGCTTATCACTCTAAGCATGTTTATTACCTGACAGATCTAGTAGGAGTATTATGAATTTTGATTTAAGCATTAAACAGATGCTTAATAGCTACCCAGATACCATGCCTCAAATCGATAAATTGAGGGAAATTTTACAACAAACAGCCCTCTTAGGATTGGCTCGTCACTTATTTTTTCAACATGCTGTTTTTTATGGAGGAACGGCCTTACGAATTTTACATGGATTAGATAGATATAGTGAAGACCTCGACTTTTCCCTTTTGAAACCTAATCCGGATTTTGACTTTACTCCATTTCTGCATGGAATGCACCAGGAGCTAATGGCGATGGGGTTTGAGTTGGATATAGATCTACGTGAAAAAAATGCAGAAACGGGGATTTGGTCTGCATTTTTGAAAGGAAACACTCTGTCGATGCTTTTGTCAATCCATGAAAAAACCAAAATAAAGGGAGTTCATCCTGAACAAAAGATTCAGATTAAACTCGAGATTGATACCGACCCACCTCTGTTGCACTTACCTTTGGAAAGCAAATTAGTCAAAAACCCTGTTCCTTTTTATGTTGCTACATACGCGATCGCCGATCTTTTCGCGGGTAAAATGCACGCGGCTCTTTGCCGCAACTGGAAGAAACGGATCAAGGGGAGAGATTGGTATGATGTTATCTGGTATATACAAAGCGGCATTCCTGTAAATTTAGTCCATCTGAGGGAGCGAATGAAGCAAACTAAGCACTTACATCCAGATGAGAAATTTGGAGAAAGCGAATTATTAGAAAGAGTGCACGCAAAAATAGACGAGATTGATTGGGAATTAGCAAAGTCAGATATTGCCATGTTTATTCCTGATAAACAAAGATTAGCAATTTGGTCGACCTCATTTTTCCATGATCTTATGGGCCATTTACGAGTTGTGGATGATTAATCGGTTAATTAAAGATGATTTGCTTTTCAGTCTTTAAAGTTTGGACACTTCATCTAGATATTCTCTTGGGGAATCCTTGCTAGGAAGTTCCCAATAATCGGGTATCAAAATCATTTGGAAATCGATGACCCTTTGGGCTGCGATATCACCGCCGCCAGCTAGCTCTAAATAGGTTAAAATGTTGTAGGTAGCTTGGCGAATAATAGGGTTAAGTTCCATCATTTGTGAATCGGATAGGTGCTTCGAGTGAAAATCTTCCAGTTCGTTTCGAAGATACATTGCGATGATGAGTGAAGTTTTAGTAATGGTGTCTAGCTTTAAGAAGTCTTGTTTGTTCATCGTTTTTCCGGCGACGCTTTGCGGCACATGCAATTTAGACGTGATTTAGCGAATGAAAAGTAAAGGTGGTGTGCTCCCTAATGTGATTGGCACTCCCGTAAACGGGATTAACGCATAAAGCAGTTCTGATGCCCTGAGACTAACGTTCACAACCCAGTATTTGAACCCAGGGCCGCACACCGCCTGTAAGCATACAAAATTCAGTCACCAGAAACAATAAAAATTCAAATGGCATGGACAGCTGTCCATAAGGTCTATATCGTCCATAAGGTCCATCGAGTCCATTCCCATCTTTCACAGGCAAAAAAAATGGCAGTTATGGCTTTCGCCGCAACTGCCGAAGTCTCCGGGTGTAGGATTCGAACCTACGACCAATGGATTAACAGTCCACTGCTCTACCGCTGAGCTAACCCGGAACAGGATAGTGCCAGATCTTACTGCAATCTCGTTATTTTCGACAACAGCAAATTGCTATTTATGCATCAAAAATTCACGAAGTCCCTCATTGCGCAACACGCAACATGCGCATTGTCCACAACCTTGCTCTGGAATGCCTTCATAACAGGTAACCGTATTAGCAAGCAAGAAATCAAGAATGCCTAGTTGGTGTGCTAGTGCAAAACTTTCCGCTTTAGTCATATCGATCAAAGGTGCGCGTATTTCAAAATGTGGATTACCCAAATCAATGCGCAAGGCTTGCTGTTTCAAGCTGACATAGTGCTGTGAGCAATCTGGGTAACCACTGTTAGAATCAGGGCGCTGCATGACACCCGTCCACAATGTATCAGCGCCAACATGCTGTGCAAATATTCCGCCGATCTGAAACATGATGCCATTACGCCCAACAACCCAAGCTGAGTATGGCTTGCCGTCAATGCTCTCTAATGGCAGGGAGGAGTCTAAAAGGGCGCTTTGGGTGACTTCTGCAAAGACCGGAAGATCGAGTACTTTACGCTTAACACCCCACTCAGCGCATATTTTTGCGCCAGCCTCTAACTCATTGATGTTGCGCTGGCGGTAATTAAATGCCAAGGCGGTGACGTTATCTACGCCAAACTCGTCGATAGCGAGTTTCAGGCAGGTGGAGGAGTCCATTCCGCCTGAATGTATGACCACTGCGCGCATTATGGTACCAGAGCTTCTGTCAATTCAGGTTTGTGGCGAGCTTCCCACAAGGCTCTGAAGGGCAGACATGTGGCTAGAAGTTCATCCTTGGTACCTTCAGCGATTTTAACGCCTTCTTCGATGTAGATGATGCGGTCGGCATCTTCAATCGTGGATAGGCGGTGAGCAATGATGATCTGCGTCATGGTGCCATGTAGATCGATCAAGGCTTGTTTAATGCGTATCTCGCTTAGGTTGTCCAAAGAGGATGTCGCTTCGTCTAAAACCAAAATAGGGGCGTCTTTAACCAAGGCGCGAGCGATGGCGAGGCGTTGCTGCTGGCCTCCTGAGAGGTTTTTGCCAGCTTCGGCCAGGTAGGTGTCGTAGCCTTCGGTTAATTGGGTAACAAACTCATCGGCATAGGCTCTCTTGGCAGCAATGTGAACCTTATCTCGGCTAAAAGGACGTCCAAAGGCGATGTTTTCTGCGACGGTGTCCATGAAGAGGAATGGCTTCTGAGGCACAAAAGCTATTTGGTCGCGTAGGGAGCGTTGTGTGTAATTTTTTAGTGGTTTGCCATCAATACGGATTTCGCCTTTTTCGACGTCGTAAAGGCGTGGCAGCAGTTGCACAATTGTGGATTTACCGGCTCCTGTTGGGCCTACGAGGGCTATCGTTTCGCCTTTTTTAACGGTGAAGCTCAATCCTTTCAAGATCCATTTGTCAGCGTACCTGAACCAAATATTGTCGAACTCAATGGTATCTTCGAAGCTGTTAAATGTTTCCGCGTTTGGATCATCTTGAATACGGGGTGTGATGGACATCACCTCGTACATACGTTCTGCGGCGGCTATGCCTCGCTGAATTTGGTTGTTCTCTTCGGCAAATTTCTTGATGGGCTCGTATAGCAAGTACAGCAGGGCACAATATAGCAAGATGGATGTCACGCTCATCTGAAGCACGTGCATACCGAATAGCATGACGCTGGCGATGCACAGGACGCCAATGGTATGAACAATCGGTCTGGAGGATAGGTCGTAACGCGCACCCTTTTGTTCCAGATAGGCTAGACGTTCATTTTGTTCGCGATATTTTTTTAGTGAAAAGTCTTCCATGGCAAAGACTTTTACTGTTTGGATACCTGCAAAAAAGTCGATGAGTACGGCTGCAAAGCCTTCTTGGTTCTTTTGAATTTGCCGTGAAATTTTCTTAACTTGGCGGGCTATAAGGAAAATCGGGGCGGCCAGGAAGGGGAGTCCCACGAAGACTAACAGAGTCAGTTGCCAGCTGGTTAGGAAGCACCAAATGAGCGAGGTCAGTATCACAAATGGCGATTGGAAGTAGTTAATCAAAGTAGCTGTTAGCGCTTCTGCAATAACCCCGGCGTCGCCGACGGCACGGGTGGAGAGGCCTCCAATATCGTGCTTTTGGTAGAACTCCATTGGCAGCGATTGTAAGTGCTCAAAATAGCTTTGCCGCAGGTCACGGCTTACGCGAATAGCGATAAGGCGTGTGCTGTAGCGATGACAAAACTGTGAAACGGCTTTTAGCAGGGCTACAAAGATCAAAAAGATGGCTAAATTAGCTACTCCTTCATCGAAGTGAAACCAATTATTCGCGTAATCGATGGCTTTGGAGACTCGATCCGTTCCATGAACATCCATGAACGCTATTGTATTGTCCAAGGTAACAACATTGTCACCAGAAGCGTCTAGTTGGGTCCAACGCTCCTCAAACTGCTCTTTGGATATGGCTGTGCTCTTAACAAGCTGGCCATCCTTCATGGGGGCAAAGAGTTCAAAGAAGTCAGGGCCTTTCTTCGTGATAATAGCCAGTGCAAGTCCCTCAAGCTGAGAGGCAAAGGTAAAGAAGATCATGGCTATTACTGTGACACTGAGGATCACAAGATGACGCCGATTTTGAAGGGCGGCTTTAAGAAGTAACTTCAAGATAACCATCCATTTGAAAGCTAAAAGGCGCTTCAGGATAGCAGCTTCCCCTTTTTTGAACCAGCAGTCAGCGAGCATCATGGTCGTAACACTCAGCTGCCTCTCGTTAAGTAATTTGATAGATAATAATGATGTCTAGTAATGTTAAATAATAAATAATATAATTAAGTTAAAAATGATTTTAATTAGGTGCTGTTATGGTATTAAGTGGAGTGAGCAGTGGAAGCGAATACTCTCCGAGCGTTGATCCGGAAGGGGGCGCTGTAGCGAAGGGCAGCGGGAAGGTTGCTGTTCAGAAAACGAGCAAGCCGTTGGGTGAAGTATTTGCTAGTAAGGACTCTACATCCATAAGCATCAAAGCGTTAAAGACGCTCAAAATCAATCAGGATAGTATTTTATCTAAAGTTGGTCTGAACAAGGCACACAAAGAAAGGCGGATAGACGCTTTAGGAGCTGGGGTTTTAGCTGGGGTTGAGAAGTCTAAGGGGGATCCTATTGAATCACTGGCTACTACCTTAGAGATGGCTCCACACTTATCAGATGCACAGCTAGAGACTCAGCGCGTCCATATTGAAGAGGCGGCGGGACTGCTAATTGGGGATGATAAGTCCGATAAAGCGGACCAGATTAGACAAGCTGCTCAGAAGGTTGTGGACCGTCAAGTGGGAGTGCGGGATCGTCACCTCCATTTGGGTAAATGCGTGACTGCTCAAGAGGCTGAGCGCTTGTGTAAGCAGCAAAAGCAATGTCCGCTTATTAAAGAGTGTCTGCAGTATTTGAGAGGGGCATATGAGGTGCCTGAAGACCCTGCTTTTACGCCTCAAATAGCTGGCAAAGTTTGGATACTCCACAACAATTTAAAGAAAATATCTGAAGTTGTTTCGAGTTTTGAGAATCAACCTGAGATTCTGCAAGGATTAACGCTGCAAGACTTCCCAATGGAATACCGAGTCACAATGGGTAAGTATTTGTCAGGAAACCGAACTTTGACGGAGGCGGGGGTTGCAGAGTTTAGACAGGCAATAGAAGCGTTAGCTTCTAAGAGTCCATCGGCGGAAGCTTCAGCCGTGCCGTCCATTTCACCGAAAGGGCGTATAACTGAAAGTGCTTTGGCTAACCAAACTAAACTGCAAAAGGTTAAGAGAGATGGCAAAGCCTGGCTATTGAAGCAAGAAGCGGAAGTAGCTGCTCTTGGCATATCCGCAAACATTGTTAAAAAGGTCTATGACAATGATGGCAAGCTTATCGGTTATTACAAAATAGGCGCACAGGATGAGGAAGCAGCATCTGCGATGGAGCATTTTATGTACGATGCTGCTGTCTTGATGGGTATGGAGCGGCGTTTTGTTCCGACTGGACGAATGGATATGATCACTAAGCAGGATATCTCGAACTCCTCAAAGGGTAAAGAGGTCGGGATTATTGATGATAAGGGAGACTTTCGCACCATTAACCTGGAGACACATGCCTTCGACCGACCCAGGGGAAGTATTCAGGCTGCCCACGAAGGGCAAACGTTAAACCAGCTTCATGGTGATAAAAAAGACTTGAATATGGAAGAGACCATCATAGGTGTTACTACCCAAATAGGTATGGGGATGTTCGATGCTCATGGATCAAACGTGCTTGTTGATGAAGGTGGCAAGATTAGTTTTTTTGATAATTCTAGAAGCTTGCCGCAAACAAACCGCCCGATGGCTTGGGCGGGAAAAGTTATCCCCCCGTTTCGCTCGGGTTTTTTAAGAAGCGATCAAGCCTATGAACCGTTATCAGAGGTCGACCGCGACTCTCTGCGCGCCGAAGCTGCTTTATGGAAAGAACGAGTCGGTGAGTTGCGTCATTTTGTAGATCTTCCTTCATCTAAGGCTCGTTTAGAGGGCTTACCAGCCGGGTGGTGGAATTCTAAAAATATTTTAGCGGCGATGAGTGAAAGGGCTGAAGCGATGGAACGTGCTGCAAGCGACCCTGATGTGGTCAATTTAAGAGATTTCATGTTTGCATGCTATCCGGACTTGAAGTTCTATGCAGTTTTGCACGTGGCGCTCCGGCTCGAAGAGAATCTCAGTTCAGGTTATATTGACCCATCTGAGCTTGCTCGGGTGCAAAAAGATCACCACGGATTGGCCAAATTGGGTTACGACCCCATTGACACGATTATCGATGGTGCAAATTATTTAGGCCTTGATGTCTTGGAGATTCGTGAGTGGTGTCAAGGCTCATCCCTTAATTTCGAACAAGTAATGGATAAAGTGGCCACAGCGGCTAAAGATGCGATGCAGGTCGGCCCTGCAGAAACAGAAAATAGGAAGCGTGCAGCGGAAAGCTTACTGAGTAATGTTAAAGCGACTGCTGCTATCGAGTTAAAGGACGTCTCCCGCGCTAATTGCTTGCGAATTCAACAGGAAAAAGCGATAGAACTTATGAGGAGGGCTGGCTTGAAAGTTGATATGGAAGGTGTTTTTGATCCGGACGATAAGCCCCTCGGTTTTACACTTTGTCGTGCCAGTAGTACTATGTTTACCCTTTGTGAAAAGACGTTAGATGGTTTAACGAAGTTGTCTAAAATAGACCTTTCAGATGTTTTCGAAGGTCATTTGTATACAATAGACGACTCAGGAGACAGGGATGATCTGCTGGTGTCTCTCGCGAATAAAGTGAGTGCGTTACCCGATCATATTGATATGTCTATAGACGGAGAAGGTGCGGAAGCCATCCTTCCCATAAATACATGGTTAATCAGGCGGCCTGATGGTTATTATGAAGAAATTGGCAACTTTGTAATTTCTGTTAACGATAACGGAAAAGTCGTTCACTGCGACTGCAGATTTAACAAATCAGCAATAATAATCAGTGACGAAGCACATGTACTGATCGAAAATGAAAAGCAAGTTCAGCAGTTTGCAAATATTGAGGCGGTAGAAGCCCTGCTGCAAGCTAAGGGATACAGTCCCTACTCGAAAAAAGAGGTGGATGCTTAGAAGGCATTAGATGCCACATTCAGCTGCCTTACACAAACTTTTTGCCTCGAGCCGTAGTTCCTCCCATAGAGGAGAGCCTTCGCCGTTCTGATCCCTTCTTTTATGATTATAGCCAATGTAAATCCCTCAAACTAAGAAGTAACCTATAAAGACTATAGTTGTCACTGTGACGTTGATTCTAAAAAACGGCTTTATTAGCTGACCTTCTGATAATGTTTTTGTTTAGCTTAATTGAATTAATCGCGATTTAATGATAAATTATAATTATATAGTTTATCATGAGCGGTGATTGTAATGAATATAGTGCCAAATGATCATGGAATAAATAAAAATGTAAACCAGCCTGATTCGGATCATAAACTTGAGTTATCTGACGTAAAAAAGACCAAAAGGCAGAGGGTAGCCGGCTTTTTTAAGGGCTTACTTGGATCTGTTTTTCATCGAAATGTAAAAGCGCATAAATCTGAAGAGGTTAAGGGTGCTAGGAAGAGCGTTGTAAAGGAAAAGGAGAATCTTCCAGCAGTACAGAAAGGAGCGAGTGAGGATGTTCACGTTATTGGAGCAAATATTTTGGTTGGGAGGCCGATGCCTGAAAAGCTACCGGACTCTCATAGAATGTTGGCTGATCAACTAGGGTTACAGCCTCCATTGTCCGATGCTCAGTTGCAATGTGCCTGGGATCACATCCACGATGCTGCCCGGATTATGTCGGGAGATGAGCAACCTGAGAAAACAAAGAAGATAAGTGACAAGCTTCTGTCTGGACAGATTGCTCTTCGAGAACAGCATTCTTTGCTGCTCGACCTGGTATCGCCAGGCCAGGCTGCGAGGCTTACAAATCAGCGAGATATTCCCGTGATTAAAGAAGGGTTTCAGGTTGTTAGAAGTGAGCTAGAGTTCACAGCGCTATCAAAGGGGGGGATGGATGGCTTTCGCTTAAAACCTTTAGTAGAAAATTTGAACAAGATTTCGGAAGCTGTCGATGGTCTTCAAGGAAGGGATCGACAGGTTTTTGCAGGTGTTTCAATGAGCGATTTTCCCCAAGACTATAAATCTAAGCTTCAAGATTATATGTCGGGCGCTAAGGTAATGGATGACAGGGCTGTTGTTGAGTTTAAGCAGAAGATGGCAGTGGTTATTTCCCAATCGACGCCTAGCCCCGCTGTAGTACCGGATTTGTCTAAGCGGCCACGCATTAACCCTGATGCGATTGCTGGTCAAGCTGGGCTTCAGGGGGTGAAGAGAGAAGGTAAAGAATGGCTTTTAAAGCAACCTTCAGAGGTCGCTAATGAAGGGAAGTCAGCAAACTTGGTCAAAAAGATCTATAACGCTAATAATGAGCTGATTGGCTTCTACAAAACTGGGAAAAAAGATGATGTATCGACAGCACTCGCTGAGCACCTGATGTATGATGCAGCTGTTGCTATGGGCCTGGAAAAATCGTTCGCTCCTACTGGTCGAATGAATCTTATCTCTGGAGCAGACATTTCAAAAACAAACGCGGGTACTGAGGTTAGCATAATCGATGGGGATGGTAATCTACAGAAGGTGAAGTTGAATACCCATGCTTTAGATAGGCCAAAAGGCAGCATACAGGTCGCCCAATCGGGCACGACTCTACGTGAAGCTCTTGATGCCTCCCAAGAGCTTCCTATCAAGAACGTTGTTCCGGCTTGTACAACGCAGATTGCCATGGGGATGTTTGATGCACATTGGGCGAACGTATTAGTAGACGAGAATAGCCAATTAAAATTCTTCGATAATGCTAGCAGTTTGCCCCAATCGAATACCCCTATGTTGTGGGGAAGATCCTTTCTCAGGCTCCCATTCCGAAGTGGTCTACTTGCTAGCCCAACGATGTATCAAGATTTATCCCCCACTGATCGAGCCCAGCTTAAGGGTGAGGTGGCTGTATGGAAAGAGAGACTTGCCAGTTTTAAGCAGTTTGCAAGTAGCCCCTCCTCAGAATCAAGAATGCAGGCCCTACCTCCTGGCTGGTGGGATACAAAAAAAATTGTGAGTTCTATGGAGCAACGCATTGCTGCTATGGAAAAAGCAGTGAATAATCCGAAAGTGAAGAACCTTCGCGATTTTACTCTGGAGTGTTATCCGGATCTTAAGTTTTACGCAGCGATACACATGACGCAGCAGGGGTCTAACTTTTCTCGAGATAGGCAAATGCACAGCGATGGTCTATCTAGACTTGGTTTTGGTAAAGTCGATCAGCTTATTAAAGGAGCTGCCGAACTAGGACTAGATATTGAGGAGATTCGAGGATGGTGCGACGATCCTAATTTGGACTTCGATGAAATTATGGTGAAAGTGGAAAGTGCCTATAATAAAGCAGACGCAAAGTACATGGACGCTCTTAAAAACGATCTTGACTATGATATTGAACCACAGCTTCAAAAAGCTCAACGATTGATAAGTACTCTACGCTCAAATGCTGTGACTGAGCTTAAAGATATTCCTACCAAAGAGAGTAAAGAGATTCAATTGTCAACAGGTATGGATCTCTTGAGGGAGTTAAATATCCCAAGAGTTCAAGGATTTGATTCTAGACCCAACGGGTTTTCTTGTAGTGTACAGTGGGTAGGGGAGGAGCAAGAAATCTGGCTTTATGAACTTAAACCCGGGCAGCAACCAGCACAAGCAAAAGCGATGAAGGTTGATCTAAGTAAAGCCTTTGATGATCAGGTAGGGATAAAGGATGATCAGGGCAAATTTGTAAATATCAAAGAGTTAATGAAACGATAGCATGTGTATATCCTGTTAAGTCCATTTGTTCTAATGCTGGGTGTGGTGACAAGACACCGCACCAGAATTCACGTCAGAGTCTTAAAAAATCACCAGGCAGAGCAAGTATGCAACTTGCCATCAAGCTTTATAGATCCTACGGATGACAACCATTCTTGCTTGTCATAAGCTATAGAATATACTCCTTTTGATGACTTAGCTATGTAGCAATTACCTATACCGGCAAGCTTAAAGCTTTCAGTGCCAATAGAATATTTGCGCGTGTGGCCTTCATTAAATTCAGTAGCTAAATTGATTTCCCGGCGCATGATTTTCTTATCTTCTGAGTCAAGTGTTACCGAACCTCTTTCATTGCGTGGTAAAACTATCACGTTCGAGTTAAGATTACCCAAGTAGACTTGAGGGTCTTTCTGGGAAGGCCACGCTCGAAGCGGAATTTCCTTCCCATTATGGTTCACAAATAGCTTGGTTGCATAACCTGGTCTGCTTATTTCTAAATCGGGCAGGGCTTTATAAACTTTTTTGGTATTTAAGGGCTTCCAGCTGATTCTTCCCAGCTTCTCAGGATATGGTTTTAAACGTGTTACCATCTCGAAGGTCGATACTTCACCATATTCGTATGTATTGTCACTTTTCAAGATAACTATGCTAGGATCGTCGCCTCTTAAGACCTGATATTCTCCTGCATATTCCATTATGAAGTCTTTAGCATCAGCGTCATAGCGTTCAAGAGGTGTATTTGGATGATACATTTCCAAAGCATAAGTACGGTTTTGACGGAGGATTGGAGCGGAGTAGCTTTGCCCCTCGAAACTAAAGCCAATTGTTTCCTTATAATAAAAAGCGAGAACGAGTCGATCACCAATCTTGATGGCTAAGTTTTTGTGTTTGTCATCTTTAAAGATAGGGCATTTCTGGCCACAAAACTCTATGTAGTTCACGTTAAAAAAACTAATTGTCTGGCTAGCTTTTGCAAATGCTTTTTTAATGCCCAGGGTTGTACCGTTGAATGGTTTGCTTTTTCCATCAATTACAATGGTTGCGTCATCAGCTCCTGCTGTCGCGGGTTTAAACACATTGCCATTTAACACACCAACAATCTGGCTTTTACCATCAATATTTAGCCAACGTATCGTTCCTTCATCGCAGGAAAAATATACAACGCTATTGCCTTCCCCTTGTAGATAGGCATACGAGTAAGTGCCAATTTCATTTTCTGGGAGTTTGGTGTCATAGTAATATGAATTAAGGCTGGATTTCCATTCTAAACCATCTTGATTTCGCATGAATGTGCTGGGGTTCCGAACTGCTGCAGTTTTTCCGTTAGGGTTACAGGGCCCGAAGCATCTAGGATCAAAAGAATCAGTAGGGTGGGCTTCTTTATATTCTTGCGTTGTCAAAAAGGTTCTATACATTCTCCCATCGATGGTCGCATGCGAATTAACAAGCGCTTCTATAACTTGTGTGTATCCAGAATTGGGTATAATTCCCAATATCTTTCCTCTTTTGCTTATAAACACCTGAAGAAGTTGATTTTCGTACTCCACAAGGTATTGCGTAGCTCTTGTTCTATCTCGTTCCCACCTCGTATAGACCTCAGCATCTTCAAATTCTTTTAGTATATCCGCCCGTTCTAAAGAGTAGGAACCCTCGTCGAATTTGCAGGTGCTGTTCTCAACGAGAACTGGGGACCATTTGCCATCCTCCCCTTCGAAATAATAGTCGTCACCAAATTTGCAAACTTGATAGCGCTTGTCCTTAACAGTTACTGAAAGGCCTTGATTCGTGATCGTGAATTTTTCAGAGTATTCCTTCAGCCCATCTATCTCTACAATCTGAAGATGGGGGTATTTCGCAAATGCGACTTTTCCGTCTTCCAATTTTATAGGGCAGTAGTCTCGACTATATTTTTCACCAAAGTCTACACGTCGAATTGAACCTTTTTCATATCTTATTGAAGCGTCTTTGTGTGGCAAGCTGGGATTAAGGGGCTCTGTGTAAATGGCTTTGAACTCTAGCTTGCCTTCCACCCTAATGGCAACCTTTCCCCTAATTTCGGAAAAAACGTATTTGCCGGCAGCTATTTCAATAACCGGCGCTTCGTGGTGACGGGGGTGTTTAAAGACAGGGCATTTACGTCCTTTATGAAAGATGAAAAAGCGCATTCCTTCATCTTCCTGCTTAAACCCATGCTCATTAAAATAGTCTTGCCATTCATAGGTTTTGTACTGGATAGCTGTCGAGGTCCCGTCTTCGAGAACTACCTGATCGCCCATTAATTTTGCAGGAATACGGTCATAATAAGTCGTTTTGACGGCGGCTAGGTGAGGAATACCACTGACATTTACCCATAATAGTGGGGACTTATTATTTTTGAAGTCTATACAGGCATGATGCGGCTTTCCATCCTTGGTAAAAACCTCAGTCAAAAAGCTATCGTTAAAAGTCGACTGAGCCAATGCATCAACATCAAGCTTTTGAACATCTAATGTAATCTGATTGCCGTCGCGCTCAACCCGTTTGAAGTTATCGTAGCCAATTTTTAGGTAGTAGACGCCATCACAGTAATATAGATTCCTCTCTGTTCCGTTAAAGCTGGCAGTCTCTTTGCGGAGGAATCCATCGTCGCAGAGACGGCAGCATGGCTGCATAAGGCTATCATTCGGAACGGGAGTAAGTGGGGGATTGAATGGCATTGGAAACGTGGTTGAAGCAACCAGCTTCGTTTCTGATGAGGAGAAGAGTTTTGTGCCGGCAAAAAGACTGACTCCACCAAGAGCAGTCCCGAAGAGGGCTTTCACTATCGAAATTTCCTTGGAACCTGTCGAGAATACTGGGAGGGGGGCGCCTGAGAATGGTTTTGGCACGGATGTTGGTCCGAGGCGAGAAACGGCTAACCCTAAGCCGGCTAGAGTAATTCCTGCTGCTAGAGTTGTCATGGCAGGATGATCGACTATCCATTGTTTCCCTTGTTGAAACAACTGGGTGAATTTGTGTGTTGTCGGGGTGGTTGGCAGGCTTAGCGTGTGCGCTCCAGCTGCTGCGCTAGCAGGATAGATTAAAGCAAAGGGCACTGCAGTAGCATAGAGTAGGTGGGTTAACGTATACCAGAGGTTTGTGGATGGATTAGAGAGGTGGCGAAGATCGAGTAGGGCTTGGTTGCCGTAAGTAGCAATATCTTGGAGGGTGGCGACTTCGAGAGAGATTACGTGGTTAGCAATGGCCAAATAGCCCTGAGAAGCCTTTCTAGCAGCGTCGAGTTCACTTAGGGCTTGTAACGTTTGGCAGCTTGGTCCAACAACTCTAACCATAAAACTCCTGTAGGTAAAATTCTCCATAAGATATTACCACGTCGTTCATGGGAATGCTATACAAAAAAAAATAGCACGTTTTACAGGGTAGGCAGGAATACTATATACTCGCCCCAGCGTGGCGAGTACAATCGCGCAGTGATCCTACCTATCGTGTTATGCCCATTTGTTTTAAGGCTGAGGTGCAAACAGATTTGAAAGCGCTTTTGTTTTGATGGACCAATGATTCAGGTGTCCGACGACGCTGCCATTGATGAAGGCAATGGCTTGAGGGCTTTCGTGTTTGATATGTAGCACATCAGCGACCCGATTAGAGACATCTCGATTGGCTAACACATCTATCATCACTATCGTGATGTTTGGATGGCTGGCAGCAAACTCTTGGACAACCTCATATGCGGCGGCACAAATACCACAAGTGTAGCTGTGTTTGTACACAAGAAGACTTTTGTCTTTGTTGCTATCGGTCAGCTTGGCTAATTCAGCAATAGACTCGAGTTTTTGCATATTACTTCTCGCCGTATTGGAAAGCGCCCATACGTCGAAACTTTAGGTAACGTCTTTCAACAAGCACATCTGCGGGAAGATCTTTCAACTGTTCCCATTGTTCAATAATGAACTGCTTAACGGCTCCGAGGGTATGCTCGGGGTCTTGATGGCTGCCACCAATAGGTTCTTTAATGATCACATCGATGACTTCAAGACCTAGAACTTCTTCAGAGGTTAGCTTAAGAGCCGCTGCAGCAATGTTCTTCTTGGTGGGGTCTTTGTATAGGATCGATGCGCACGATTCGGGCGAGATAACCGAATAGTAGGCGTGTTCTAGCATGCCAATGACATCGCCTACAGCGATGCCAAGGGCTCCACCGGAGCAACCTTCACCAATCACAACAACAATAATGGGGGTCTTTAGGCTGGCCATTTCACGCAGATTTGTTGCGATAGCCCAGGCTTGGCCGCGCTGTTCAGCTTCAAGAACTGCATAGGCTCCTGGTGTATCGACGAGGGATACAACTGGTAGATTAAACTTTTCAGCCAGTTGCATAAGGCGTAGAGCTTTACGGAAGCCTTCTGGACGCATCATGCCAAAGTTGCGATGCAAGCGGCTTTCGGTATCATGGCCTTTTTCTTGGCCGATCAAGACGCAACGCATGTTACCAATAAGTGCTAGGCCGCCGATAATGGCATGATCTTCGCCGAAATTGCGGTCTCCGCACAGTTCAGTAAAATCATCGCACATCTTGGTAACATAATCGATGGTATGGGGACGCGATGAATGTCGACTGATTTGTACGCGTTCCCAAGGAGATAGCGTAGCGTAAACTTTTTCTTTAAGATCGGCGACTTTTGCTTCTAAGGTGTCGATTTCTCTGCCGAAGAGTTTATCATCTTGCTTTTTCAAGCGCTCGATGGTCTTGATATACTCTTGAATCTGCTTTTCGTGAGGCAAGACGTCCAATGTCACACCCTAGGTTTTATTTTGTTGTGCCAATTCCCGTCCTGGCAGAGTGGCATCGCTAAAATTGCGTACCAACTCGACAGTAGTGGGTCGGGAAATGATGATCGAAAATAATTCTTCCATATCGGCTGTAGCGATTCGGATACAACCATCGCTGAGATGCTTACCGATGCCAGTAGTGTCTTCATTCCAGCGTGCGGATTTTTCATCGTAAGCCCATGGCACACCGTGGATTCCTAAGCCTTTAGCAGGCTCTGTGCAGTTCGCTACTTCTGCTTCGAAGGGGATCCAGCGCGTACCGAAGACTTTGATTAGCTCTACTTTGTCGCCGTTGTGGAAGCCTTTCATGCTCGGCTTATAGGTAGCTGTGCGATCACCAAGGGTGTATTTGCCCAATGGTGTTAGGAAGCCAGAGGCTCTGGAGGTGTCGATACGTCCTAGACCTACATCATATGTCTTAACATGCACGCGTTCTTTGGTATCAAGATCGACGTAGTAAAAGAGCATTTTGCAGCGATGTAGATCGACGACTAGGTGAAACTCCACATTCTTTTCTGGCTTAAGAATGTTGAAGCGATCGCCTTCCGTGATGTCTTGTTTAAGATAGTCTGGCTTGCCGTTTAAGCTACGGGCGATGAAATGCCGCGAAGTGTGATAGTGGGCTGCATAATCGGATAGCCAAGCTGGACGACCTTTTTGCCATGCCACACGGCTATGGTAAATAACTGTTTCAACGATCGGGAATTGTGGAGAACCCTTGTTAAAGAACTCACTGATGCGATTGATTTCTGGAATTTGTGTCTCGGCAATTACTACGTTAGAGACTGGCGCTACTTTCGCAGGCGGTATCTCAGGTTTAGCGGTAACAACACGCACTTCGCCTTCTAAGGGTATAGAGATCGAGGTGGCAGATGCTATTTGAGTGGTCTCAGGGGTAGGAGTTTTCTCTTTAAAAAGAGACACAGCGCCTATAGCACCAAACAAAATCACTGCAAAAATCAATAATAAACGGGGGAATGACATCTGCTTCCTCTCCACAAGGTCACATATTTGAAGTCATGATCATAAGGGGTTGTGTGAATTTTGCCAAGAGCTACTATGAGAAGGAAAAATTGATGGGTTGTCTTTTTTTGAAAAAACAAGCAGTTCAGGACAATCTGCCCTACATTTCTGTAGGGCACGGCGTCCTAAACTGCTATCTAACCCGAGGAGAGAGATTTATCTAGTGGTAGCGGAGCTAGTTTCCTTGGGATTCACTTCGATCAGCTTACGCATACGCTTGCCAGGAGTGAATTTAACAGCTTGGCGCGCTGGAATCACGATAGGCACTGCAGCGTTCTTTGGATTTCGGCCAATTTTGCGCTTGCGTACAACAACTTCGAATACGCCGAAGTCGCGGAACTCTAAACGTTCGCCTTCGGATAAGCATTTGGTCATTTTGTCTAAGAAAGCTTGAATAACGTGACGGACGTCGTTTGGATGAATTCCTTTTTCTTGCGAAATAGAGGAAATCAGCTTCTTCTTCGTCATGGTCTTTTTCTTGCTCAAGTCAGTGGTGGTTGGCATAGACTCGGTCTCTCCTTCAAGGGGGTTAGATTAGGGGGAAAGGATGTTGTGAAAACACCGAACATTTTCATATCCTACTCATTTTCAGGCAAGTATTTTTTCGTTCAAAAAAAAATTGCCATGTCGGCGAACGAACGCCGGATGTTCCAAAGTATACACATATGCAGGCAGTTACCATCATAGGGATACTTCTTTTGGTTTCAACAATATTTTTTAAACCGCAGGAAGAATAACTTAAATCGTTGATAATCAGAGGTATCATTTACTCAACTCGCACCAGCATTTTGTTTTTTTTGCCTACTGATAGAAGAAGTAAACGGTTCTCAATGAGCGTTTCTTGTTCAATCGAGTACTCAAGATTAGTGATTTGCTGATTGTTGACATAGGCTCCGCCATTTTCGATCAGGCGTTTTGCCTGGCCTTTACTGGCTTGTAGACCTATTATCACCAACAAATCGATGAGTTTGGCATTCACAACTTCACTATGTTTGAGGTTGCAGCTGGGCATATCTTGTGCTAATGCTTCTAGTGTTTCCGCGCTTAGAGCGGTGTCAGAGCCAGGTGCCACGCCTTTAGTTACGGTGAGGGCGATTTTAAGACCTTGATCTCCGTGAACAATACGCGTTACTTCTTCCGCAAGTTTGCTCTGAGCTGTGTTTGGAGCGTAATCGCTCTGTTGCATCATCTCTTCGTACTTGCTAATCTCATCCATTTCCATGAATGTCAGCATGCGCATTAAGCGAATGACATCAGCATCGGGCATGCGGAAGAGATATTGATAGAATTCGTAAGGGGAAAGGTGCTCTGGGGATAGCCAGATGGCTCCTTTTTCTGATTTACCGAACTTTTTACCATCGCTACGTGTTAGTAGTGGGAAGGTTAAACCGTGAGCGCTTTGACCTCGCACTTTGCGAATCAGATCGGTACCAGCGGTGATATTTCCCCATTGGTCTTGTCCGCCAATTTGTAATTCAACCTGATGGTTGTCATACAGATATAGGAAGTCATAACCTTGCAAGACTTGATAGGTGAATTCTGTAAAACTCATGCCGTCATCGGACTGTAGGCGTGTTTTTACAGAGTCTTTAGCCAGCATAGGACCCATGCGGAAGTAGCGTCCTACATCGCGCAGAAACTCAACAAAGCTAAAGTCTTTGTACCAATCGAAGTTATTTAGCAGCACGGTGTCGTTAGTGCCGGAACCATAGCAGAGAGTTGCGGTTAGATTTTTGCTGATGCCTTTAAGGTTTTTCTGCAGAGTTTCTTCGTCGAGCATGGGGCGTTCATGGCTTTTGCCAGAAGGATCGCCAATCATCCCTGTGGCGCCGCCTACGATGGCTACGGGTGTGTGGCCATAGCGTTGAAACCATGCGAGGCCCATCAAAGCCACAAGGTTTCCAAGGTGTAAACTTTCTGCGGTGGGATCGAAGCCGCAGTAAACGCGCATGGGCTTGTTGGCTCGTGTGCGTAGCTCTTCGCTTGTCATTGCATCGATAAAGCCGCGTTCTTTAAGTACGTCGATTACGTTGGTCATAGCTTTGCTTCCTTTGAGCGTGTAGTGCTTAGGGTATATTCTGTAAGTTCTTTCCTGTCAATTGGTTGATTGAATTTTAACGCAGAGTAATTTTTCGTAGAACGTTTTTTACCACCACAGAGGCACAGAGACACAGAGAAGGAACAGAGAGGAGGAAAGACATTTTGCTGAGGCAAAATGTCTTCATTCCGGCTCGCATTTTATCATTGTGCTGCTAGCAGCACATTCGTGGAGCACTGAGATTTAAGGTATTTGGGAGTGTCCAGTCAACTGTGTGGTAAAAAATACCTAATATCAGAAGGGGTTGTGGATGTCGATGAATTCGGCTGACACATTGAATTGATTTTGCAGGTAGGTCGCCAGAGCTTTGGGGCCGACACGTTCCGTTGCAGCATGACCTAGGGCATAAAAGTGTATGCCTTCCTCCTGCGCCAAATACCATGCTGGCTCGTCAAAATTTCCCGTAATGAAGGCGTCAACACCCTGTTGTGCAGCCTCTACCACAGATTTGTAGGCGCCGCCGGATATTAGTGCTACAGAACGAATTGAGGTGGGACCGCCGGGAGCGTGATAGGCGGTATGGCCATAATAGGACTCTAGAACGGTCTTAAAGGCATCTGGTGATGTTTCTGCGATATCGCCTTTAACACCAATGTTTTGTCCACGGTACAGACCGAATGGTGCAAGATTTTGCCATTGCAGATCGATCGCTGCTTTCCAGTTATTGCCTACCTGGTTGTGTGCATCAAGAGGCAGATGATATGCCAACAAGCTGACGCCATTTTGCAGAAGCATTTGCAGCTTACGTCGCTTACTGCCGGAGATGACGGGACTATCTCCCTGCCAGAACATGCCGTGATGGACGATTAGCACATCGGCATCCGCATCAATTGCGGCGTGAATTGTTTCTTCGCTTGCTGAAACAGCGGTGACGATGCGTGTCACATCAGGTTCCCCCTCTACTTGAAGGCCGTTCGGACAGTAGTCGTTATAGAGGTCAGGGGTTAGCAGTGTTTTCAGATGTTGACAAAGTTCTTGTAATGTAATCACAGCGGTCTCCAGAATTTAGATGACAATAGACTATCATACATTGGGTTTGGAATGAAGACGCAAGACAATCAAGCTAAGCAGGCTGTCGGCTTTGCGGCGGCGGAAATGGTTCAAGAGGGCATGCTGGTAGGCCTGGGAACCGGCTCAACGGCAGCATTTTTTATCCAGCGTCTAGGTCAACGTTGTGTTGAAGGGTTGAAAATCAAATGCGTTGCGACCTCTGTACATTCTTGGAAATTGGGCGAACAGAATTGTCTCTCGATGATCGATATGAGCGGCATTACTCGCATTGATTTAACTGTAGACGGGGCGGACGAGATCGATCATGATAAAAATATGATCAAAGGTGGGGGTGGAGCCTTACTTCGCGAAAAGATTCTAGCGTCCATTAGTCATGAAATGTTAGTGGTGGTAGATAGCGGAAAGGTGGTGCAACATTTGGGCGCCTTCCCGCTGGCTGTCGAGGTTGTAGATTTTGGGTGCGATGCTACGATCGAACAAATACGCAATCTTCAGTTACTGCCGAAACGGCGTGTAAAAGATGGAAAAGCGTTTGTGACGGATGGTGGCAATTGCATTGTAGATATCGATCTATCAAAGGAGCACAGAAAGCTCTTCGATATCGACAGAGCTCTTCGGCAGCTGCCTGGGGTTGTAGAAACAGGATACTTCTCTGGATTGGCCGGGCGTGTTCTGATAGGCCATGAAGATGGTCGTGTTGAAATGTGGGATTAGGAGGGCGCATGTTTAAGGAACTTGTTCAGGTCTCTTTCGATAAGATTGTGCAGACCCGCTCTTATGCTGTTGTTGTCCTTGGCATGCCTGAAAAGCGCTTTGCTATTTACGCTGATCCCACAGTAGGGCGTCGCTTACAAATGTTGCTAACAGGCGAAACTAAACCGCGACCTCAAACACATGAGTTACTGTACATGCTCTTTCAGGGGCTTGGAATACGCATTAAGCAAATTGTGATTAATGATCTGCAGGACACCATCTATTTCGCTCGCTTATTCTTAGAGCAACAGCGGGGTGACCTGAGGCATATTATTGAAGTAGACGCGAGGCCTAGCGATTGCATCACGATTGCTCTAATGGCAAATGTGCCCATCTTTTGCACGAGGGAAGTCTTAGAAAAGACTGTAGCCCTCGAGGATTAACTAGTAGTTAATGTTAAAGTTGTTCTGAGCCAAGCTGACAATTGTTTTGACAGCTTCTTGGGCGTCCTCGCCAGTGGCTTCGACACCAATTTTCGCGCCTTTAGCGGCGGCAAGCATCAAGATACCAAGCAGGGACTTGGCGTTAACTTCATGGTTTTGGTAAAGCAAACGTACGTCTGCTTTAAAAGTCGCTGCACATTTAACCAATTCTGTAGAGGGGCGTGTATGTAGGCCTTTGTCGTTACCTACAACAAAAACACCCTTCACCGTGCCTGGCTTTTGATTGCTCTTGCGCAATGTCCTCGTAGCTGATGGCATAGGCAGTCCCTCTTTGGAGGTGTTATCTTTATCCAGTATTAAAAAACATGCGTTCTGGCTTGTCTTCGTAATCACAAACCAGCGGTCCCTTTCGGGTCAACCATAGCTTTACGTTGCGTTAGATGGCATACCTTTGCAAGCCTTTTCTTGGCAAACTTTTTTTGTTGTTACCTGTATAGTCTCTCCATTCGTATCTTCGCGTCTCTGCGTCTTTGCGTTAAAATTCCTTCGGCTGACGTCCATTAAATTTTATAATATCTTGCATCAAAGGCCTCGCATCCTTCATCCTTTTGCTTTTACCTTTTTACATTTAGGGTGTGGTCATGGTTAGAAAGCGTGGCGAAGTTGCTTCGTCTGACAAATGGAATGTAGAAGCCCTCTACCCAAATATGGACGTGTGGCAACAAGAATTTGATGAGGTTAAAGGCGAAGACCAAGGCCTACGCTGGCCAGCGATTCAGGCCTTCCGGGGCACGCTTTCCAAGGGGCCACAGCACTTAAAGGCTGTCATAGAGCACCTACAAAACCTCGAAAGAAAGCTAACTACGCTCTATACATATGCGCACCTTCGACATGACGAAGATATCGTCAACCCCGCGCACAAAGAAGCCTACGTTCGTGTCACAGCGCGATATCATGATTTGGCTCAGGAAGCATCCTGGTTTGAACCAGAGTTACTTGGTCTGTCGGAGGAGACTCTGCAGCAGTATCTAGATGCGCCCGAACTGGCTGAATACCGATTTCATATCGAAAAAATCGTTCGAATGAAAAAATATACTCTCAGTCCAGAGCAGGAAGAGTTGATTGCGGCGGTCGCCAAGCCTCTTCAAGCTGCGTCGCGAGCTTTTTCGGCATTGAACGATGCTGATTTTAAGTTTGGCAAAGTGGCAGACAAAGAGGGAAAGCTGCACGAGCTTACCCATGGCAGCTATGGCATGTTCATTCGTTCACAGGATAGAGTTCTTAGAGCTAACAGCTTTCGGCGTCTACACCAACAATATTCCGATTATCAACATACTCTTGGCGAATTACTGAACGGACAGGTGCAGCGACACTTGTTCGAGGCTAAGGCTCGTGGCTTTTCTACTTGTGTAGAGGCTGCACTTTATCCGAAAAATATCGATGTCCAGGTTTATGATTCGCTCATTAAAGCTGTTAGAGATAACATCGATGCCCTTCACGACTATATGGCCTTGCGTAAAGAGCTATTGGGTGTCGAGGAATTGCATATGTACGATCTCTATGTACCGTTGACGCCGCATGTTGATATTAAGATGAACTACCAAGAGGCCCAGGATGCTGTCATAAGCTCCACCGCCGCTTTGGGGGAAGAATATCAGTCCGCCCTGCGCGAAGGTCTTGAACAGCAGCGTTGGGTCGACCGTTATGAAAACGAGAATAAGCGCTCTGGAGCATACTCCAGCGGATGTTATGACAGCATGCCTTATATACTGATGAATTTTAAAGGTGTATTGCGCGATGTCTTTACTCTGGCACATGAGGCAGGGCATAGTATGCATAGTCTGTGCAGCCGCCGCCAGCAGCCTTATCACTATTCAGGGTATCCTATTTTTGTTGCGGAAGTAGCCTCCACTTTCAATGAAGAGCTCTTGATGAAGCAGCTCGTAGCACGCACAAAAACACAAGAAGAGCGCATCTTCCTAATCGTCGAAAAGCTTGAGGATATTCGCACAACACTTTTCCGCCAGGCAATGTTCGCTGAGTTCGAACGCAAGCTACACCATTGGGCTGAAAACGACACGCCGCTGACAACGAACCTGCTGAATAGTGAGTATTCAAAATTGAACAAAGCCTATTTTGGAACCCATGTGGTGATTGATCCGGAGTTAGAAGTCGAGTGGTCAAGGATTCCACACTTCTATTACAACTTCTATGTTTACCAATACGCAACCGGTATCAGTGCAGCGATAGCGCTGGCTGATCGCGTTACTCATGGCGGTGCAGCCGAGCGAGAAGCCTATTTAAACTTTTTGAAAGGTGGATGCAGTCGCTACCCCTTAGATTTGTTACAAATGGCCGGCGTCGATATGCGCTCCTCCAAACCCGTCGAACAAGCAATTGGCAGGTTCCGGCAGCTTTTAGCCGAATTAAGAACTTTGACCGCTGGAAAAAAGGGTTCTCATTCGGCGCATGGTATGGAGCCTTCGACTATTTAGCACATGGAGCTTTAGTGTGCTAATTTTGTCTTGCGCGAAATATAACACCAACGCTATAGTTTTGTCTTCCGGGCAACGCCTGTAGCTATTTATGCAAAACGTAACATTAAAAAAGGAGACCAACCTATGGCACAGACCCAGCAAAAGACAAACGTAAAGCTGCGTCCTCTAGGTAATCGCGTTCTGGTTCGACGTCTTGAGCCCGAAGAGACCTTGAAGGGCGGCATCATCCTTCCTGATACGGCCAAGAAGCAGCAAGAGTCTGCCGAAGTTGTTGCGATCGGCACTGGTAAGAAAGACAAAGAAGGAAAAGAGCTTCCTATCCCTGTGAAGGTGGGTGACGTTATCTTGATGGAGAAATATTCCGGTCAAGAAGTGACAATTGAGGACGAAACATTTGTGATTATTCGAGCCGATGACCTCATCGCCATCGTAGAAAAATAGTAACGCGATAAGGAGAACAAAGATTATGGCACCAAAAGAAATTAAGTTTAAAGAAGATGCGCGTCAGAGAATTCTGAAAGGCGTACGCACACTAGCGAATGCTGTTAAAGTCACATTGGGTCCAAAAGGCCGTAACGTTGTGATCGATAAGGCCTACGGCTCTCCACATATCACCAAAGACGGTGTCACTGTTGCCAAGGAGATCGAGCTAGAAGATCGCTACGAGAACATGGGCGCACAGATGGTTAAAGAAGTTGCTAGCAAGACTTCTGACAAAGCTGGTGACGGCACGACAACCGCTACTGTTCTAGCCGAAGCTATTTATGCTGAAGGTCTACGTAACGTGGCTGCTGGCGCCAACCCAATGGATCTGAAGCGTGGTATGGAGCAAGCTTTAAAAGTCGTTACTGAAAAGCTGAAGTCTCGCAGTAAGAAAGTTGAACAGCAGAAAGAGATTGCACAGGTTGCTTCTATCTCCGCTAACAACGACAAAGAGATCGGTGACATCATTGCTAAGGCAATGGAGCGTGTAGGTAAAGACGGCACCATCACTGTAGAAGAAGCTAAAGGCTTCGAAACAACTCTAGATGTTGTTGAAGGGATGAATTTTGACCGTGGTTACCTTTCAGCGTACTTTATGACAAACCCAGAAACTCAAGAGTGCATTCTAGAAAATGCCTACATCTTGATTTTCGAGAAGAAGATCACCTCCGTTAAGGAACTGATTCCAGTTCTTCAAGCTGTTGCTGAGAGTGGTCGTCCGCTCTTAATCATCGCTGAAGATGTGGAAGGCGAAGCGTTGGCAACTCTAGTTGTTAACAGACTACGCGCTGGTCTAAAAGTATGTGCTGTTAAAGCTCCTGGCTTTGGCGATCGTCGTAAGGCTCTTCTGCAAGATATCGCCGTTTTAACTGGTGGACAAGTCATTGCCGAAGAAATTGGCTTAAAGCTTGAGACAACAACTCTTGAGCAACTAGGTCGCGCTAAGAAGATTGTAGTGAAGAAAGATGACACTATCATTGTCGAAGGCGCTGGTGACAAGAAAGCTATTCAAGATCGCGCTTCTCAAATTAAGCGTCAGATCGAAGATGCCACCTCAGACTACGACCGCGAGAAGCTGCAAGAGCGCCTAGCTAAGCTAGTTGGTGGCGTTGCTGTTATTCGTGTTGGTGCTGCAACTGAAATCGAAATGAAAGAGAAGAAAGACCGTGTTGATGATGCTCAGCATGCTACTGCTGCTGCTGTTGAGGAAGGTATCCTTCCTGGTGGCGGTACAGCCTTCCTACGCTGCATCCCAGACCTCGAAAAGCTAGCGGATACTCTAGATGGCGATCAAAAGACCGGCGTTAAGATTATTGCTAAAGCTTTGGCAGCGCCTTTGATGCAAATTGCAGAAAACGCAGGTCAAGAAGGCTCCATCATCCGTCAAGAAGTCGAAAAGCTGAAAGACAATTGGGGCTACAATGCTCTGACTGGCGAGTATGTCGACATGCTTGAAGCCGGTATTTTGGATCCTACAAAAGTGGCTCGTTGTGCACTTGAAAATGCTATTTCTGTTGCAGGTATCCTATTGACGACAGAAGCTGTTGTTGTTGAGATTCCTGAAGAGAGAGAAGCTGCTCCTGCAGCTCCTGGTATGGATTACTAGTCAATCTAGTACCGCAAGTATAAAAAAGACCACACATGAAAATGTGTGGTCTTTTTTTTTGAGGGGCGAAAGAGAGACCTTAGTGACATTGTGGCAGAAAAACAGGTCCCGAGTGGAGACAATTAGTCATCCAATTTTTCAGCAAGCTGGTTATTCCCATTAGCCTGGTTTTCATTAGGGATCCCATGCTGTAGCTTTTCCTGCACATACTGGTATGAGTCGTAAAGTAAAAGGCCAGCGAGCGGGTAGGCAAGTACTTGCCAGCAAGCGAAGGAAAAAAAGCCAGAGTTGTCGAGATTACACATGTGGGTTCGGCATGAAGGTAGTATTGCTATCAGCAGAGCAGTAATGCTCGCATCGATGGTAAACGTTTTACTCGTACCGCAATCTTCGCGAAACTTTTTGACCGTTTTGTAAGTGGCATATCCAACCTTTATTGGCAATGAGTCGATAGGTGAATTGTCCATTTGGTTTTTAAAATTAAGTACAGCATTCATTGTTGCTCCTCGTGGTTAGAGCATTTAAAAATGCGATAATTCATATTATGCAAGAAAATTTGTGTCAAGTTTTAAGCCTCAATGTGTTAGCATGTCTTTTGCGAAAATCTTCTTTTGTAACTGAGGGTGAGGATCTTGAGAAAGTTATTCATATTGTTGGTAGTAGGTTTAGTTTGTGTGAGCTGGTTTGGTTGGACTTACCGCGTGCGCTTAGTTTCTGACACACTAACTAAGAATCTAGGCGTTCACGCAGAGGTTAGCGACGTGGAGTTATCCACTCACGGCCTAATTCTGCGGGGCTTCACTGTGGGAGCATCCAAAGATAAAGACGCTAGAATTAATCCTGCGCTGGTTGCGGATAGTATTCGCATTACGTTACAGCCTTTAAACTGGTGGAAGGAGCCGGTAGTCATCTCGGAAATCGCCGCTGATGGCGTCTATGTTATCTTGGACATGTCGATGTGGGAGAGCTACGCAGCTAATTGGGCGCACCTTTTTGCGGGCTTTAGCAAGGCTAAGAAGAAGAGCCCAGTCGTTGAGGGCGCTCATGAGCACAGTGGTCAGAACCAAAAAGGCTATATCATTGACCATGTCGTTGTGACAAACATTCACGTAACACTGGAAAAAAGAAACCTGGCATCATTATCTAGTGCGACACCTGCTATAGCTCGGTTGGATTTGTACGATATCGGTCGTAACTCACCTCGGACATTACAACAAACTGCTGAGTTGGTTATAGGTGCAATATTAGAGCAGGCGACCATCTCACACCCGAAACTAAGTGCTGTAACGGATGGTGTGATTAGCAGTGCTGATGAAGAGCTTAAAAAGGTTCTAAAGACTATTAAGCAGCAGTATCGCGAAAGTGGTGAGAAGGGTGTCTGGAAGAAAGTTCAGTCATTTTTTGATTGGGGGCAATAGATCCAATGGATCGTCGACAGTTAGTTGTAGTGAAGATCGGTACCAGCACATTAACCGGCCGCACGAAGGAACTGTCTCGGCGCCAAATGCTATTGGTAACCACACAGGTGGCAGCTCTTCATGAGCAGGGGCATCGTGTCATCATCGTCACCTCTGGCTCCGTAGCTGCAGGGCGCGAGGCTCTCGGCCACCAGAAGTATGCCGCCACGCTGCCCGCCAAGCAAATGCTATCCTCTATAGGCCAAGTACGCTTGATGCATGCATGGTCAGAGCTTTTTGCCATCTATGGCATCACGGTAGGACAGCTGTTACTCAGCCGTGGAGACTTCGCCAACCGACGTCACTACCTGAATATACGCGACACTTTTTGGGCCTTGTTAAACAATGGTGTCGTGCCGATCATCAACGAAAACGATCCTGTGGCTACCGAAGAGCTACGCTTTGGCGATAACGACAACTTGGCAGCGCTAGTAGCTAACCTGGTTGCTGCGGATCTGCTAGTCATCATTACTGATCAATCAGGTCTTTATACCGCTGATCCATCGCGGGATCCAGAAGCCAAGCTAATATCCGTTGTGCATGAGATCGATGAGAGCATACTTTCCTCAGCCGGATCGGCCTCGTCATCAGCGCAAGGAACAGGCGGCATGTTCACAAAGCTTCAAGCGGCTCGTTTAGCCACCGAAAGTGGTACGACAGCCATTATTGCTTCCTTGAAAGAAAGGGATGTTTTACAGCGCTTAGTTGGCGGGGAACCCATAGGCACACGCTTTACAACATCCACTACACCACTAGAAAGCAGGAAGCGCTGGCTGCTTTCCGAACGCGTTCAAGGCACTGTAACGGTCGATGCTGGGGCCAAAAAGCAAATCCTGGAGAAAGGTGCTAGCCTTTTACCCGTCGGCGTTATCGACTGTGAAGGTGATTTCGAGCGCGGAGCTATCATTGGCGTGAAGGAGCAAGAAGGTTTGGCTTTTGCCACTGGGATTTCTAACTACTCAAGCAGCGAAGTCCGGAAACTTTATAAAGCACGTTCTGACGACATAGAAAAACTCCTAGGCTATAGTTTGGGAGACGAACTGATCCATCGCGATAACCTTGTAGCAAAAAGCAAAAGCCGATGAACGCACTAACTGAGATGGGACAAGCTGCTAAACAAGCTGCTAACGAAATGGCAAAGTTTGGCACACAAGATAAAAATGCTGTGCTAGTAGCATTAGCGGGGCTATTACGACACGATCAGGATACTATTTTACAAGCGAATCAGCTAGATCTCGATGCCGCTACTGCTGCGGGAATGAACGAGGCCATGCTTGACCGTCTTAGCCTAAAAGGTCGTCTTGATGGAATGGCTGATGATGTGCTCACAGTCGTCAAGTTGCCTGATCCCATTGGTGAAGTTTTTCATGAAAAGGTCCTTGAAAATGGCCTAAAAGTACGCAAGCAAAGAACGCCTATCGGCGTGATCGGTGTGATTTATGAGGCACGTCCCAACGTCACCATTGATGTTGCTGCTCTCTGCATTAAAAGTGGCAACTGCGCCATTCTGCGCGGTGGCAAAGAGGCTATTCATAGCAATCGCGCATTGGTAGAGGTTGTTTCCAAAGCTTTAAAACAATGTGGTTTTCCCGCTACTGCGGTGCAATTTGTCGACGATACCAATCGTGATCGTGTTATGGATCTGCTTCATCTTCATCAATATGTCGATATGATCATTCCTCGTGGAGGCAACAGCTTACATCAGTTTTGCCGCGAGCACAGCACTATTCCTGTTATTACAGGAGGTATCGGTGTGTGCCATTTGTTTGTCGACGAATCGGCCGATCTCGATGCTATTATTGCTGTGATCGACAACGCAAAAACTCAGCGGCCTACCGTTTGCAACGCGTTAGACACCTTACTAGTACATCCTAAGGTTGCTGATCAGCTGATCCCTAAAGTTATCCAGCAGCTAGGTCAGAAGGGCGTAATCTTTCCAATGCCGCAAGAGCTGTTTGATCGCTATCAGGGGCCGTATACACGCCTCGCTACAAGCGAAGATTGGGATACCGAATGGCTCGGGCTAACGCTAGGCATCAAGATTGCAGAGTCTTTGGATGAAGCGATAGTTCATATCCAAAAGCACAGCACTGGTCATAGCGATGGCATCTTGACCTGCAACATGGATCATGCTCAGCGTTTCGTTCGTGAGATTGATTCGGCGGCTGTTTACGTGAATGCATCTACGCGCTTCACAGACGGCTCGCAATTGGGCTTAGGAGCCGAGGTAGCCATCAGTACTCAAAAGCTTCATGCGCGAGGCCCTATGGGTCTAGAAGAGCTAACAAGCTATAAGTGGGTCATCTGGGGCAACAACCACTCCCGAGCGTGAGGCGTTAGACCTGAGAGAAGGCAGAGGAAGGGAGTGGGAAGGGAACGTTTTACCACAGAGGCACAGAGACACAGAGAGGAACATTAAGTAGGGTTTACCTGTTCGCCGCTAGCAGCATTTAGACTTTCACATGTTATGCGGAGCTAGAAGTAAGATATTTTGCCTCAGCAAAATATCTTAAACTCCACACTGCTAGCGGCGAACAGGTGAACCCTACTTTATGTTCCTCTCTGTGTCTCTGTGCCTCTGTGGTAAAAATGTCCCCTTCTGTTCCTCTCTCTACAGGAATTTGCCGGTAGCAGAAGCTTTGCACTTAGCGACATCGTGGGGCGTTCCGGCGACAACTACCTTACCGCCCTTGTCACCTGCTCCTGGGCCAAGATCGATGACGTAATCAGCGTTACGAATCATGTCGATATTGTGTTCGATAAAGACAATGGTATTTCCTTTGTCCACAAGACGGTGTAGCACGCCTAGAAGCTTCTGTGTGTCGTCGCTATGCAGGCCTGTTGTTGGTTCGTCCAATAGATAGATGGTGTGACCCTTTGGTCTCTTGGCTAAATCACGGCTTAGCTTGATACGTTGGGCTTCTCCGCCAGACAGCGTAGCCATTTCCTGTCCTAGCGTAAGGTAGTCCAGTCCAACCGAAATCAGAGTATCTAAGATTCTCACGATCTTAGGATGATTCTCAAACGTGTTGCGTACCTCTTCGACCGTTGACTGCAGATATTGACCGAGTGTTTTACCTTTGTATTCAACTTCAAGGCTAAGAGGGTTTAGGCGCATGCCTTGGCACTCTTCGCACACAACTTTCACCGGTGGCAGGAAGTGCATTTCGACTTTGCGATAGCCCAAGCCCCAGCATGCTGTGCACATACCTTTGCGGTGGTTATAGCTAAAGTGCTTTGGCTGCAGGCCTCGGCGTCGCGCCTCTGGCAGCGAGGCGAAGAACTCTCGGATCGGTGTCAATACATCGACGTAGGTCGTTACGTCGGAACGTGAGGTGCGTCCTATAGGGTCTTGATTGATGGCGATAACCTTATCTATTTGGTTAATGCCTTTGATGGTCGCTCCGTCGATAACGACGATATCCCGTTGTCCAATGCCACGCTCAAGTGCCGGTTCGAGGATATGATGCACGAGCGTTGACTTTCCGGATCCAGACACGCCAGTGATACAGATCATTGTTCCAAGCGGTAGTGACACTGAGACGTTTTGAAGGTTGTGTTTGCAAGCATCCATGACCTCTAAAGATCCCTTGCCGGGTTTGCGGTACTTCTCCGGAACAGAAACCGATTTTTTACCGGACAAGTAAGCACCAGTTAGGGAATCAGGATCGCGCAGAATCTGCTTATACGTTCCTTTGGCAGTGATATGTCCGCCATGGCGTCCTGATTGTGGACCAAAGTCCAGAACATAGTCAGCTTTGGCGATGGTTAGGGGATCATGTTCTACCATCAGGATGGTATTTCCGAGATCACGCAGATGAGCTAAGGCCTCGTTTAAGCGTTCGTTATCGCGAGGGTGCAAGCCAATGGTTGGTTCATCTAGAACGTAAAGGACGCCGGTTAAGCCACTGCCGAGCTGTCTAGCTAGGCGAATACGTTGTGCTTCACCACCGCTAAGTGTTGGAGCAGTTCGATTCAGCGCCAGGTAGCCAAGGCCTACGTTGTTCAAAAATTGTAGTCGATCTGTCAGCTGTTTTTTTACTTCGTCTAGGAACTTACGTTCAGTGGAAGGAAGGGGAAGCTCCTCCACAAAGGGCAGCGAGCGCTCGATAGGCCATTCGCACACATTAGCGATATTATGGTTATCGATGGTTACATGTCGCGCCAGCGGATTAATGCGCGAGCCGCTACATGCTGGGCAGGGGAGTTGGTCAAGTAAAGGCATAATGATGTCTTTGACTTCGCTTCCAGCGCTCTTGGCCGCCTTGACCAATACGTTGTTAATACCCACCCAGCTCAGTGTGACATTTTTGCCCATCGGGTGAGTCGTCAGCGGATCACCGTTGAGCAAGAAGGCTAGCTGGTCGGGTTTTAGACGAGCGATAGACATCCAAGCCGGAATACCTTTGAGGCTTAGCATGGCCGTGATGACTTTGAACGCATCATTCGTCATGTAGTTCTTACAGATCAGACGAATTAAGTTTCCTACGGACGCACTCATCAAAAGTGGCTGCTGGGATAAATTGGCGCCGTAGTTAACGCCTAAGCCTTGGCATTCAGGACACATGCCCTCCAACGTATTGAACGAAAAGGTATGTGGTGTAATTTCAGGATAGGATTTACCAGTGCTTTCAACCGAAAAGGTTAGGTTGAAGTAAACTTCCTGGCCGTCTTCGCGCAAAATGGTCAGTTGCCCTTCGCCAATTTTTGCGGCATTTTCAATGGCCTCAAAAATCCGTGCCTTTATGCATGGTTCGACCTTCAAACGATCCACTACAAGGAATAGGACTGCTTTACGTTTACGATCATAGGGGATCGCCACTGTCTCATCTTCCAGATTGTACAGTTCCCCGTTAAAACGAACGCGTAGGTAACCTTGACGTTTCAAGCGATTGATTACTGACTCAAAAGACTCTGACTTCTTGATTGCTATAGGAGCCAAGATATGGATTTTCTCGCCTTCTGGGTAGCTAAGAACACGATCGACAACATGGTCTTTGCTAATGGCCTTGATGACCTCGCCCGTTTCGGGGCAATGTGGAGTTCCAACCCGAGCAAATAGCACCCGCAGGTAGTCGTAGATCTCCGTCATTGTTCCGACAGTACTACGTGGATTACCTGCATGCGATTTTTGCTCGATGGCAATAGCAGGGGATAGCCCTTCGACTTGCCCAACCTTTGGCTTCGGCATTTGTTTAACAAATTGCCGCGCATAGGGGGATAGGGATTCGATGTAGCGTCGCTGGCCTTCCGCGTAAATAGTTTCAAAGGCGAGTGATGTCTTACCCGAGCCCGAAGGGCCTGTGCAAACGGTAATCTTTTCGCGCGGAATATCGACATCCAAGTGCTTCAGATTGTTTTGCTCAGCGCCTCGAACACTTAAGACATCGATTTCATCGGTAACTTTATCGCGTTTCTTGACTTTTCTGCTCTTCATTAGTTCGGCAACTAGAGCCTCTGGATCGTGGTCCAGGACTGCGCGCAAAGCAACACCTGTGGGTGATTTCTGCTTAGCGATAGTTTCAGGCGTTCCCTTGGCGACTATTTCGCCTCCACCGGCGCCGCCTTCGGGACCCAAATCGATGATCCAGTCGGCAGTCTTCACCACATCCATGTTGTGTTCGATGACGACGACCGTATTGCCCCTTTCCACTAACTCATGCAGAACGTTCAGCAAGTGCTGGATGTCGTAGAAGTGTAAGCCTGTAGTCGGTTCATCCAAGATATAAAGCGTTCGCCCTGTGGCAGGTCTAACAAGCTCTTTGGCGAGCTTAATACGCTGGGCCTCGCCGCCAGATAGAGTTGTGGATGATTGGCCAAGCTTGATGTACTCCATCCCTACTTTCTGCAGCGTTTCTAGCTTATGTTTGATGGAGGGAAGATTTTCGAAGTGCTCGAGGGCTTCAGCGACATCCATTTCCAGAATGTCGTAGATGTTTTTGCCCTTAAAAAGTACGGAGAGGGTTTCGTGGTCAAATCGGCGACCCTTACAGACGGGGCATTCGATCCACGCATCATCCAGAAAGTCCATGTCAATTTTGACCATACCCATGCCGATACAGCGTGGGCATGTGCCTTCTTTCACGTTGAAGCTAAAGCGTCCGGGTAGATATCCACGCGCGCGGCTTTCCGGCAGTTGGCTGAAGAGGTCGCGAATTTCGTCGAATAGCTTAATATAGGTCGCGGGGTTGGAGCGAGGGTTACGTCCGATCGGTGTTTGGTCGATGGCAATGACCTTGTCGATGGCATCAAGACCTTCAATGGCTTTGTGCTTGCCCACTTCTAGTTCGGCTTTGTGCAGAACGTTATCCAAAGCGGGGAATAGCGTATCGCTGATTAGCGATGATTTGCCCGATCCAGAGACTCCTGTAATGGCGACAAAGCGTCCTAGGGGTATTTTGACCGTAACATCTTTCAAGTTGTGGTGGCAGGCGCCAGTAATGGAGATTTCGCTACCGTTACCTTTGCGTCGCTTTTTCGGTACTGGTATTTTGCGGCGTCCAGTTAGATAGTCGGATGTAATCGATTCTTTGCACTTCACAAGGTCTTTTAGACTGCCACTGCACATGATGTTGCCACCACGCGTTCCAGCGCCTGGACCGAAGTCGACGATGTGGTCGGCTTCCCACATGGTCTCTTCATCGTGCTCAACGACGATAACTGTGTTGCCCTTATCGCGTAAGTGCTTCAGAGTTTGAATGAGCTTCTTATTATCGCGAGGATGCAGTCCGATGGATGGCTCGTCGAGAATATAGGTCACCCCGACCAATCCACAACCAATCTGGGAGGCTAAACGAACGCGTTGCGCCTCTCCGCCAGATAGTGTTGGAGCTGTACGGCTAAGGCTTAGGTAATGAAGTCCGACATCAAGAAGAAAACGGAGACGTTGCTGAATCTCCTTAACCAGTTCTTCTGCGATTGTTTGATCGCTGACGGATAGCTTTAAGCGCTCGAAGAAGTTAAAGCACTCCTCAACGGTCATATTGGTAATATCCGTAATGCGCTTGCCGCCCAGCAAAGTCGCTGCGGGATAGGCTTTTAGGCGTGTACCTTCGCACTCTGGGCAAGGCTGAATGGTCATTAGCTTTTGCATCTTATTGCGGTACACATCGCTTGTAGCTTCGCGGAAGCGCTGCTGAGCTTCGTTCAGTACGCCTTTCCACGCTACGTAATCCGACCAAGTGGCTCCGGTTTCGGGGTGAACAAAGTTCATCCGCGTATATTTCTTTTTGTTGCCGTATAGGAAAACCTTCTGTGCATTAGCTGTAAGTTTCTTCCATGGCGTATTGACGTCAAACCTGTACAGACGGGCTAAATTGTCGTAGATGTTACCGTAACGCACAGTTTGATAAGAGCTACCAACAGAACAGCAATCTTGAGCAATACTTAGGTCGGGATCGATAACCTTCTCGACATCGAAATCCTTGACCTCTCCCAAACCATTGCAAGCAGGACACATGCCGGAAGGGCTGTTGAAGGAGAAGTCATGGGGCTCTAACGCTTCATAGGATAGTCCAGAAGCGGGGGAGTAGGCGTGCATGGAGAAGAGCTGTTCGTTACCGCTTTCGCTATCCAGAACGCTGCAGACGCCATTGGCAACGCCTAACGCTTGAGTAATTGCTTCCGCTATTCTGGATTGACTTTCGTCATCGACCTTGATGCGATCAATCACAATATCCACATCATGCGCGACACTGCCGTCTAAAGCTATACTTTCGCCGATATTAAGAATATCGCCATCGATACGCAGTCGCATAAAGCCTTTTCTCAAGAGATCTTGAAAGTCCTCTTTAAACTCAGCCTTTTTGTTACGCGCATAAGGGGCCAAGACAATAATCTTGGAGCCAGCGGGCATGCTTTGAACCAAGCGGATAATGCGTTCGCGGCTTTGTGGGGATACCGGCTCGCCACTGACAGGGCAGTGCGGTACGCCGACACGCGCGTAGAGAACACGCAGGTAGTCATAGATTTCGGTCATTGTGCCAACGGTAGAGCGCGGGTTGCGTCCTGCTGTCTTTTGTTCGATCGATATGGTTGGAGAGATACCCTCGGCATGTTCTAAATCGGGCTTAGCCATGTCGCCCATCTGACGTCGTGCAAAAGTGGAAAGAGAGTCGACATAGCGCCGCTGTCCCTCAACATAAAGCGTGTCGAAGGCTAACGAAGACTTTCCAGAGCCGGAAACTCCGCAAAAAACAATAAGCTGATTGGTGTCGAGGGTTAAATCAACGGATTTCAAATTATGAACGTTGACTTTTCGTAGGATAATTTGGCGATTGTTCACAAAACTCTTTTGGCAAGGCGGTTGAGAGAACAGAATTTTAATCCACCGAGGTATTAAAAGAAAAAAAAATATCGTGGGGACTAATGGCATCTCCGTTTAGGTGCAAAGGAACTGGGTTCCCTTTTCGTTAACTAGGTGTGCCATTAGAAGTTATTGCGTTATTTTATAATAAAATAGTTGAATTTAATTTAAGTTTGTAGTATAAACTGGTTTTTTGAGATTAATTTATTTTAATATTAGGATAGGGAAGAAAAAATGGAAATTTCGGATTTAATAAGAAGTCGTAATGTTGGTCAACTTTACCTCGCCAGCGAGCCGGTCTTTACTCCGCCTCTGGGCATTATAGGCAAACTTAACCTTAACTTCTTCCAAGGTAATTATGCAGCAGCTAATACAGCAGCAGTGGCAACACTTCTGTCAGGTGCCCTCTGTTATCTTCCTTTTGCGCGGCATGCAATGCATTCTTTCGATATTGATATGTGTCCAAGGAGTCCATGGGAACATGAATGTCCTTCTCACGTTTTTAATGGGACGATATTACAGCAGGTTTTACATCCATTTGGGTCTGACAACGTTTTCCAAGAGATCTCAGAATGGGATGAGGATCAAGTAGTAACGGAGTGCGCCCGTCTAGCGGAGGCAATGGTTTTTGGGTTACTTGCGATAGGTATAGGTGGTATAGCTTACAAAATTATTAGTTCACAATCCCTTGAATTGGAAGAAGCCATCATGAGCCATCACTACTTAAACGTTCGTGAGACAGGCACAAATCGATACGTGCTTACTATAAAATATCAGGGTGAGAATTTTTTCTGCGAGGAAGTAAAGCCTTATGTGTATATTGCTCGCATAGGTAAGGTTTATATGCGAATAGCTGGCGATGATTTAGACATAGATAAGCACTATCTTGCCCCCGACTATCTCAAAACCCGAAATACGTGGAGGCAGATAGGAAGGGGAGCTGGCATGCAAGTTTATCAGCGCAGTTTATACGTAGATCAGAAGTTTGAACCGGTCTATGAGACGATGATCAATGGAAAAATTCATAGCAGACTAGGCGATGGTTCACCGGTTGCGCATATTGCTGACCGCGATAGGGTAGTATTATTAGAGAACCATGATTGGGGTAGTATTCGTGGTGATGTGGCAGGAAGATGCCGTGTATCCTATTGTACTGACATGAACAAGCTTTTCACTAGTGGTCAATTCTATGAGGGATGCTTCTTTGAATTCCGGACAGAAGAAGGATATCGGGTTTTCAATGATGGTAATTTCTTTAATATGGCGGTTCGTGAAGAGAATGGATTCGTGATTGGTAACTACTACGTACACCCGATAACTGGAAAAGAGCACATCGTTTACCGAAATCCCCGTCAACCGGATCCTTTTGGTAGAGCTAGCGAAGAAGATCTATATGTCTTTACCGAGCTGTACAGGAATTCTGTTAACCAAAAGAGAGCTATTAGTGGCTAGAGGGTTTTGATGAAGCTAACGGTTCATTCTGTCGCCAGCTTTGTTTGCTTACGCCGACTTACGGAACTCGACCTCTTCGCCTTAGCTATTAGTTGGTTGGCGTAGGTTGTGAGAACATCCTTTAACGTAGCCCCTTTGGCAACACTTTTATTTGTAGCATTAAACTATCTACAATGAAGTGGATCATTCCAACTACTGCTATTAGTAATCTTGGTGAGAGCTGTGCTTTTTGGTTAGAAGGCTATGCCGAAAATAAACTAGACGTGTTACTTCATCAAGCCCTAGTCCCGGGAGCTCTAGGGATTTATGTAACAGTAGTATGAGTCGTGCAGTCTCACTTATCATTTGCGGCTCAACCACAAAGGGTAAGACAACAAGCTAAGCGATTAAGATATACATATTTTAACCAAGCCCAGCATTTAAAGATAAAAGGTTTTCCAAGGCGAAAGGAAATTTAACGCGAAGGCGCAGAGGCGTTAAGAGGCAAAGAAAGACTATATATTCTGCATTTTCTTTGCGGCTTGGCGCCTCTGCGCCTTTGCGTTAAATTCCCTTTACGCGGTACGACGCAGATCGGTATCCTCGTCCAGATTTGCTTCTGTAATTTGACTTACAAGAGCAGCAAGCATTTCTTTGGTTGAGCTGCCATTTGCCACTAATTCGATTTGAGGCATCAAGCTTTCAACAAGAAATGCTATAGTTCCAACCATGGCAAGCATCACTCTAGGTGAAAGATGGCCTTTTTTTGTTAAAAGGCTATGTCGAAAATAGGTTAATCGTGTGACTTCATCTAACCCGAAACCTGGTAAATCTAAGGGCTTATTTAGTAATAGTAACAAGCGAGCAACTTCACCTATCATTCTTGGCTCAACAAGAAAGGGTAATACAACGAGCAATTGGAAAATCTGTTCTTCTTCAAGGTGATCCTCTGCGTCATCGGCGTTCTTTAGTTCTGCAGGGAGTAGGTATGAATTAATTTTAAGCTCCATAACTAAGGGACGTTCTTTATAGTCCTTTCCCAAATCAATGATGATTCTGGAGTAGGTCACAGATTCATCTGCGGGAATAAAGCGACTTGAGTATCCTTGGTGGCCAAGAACTTGATTCCAGTATTGCAGTTTGTCTCGACTCATTTTTTCTCCTTACCTTGTGCACCTTGAATCAAATAGGCGAAGACGTGAGAAATTGCGTTCTCCTCAAAATCGGCGGTGATAAAACCTTCTTCAGACATAAATTCTTTACATGCCTTTAGTGCATCAGGTGAATTTTGAAACGTTTCAACCAACGTGGCAGCGTGATCACTCAGCTGATCGGGTGAGGTGCGTGCAAATCTTTGGCTCATTCCCTGTATCTTCCGCCTGGCTTCCAAGATTTTAACCTCTGCCGCTCGAGTTTTTACACGATTTTTTACCGTGTAGATGCTTTCAAATGAGGTGTTTATTTTGTGTGTTGAGGTTCCCAAGCGATCGACTTCTTTGGATATTTTCTCAAGACCTTCATCTTCAATTTTCCCAATCTCTATATAAAGATTTTTAAGTTCCTGGAATGCTTGCGTAATTTGCTGATCGATCCTTTTTTGAGACAATGGCAATCGGTTTTTCGCATCTTCTTTTTGGGTGTGTAAAAGGTTAATTAACTCGTTCTGCACTGCGATTTTTTCTTCAATTTCTGCTGTTTTTACTTCGACTATTGCCTGAATATTTTTGATTTTCATCTGCGAATTCGAAATGGTATTAAACTCTTTTTTTACAGCTGACTCCTGCTTTTTTACTCGAGATAAACTAAGCTTGTTCTGCGAATTTTTGGCTGTTTGTTGAAGTCTTAGCTCAATGACTTTTCTGTTTTTGTAGGCTGCGTAACTTAATCCTGTGGCAAGGAGCCCTGTTCCTATTACTATGGGCATTATCCCAGCAGTGGTTACTGTCGCCGCTGCGATACCTGTTGCAGCTCCTGCGGCAGTAAGACCTATCATCGTAATAGTTGCGGACGTCCCTAAAACAGCGCAATAAAGACTGGCTGACTTTTTCACTATGTCTAAAGATGTGTTGTCATATTGCTGTTCCAAGGCTTTAAGTCTTAGTTTAACTATCGATTTTACCGTGGGGTCAAGATTAGGTTCATTTAGTTTGAGAATTAGGTGGTCTGTCTCAGCTAAGATGTTAGCTATCTCTAGACGACTTTCATTTATGCTTCGGGCAGTAATAGCAATCATTAGGGCTGATGTTGCGAGCCCTATGCCCCCCGCTACGTTGGAAACTACTGAACCAGCTTCTTCTGCAACGGTAGGCACCAGTGAAATGAGTTCTCCCGATACGCTCAGGCTATCAGATGAGAAACCCAATCCTGAGACCATTAAGCCTACAGCTGTATCTTTTGCCATCTCAGACGTCTTGTCTTTTAACCCTTCAATTTCCCGGTTTAGTTGTGCGGTTCGGTCCGCAATAAAAGAGTCCGATAGGTTGTTACTTTTGGAAAGAGACGCTAATTCGGTTTGCTTTTCGGCAAGCAAGTTCTTAAGCTTTGCCCATTCACGTGACTTAGGGACTAGACTAGCCAACTGTGTTGTCAGAACCACACCACTACTTATCCCAGCCAATCCATCTACTGCAGGAGCAAAATTAGTTAAATTTGAAACTTCGTCCATTGATTCCTGAAGACTATTAACCCCGCTGAGCACTTGACCGCCAAAAGTAGTTAAATCCACAGTATTTTCAATAATTTCTATGCGCGAATTAATGTTGTTAATTCCGCCCGTGACAGCGATATCCGAGTCAATTTGTTTTAAGACTTGTGTTTCAGCTTTTAGTTTAGCTTGGAGTTTGGAGTGAGCAAGAGAGCCGGGTATGGCTGAAGCGTTCTGAACCGGCGCCTCTGGTCTCTGACTTATCGGCTCAGGATCTAACGGAGGTAAGGACTCTTCAATTTTGTTTTCTGCAGGGGCAGGCTCAAACGTCGGTGTAAAATCATTAATATAACTATTATAATCGTTTGAGCTTTCCATAATGACCGCTTTTTATAAACTCATCCTTATTATATCATTAATTTAATAGAATTATAAAATAATTAGTTTGTGGTTAGCAAGTGCTTTAAAGTGAGTCTTTTCCGTATATGATACGGTCCGTAAGCCTCCCGATAAGCTCTCTGTTTAGGCCTAGCCGACGGAGAGTCAAATCATTGCGGCCGCCAAGGTACCTCAATTTTGCCAAAATATACGTCTGGCCTAGGTCAGTTAACTGTGGGAGCCAAAAGTCCAACATATGCTCCCAGTTTTTTTCAGCCCAGTAAAGGGTCGCTGCGAGTAGGCAGTTAAGGACATTGTCTTTAAGGAGAATTTTCTTAGAGTTATCTAGGGGGAAAATCATGATCGCGCCAGGAAGGATGGCTCTTAGATCTGAATATTTTTCATCTAACCAGCGAGTGTCGTTTAGGATTTGTATTATGTGTTCTTGTTTTAGGTAAAATGAGAAAATCTCTAATTGCTCAATGCTGGGACATTCATAAGTATCGCCAGTATCGCGATGATGAAATAGGAGATAGGGATTCTTTTTGACTATCTGCTCGCAGACCTGATGCCACAGGATCTCGCTATCTTCATCCATATAGCTGGTTAATTGAATGAGGCTATTAAGTGGTAGAGGGTTGATCTTTAGGCATTCTTTTACCAGCTCATTAGATCGTGATCTTCCCACCTGGGTTCTATGCAACCCTGCAAGAAAGCGTGTATAAGGGAGATTACCACTTTGTAGAAGCTTATTCCGAACAACCACCCATTGCTCATCCGTTAAACTCACGCATAGGTTCGATGTTAACACACTAGACGTTCTATGTTTGTATCGTGACAGATGTCGCAATCTTGTATAGTGTTTAAATTGATCCAAAATATCCTTCTCAGCTAATAGTGGAGTGGCTGCTTTCATTAGCGTTTTTAGGTGGCTCTTTATAGAGCTAGAGTGAAGACGCTGCCATTGACGAGCTCTGTGTTGAATATAGAGTTTTACGAATAGTGTTGTTTCTTCAGTGAGATCAGGCTTGGTCAAGCATGTGACCAAAGCCTTGCAGTAGTCCTGGGTTGGAAGAAATACAGAGCAAAATAACAAAAAAGAACCCAGTTTTTTCACATTGCCAGCGCCATAATTTTGTATGTACACTTCAAGATTACTCATGAAGCATGTTTTAAGCTGTTCGTCACATCCGTACTTAAGAGCAAAGCCCAAACAGCAGCTGTCATACTCATCCAAAGTGGTTATTAAGTTAGGTAAGCATTCTCCGCCTAGCATTGGTAGAAGTTGACGGGCGTAAGCCTGCACTTGTTCCAACTCCGCGGTTTCCAAAGGCTGTTCCTTCTCTTTACAACGTTGGTAGAGGATATTTAGATCTTCGAAAAGGGTGTTCATAGGCCTTGGCGATGTAACGCAGGCGGGCGGATGACGTGCAGAAATTGTAGGTTCCATTGATTTGATCCTCGGGAATTTTTATTGGAATTTAACTGCATTGGATGGTTTCTGGACAAGTTTGAGTTCAAGTAATCTCTTTGTGCTAGTTTTCAAAGAATTTTCTTTATTTTTTTTGGCGCGAATTCTAAAGTCCGTTTTTTGAAGGCACGCATTATATAGCCTCGTGGTTAAACTTTGGCAAAGGTGAGATGATATGTCAGGACTATACTCAGAGTGGACAACAATACAGAAGTTTGTGTTAGCGTCTTGCGTTTTTGTTTCTGGTGCAGCATGTGCTGCCAACCTAAACCTCCCTGCAGATGAGCTTTTCAGCCCTACGGAGTGGAGACAATTCGGAAAGCAAAGCCTAAGTGGTGGAGATGTTCTGGTACTAAAAGATGGCCGTAAGATGAATGGCCGGTTAGAACAGATTCCCCAGTTGCATTATGCCTTTGGATCCATAACTTTTCAGGTGGAAGATATAGCTACGGTTGTTTTTGGGAAAGTTAATGGTGCCGACAAGCTGCAGATTATCACCAAAAATGGCGAAAACTTCATCGGCGATCTGCCTAGCGAAAAACTTATTTTCAGCCGCCGAGTAGCTGTGGCGAACGATCGTAGCGTACGCGGTGACCGCGGTAACGCACAGTACTTGGTTGCTGAAATTGATCCTCAGGATATCAATTTCTTGGTCCTCAAAAACCATGCAGTTAATCCAAATGCTGCAAGCAAGAAGTTCTACCACGTGACCTTGCGCAATGGTGACCATTTAGCCGTTACCTTGGAACCCGAAGAAATTCGCCTCACAGATGGTTGGAAAGAACAAACAATTCTTAGCGACCGCTTGGTCGATGTTATCTTCAATGGTGGTCTACAAGGCTGTGTAGAAGGGGATCTTTGCGATCAACACCTCGGTTTTAACTTCGTTCAGGATTCCACAATCGGTATGCGTATCTCCGGTCAGCATGGTACCATCCGTATGCCTTGGGACCAAATTGCAGAGCTTAAGGTGAATCTAGGTGACTTCGTCGTCAATGAACAAGAGGCAACTCTCGCTGATCTTTACCACCAAGATTTGGATGAAGAAGATTCAAATGAGCTGTTATATAGCTCTAACAACCACTTTGATGAAGAAGAGCAGGAAGAAGCAACGCAGTTCAATTCTAGGCATTTCAAACATGTGGCTGCGCGTGAAAGATTTAACGTGGATAGCCGGATCGACGACGCCTACATGACTCAGCAATTTGCTCGCATTCAGCTGGCATCGCAAAATAACTTCCAAGAAGAAGATGAGATTTTTGACTACGATGCCGACAATGTTTATGCGGCCGACCAGTGGTTAGATGAAGCTTCTAACTTCGAAGTAGACTCCAGCGACATGGTTTACGTTCCAGGCGGACGTTTCCTCGTGGCTATGAATGACAGCGCTCCCCAACACGGTTGGAGCAACCATAAAGTTTCAAACTTACTGCCTACGGCTAATAAGCCCTCGCAATATGTCGATGTTCCAAGTTTCTATGTCGACAGACATGAAGTAACAAACGCGGAGTATGCAGCCTTCGTGGCCGATACTGGCCACAGAGTTCCTCCACACTGGAGCCGCGGCCGCGTCCCAAGGGGATATGAAGATGAGCCTGTGGTAAACGTCTCCTACAACGACGCCGAAGCTTATGCCGCATGGGCTGGAAAACGCCTGCCATCTGAGATAGAGTGGGAACGCGCTTCTACTGAAGCCAGCCAAGTACTCGAAGCTTCTCTGATCGCCAAACAAGAAGTCATGCAGGATCAGGCATTCTCAATCCTGTCCCTGATAGCTAGCTTTGAGCCCGTTATGGCAGAGACCTATATACCACAAGCGACATTCGGTCGTGCTGTAGATGAAATTAGCAGCAGCGTATCTGAATGGACAGCGAGCAGCGCCGTGGCGAATACAAGTAAAAAAGTATCCAGGATGTACTCGGCAAATTCTTCAAAATTCGCTAACCACCAAGTCGTGCGTAGTGGTTTTGTTCTAGGGGAAGATGATGGAGATGCTCCAGCGCGCCAACGTCTTAATCGCGATGAGCTGAATGCACGTACTGGTTTCCGTTGTGTATTGGACGCCGTATAAACTTTGTTTGCTCACGAAGTTAAAGAAAAAGAGCCTCTTCTAAGAAGAGGCTCTTTTTTTTTTGGGAGAGAGAGATTTAAGGGTTAGGCAGCCTTCGCCATTGCGCGAAACGCTGCTTGTAATAAGGCACCACCAGGAGCGCTGCCTAGAGCGATTCCCGCCACTTCCTTAGCTATACCAGCCAAGAAAGGAGCATCCGTCGCCTTTTGGATTAGTTTTGACAGCAATCCACCAGACTTAGAGTCTGTTTCGTTAACTTTTGCTTCTACAAAGTCTTTGGCAGCATCAACAGCAACGGCTCCGATTTCTTTTACAGCCGGCATCACGATATTTTTAACAGCTTCTGACAAGGAGCGTGTTTTTTGTGCCTTCGGCTTCCTAGGGGCAGGTGCCACAGGAGAAGGAACTGATCTCTGCCTAGGTAAACGAGGAAGAGGCGTTACTGTTGGTGCTGATGTACGCTTGGAAGCAACCGAGCTACCACCGAACATACCAAAGGGCATTGGCAGAGAGAAAGCTAGGGTGCCGATCTTAACATCGAGACTGTCGTTCTTTAGTTTGATCTTCGCGTCGCAACCAAAGAGGTTTAGGTTCATCTTAAAAAGTGACTTGGATTCTGTGCTTGGGTGGGTGGCTGGAAATTCCATTAGTTTACTACTCCTATTATTGTTTTATTATTATTTAGTTTGTTTTGTTTATTATTAGTTGTTTTTATTACAGTTAATTTGTTTTATGGCTTTATTATATAACTAAATTGTTAACGTTTGATTAACGCTTTATATTGGTTATGTTAATTCGTTTATTAATAGTAACAAACTAGGAAAAGATAGAGGGGTGGACGTATTAGACAACACCGGTAGCCGCATTCCGCAGCTTCTCGCGTAGCGATAAGCTGCGATGTCGGTAAAAAGAAGGCTCGGGCCCCGCCGCAGGGGTCCAATTAGTCCATTGCGGCTGCTAAAGGCGCGCTGATAACCTTAATTTGCTCGGAGGAAAGGGGATTAGTCAATGTTAGTGGTCTTACGAGCATCGCATACCATAGCTGCAGCTTAGTGATGACGTTCTTTTCGACTCGTGGAATCACGTGAAAGTGCATATGTCCTACGGTCTGACCCGCCCTTTCACCATTTTGGCAGCAGAGCAGATAGTCTGACGTATTGTAAACCTTCTGGAACGCCCTTCCGACCTTTTGAATGACAGCATGCATTTCGGTCAGTTCTTCGACGGAGAGGTCTTCAAAACGCTCTACATGTCTTTTGGGGATGACTAAACTATGACCCTCTAGTACCGGCATAAAGTTCAGTAATACGCGGACATGTTGTCCTTCGTAGTACACTTGATTGGCGATGACGTGGGATTTACAGAAAGCGCATGCCTTGACGCCAGTATTTAACTTGGGCGTCAATATGCTGATCCAGGCAATGGCTATAAGAAGAACGGGGGCGAGGATGACAGTCGTGATAATAACTTTTTTTCGCATTCACAAATCCTCTAAAGAGAATGAGGACAGACGAAACGCCTGTCCTCATAACGTATAACGTAAGTACCGCTTAGGCTACAGGATTCACCAAAGGCGCGGCAACGATAGGCTGTGCAACAGTAATTGTTGCACGTTCAGCAGCTGCTACATTAGCAATCTGCTTCACTATCAAATCGGCCTTAGCTTTATCAGCTGTTTCCTGGTCAATATCCAACAATACCCAGCCATCGTCTGTTTCAACGGTATCGGCTGCTGGAGTTTCTTGACTAAGAAGTTTAGAGAAGTCCTTCCACGTCGTCAAGTTCATTAGCTCTTGCGGTGTCATAATGTCCTTGCCTACGTGCTCGCGCAGTAGTTTGAACGTCTGACGGTGCAAGTGGTCCATTTTAGTTGTCCAGAAACCGGGATACCTAGCTTGGACACCAGCTACGAACTCATCATACTTAGCATCGGTTAGATTGCTCCTGATGAACTCGATAACTTCTGGCTCAAACGGCTCTTTAGAAATTCTTAGGTTACCAGGATCAGAACGGTGCCCTTTGGAACCCCATTCACCAGGTAGGCGCTCAGCAAAGCAGTTACCTGCGTCGATGAGCTTAACTTCATCAATTTCGCCGTTCTTCATTCCCACGAAGATATTACCCGAGTGAGGGTCGTGGTTGGTGGAAGCAAAAGCTGCCACTATTGCCAGCTGCACCTTAATTTTCTCATCTCTAGTGAACGTTTGACGCTTATCCAAAGCTTCCTGTACGTCTGCAAGCTCTTTGTAGCCGCCCAAGAATGCCAAGAAGGAACCTTCTTTATCATTCAAGACAACAGACTTAGCTTCGGGAGCTAAGTTGAATCCAAATTGCTTGCTGAAATCCGCCATAACTATTTCGGCACGCGTTTCGTTGCGCTCATCGCGTCTGTTGAACAAACGTGCTTGGCCGAACCACTCTTTCACTTTACGTGTTGGGTCGTTTAGCCAGGTGCTTTGTTGAACAGCCTTGAAAACGCCTAGAGCATTGCCTTCGAAGCTCTTTACGATCACAGCGCCGTTACAACCACCAGCTGCGGTGAGCGGTACGCCCATTGCAACAACAAGTTGTGCCTTGGCTATAGCTACATCTAGCTTATGCTGAGCGTCGTCCTTCAGGGAAGGATTAGCAGCTTCTGCGGCCACTAGCTCTTCTAGAGCCGGTGAAAGAACGCATTGTAGGGCTTCCTGGTTAGCTAGTAGGCGCTTGCGGTCAAACTGCTCTGGGCTTAGCATCGCAAAGCGTGCAAACATTGTGCGCACTTGAGCTTTGTCAGCGTCAGAGAGGTTTCCACTCTTAGCTTGGTCAGCAAGATAGTAAACTACAGTACGGATGTTATCCGGACTACGTTTAGCTAAGTCTAATTGGGACAAGCGTAGATAGTGAGTAAACATGTTTTTCGCATGTCTATCCTGATCTGCCTTAGAAAGCTTTAGCACCTTTTGTTCAACCTGGGTCACAACGCCTTTTACGTTATGCTCTAGTTGATCAGCTGCGTCCTTAATTTTGGAAGCAGTCTTCTGAACCTGTACCTTAAACTCAGCTTGTACGCGAGAGCTCGGGCTAGCAGGCTTTGTTGCTTCGGGCAACTTCTTAGCCTGGGTAGGACAAGAAGCTGTCGAAAACCAGCTTTTAATTATTCCTAACATGGGTGTCTCTCATCAATATTATATTCATTCTAATCCTCCTCGCCCGCTTTCAACCGAGCAGAGAGGATATTTTCCAAATTAACTTACGCTCTTAAGCGGCTTACTTGATCATGCAACTGAGCCAACTTCTCTGGCTGTTTTGCATAGGAGTTCAGCGACGTTGCGTATACTTCTACGTTGTGACCGCGGTTCCAAATGTCACCTGCATACCAATCTCTAAAATAGAGCGGGTATTGCGCGTGGAAGTTCGATTCGCGATATTCCTTAGCTAATTTATTTAAGGAAGAAGCGCCTTTACCCAGGCAGTCTTGATCCAACTTTAAGTTCATCGCATAATGATTTTCTTGCTTACCAACTGTTCGCGCGGCGTTAACATCTAAGTAGGGAGCTGATCCTACGCATAATGAGGTCGTTTTAACGCCTTTTTGTGAAAGGTCGTGGGCCAATACTTGGCCAATTGCTCCATCGATACCAAAACCGAAAGTGACTAGCTCAGCACAGGCATTATTTTGCGCATTTTGCTCGGCAATCAATGATGCCAGCGCATCCTTAGTCTCCGTAGCACCCTGCAAAACGGGGTTCCAGCAGTTTCCACCCAGCTTAAAGTCGATGCCGGAGCGTCCTTGGAATGCGTTGTAGTGGCTTTTCACGCTGTCGCGACCATAGAAGTATGCGGCGAACTGTTTGGGTTTGTCACCTTGCTGAGGCACTTCAAAGAGGGAGATGCCATCTCTGGAACCCAAGAAAATCATACCTTCCAAGTTCTCGTGTGATTGCTTAAAGGTCATTTCCAACCCTTTAGCCATAATGTCCTGAACTTCAGCTAAGCGCTGGTGGTGCTCTGGGCTCGTCCAGAATGTTGGGAAGTAGTTAGATCTTATACGGCCTTGCAGTGTTGCAAAGGCGGCTTTTAGGCCGGCATCGGCAACAACAGGACCTTGTTCAGCTCTACTAACCAGAACCGTGTTAACCGTGTTGTTCACCTCAAAAAGTTTGTCGGCCACGTGCTCAATCAGGTCGATGTTTGTTTTTTGATGGCCGATATACTGGACCATCATCCAACCGCATACCAGCTGTAATTGTAGTAACTGTTCATTGGTCAAATGGCGCAAAACATTCGAATCCTGAAGTGCTATTTCTAGAGCATCTAAATGCTCAAGAACAGGCTCTTGATTCTTTGCTGTATCAATTGTAGAGATCGCTAGTGCTTTTTCGCTATTGAGGGTTAGGCAGGATTTTTTATCGAACCCTTCACCGGCACATATGTTTTGTGCCAGGCTAGCCATACTTGTTAGCTGAAAGAGGCTGCTAGAGAGGTAAGGAGCTGTGGCTTGCATCTGAATCAAAACGCCGTTTACTGCCTGTACAAATGGAGCACAGCGTGCTGGGGCGTTGGCACCTTCATCAGCAATCAATTGTAGATGAGCAAATGCAGGAATTAAGTCGGTGTGCAACTCGGCTATCGTTGCATTGTCATTTATTTTACTCAGGTCGCTTGCTAGTTCTTTTAAAGTGTAGGTCAATTGCTCAAGACAGAGCCTCGTCAAGTCGCCTATCTTAAGAGATATTCGGCTTGCTTGGTGCAGGACTGGCTGCAGAGAATTATCGCAAATTACCCAATCATCGAACTCGGCAGATTGTCTAAGGGCTAACTGATTATTTGCCCCGGCAGCGCCAGCATTATAAGGAACTATTGCTTGGTTATTAAGATCATCCATTAGTCACTCCTAATATATAAAGACTATTAATCAAAACAGTAACCATAACAGTAATGCCTTATAAACGCAATTAAAAATAGTTTTAAACTGTTTGACTATGTCGGTGGATGACGATTCTAGTTGTCAATAAGCATGATCTTACAGCGAGAGTGTAAATTTACCTTAAAGAAACTGTACCGTTTTGATTGAGATTCGGTGGGGGAGTGGAGTTGGGGAACTCGATCTTTTCGACTTGAAGGTGAACAGGTGGGCGGAACGGATCAACTAGAATGCCTTCGATAGTGACCATTTCAAAATTAACTTCAGCAAGAAGTAAGCGTTCTTGAACCATAGGATCAAGAGCGTAGGTAGAAATTGCTTTACGAACAAAAAAGCGGTTATCAGTCTTGGGGGCGCTAACTAAAGGAAAGATTGTATTGTCACCGATAGAGACCAAATAAACATTATGGTCATCATGAGCTATGGTGCCTCGCACTTTAATGCGGACATCGCGTAAGCGAAGGCCTGCCCAGGCTACCGGGGTACGGACCACGCGGTCATCATAAGGTTGGTTAGGTTTCCAACGAAGTTCCGCCATAGCAAGATTAAAATTGAAGTCAGCTTGTGCAACGCCGGGGATTGCTTTCAAGCGCCTTTCCAACACAGCATAACATGCCGCACATTGATCAGGCACCCAAGATACCTGAACAGAGACAATCTCGGCAGCAACAGGTTGGGCTATGCCAGTAAGGGCGATCAGAAGAGAAAAAAGCCAACGGCGAGTCATAACCAATCTCCAACTAAGAGACGCACACTACCATGAAGAGTTAATATAAACCACCACGTTTGCTAAACACGAGACATTTTTGCGCTCGGCGGGTATAACAAGTAAACGGGGGAAGTTCTATGGAAACAAGGACCAAGATAGTTTGCACGATCGGGCCGGCGGTGGATTCTGATGAGGCTATAGACGCCTTGATATCCGCTGGTATGAGCGTCGCGCGTCTTAATTGCAGTCATAGCACTCATGAGATGTTAGGGGGTATGATCCGCAGGTTGAAACATGCTCGTCAACGTGCCAACAAGCCTCTTGCGATCTGTATGGATACCCGCGGACCTAAAATCCGTGTTGGAAAACTTGCCCAACCTGAGCTAAAGCTGGTCACAGGACAGCACCTGAGGGTTCAAAAAGAACCGATTGAAGGCTCTGAAGAAGGTATATCTGTTTCTCCCGCTAACGTCTTGGACTGTGTAAACGAAGGCAGCCGGATTCTCTTCGATGATGGATATATTATCTCCAGAGTCGTCTCTAAAGATGCCGACGGCGTGGTTGTACGAATACAAAATGATGGCATTCTGCGTCCTGGAAAGGGTGTGAATATCCCCAATGAGAAGCTGCCACTGCCAGCCATGACGGACAAAGACCGCGAAGACATTATCTTTGGTTGTGAGAACGATATCGATCTAATAGCAGCGTCGTTCATCCGCAAGGCTGACGACATCATGGCCATCAAAAAGGTACTAGAGGAGCACGGGCATCCCGAAATACTGGTAATCGCCAAGATTGAAAATGCTGAGGGCGTCCAGAACTTCGATACTATTATTCAGGCAGCAGATGGCGTGATGATTGCACGTGGAGACCTGGGCGTAGAGGTGCCGATCAGCCAAGTTCCACGTTTGCAAAAGATGATGATCCGCAAGAGTTACCTGGCCGGTAAGCCATCAGTTACCGCGACACAAATGCTCGAATCTATGATTAACAACCCGCGTCCTACGCGAGCTGAAGTGTCGGACGTGGCGAATGCCATCTACGATGGTACTTCAGCAGTCATGTTGTCTGGAGAAACCGCCGTTGGTCGATACCCTATTGAAGTGGTCAATGTGATGCGTAGTGTGATTCTGGAGGCTGAATCAGATTTCCAGAACCGTCAGTTTTTGGACCAGCACGCGAACCTTGTTTACCACGACGTTCCGTCTGCCGTGACATTAGCCACGGTTAAAACTGCTTATAGCAGCCGTGCAAAGGCTATCTTTGCCTTCACCAGAAGTGGCAGCACAGCCAGACTATTGTCGCGTTTGCGTCCAAGCCTACCCATATTAGCGATGACTCCCAAAGAGAAGTCCTACCATCAGATGGCTGTTAATTGGGGTGTGACGCCGATTTTAAGCGAAGTGGGCAATGATTTTGACGAAGCTTACCAAACGTTGAGCCATCTAGCATTGGATATGGGCTTAGTTAGCTATGGCGATTTGGTGATAGTCACCGCCGGTTCGCCTTTTGGCGTTAGCGGCACCACCAATACCATGGTCGTAGAGAACATTGGTGATGTATTAGTCCGTGGGCAAAAAGGCCGTGGTTCCCGTGTGCATGGCAATGTAGCTATCTTGATGTCACCAGAATCTCGTGAGCCCTTTACTGTCAGAAACCAAATTTTGGTCATTCCTAAGTGCGATCCAACCTATCAACCCTTTGTGGCTAATGCTTTGGCGGTGGTGTTGCACAACCATGTCGATGACACCAAGTCGGAGGCTTATCTGCTAGATCTTGCCACACGACAAGGCAAGCCAGCTATCGTGCGGGCCGATGGTGCTACGGCTATTCTGAAAGAAGGTCAGTTGGTTACAGTCGATCCAGACAAGGCTCTTGTCTACAAAGGCGTCGTCCTGCAGTAGGAGGATTTATCTTTGCGCTTTGTGAAAAATTGAGCCGCGAATGCGGCTAAAGCATGTAGCCCCACGCGTTAGCGTGGGGTGGAAATAGCGATTTATTATGAGCCGTGTGAACGGCGACAGAGATGACATGTGATTCTGTCGCCGTGTTCACGGCTAGACGTCAATATATCGCATACCCCAAGCTCACGCTTGGGGCTACATGCTTCAGCCGCATTCGCGGCTGGATTTTCCACAAAGGATATTTTGTCAGAAAAACTTATGCGTTAAGATATGTCTGCGTCTTTGCGTTTAAGTCCTAAAGAAGCCAGTGAGAGATTAAGCTCAAGGCGGCAAGGGGAGCGGTGTCTGTTCTGAGAATATTCTTGTGTAAGCTAACTCCATGAGCTCCCAGCTGCTTTAGATGCGCTATTTCTTCGCTTGAAAATCCTGCTTCGGGTCCTACAAAGAAGATCACATCTTGAGGTTTAAGCTCCTCTAAGCGCTTCTGAAAGGGCGGAGCTGATTCCTCAACATCGCCAAAAAAAGCTATTGGAGGCAATTCTGTCCACTTGGCAAGAGATGTACGGTACTCTATTTTGGGAAGATGAAGTCTCCCACACTGTTTTAAGGCTGACACGGCCAGGAACTGTACACGTTGACGCTGGTTGTGGGAAAGATCAGACTTTTCGCTACGTTGCCCTGGAAATAGCCACAGCTGTGTCATTCCAAGTTCTGTGCCCTTCTCCACGATTGTGTCAAGCCTGCTTAGCTTAGGCACGGCCTGCGCCAGGATGATCTGACGAGTTGGCAATGGCTCATCTTGAATACTGGCGATACGTACTGAGGTGTGCCTTTTGTCGATAGCTTCTACAGTAGCTTGAGATAGCTGTCCCATACCATTGACGAGTTCAATCTGTGTGCCTGCTTTGCCTCGCATGACGCGAAGGTGGTGAGCTTCGTCATCCGGCAAGGAAAGAATCATGTTCGTTGAAAAAGTCTCAGGGGAGTAGAAGCGGTCGTGAGGCATGGGGGTTACCTTTTCGCCAGTGTGCGGTCCACAATGGTGTTCAGTTGATTGGCGAAGTCATACCTGCGTGTTTGCACGCGAATGGCTATGGCACTTTCTGTTGTTTTGGGATGCTGCATAGCTATCCTAAGCGAGTCAGCGATAGCTTCTGGGTCATCTAGGTTCTCTATTACCGTGCCAATTTGTCTGTTGATGATCTCATGGCCTCCATTGTCTTTGGAGGTAATGACAAAAAGGCCCATAGCTAGCGCTTCAACAGTCACGTTGGCAAAGGGATCGTAGGTTGAAGGGATCGCTAAGGCATCGGCTGCTTGGTAGAAGCTAATGATATCGGAACGTGCACCAAAGAACTTCACGTTGAGTTTAAGCTCGCTTGCTAGGTTCTGAAAGAAGCCTGCTTCTTTGTCTACACCAACTACCGCAAGCTGAATGTTAGAAGGATGCCGAGTGCGTGCTATGCCATGCAGCAAGCGGTCTAGACCTTTGCGGCGGAAGCCATGACCGACAAAAAGAAGCTGATGGCAGCCCTGATCCAAACCTAGTGCTTTCAGCAGCTCATGGCGTGTGGCAGTCCACGAATCAAAAGGCTTTTGCCATTCTGACCACTCTACGCCGTTATGAATCACATCAATTTTGTCGGGATTGGTCTTGTAGTGCTCTAGCACTTCAGAGCGAACCATGTGAGAGTTTACGAAGAGTCTCTCCAGTTGTGGATCTTCAAAGGCCTTTCTCTCGAAGGATAAAATGGTGTGATGTAGCGGATTTATCGCGAAAGATAGTCGTTTCCAAAAACCTTCCGAGCGTTTACGACGCTCAAGATAGGCGGCATGAACGCCATTACCTGCTCGATAGTGTGTCTGGAAGGTTGTGCGTTCCGTACCAAAAACGATATCTTGCGGGTTTTCTGCCAGCCACTTTTTGCACTGTTGGTCAAAAGTAAGTATGTTGAGGGCACTAAATAGTCCAGGTTTACCTAGGCTGATGACTTCGCAAGGATACTTATCGATTGGTGTGCCGGTCGTGAGAATGGTGACATCACATCCCTTTAGAACAAACGCCTTCACCAACTGCTTGGCATACTTTTCTAGACCGCCTTGCTTTTCCAGGCGGCTTTTTAGCAGTGCTACCTTGATCGATCTTCCCATCTAGAAGCTTCCCGAAACGTCATTGAGCACAATGCTATTCTCTTGAACCTTAGCCTCGAGGAGTAGCTTCTGACCTTTTTCCTTATAAACAGCCATGTTCTGCATGTACTCGCGGAAACGTCGACGTAGGCGAGATTCTTTCTTCTGTGGGTTAACAGACTCTGTGCGATCGGACATTAGAAGTGCGACGAAGGTGTCCTCAAGCTCTCTCTCGTTGACAAACTCAACGCTCCACTGCAGGAATTCGCGCTCTTGTGCTGGTGCAGCGACGATGACGAGCTCTAGGTTATCCTTAACGATGTCTAAGAAGACACGGCTGACATCGCCAGCTAGTAGCGGAATACCTAGGAAGCGCACGCCGTCTTTCTCTTTAATGGCTCCGGCGATAGCTAAGGAGTGAGTCAGCGGATTTAAGGTGTTAATGTATTCAGCGGGGTAGAATACTCTGGCAGGGATTTCAGAAGGAATCGGAAGAAGCTCCTTACGCAAGAACGTAATGACAAGGTTTTTGGCTGCAGGATCATTAATTAGCTCGGGCATATCGCTTTCGCCTGGAACGACAATGAGCTTCCAGCGGTCGGGGACTGGGAACTGCACCTCATCTTGCCGGTAGGAAATATCCGAACCTTTAAGATCATCGAGCTGGGCCTTGGAAATCTGATTCAGATCGAACTCCAAGGAAAAGCCGCGCTCTTGCAACTGGCGTACCAAATCTTCAGGACCCGTTATCGTGTGGGTCAATGTCTGAGGGGAGATATCTAAGAACTGATAGCCTTCAGGAGCGGAGCCAATAGGCGAAGCAATGGTCACGGGTATGCGTTCGGTGATAACCTTGCTCATCTTGATGACGAATTCGCTATTGGTGACACTGCTGACATGGTGTGTTAGGTCAATTTCGGGGTCCAGGCTGACCAAGTTCTTCTTACTAACTTGCAAAACCCATTCATCAGGTAGCGTGGCTGCATCTAGGACTACTTCTAGATCACTAGATTCCAGGTTGTCGATGACATCTTTGGTGCCAGTGATGGTTAGGGCAACACGCTTGTTTAAAAGACCGTTGGGCAGTAGGCCATGAACTGTTTTGTCGCTGGTTAGGTTGATCAAGCGAATGGGTACGTTGGCCAAAGTTTTTGTCTCGGTGATGCTCTGATGCACAAATAGCCAAACAGCTATCGCACCAATGAGGGCGACTAATTTTCTCTGCCAATCGAGAACAAAAACTTTTGTAACTACGCCGTCCATTTCTTAAACCAATCGAGCATGCCGTAGCTATTCTGTACAGAAAGCTTTGGCGGAGTGAAGATACTGCGTACAATGCCTTTAAAGCGGTCAATTTTGACGCCGCGTGTGATGATTCCTTCTCGCGCTATCGAAACCTTTCCGGTTTCTTCAGACACGACAATGATCAGTGAGTCTGTAAGTTCGCTAATGCCCAAACCTGCGCGGTGACGCGTTCCCATCGACTTGGATAGTTGGGAATTTTCGTCGGATAGCGGAAGTATCGTTGCTGCGGACAGAATGGTCGTCCCACGCAAGATAATAGCACCATCGTGCAGGGGCGTGTTGGTGCTGAAGATAGATTCTAGCAGCTCGGAGGAAAATTCAGCGTTAAGCAAGACAGCTTTGTTGGCATATTCATCCAAAGCATCTTGGTTTTCCAATACTACCAGGGCGCCGATATGCTTTTCAGCCATACGATAGACAGATTGCGCTAGGCTATCCAAGAACCGATCGAATTCGGTGATTTCCTTAAATTTCTTACCTTTCACGCTAAGCTTGGCGAGGGCGAGGCGTAGCTCTGGCTGGAAGATAATCAACAAAGCGATAACTGCCACGTTACCCATATACAGGACCATGCGCTGAAGAACGGGTAGTTTTAGCCAATTAACTGCTGCTAAGACGAGTAGAAGTGCTCCTAGACCTAATATAAGGTCCATTGCTCGCGTATTCCAGAAGAACGATAACAAGTAATAGAACATCACAGCAATGATGCCTATCTCTAGCCCTGGAACAAACAAGTTAAAAAATTTCATGGGTCCCGCCACCCAAGCTACTAAATAAAAATGCCTCTTAACAACAAGAGCAGCCGGAACATGCTGTCAAAGGCTCTAAAACTTCGCGGACCATACGATGCTCTGCGACGTCATGCACGCGGATAATATCCACGTTTTCCATCATCATTAGGGTATTAATTGCTATGGTTGGCGGTAGCAGTTCGTCTCTGTCTTTTCCAGTAATTTTTGCCATGAAGCTTTTGCGCGAGATGCCAACCAATACGCGAAACCCTAATGCCCTTAATTCGGGCAGATTCTGTATAATTTCTATATTATGAGCAACCGTTTTCCCAAAGCCTATGCCTGGATCGAGAATAATATTTTCTTCTTTGATGCCAAAGTCGACTAATTCCTGGATTCTTTGGTCGAACCAGTTTAGCAAATGGGTGATGATTCCCTCTGGGTAATGCGGATTCAGCTGCATCGTGCGTGGCTGTCCCTGCATGTGCATGACGCAAATCTCTGTTTCTGTGCTAACTGCCACTTCGCGCATGGCATAGTCGGAGAAACCTGTTACGTCATTGATCAGTGTAGCACCAGCTTCGACCGCTGCTGCAGCTACCTCTGCCTTTGAAGTATCAACAGAAATCGGTATGCGCACGTGTGGTCGAACAGCCTGGATGACTGGGATAACGCGTCGAAGCTCCTCTTCTATACTAACAGAGTCCGCGCCAGGTCTCGTGGACTCGCCACCGATATCCAAGATATCTGCGCCATCCGCACAAAGCTTTTGTGCCTGAGCTACCGCACGGTCTAGCGTGTCATATTGCCCTCCGTCATAGCATGAATCAGGAGTGACGTTTAATATACCCATAATTTTTGTAGATATCATGCTAGACCTTCTTGTAAACGCGAAAGTTTATCTCGATTTTTCGTTTCTTTCAAGAGAGAACACAGTGGAAAAAAGGACCAAAAGGACCTAAACGACCTAAAAAGGCGCAAAGCATAGTTACTTTTTTAGGTCCTTTTCGTCCTTTTGGTCCTTTTGTCCCTCCCTACAATTTTTCTTTACAACAGAGCTGTCAAGGAGTGTAATACATGCTCATTGTAAGGAGAAATTATGGATACAGAGATATTAGCGCGGTTGCAATTTGCCGTTACCATCATGTTCCACTACATCTATCCACCGCTTAGCATTGGCTTAGGGGTAGTGATGGTGGCGATGGAGGCTATCTATCTCAAGACTGGAGACGAGATCTACAAGCGTTTTGCCAAGTTCTGGACGCGGATCTTTGCGCTGACTTTTGCCATGGGTGTCGCGACCGGTATTGTTATGGAGTTTGAGTTCGGGACCAATTGGTCACATTACTCGCGCTATGTTGGTGATGTATTCGGTAGCGCCTTGGCGGCAGAAGGCGTTTTTGCCTTCTTCTTGGAGTCTGGCTTCCTTTCTATCCTACTATTTGGTTGGGACCGCGTCGGGCCAAAGCTGCACTTCTTCGCTACTCTGATGGTATGCCTAGGAGCTCATTTCAGTGCTATTTGGATCGTTGTAGCTAACGCCTGGATGCAAACACCTGCTGGTTTCCACATCGTGGGAGAGGGCTTAGCGGCTCGTGCTGAGATTGTGGACTTTTGGGCCATGGTCTTTAACCCATCATCCATGATACGCCTTGCGCACACTGTTGTAGGCTGCTGGCTAGCTGGGGCCTTTCTTGTTATCAGCGTCTCTGCCTACTACTTCTTAAAGGGAAGGCACCCTAATTTCTCGCGTACTTCGCTAAAGATTGGTTTAGGTTTGGCTGTTGTTTCATGTGCTCTACAGCTTTATCTGGGTGACTTGAGCGCCAAAATTGTCGCTAAATATCAGCCTGCCAAATTAGCTGCTATGGAGGGTGTATACCATACTGAAAACGGTGTGCCGCTATACCTTTTTGGCGTTCCCAATGATGCTATGCAGCGTGTGGACTATGGCATAAAGCTTCCAGATATGTTGAGCTATCTAACCTACGGCGATTTTAAGGCTCCTATCCAGGGATTGGACAAAATCGATCGCAAAGACTGGCCACGAGTTTCGTTGGTCTTTCAAAGCTACCACTGGATGCTCTACATGTGGGGCGCTATGGTATTTTTCTCCTGTGGCGCTGTTTTTCTTTGGTGGAGGGGAACGCTCTTTTCCAGCCGCTGGTTCATGCGTGGACTGGTTCTATCGGCAATATTCCCTCAGATAGCTAACCAGACAGGTTGGATGACGGCTGAAGTGGGTCGCTATCCTTGGATCGTCTACAACCTGCTACGTATCTCCGATGGCCTGTCAAAGTCGGTGACAGCAGGACAAATCCTGGGCTCGCTCATAATGTTCACAGTCGTTTACATCATGCTGTTTGCGCTGTTTGTGTTTCTTTTAGATCACAAAATCAAAGTAGGACCCACCGAAGAAGATCCCGAGCCACAATATCACAACTTGGACACCTATCTTAAGGAGCTGGAGAAATGAGTTTAGGAATTGGTTTACCGGAACTTCAGTTCATTTGGTTTAGCGTTTTCGTCACTTTGTTGGCGGGATATGCCATTCTCGATGGCTTTGACCTAGGTGTAGGCATTTTACATCTCTTTACCAACACTGACCACGAACGCCGTGTATTTCTAAACTCCATCGGACCTGTCTGGGATGGTAACGAGGTGTGGCTTGTAACTGCTGGAGGAGCCCTATTTGCAGGTTTTCCAAGTGTTTATGCTAGCTTTTGCTCCGCTTTCTACATCCCTCTTATGGTACTTCTTGCAGGTATCATATTCCGCGCCGTTGCAATCGAATTCCGCAGTAAGATGCCATCACCTACTTGGCGATGGACATGGGATGTCGCTTTCTTTTGCGGTAGTGTCATCATCACCTTTGGACTAGGTGTCGTGATGGGGAATCTTATCAGGGGCATTCCATTAGATGCTGAAGGGGAGTTTCTGGGTGGCTTAAGCGATTTGCTTAATCCTTATGCGCTATTGGTGGGGGTAATGACCGTCGCTCTCTTTGCTATGCACGGGGCTATCTATCTAACTATGAAAACTGAGGGAGCCCTTCACGACAAGCTCCGCGAATGGATCAATCCCACAATCATCACTTTCATCATGCTCTATGCCATTACAACAGTAGCAACTTTGATCTACCAACCGCATATGACCAAAGCGATACATGAGAGGCCCATCTTCTTTGTCTCAGCAATAGTGGGGATGCTTGCCATCGCTAATATACCCCGCGAAGTCTATCGTGGACGCGATGGCTATGCCTTCTTGTCCTCTTGCTTGGCCATTATTTTTCTTTTTGTGTTGTTCGGACTGGGCACCTATCCTATCGCGCTAAGGGCATCCAATGACGTAGCCTTAAGCCTCACCATCTTCAATAGCTCGTCGTCAGAGATGACACTGCAAATTCTATTACTCATCGCGGTCATAGGGATACCCTTAGTAGTTGCCTACACAGTAAGCATTTACTGGATTTTCCGTGGGAAAGTGCGTTTGGAGGATACCAGCTACTAACCGTTTCTAGTGCTTGCCGCAGCCACGCAGATGCCTAATGAAGTATTTCGTGTGGTGCGTGCATATGTACCAGTCTCTATGTGAGATGTTTGGCCAGTAGTTCCAGCATCCATTAGGGTCAGGGCTATAAGGGTTGCAGCACCATGGTGGAGCCGTCTCACACTCTTCATCGACATCATAGCTCATCACGCTTTCGGCAGCAGGTTTGCAGCGCGACGGGTGGACTATATTCCCATTGTCATCTAAGCGCCCTTCTTCGATCTCAAACTCATTTTCCTGGTAAATCACATTGTACCCACCACCATAAGAGTAGGGGACGTACTTTGCCTGTGCCTGACCAATTGCCGGTGTCAACATGGTAAGTATCGTGAAACATGCGCGGGTAAGAAATGACATGAAGCTGCCTCCGTTTTTTCTTTACCCGAATAAATCTTAACTAGTTATTTGCGTCAAAGAAAATTTTATTGCGACATGCGTAATCGGCGCTCAGCTCGCTCTTTTGCTTCCAAGTGTCGGTGGTTGCGTCGTCCTTCCGCTTCTTCATAACGACGTTGTTCGTCAGGTGTCTCTGGTACAATCTCCGGCACTTCTGTTGGCTTGTGCTGATCATCCAAAGCAACAAATGTAAAATAGGCCGAAAGAATATGCTTCTCGTGTCCATTAGAATAATGCTGGGCAATCACCTTTACCCCAATTTCCATCGAGGTACGCCAAGATCGATTTACAGCTGCTCTAAAGACTAAAACATCACCTTCACCAGCAGGAGCCAAAAAGTGCATGGAGTCCACAGCTGCAGTCACGCATAGATTCTCTGCATGCCTTTCTGCAACAACCGAGGCTGTTCGGTCCGCAAGTCCCATAACTAACCCGCCAAACACGGTTCTATGTGAATTCAGGTCGTTGGGGAAAACCTTGTACGTTTGGTCATCTATCGCCGTCTGGCTGACAGTCTTTGCTCTCTTCTGCATGGAATCTCCTTCTAAAAATCCCAGCATACCCTAGGATTCTTTTTAAATCCACCCTGTGTTAGTGTGTAATGTTTGTTAACTAATTAATTTATTTAGTAGAATATGATTAGTTAATGTTTATTGAGGTGGACATGGAAGAGCCGATAGGATACTACAATCCTTCTGCGCCAATAGATTGGAATGCACCAATACGGGCTGATAATCATGTTCCAGATACGTCTCATCCAGATCAATTAGGGATAGTGGCAAGCGAGATTTTTTCTAAGCCCGTAGCTGCTCCACCAGCTTTTTCTTCGGTTGCCTTCGCTATAACTCAAACACCTCAGAAGATTCCGAATCCCTATGTCGATGGGTATTCCGAGCAAGAGTCGTCGTATACTGATTCTCTGGCTTCATCGTCGGAAAGTATAAGCTCCAGCTCATCTAACATTATCGCCGAGGTTCCTGTTGATTCGAGTAAGAGAAGAGAGGAACTTCACCGAAGATATAGCGAAAATGACATGTCGGCTAAAACCAATCTAAATGAAGACGCATGGGTAGAAATGCGATTGGGAATGGAACCCAAGATCGCCAGAGTAGTCAAGGCTCTTGCAAATATTGGGAAGGGGTTTTCCACTATTAAGCAACAAACTCTGCCCGGAGGAGAAGTTCCCAAAGGCAAGATGCTGGAGACTTCTTACTTTTTAGAAGCAGCTTTTCCTACTCATATACTTGCTGATAGATTACGTCCCTTAAGAGATACGTGGATGGAGTCACAAGACAACTTAACGTTCCCAGACTGGTTGGCGAAGAACCATCCCAATGTTTCAGTAAGCAAACAGGTTAAGTATTACGACGAAAACGAGCGGAAAAACTTTGCACTAAGCATTAGTGATTCAGGGTCCTTTGTAAATATTCATGCGGCCCCTTATGACTCAAGTACTGCAAAATCAATTCCTATTAAGCCGGGAACTGAAATATTTGTTATGGGACCGGATCAAACGATTTATTCGGCGGCCTATCAGCCCAGCGAGTTACACCATTCTTCATTCCTCGCCGGTGGCGCCATTATCGGTGCCGGCGAACTAAAAATTGAGAATGGAGAGCTTAAAGCCATTTCTAATCGTAGTGGACACTACAAGCCCAATGAGCAAAACCTCCTGGATGTGTTAAAGATATTGGATGCCAAAAAAGTTCCTTTGGAAAATGTACAACTGGAAGTATGTTCTCCAGCGGGCGAGCGAATTTATCCATCGGCCAAGCAATATTTAGATTCAGGTGGTAAGTGCAACCCGGTAGGATTTATCGGAACGGAGGTAACAAGGGATGCTTCTGGATCCATTACCGCAATGACCTTTAAAATTACTGTAACAAATAAAGGGAAGTTGGCTCAGCTAAAAGAGTGGCAGAATTTGGGTGTAGACCTCTCCAAGGTAACTCTCAAAGACACCCATATGACCTATAACTCCGCTCAGGAGTTTTTAGATAAAGAAGGCAAAGCCATGGCTGATGCTTTCGACGGAGGCATAATTCGTAAAGACACAGATGGTAAGGTCATAGGCATGGTGATTCAAGCGAATGCTGCCCGAGCAGTAGTGGACCGAGTAATTAATATGATCTATGCCAATGGAGATAATTTCCTCGACATACCTGTGGAAGAGCATGGAGGATGGGGCGTCATATCAACCTTAGCATATCAACCTCAAACCTGGTCGGGTGGAGAAATCTTGAAAAATGAGAATGGAAAGATAAGCACCATTGTAGACCACACGGACGAGGGAGATCCCTCACGTCATCTAGCCCTGTTGGATCATATGCGACAACGAGCTATTTCACTGGATGATATTTCATTTCAGTATAAGTCTAATGAGCAATTTATCGTCAAAAACGCCCAAGACTATCGGACTAGTTTGCTTTCAGGAAGCATCTTTTAGATTACCTCGCGATAATCGTCGGGGACAAATCTATGATTTTTTTTACATTATTTTAGCGCTGATATTAATTTGTAGACGAAGTGATCGGATGGATCTATCTTAAAAATTATCTTTACGCGAAGCTTTGGCCTGATGTAACCGCATTAGGCTGCTAAAAGACAATAAAATGATAAGGACATCGGATGGTTGTGAGCCTGATAGGCAATCGGTCAGATAGTTTGAACACATGGACCCAGCAGTCTGTAAATGAAATTGCCCGGCTTACTAGTGTTGGAGGCTCTAAAAATCGCATCAAAGCTATGGGTCAAGCTGGTATCCTGGCTGGCTCAGCAATCGGGGACGCCATATATTTCAGCCTAGAAGCAGCTAAAGCGCTGGCATCTTTGAATATGGCCCTGATGATTGTGCGCATTAACCTGGCGGTCAGGCATGGCATTCAAGGGGGATTAGCTTTTCCCGTCATTATTGTTCCTCGTTTGGCATTAACAACGACAGAATGGTTGTCGATTAAAGACCAAGACCTTGCATCCAATTGGATAGATCGTGCTCGAGACTTGGCCAGACGTATTGGTGCCAATTATATAGACCATTTACAGAGTAACCCCAGAGCTATATTGGCGCTTAAATTAGGTGGCATTTTAACCACAGCGGGTTTAGTCGGATCGATCGTCTATCTCAACACAAGCACAAAAAAAGGCATGGAACCGGTCCAAAAGCCTTTGGAACATACCGTCAAAATTATTTTGGGCGTAGCCTCGTTCGTTGTTTTTCTCGGATTCGGATTTGGTCTTAGAAAAAACAGAATATCTCAAACTCCACGGACACAGCCTGTAGTTCAGGTCACATCATCCACTCAACATGAGCAAGTAAACGATGGCCCTCAAGAGGCTGTTGTAACCGTACCAACGCCCCCTGTTCGAGATGAGAAGCTGGAAAGGAACAGAATATCTCAAACTCTACGGACACAGCCTGTAGTTCAGGTCACATCCTCCACTCAACAGGAGCAAGTAGACGCTGACCCTCAAGAGGCTGGTGTAGCCTTTCCAACGCCTCTTATCCAAGATGAGAAGCTAGAAAGGAACAGAAGAGTAGAACGTTCGTTAGGTATGGTTCAAAGGTATTTAGCAACCTGCAGGGCCAATTTAGAGGATCTCAACAGCCAAGTAAAAAAAACTACTGGTAATGAACAAGAGGTCGAGGTCTGCCAAGAGACTCCTAACCAAGATGAGGGGTATAAATGGGAAAAGCACATGGTCACAATAGAGCGTTCGCCGGAGCTACTCCAAAGCTACACAGAACGGTGTAAACTCGAGTTCGAAAAGCTTAATGACGCAATTCTTTCATATACGCTGGGACGAGAAATGTTAAATCTTGAACTTATCGACGAGGAAGGAGGATGCGCACCAACGCCTAATGAGGTGGATGCATTGCAGCATGACAAAACAATTCAAGATCTCTTAGCTCTATGTGATGAGGCTGAAATAATAGCTGATAGAACGATACAGCTGAGTCAGGAAATATCAAAGCGCTAATCACATCAAGTACCGATAGCATCCATTGGTATTTGTTGAAGAATACTTCAACAGAAAGTCTCTTTACAGGTTATCTCGAGATATAAAATTTACGTTTTTTTATCTAATTGAATGTAATCGTTGATTTAATTAATTGTACGTGTATAATATTACAGGAACAATTTATTATCATATGCTTTCAAGGAGATTTAGATGCAGCCAGTTAAGAATTTGATTCATTCGGTATATTCATCAGTAACTCTACCCAAAGCTGCTGCTGTAGGTGTTACGCTGTACGCATTAATCAGCCCAGCCTTGGCTGCGACAAAAGAAGAAGTTTCAAGCGGAAGTAATTTTGGAGTTATGGATTTTGCTGGGATAACTACAGGCCTATTGATTTGCGTGTGTCTAGCAAAGTTTTGCCACAGGGAACCTACTGTGCGTCTTGATTTGCTTGCTGCTCCACAAAGAGCGCCTGATCCACTGCCGCTCGTTCAAGCCGATGTTCAACCTGCCCGCGCCCGTGTAATTCCAGATTTTAATCGTGTAATTCCTAACCCTTCTATTGATCTTCCTATCGAAACGAAGGGTAATATTGTGCGGCTTCGGGGAGAGGGTAAAACGTATGTAAATGTGGGACTGGAAAATGATGCTGGAGAAGTAAGAGAAGCTATTTTTAGGGAATGTGGTTTCTATCCTAGTATATTTTCTCCTCACACACAACAGCCTGAGAATTCCTACTATGAGCTCAATTATGGGGAGACAATGCAGCAAGTAATAGAGCGGGCTCAAGTGGACCTCGCAAGAAGGCGTAACACTGTTATACTTGCTATCTGCCCTAAAAACCATGGCGCACCTATGCGCCGGGACCATACGACAAAATCTGCAAAGGGCCATGTAGAATAACATTTTATCCTCTACACCATATTTTTTACACCAGGGTGCCCTAGGCGTCCTGGTGATCGTATCGTTTCTATTCTCGCGGACTGTTCTAAGCCGAAGCTCATTGGTTCTGATGCCCAAAGGATCGATATGATATAGCCCAGGGTCGAAGGACGAGTGCAGCGAGGACGAGCCTGGTAGATGCAAAAAAAAGCAGCCGAGCTCTGAAAGAACGGCATAAAACATCAGAATGACAATTTCTGCCTTCTATCGAGCTGAGTTATGAGCCTTTTGGTTTCAGTATTTTCAGGGCCTCTTCCACCGTTTCCTCATGGATCTTTTTGCGTCCGTGGGGGCCTTTAGTGAAATAGTGCAAAGAGCCATTGGAGTATGATGCCAATGAAATGACAGGTGACCCGTCAGACTTAGTAACGTCTGAACGGAATACAAGGGCGAATGAGATATTCTCTAAGGCAAATGGCCCATTGGTTTTAGAGATAGCTTTGGATTGACTATTTCTGATCATCGTGAAGATCTTATCAAGTTCATTAACCAGAAGATGACGAGCTTCAGACAGGTCTAAAGTTTCGCAACACTTAAAAGAGACTGAGATTATCTCGTTTCCAGCAGAATCTTCAAAACCCTCATCTATTTGAGTCCAATGTTTTTGGGCCCAAACCTCTTGTGCGTATCTATTGACTGCAGAACGGCTCCAGCGTCTACCTTCAAAGGCATCAAGCTGAGACCAACAGCAAAAGAACAGGCAGAAAATCAGTAAACATTGAGCTGGTTTCATTTCTTCTACTCTTTTAGAAATTTTTCAGGATATGCATGATTGCTTCGCGGCATGATCGCAGGATGGGGAAAGCAAAAAAATCCTACTTATCCTGTTAAGTCCATTTCCTCTTGCTCGTTGCCCAGAGTTTCTTCAAACGTCTTTTGGTGAATTTTCTGACACGTTTGTTCATAAATTTCAATATTTATTTTGTTGATAATGGTTCTGATCCAAAGACTAAAATGCGCCTCCCTTTCCTGGATGTACACGTTTTTCCAACGAATAATGTGTTGAAGGTTCACGTTTTTCCAATGAATAACGTGTTAATAGTGCACGTTTTTCCAACGAATAACATGAAAAATTGCACGTTTTCCTAAGGAATCACTTGAAAATTACCTTTGTATCAGGCTATTCTAACCTTATGAGACGAGATGTTTACACGCATTTTGAAGAGTGGAAAAAATCGCCTAGGCGCAAACCTTTAGTAATAAATGGTGCGAGGCAGGTGGGGAAGACCTATGCTTTAAAACATTTTGGAAGAACTTCTTACGACAAATTAGCGTACTTAAACTTCGAAAAAGATGAACGTCTATCTCAATACTTCGAAGGAACTTTAGATCCTAAGCAGCTCGTTAAGATTCTTAGCATCCATACCGAAGTTGATATTGAGCCGATGAATACGCTTTTGGTGTTTGATGAGATTCAGGAGTGTCCAAAAGCGCTCAATAGCCTGAAGTATTTTTATGAAGACGCAAACGAATATCATGTAATGACGGCAGGCTCCCTTTTGGGGGTTAAAACAGCCGGGGTGGATAAAGGCTTTCCTGTTGGAAAGGTGAACTTCCTTCCTATGTATCCGTTGACCTTTTTTGAATTTCTCTCAGCCTTAGGACAAAATAAAGTGCGAGAATTACTAGAGGAGTACGATACCTTCCAGCCTATCCCAGAGCCCTTACATGAAAAATTACTAATGTTGCTGAAGTTTTATTTCTTTGTTGGAGGAATGCCTGAAGCAGTTGCAGAATATGTTAAGACGGAGAAGTTAGGTGTTGTTAGAGAGGTTCAACAAGAGATCCTGACTGCTTATGAGAGAGACTTTGCGAAGCATGCTCCGCCAAATGAGATCATGAAGATTACTGCAGTTTGGGCACAAGTTCATAGACAGTTAGCCAAAGAAAACAAAAAGTTCATTTTTTCTGCCATTAGAGAGGGTGCTCGAGGAAGGGCTTATGAAGAGGCTATTCAGTGGCTTGTTGATGCAGGGCTTATCCATAAGAGCTACCTTGTGGAAACTCCGAAGTTCCCACTGAGTGCTTATGCCGATAATAATGCGTTTAAAGTATTCTTAGCTGACATTGGATTGCTTGGCGCTCAAAGCAATCTCTCTCCGCAGATTATCATTGATGGCGATGCACTATTCACTGAGTTTAAGGGAGCCCTCACAGAGAACTATGTTGCGCAGGAACTAATCGCAGCTAATCAAAAAACACCTTACTACTGGACTAGTGAAGGTACCGCGGAGATTGATTTTCTGATTGAAGAAGACCACAACATTTATCCTCTCGAGGTGAAAGCAGGCACCAGCCAGAAGAAAAAGAGCCTTCGGGTTTACAATGAAAAGTATACTCCTTCCAAGCTTCTACGTGCCAGTACTATGAATCTAAAACACGATGGCAACGTACACAACTACCCACTCTATTTAATCTCTCGTCTTCCACTTGCATGAAGTCACAAATCTACAGGCGATTTGTCATTATTGGCCTGCCGGGAAGCGGGAAGTCGACGTTTGCCTCCAAACTTGGAAAGCGTTTGGGCATTCCCGTACACCATTTAGATAGGCATATGTTTGTCGCAGGCGGCAAGAAGCGAGACAAAGAAGAGTTTCTATCCATTCAACGAGAAATGGTGAACGAAGAAGCATGGATTATCGAAGGGTGCGCAATGTCGTCGCTCGAGATGAGAGTCGCTCAGGCGGACAGTGTTATCTATTTTCATTTGCCGCGCCTCTTATGTATTTGGAGAGCGTTTAAGAGGTTTTTGACCAACGATAATGCGCTTGGCGATACCGCAGAAGGATGCTCAAAGGTTTTTAATTGGGAGCTGGTGTCCTATATCTGGAATTTTGATCGAGATAAGCGCAAGGACATCGAAGATCTTCAGAATAGATATCCTCAGATCGATTTTCAAGTGTTTGATAGCTCAAAAGATGCAGAGGATTATCTAGAAAAGCATAGCATGCCGCTTTCTTTATAGTTGCTGACTGTGTTATGATTTTTAACATGAAATTTATTTTTTGATTGGGTTAATATGGAAATATATTCTAGCGATTTTAGCGTTAGTGTAATGGCTTACGATTCCAAAAGACTTTTAGATGATTCTGTTGCAAGGACCCTAAAGGGCTATCAATCGATTACTGACGGTGCATGGTTTGCAGGATGTGGGAACATTTTACTTGGTCGAGTCGAGTCTGTTGCCGCATTTGCATTGGTAGGTGGTAACAGCTTAGTGTTTCTCTTCGGTTCATTAGTGTTAACCCCATGCGTTCTTGCTTCCACTATGGTCGTGACGCTTGCCTCTTATCTCCCGGGTACATCAGAGGTGGTGAAAAAATCTCATCTTTATATGAGCCAACTACTTAAGCGGGCGATTATGGTGCAGATTATAGCAATTCCAGTAATTTTTCTTTTTTTATCTGCTTCTGCCGTGAATATCTTTTTACCCGGGCTATTGAAGCCACAAAACATGCTTTTTAGCAGTATTCATTCGCGAGTGGCATCTTTGGGGCCATTACTTACAATAAGGGTGGTGGTTCCAGGGAAAACCGAGGTTCTCGGAACGAAGGCAAAGCTTTCTGTACTTTCCGAGGCAGAAGAATTTTTGCGTGCCTTGTCTTGTCAAAACTACGTTACAGAAGTGAAGGTTTCAAGGTTAATTCACCACCATTCTGTTATGCAATTGAGATGATGTACCAAAAAGATTATGAAGAATCCGTTGTAGATCTTTGTAACTTAACATATTGCAGGCAGCCATCATTTTAAAACCATCTTATAGCACTATAATACGTTACCCAAGACGCGCTGCTCCGCAACGCGAACGGCTTTTTGAATGAACCCCTAGCCAACCCTCATTCATCCGGTATGGCTAGGGGCAAAGATACGAATTGCTGCTTCGCAGCATGACCTCAAAATATTTGTTCAAGCGCCACTATAGAGAAAAGGGTATGCACCACGCAATTGAGTTCCATCTCTTTTTAATCTGTTACGCGCAGATCTGTGAAGGCGAACTTGGTGACGTCAAAGAGGCCTTTGTCGCTAAGTTTGAGGGCTGGAATAACTAACAAAGCAAGAAATGATAACGACATAAATGGCGCATGCAGTTTGCAACCGATTTCTTTGGCTTTGGCGTCTACCACGCCATAGAGTTCGGCAACCTTCCATCCATCCTCAGGACTCATTAGCCCAGCTATAGGAAGAGGCAACAGAACAGTTTCATTATGGGTGACTGTAGCCACGCCGCCTTTACTGTTAATAATGGCATTGACAGCTTGGCATAGCTCTTCGTCCGTGCAACCAACTGCTATGACATTATGTGAGTCATGAGCAATACTGGACGCCAACGCGCCCTCGCGTAAACCAAAATTCTTCACAAATGCAACTGCTGGTGGGGCATCCGAATAACGGTTAACAACAGTTAACTTTAAGATGTCATTAGGGACATCCGGAACAAGATTACCATCGACAATCTTGGCAGGCACGTGTAGCTCTTTGGTGATGATCTGCCCGTCTAGAACCTCGATAACTCGAATGGTGTGAGTGCCATTGGCTGGTATAGCAAAATCCTGTGGCTTTTTTGGCGTAGCATGAAAATTGTTGATGCAACTGACTGCCACTCGTGGAATAAGTGTTTCGCCGTTTTCAGCTACCAACTTTCCCTTGATATAGGTCTGCAGGACTTTAAAATTTTTGAGGTCTTGTAGAACGATAAAGTCAGCGCTGTCTCCAGGTCGCAGACGTCCCACTTCATACAATCCATAATGTTGAATCGGAGCAATACACGCGGCGTGCAGGACATTAAAAAGCTCATGACCATCATCTATAGCGCGTTTAACCAACAAATTAATATGACCTTGGACAAGCTCATCTGGGTGCTTATCGTCGCTACAAAACATCACATCAAGCGGATGGCTACTAATCACAGGATGAAGGGCCTCGTAATTTTTAGCGGCTGATCCTTCACGAATGAGGATCTTCATGCCGTAGCTTAGCTTCTCTTGTGCTTCTTCGAGAGTGAAGCATTCGTGGTCGGTGCTGATACCTTCGTCGATATAACGTTTGGCTTCATCTCCTCGCATTCCAGGGGCATGGCCATCAATAGGGCGGTCGTGAGTTTTGGCGGTGGCAAGCTTTTTCATCACCATGGGGTCATGATTCAACACACCCGGGAAGTTCATCATCTCCGACAGATATTTTAGATGGTCGTGCTCGAATAGTTCTTTGATTTCCGCTTCGGTTAATACTGCCCCGGCAGTTTCGAAGGTTGTAGCTGGTACGCAAGAGCTGGCGCCAAAGAAAAAATGGAAGGGGACTTGGCGGCCATTTTGCTCCATAAAGCGAATGCCTTCGATTCCCATGACATTGGCGATCTCGTGAGGGTCGGATACTGTGGCAACAGTGCCATGTGTGACGGCGATGCGAGCGAATTCTGATGGTGCGACCATCGAGCTTTCGATATGGATGTGGGCATCGATGAAGCCGGGAAGTATATAGCGGTCATTTGGGGCGTCAGCTATTTCTTGAATGTCCTTAATATAGTCGTCTTCATAGCTCACAGAGCCCGGAAATATCCGACGCTTTTCGATATCGACTATTTGTCCAAATATTTTTTTCATATCATTACTATAACTAATCGTTTGAGGGACGTATACTAATTTTTTAATGTATTTTCGTGCAAGATCCATTGGGAAGGGTGCGGGTTTAATGGTTAACTAATCGAGCTGCTGGATACTGTTATCTTTAGTTGACTAAAAAAAATGTCTGTTATAAATTAAAGCGATAAAATATGAAAATTATCAACATATGAGTTTTTTTAATGAATTTAGCAATAAATACTCCGGTACTCAGCCAGGCATATACCGTCCGATCAAACCGAAGTGAAGTGAAGGGAAATACCCCCTCAAATTTTTCAAAGAAAATAGCGAAAATAGCAGCAGAGGGCTCTGTAAAAGTCCTCAGGACTGTTGCTCCAATACTTCTTATTGCAGGCTGTATAAAATACCATACGGTTCTAAACTCTGTGGTTATAAACTCGATATCTGCTTTCTGTGGGCGTCAAGGTTGGGTCCCTCCGATCCTTATGATTTCCACATGTCTAGTTTTAAAAGGTGCGACCGTACTAATTAATAACACGGAGTATCGAAAAGTTTTCAACGCTGTTCGAATGTTAGATGGATTAAAAAGAGCACCTGTTAATTTTGTTAGCGGTGTTATGAAAGTTCCACAGGTTATACCTATCGGTTTAATTACCGCTAAAGTTGTCTATTCAATTTTCAAATATCTTTCTATTCTAGATATTCCTAATGCAGCCGCTTTCGAAACTGTGAGTAAAATGTCGATGTTTGAGGTAGCCGTAAAACGTCCGTTTTTAGAAGAGTTATTTTTTCGAACGTTTTTGCAAGGTGGATTACATTCTGCAATGGAATTGCTCAACGTATTGGGGCAGCGATTGGGTAGGGCAGAATTATTTACTAATTCTACCATTGATCATTCTTCTCGAATGTTTAGCGCTCTTACATTCGGATTAGGTCACTCCCACCAAAGTTTAGTTCAAGCAACCTCAGCTGGCGTTTGCAGTTATTTTTATGAAACCTGGTTGTACGAAAAAAGTGGTTTGTTTGCCTCGTTTGGCCTTCATTTCGCTAGTAATTTGGTCAACATTATTCTGTATCATTCTATTCAAGGTCTTGTCCAGCAGGGCAAGGTAATACCCTAGTTCTGTACAGCAGCGGGCAACTTGCGTTGTAGATCCAATTTCATCAACGCGAACCTTCGATTCTATCTGTTGTCCTATACCCTACTCGCGTCAAAATTGGAATTTGGACCATAGGCCAAATCAAAGTTGACACCGAGTGGGGTATAGCTCAAGAGTCGGGAAAAATTTCGCTACTTTCGATTTTACATTTTGTCCAAACTATTTTTTCCGTACCCAATACTATTACTAATTGTTTGAGCCGAGTAAAGGGGAGTAGAAAAATCGTGTTTTTAGGGACAAATCATGATAGAATGGTTAGTCCGAGGTTTAAACATTTGGAGTGATGATGAAACATTATGTAGCAATGGTTATTCTCTACATCATTAAGATGATGTTATGGGTCCGCTACCGCGTTCATTACAAAGGCGTAGAAAACCTTAATCCCGAAACACTCAAAAGGCCTGGCGGGGTTCTATTCCTGCCCAACCATCCAACGATATTGGTGGATCCCAGCCTAGTAGTTATCGGCGTGTACAACAAGCTTCCTATTCGTCCTATCATTGTCGAGTACATGTATTACACTCCTGGTGTTAACTGGTTGATGCGTTTTATGGACGCCATCCCAATTCCTAACCATTTTTCCAACACCAATAGCCTCAAGCGTAAGAAGAGTGAGAAAGCTCTCGAACAGGTGGTCGAGGGAGTAAAAAATGGCGAAAATTTCCTTATCTACCCCGGTGGCAAAGTTAAGCGCTCGAATTACGAGCAAATAGGCGGAGCGTCCGGAGTCCATGGTATTATTCATGCATCTAAGGAAGCTAACGTCGTATTAGTACGCGTTACTGGTCTTTATGGCAGCATCTTTTCCTCTGCTTTGACTGGTGGAAAGGTTCCTTATCTGTTCCCTACTCTTTGGCAAGGCATCAAAATTGCGCTAAAGAATCTGATATTCTTCACTCCTCGTCGCGATGTCACCATCGAGTACGTTCCAGCTCCAGCTGACTTTCCTTATGATGCTTCGCGATTGGAGCTCAATAGGTATCTTGAGCACTGGTATAATAGACCTGATGGCATCGATCCTAAGCTTGCGAAGGAGACCTTGCCAGGCGAGTCGCTCAAACTTGTGTCTTACAGCCGTTGGAGCGAGGAGCTTCCTAACGTTGAGTGTCGAGCGAACGGCGATCGCGAGATCGATCTTGCGCGGATTCCTCCAGTTACTCGCGACAAGGTTTATGCTTTCATCGCAAAGTTAACCGACCGGGACGTTAGCCAAATAACTCCTAATTTGAATTTGTCCTCTGACTTGGGACTAGACTCCTTAGACGCAGCCGATATCCTGGCATTCTTGCAGGATCAGTTTGGTGTCGAGGGTGTGCCACCAAGCGAGCTGACAACTGTTGAGCGTTTGATTGGGATCGCTGCTAAAGAGGTCTCGTTTGAAGAAGAGGAAGATGAGCACGCCAAGACATCCAAAAAGTGGTTTGAGCCGCTGCTAAGTTCTGGCATAGCCGAGACAGCTCCTGGCAATATTATTCCTGAAGTATTCTGGAATAGCTGTGCCAAATGGGGCAAGCGCGCGATTGTTGCGGACGTGCGTTCTGGCGTCTTGACCTATTCTACTTTAAAATTGCGAACACTGTTGCTCGCTGAGCACCTGCGTAAGCTTGATGGCAAGTATGTCGGCATTTTGTTGCCGTCCTCTGTTGCCGCTGCAGCATCGATTTTAGCCTGTCAGATTGCTGGTAAGATTCCAGTGATGATTAACTGGACAGTTGGATCTTTGCATCTTGAGTCAGTGGTTGCGCTTTCGGGTGTTAAGCATGTTCTAAGCTCCTGGGCCTTTTTGGACCGCTTGGAAAATGTAGAGTTAGGACCCGTAGAAGATAAGTTAATTCTTCTGGAAGACCTAAAGAGTCAATTTAGCCTGGGTGATAAGCTCAAGGCTGTCTGGAGATCCAAACAGAGCACCCAGTCATTGATGAAGACCTTTGGCTTGGACAAACTCAACGAAGACACTCCTGCCGTGGTGCTATTCACCAGCGGAACCGAAAGTATGCCGAAGGGTGTGCCTTTGTCTCACAAAAATATATTGAGCAATCAGCGCAGCATACTGAAGGCGATTGGTGTTACCAATGAAGATGTTGTGCTGGCGATCTTGCCGCCATTCCACTCATTTGGTTTTACGGTCAGCTCGCTGATCGGTATCCTTGGAGGCCTGCGTACTGTTTATTCTGCTGATCCAACTAACGGTAAACAGATTGTTAAGGCAATAGCGCAATGGCGTGCGACGATTGCTATTGGCGCACCGACGTTCCTGAAGGCAATATTGCGTGTAGCATCAGCAGCAGACCTCTCGACTGTTCGCTACATCGTCACCGGAGCCGAAAAGGCTCCACCAGAACTGATGAAGCTATGCGAGAAATTCCAGCTGGATGATCGTGTATTTGAAGGTTATGGCATCACCGAATGCAGTCCTGTTCTCACGTTAAATAAACCCGGCGTAGAGCCTCAGGGTGTTGGTCAGCCGATGGATGGCGTGGAACTTTGTATCGTACATCCAGAGACGCATGAACCGCTAGGTTTGGGGCAGCATGGCCTGGTGCTAGCTCGTGGACCGAATATTTTTGCTGGTTATCTAAACCCTGGCTTGGCGTCACCTTTCTTGACTATCAGCGGCAAACAGTGGTATTCCACTGGGGATTTGGGCTACCTTGACGAAATGGGACGTCTGACATTAGTCGGAAGACTTAAGCGTTTCATAAAAGTTGGTGGCGAAATGGTCAGCCTTGGTGCTATAGAAGATGCTTTGCTGAAATTTGGCGTTCAGCAGGGATGGCCAACGCCCGATGACAGCCCAACGCTGGCAATTGTTGCGGAAGAGCGCGAGGGTGATAAGCCACGTGTTTGCCTCTTTGCACGGTTCCAGACGGATATCGAGGAAATCAATGGATCCCTGCGCACAGCTGGCTTTAGCAATCTTATAAAGGTTTCTGAAGTGAAGCAACTGTCCGCGATCCCTATAATGGGATCTGGAAAGATAAACTACCGAGAATTGAAAGAGCTGATGAGCTAAAACCGACAAAGGTTATTGCATGCCTACCGAATTCGTTGTGACACAGACACCGCTGAAGCTATTTAACACTTTGACTCGCACGAAAGACTCCCTGGCTACCATAGAGCCAGGGCGTATTCGCATGTATACCTGTGGACCAACCGTCTACGATTTTGCGCACATCGGGAATTTTCGTACTTATGTTTTCGAGGATATCCTCAGAAGAACACTAAAGTTCTTTGGCTATGACGTCACACAGGTGATGAATATCACCGACGTAGATGATAAAACCATCAAAGGAGCTATCAAGAAGGGTGTGACTCTAAAAGAGTACACAAAACCCTTTGAGGATGCGTTCTTTGATGATCTGAAGCAGCTGCATATTGAACCGGCAGAGCACTATCCCGCCGCGACAGATTACATTCCGCAGATGATCGATATGATTCATCAGCTGATTGCCAAAGGTGTTGCCTATGCTGGTCGCGATGGTAGCGTTTACTTTGCCATCGGCAAGTTCCCCAAATACGGCTGCTTATCACATCTTAAGCTTGATGAGCTGCAAGTAGGTGCCTCTGAGCGTGTAACCGCAGATGAATATGACAAAGAAAACGTGTCAGACTTTGTTCTGTGGAAAGCATACGACGCCGAACGTGATGGGCAGATCTACTGGGAAAGCCCATGGGGTAAAGGCCGTCCAGGCTGGCACCTTGAGTGCTCAGTAATGGCAATGAGTATTCTGGGTGAATCCCTAGATATTCATTGCGGCGGAGTGGACAACATGTTCCCTCACCACGAAAATGAAATTGCACAATCCGAAGCCTGTTCTGGCAAGGTATTTTCATCCCTTTGGATGCATTCCGAGCACCTTGTGGTCGATAACAAAAAGATGTCCAAAAGCCTTGGCAACTTCTATACGTTGCGGGATCTGCTCAATAAGGGTTTCACTGGAATGCAAGTACGTTATTTGCTCATGCAAACGCACTACAAAACCAAACTCAATTTCACATTCCAAGGGCTAGAAGCCGCAAAAGGCTCTCTGACACGTTTGAATGACTTCATCCAGCGTCTACATGGCATTAAAGGTGACAAGTCACAAGGCAAGAGCGATGCCATTCTGCAAAAGGCCTTCGCTGACTTTTCCGCAGCATTGGGTGACGATTTAAACATCTCCGCAGCGTTAGCCGCTGTCTTTGACATGGTTAGAGAGATCAATGCTCTAGCGGATCAAAATGCACTAAGCGAGTCCGACGCTGAACGTATATTGGCATTGATGGAGAGATTTAATTCCGTCATGGGCGTCATGGAGCTGAAGCACGAAGCTGCGATGGCCCCACAGGACATTCTCGATGCCTTGAAAGCACGAGGAGAAGCCAGAGCATCACGCAACTGGGCTAAAGCTGACGAGCTGCGTGATTACATCACCGGCAAAGGCTATATCATCGAAGATACCGCCGCAGGTCCTATGGTCAAGAAAGGGTAGTTTTTCCTTTTCACCACCCTTACACGACTCGGCTGCATCTACCCAGGCCTCATCCTCGCTCAACGTCGTCAATTTAAGGAATTTTGTTCTCAGCGCGGGAGCGCTGAGCCTCATAATAGCCCCGTGTAAGGCGCCCCCAAAGGGGGCAACGTAACTCGGGGACAGAGTGATAACAAGTCGCAGCTCTGCGGTAGTCAGAGCGCCAGACGTGTCTGTGAGGTGTATTTATTAAACATTTTGCGAAAAACTAGGCAGGCGCTCCGGCTTCCGCGGAGCGGATATTTCCTCGACCTTGTCCCAGGGTTGCGTCGCCTGTCGGCTCCTTACCCTGGGCTATTATGAGGCTCAGCGCTCCCGCGCTGAGAACAGAGAGACACAATATATAATGATACTTTGCGTCTATACTTCCTTAATCCTTGCCGGCCTTGTCTTTCATCCATGGGAAGTACAGGACATCGCGGATGGAATGGCTGTTAGTAAACAGCATGATTAAGCGGTCAATACCAATACCGACACCACCAGCTGGTGGCATACCTTGACAGATCGCTTCCAGGAATTCTTCATCCATTGGACTAGCTTCTTCGTCACCGGAATCGCGTCTTTCATTTTGGAATTCTAACAGCTCACGCTGTTTCACCGGGTCGTTTAGCTCGGAATAGGCATTGCAGATCTCGCCAGCGAGGATAAAGCTCTCGAAACGTTCGATGAGGCCTTCCTTGCGCTCCTTTTCACCTCTGTGAACTTTACAGAGGGGAGTTGTCTCTTCTGGATGGTCGGTAATGTGGTGAGGCTGAATCAGGTGATGTTCTACCTCGACTTCAAACATTGCACCAATCAGCAAGCCTGTTGTTAATCCTTTTACTTTGGCGGGGTCAATTTTCCCACTATCTAAAAGGTGTTTGCGCATTTGCTCGTCTGTCAATGCATCGACATCGATATTGGCATAAGTTTTAAGACTATCCTTCATCGATATGCGCTTCCAAGGAGCTTTAACATCGATATAGAGAGGCTCTTCTTGTCCTGGAATGGTGACAGGCACCTTGGTGGAATTAAATAAGCGCATAGCTAGCATCTCATAGAGGTTTTCCACCAACTGCATCATATCGTTATAGTCCCAATAGGCGGCATAGGCTTCGAGCATGGTGAACTCAGGATTGTGACTGCGGTCGATACCTTCGTTACGGAAAACCTTGCCCATTTCAAAAACGCGGTCCATACCACCAACAACGAGCTTTTTCAGGGAGGGTTCTAGCGAAATGCGCATGAACATATGTTGATCGAGGGCATTTAAGCGAGTCTCAAAGGGACGTGCTTCTGCTCCGCCGTAGATACCTTGCAGAACAGGCGTTTCAACCTCAAGGAAGTCTAAGTCATTAAAATACTGACGAATCCAGTGCTGGATTAAGCTTCGATTCTTAAAGGTGTCACGTATTTCAGGGTTGCTAATAAGATCTAGCCAGCGTTTGCGGTAGCGTAGTTCTTTATCCGCTAAACCGGCATGCTTGTCAGGTAGTGGTAGTAGCGTTTTCGTTAGAAGCGTGACTTCTTTAGCAAAGATCGTCAGTTCGCCCTTTTGCGTACGGAATAAATGACCTTTAACGCCGATGATATCGCCCAGGTCGAACTTCTTCTCGATGATTTTTGCAGGCGCTTCGCCCTCATAACCCGCAACTTTTGTGTTGTCGCGGTTAAACATGATCTGAATGCGGCCATCCCCACCCTGGATAGTAGCAAAGGCGTTCTTACCCATCGCACGGTAGAGGATCATACGACCCGCTACGCTTGCTTCATCTGTAGTTCCCGCATCAGCTTCTTCACTATTACCAACGGGTTGCTCATGGTACTTCGTCTGAAGTTCTTCAGGATTTGCTGTGGGCTCATATTTGTGAGGATAGGGCTCGATACCAAGATCTCTTAGCTCTGAGAGCTTACTCAAACGATTGCGGTATTCTTCATGTTGATGGTAATCAGGTTTTTCCGTCATGCTAACACAGCCCTAAATTTATGAATTAAGGGGCAATAATAGCCGTGACCGACTTAATTTCGTAGTGAAAACTACTTGGCGTGTTGTTCGGAGGGGATATTTGTGCTATGGTGGACTAGATGATAAAATTCAGTTTTTAATTGCATTGAATCAAAGGCTCTGATAAAACAAGTGCGATTTTTTTTTTTTTGATTTAAGGGATTATTTAATGGAACTAACACTCCGCACAGAAGGTTCAAACTTACCCGTCACGTATTCTAGGCCTCCTCAGCAACGTCAACGGACTTCCTCCTTCATTGAAGCTTGTAATGCTCCGCGCCAGCAGCCAGCTACACCTATATTAGCAACCAATTTAACCCACACACCAATTGTGGCACCTTCAGGGCAACCAGCGCAGTCTGCAGGGATTCAAAATTTAATTGTTTCTCAGATGCAGCAGTTGCATCTAGTCATGGAGCAGTTCCCAAATTCCAGCCAGCAGGATATAGTACTCCAGTTAGCAAGTACACCCCCGTTTCGTATAGTACCTCGTGAGCATATAGGCGCTTATTTAAATGGTTTGGGTGTGAGTGTCATCGACACCTCTCAACAATCAACTTTAAATGGCCCAGTACGTTCATTAGTGTTGAGAGTAACACAGAGGTTCCGACTTTGGGATCAAGAACGGGGGATAAGGGTCACATTGTCCGGCAGTTCATTCCAATCCACGGTTCAAAGAAAGGGTTGTTTTGTACATATAACCCATGAAATAGCTCCTCGTACAAATCAAGGATAGAAAAACCGAAGAGAAAGCTACTTAGTACGTTGCTCAGAGGGGATATTTGTGCGGTCTTCCACAAGGTGAACGTAAGGGTAGAAGCCACCCCACAGAGTTAACAGAACCAACCATATGGCAGAAAGTACAAACCACTTGGTTCTAGGCTGGGCATTTCGATAGTATTGCAAAAGCTTCATGCTACTCTTTTTATCAAAAAGATGAATTCAACGCAAAGCGAAGTGGTGTCTTCGGCAAATATGGAGTGCGGTGACAAGTCACCGCACTCCAGATCTTAGAAGGGAACGTTTTCATTTCTGGGCATGTTGTGAGCTTTGTTTTGGAAAATGTCTAAATAAAAGCTTGACCAAATTAAATATTTCATTAGATAATAGCCTACCTTAATCGAGAACGCGAGAGAGCGCATGGGTCGGGTCTTATCTTTAGCCTTCGTATGCTTAGTGAGTGGCATGACAGCCACCGCTCAACCAACACATTTGCCATTGGCAGAAGTTGCAGGTGATCCATCAGCTATCGTTGCTGGCTGTGTCAACATCGTCACTGGAACTTATACCGCGGGTAGTGTTGATCTTGTTATTCCCGGAGCCCAGCCTGTTTTGTTTCAACGCCTCTATTCGTCAATGGACTGGAAAGGGCAGGGGCTTAGCGATGGATGGAGTCATAACTACATATCTGGGCTGGCCAACCTTAGTGCGGATGGACGGAAATATGCCATTTCGATTCCAGAGCCTTCCGGAGGTGCGCTTCTCTACAAAAGTGACGTTTTTGCAAAAACACGAAAAAGTGAAAAGGGCGAACCAAATGGTATTTATGCCCCAGCCAGCGCTTTTCTGAGCGCTAGCTCGACCTTTCATGATTCTGGCTTAACTAATACTGCCACCGGCGAGATCGGCGGAGCGACCAACCTCAAGAATCAGATTTGTAACTATCACTCTCCAAATGCGATTGCCACCGTCACGTTGTGTGACGGTGGCCAGCGCGTTTTTCGCCGCCTTCAACGCGCACTTGTTTGTCCGGTCTATTTCAGAGCCGACGAAGAAATTCTGCCAAACGGTAACCGCATACTTTATGAATACAACGGCAGTGATCTTCGAGCTATAAGGGTTACAGACTCATCAGGACAGCGAATCTACGGCTCGTTGGACATAAGCACAATGCAAAATGGCATTAAAACTGTTATCGCTAATGACGGTCAGAACGCTAAGTATGAGATGCATTCAAGCCAAGGCAGGAACTATGTCCGCCGGGCAACGCATCCCAACGGACCAGTAGAAACCTTCCACTATTCCGGACATAAAGACTATAGCTCATTCAGAGACCAAGAAAAAATCGTCAAGAGAGAACTACCCGAAGGGAGATATCAAACCGTCGCGTATTACTTTGAAGGGATGAATGATGTTCAAGGCGATAGGGTTTTGGTCAAAACAGCAGCCAAAGATGGTAACCATGTTGGCCGCGTAAAGCTTCTTCAGTCACCGGTAGGGTCTAATAACGCAGCTATTACTACACATCGCTTTTACTATCACTTTACCTATCACGGTGATGACAGAGTCCACTATCAAAATGGTTCTCATGTTGATGTACGGGATGCTTTAGATCGTCGGACCACTTATCAGCTGCTCTTTGGCCAACGCCTCGGTTCCATTGATCGTTATGCGAATAACAGTCTCTACAGTCGAGAACGCTTTTATTGGGGAGACCGCAACAATAAACAGCAGTGCAACCTGATCTGTAAGTCGTTGGAAGATGCAGATGGCTCTATTCGCAGCTGCAGATACCTCGAATATGATCAGAACCATAATGTCGTAGCAGAACATGTTTTAGGCAACCTCTCCGGAAATAATGCCTTGCCAATTCAGCTTTCAATAGCCGGCATTCCTACATTTAACGGTTGTGAATGCTTCACAATGAGATATGCGTACTCGAACGATAGATATAATCTTCGCACATGCGAGACATATCCTAATGGAAAATCCATTGAGTATGCCTATTTGCCCAACACGAATTTGCTGACAACCAAAATCACTAAGGATCATGGTCATATTGTTCAGCGAGAATTTACTTTTTATGACAGCTTTAACGTTGTCCAGAGGACAATTGTAGATGATGGCTCAGGAAGCCATAGCGACGATTTGTCCAACGTCACTAACAGGCGCATCACATACTATCAAACACGCCAGCATGCGCCTGCCATTGGACTTCCTGAAGTCATCACAGAATGCTACATGGACCCCAAAAGCCATGAGGAGCATCAATTAACCCGAAAGATCAATCATTACTCCAAGGAAGGACGTCTTCAACACCAGCACGTGTTTGATGCGAATAACGTCCTAGCCTATACCCTTGAATGGCAATACGACCAAATGGGCAATGTCATTCAAGAAACAGATCCTTTAGGTCATTTAGTCACACGTCGTTTCGACGCAAATGGAAACAAAGTTTACGAGCAGAGACCCACCCTCGATCACCACTTTGAATTTGCCTACGACCACGCAAACCGACTGATTTCTGAAACGCGTGTGACTAAAGACCGCTTTTTCATCACATCCTACAAGTATGATGTGTGCAATCAGCTAGTCAGTTCTGTCGATCATTTTGGAAATGAGATCTCATACGAGTATGACGATCTAGGACGTCAGATCAAAACTGTACTACCGGCGCACGCCGACTCATCAGGAAGCTTGGTGCGGTCTACCTTGGAGCAGGAATATGATATTGCTAATCACGTGACCTCTAAAAAGGATGTCGATGGAGGCGTTACCCAGACATCTTACAATATTCGTGGCCAACCCGTCTGTATTACGCAACCAGACGGCTCTCAAAAGCGCTATGAATACAATTTAGATGGCTCACTCCGAAAAGAAATAGCATCCAACGGAACCTACATTATCTATCTGCGGGATTCATTAAACAATGCAATCACCACAGAAACCATTGCAGCAGACCATCAACCACTATGCATCACTTCGGCAACCTACAAAGGCAATCTAATCACATCCGAAACAGATGCGAACGGCAATGTCACCACCTATGATTATGACGGTGCCGGACGCCTTCGATGTGTTGCAGGTCCATTTAGTAGAACACAACATGACTATGACAGCCTAGGACGCCCATACAAGACAACTCAAAGTTATGGGCATGAAGATCAGGTCCGCGTTACCATTAAAGAGTACGATCTATTAGATAGGATTTTGGAAGAGCGAGTCGAAGCAGCTGATGGCAATATTTTCACTCGCAAAACCTATCAATACGATGCTTCGGGAAATGTCGTCTGCGCGACCACCTTTGGGCAGAATGGCCCTGAACATACCTTTAACACTTATAATGCTCTAGGCCAAGTCACCAAGGTAACCGATGCCTTAGGTCATGAAACCATTACCGAGTACAATTTTGATCATATCAACGATCACGGTCAAAAAGTCCTTCAAACACGCACCATCGACTCCTTAGGTAACCAAACCCTTACAACTTATAACGCCTTGGGGCATTCCGTCGCTGTAGCTCGACTAAACAGCAGCGGCGATGAAACCGCCCGCATCGATAATGTATGCAATGCCAAGGGGAGAGTCCTCAAGCGTACTGATTCCGTAAAAATCGATGGCATACCATTGCGATTCTACATCACCGAATGGAGGTATGACGTCTCTGGCCACGTGGTTGAACTGATAGAGGCATGTAACTCTGGAGCCGAACGGCATTCCTATTATCTGTATAATAGCAATGCTCAGAAGGAGGCTGACATACTGCCCGACAGCACCGTTATTCGATATCAGTACGATCTTCAGAATCGGCTCAAGCGCTTCTACGACTCTAAAGGCACCTTTTGCTATGAATATTCTTATGACTTAAATGGCAATCTTGTTCAGGTCGATGACGAGATCCACCAGCTAACTACCCACCGTTCTTATGACCAAGAGAACAGGCTATTATCAGAACAACTCGCCAATGAACTAACGGTAAGCTATGGCTACGATAGGCTAGGGCGTATGATATCACTCACGCTTCCAGACCAATCCTCCATAACGTATGGCTATGATTCCGCCTTCTTACGATCCATTTATCGAAACGGATACACTCATTCTTATATGTCCTTCGATCCATCCGGACGTCTACTGGCTTCATCTCTAGTTGGAGCAGGCAATTTGACTTATTGGTATGACAAGTTAGGACGTAAACTCCATTGTCGTACAGATCATTTTAGCGAAACTATCCCATCCGATGGATACGATTCCGTTGGCAACTTATTGCACAAATTTCGCCACGATCCACTTGGTGATGTTGATTGTCGCTATCGCTACGACTCATTGTATCAGTTAACCCACGAACAAGGCATGGCGTCTCATGACTATTGTTATGATTCTCTTAATAACCGTTTGTCTATTGATCAATCTGATTCGGAATTAGACGCTCTAAACCAGCTGCTGCATCAGGGAGAGCTACAATTTACTTATGATGTCAATGGCAATAGATCCTCGCGTGGATTTGCAGACAGCTCTACAACGTATTCTTATGATTCGTTAGGACGCTTAACTGATGTTCACAAAGGTGACGATCACTATCAGTATGTTTATGACAGCTTTAATCGTCGCATCAAGAAAATCAATCGCAGCTCAGGTGCTACAGAGCGCTACCTTTATCAAGGCCACAGCGAGATTGGTATGGTCGATGATAGTGGCAGTCTTGTTCAGCTAAGAATCTTGGGCCTTGGCCATGGAGCTGAAATTGGCGCTGCCGTAGCCATTGAAATGGATAAGCACGTTTTTGTTCCCGTTCATGATACCTCCGGACACATAGCAGTCCTGTTAGACGTAGCAGGGCATATACTCGAAACATGTCGCTACTCAGCGTTTGGAGAGGAGTTTTCTCCCTCCTCTCCATTTTTACCATGGCGCTTTTCCTGTAAGCGTTTTGATCCGGAGACATCATTACTCAATTTTGGACGCCGTTACTACGATCCAGAGGTTGCACGTTGGCTGACACCTGATCCACGAGGCTATGACGACGGCCCAAACCTCTATGCTTATGTGCATAACAGACCCCTCACGCATCATGATCTGTGGGGATTATACAGCTCAGAACGGTGCAAGCGCGACGCTCAAGATTATGGTCGAGGCGTTCATAATGCAGCTGTGAGCCCAAGCGACACGCTAGATCGCTGGGGTCGCTACTGCCGTGAAGGTTGGCAGGCAGTACGCACAGGGGATTTCTCCAGCATCAGATCAAGGTGGGAGGCTCTAGGACGTGAAAGGCAGCAAAGGTTCGTCAACCAACGAGCAGGTGAAGCTACATTAATGATTGTCTCGATCCTACCTGCAGGGCGTATAGTTACTAGAGCGTCCGTTTATGGATTTGCAGCTTACGATCGCTTCATCAGATCATCACAAGCCCTAAAGGAGCCACCGTCTCCCTCGCCGGCATCTGCTGTTGCTGATAATGGCACGGTCGCTGTTCCAGAGGCATCCCGAAATCTTGAACAGGTAGTTGGAGAGGTTTCCGGAACCACTAGAATGAGGCCAGATCCTAAAGCTACAGGAGCACATAGCGTTTGGAGACGAAATGGGAGTACTGGCGAAATAACGAAATATGAGGAGTGGATGCCGCAGACGAATCCACAAAATCCCAATGCTTGGCAATCTGTAAAAAGGTATGATGGTGGTCCTCATGGAGAGGGCCACTTTAATAAGGCCACTCAGGAGTATGTACTTGAACCCCATGTACACGATCCATGTACTCCGGGTGGTGTTAGAGCCGCTGAACAGTGGGAAATTCCAAAAGGTGGAGCATGAACAGTATGATCAATAATGAACTAGATTGGTTTCAAAATTGGTATGGACAATGCTGTAAAATACAGGACGAAGCGAAGTGTTCGATTACGATCGATACCATTGATAATCCTGGTTGGTTTGTAACAATTGATATCGCCGATTTTAGCCTTGCGGCTAAACCGCTGCTAAAAGTTAATCGTGAATATTCCGAGCATGAATGGATACAGTGTTGGGTGAAAGACGCCGTATTTTATGGAGTGGGAGGGCCAGGGAATCTTCCCTCTGTGCTTTCTACGTTTCGCCTTTGGGCTTGCAACATGGACTATCAAAATGTCCCTGCAACGTCAATCAATCAATTGGATACAGATGATGATTTCTTTTGGCTGATCAATTGGCGCAATAGTCAATGCAATGGCGACTGGGAACATAGCTTTGGCGTACACCTCACAACTTCCACGGATAAACCGGGTTGGCATCTAAAAATCGACGTGGCGGAAACCAACCTTGAACGTGCAGCGCTGGAACAGATTAGTGCGTGGCGTTCGAATGATGATTGGTACTCATACGAGGTGAAGAACTCAGTCTTCGCAGGTAAAGGGGGCGTTGAAAACCTTTCAGACATTCTGCATGGTTTTAGGGCTTATGCCAAAGCTTATAAACAGTTCAATGTCATATGAAATTGTCCAGCAAGATCAGGCAGAGATGCGACTATTGCTAAAAATAGTGGACTTAACAGGATATGTATGATCGCTACGCGGCAAGATAGACAGGATTTTGAAAAATGGAGAGATTGCTGCAGACGAACCCACAAAATCCCAATGCTTGGCAATCTGCAAAAAGGTATGATGGTGGAAATCCAGAAAAAAGCCATCACAACAAATTGACTAAACAGGACATTTATGAACCACATGCATGATCCTGAATGCGTTGGTGGCATTAGACCAGCAGAACCATGGGAAACTCCAAGAGCTAACTAATGACTTAAAAATAGGTAAATATATGCAGCTTTCAAACATTGCTTGGGTACTGGACTGGAATGACAGCCTTAAAAATTTCATTAGCCATCGCGTTAAAATATCTAGTATTTCGAATCCTGGCTGGTGTTTAGAGGTTGTCTTGGATGGTACTGACTTGCTGGCAAAGCCTTTTGAATCCATCAAAACAGATACTTCTGAACACGATTGGGTTCACTGCTACGTAAAAAATGAAATTTTTTACGGTGTAGGCGGACCAGGCAATTTTTCTGAAATTCTCCATATCTTTTGCCTTTGGGCAACAGATAACAAATATTTGTTAGAAACTAGTCAGCCTCTTCATAAAATTGAATATGATTTTTTATGGATGCAAAATTGGTACCATAGTCAATGTGATGGGGAATGGGAGTACTCTTGCATATTGTGTATGCAAACGTTAGATTTTCCCGGGTGGTCTATTGATATAGATGTGGATGAAACGTCTTTAGCAGCGAGAAAATTTCCATCTATTTCCATACATGAGAGTTCTTCACAATGGATAGATTGTTGGAAAGAAGATAGTCCATCCAAATTTAAGGGCCGATGTAGTTCTAACAAGGTACTTGAGGTGTTAGCAATATTTCATAGGTGGGCTAAAGAATTCCGGATGCTTCGTGATATTTCATATTGATGATGATTTAAGCTACTTAATAGGCTGGTTCAAATCATTATCGGCAGAATTAACCATTTCTACCCTCGATGCACGATGATGAATGGGTTGCCATGGCATGATGCAGAGTTGGTTGATTTACAGGTTAATCGTTTTAAGGATCGCCTTAGAATATCCGTGTGCTGGCCCGATGACGATGAAGGCTGCATTACCGTCATCCAGTTTGTTCAATGTTACCTGCTTAAATGTAACTTTAATTTTGCTGTAGCACCTCCAGATCATATTTTAGTGGCTACTTATAGTGAAACTTCTCCCCTACTTGAGGAGTTTAAGTCGGTTTGGAACGGTTTAATCGATTTGTCCTCTTTGAAGAATTTCTCCATCCACACCAATTCCTCCAATAGCTCGATAGAAATATTAGCTACTGGCTTCTCCATCTTGTCACAGCGAAATGCTGAATAGATGGTGGTGGAGGTGGAGATGACTGTTTTTGCTAAGTTGGTTGGCGATCTAGATTTTGAACATATGGTTGCCGAAATATTTTATGAGGTCAATCCAAATACCCATCGCACCGTAGCTAGGATTACAATGGAAGAAGGCGTCGAGAAAATGAAGATCCAGATGTTTGCGTGCGAAAGGGAGTTGTCATTGGATCAGCTTATTGCCGCGCTGGCTGAGGCGAAGGAAGCGCTTTTGGAGTGCAAGTAGCGGTGTTTGTTTTATGGGATTTGCGGACAACATAATGACAGCAAAATGACTAAACAGAACATTCATGAACCGCACATGCATGACCCGGAATGCGTTGGTTATATTAGACCAGCAGAACCATGGGAAATACCAGTGCGATCGAGGTTGTATGATTCAAGATAGTTTAAGCCACTTAACAGGCTGGCTCAAAGCCTGCTGTGAAGATGGGGAAATGCCTACTATAAAATTAGGCACCATAGATAATCCTGGCTGGTACTTAACAGTTGACTTAGAGAAGACCAATCTAGCGAATAAAAAAATGGACGAAGTCGCTCATGACTTTTCGGGATACGATTGGCTGATTTGTTGGGTTAGAGATAAAAAATTTGAAGCGCATGGAGGAGTAAGCAATCTTGAAACAATGCTCCGTATCTTCAAATTGTGGGCATTAGATTTGGACTATACAAGACCGTCGGTTGTACCCAAAAGTCAGTTCGATACAGAAGATGATTTTTTATGGTTGATTAACTGGTTCTATAGTCAATGCAATAACGATTGGGAACATGGTTATGGAATTGAAATTACTACAACCGAGAACTTGACTTGGATAGTACGCATTGAGCTGACGGATACGGTTCTTTCAGAAAAAAAATTTATGGAAGTTTCAAAAATCAAATCCTCTAATGATTGGATTAAATGCTGTGTCAAAAATGGGAAATTTGAAGGAGCAGGTGGGCTAGACAATTTGTACGAAATTTTTAACGTATTTAGAACTTGGGCGAAAAATTACAAACTGTCTGATGTCATATGAACTGAAGTTTTTTCGATGGATATTTTTGAGTCTTGGACTTTGTAAATTGATGGAAATGGGTTTGTTCCCACTCCAACAAGCCCCGAAACTTTTATGAGCTAGGAGCATGTGCTCTGTCGGAAAGCTGAGAATAGTGGACTTAACAGGGTATGCATGACTGCTAAGCGGCAGGATAAGCAGGATTTTGGAAAAAGAGCATCTTGTAGCCATGTTCTCGCCGCAGCGTGGCGACCGTTTATAGCCCCGCGTGACTGAGGAGCGAAGCGACGAAGGAACGTGGGGAAAAGGCGTAAATCCGGGAAAGCCACGTCAGTGGCGTGAAGACATGATCAAAAAACGCCTTGTTCAGCAAGAGACGCCACTAACGTGGCTGATTATTTTCTACTATCGTTCCCCCACGTTCCTTCTTCGCGTTGCTCCTCAGTCACGCGGGGCTATAAACGGTCGCCAAGCTGTGGCGAGAACAATATGGTCCATCCTGCCTATCATGCCGCGCAGCGATCCTGCCTATCCTGAAAAAGTCCACTATCCTGCACATCCATGACAAAGATGCTTAGAAATAGGTAGAGAGGGGATTGATATCGACCAAGACTTTGATGTCGCGATGCACTTGATATGTCTTTTTGAGGTCTTCTAACGCTTTGCTGAGCGCTGTGCCTTTAGGTCCGCGAACCAAAAATTGCTGACGAAATTGATCTTTGATCTTGGCGTGTCCCGCCGGCAGCACTGGATAGACCTCGAAGCTTGGCGACAGACGCTGAACAAGCTGCTCTCTGTAATTTTGCGCTTCGGTGACAACTATCTTCTCTGATGGTCCAGTAAAGAGCACTTTGGCCATTTGCGTGTACGGAGGATACTCAAACATTTTACGCACTTCCATCTCTTCAGAGAAGAAGGTTTCAAAATCCTGACGCGACGCCAACTGAATCGTACGGTTTTCGGGGATCATGGTTTGAATGATGACCTCTCCCGCCATGGCTCCGCGTCCGGAGCGTCCGGATACCTGAGTGATCAATTGGAAGACTGTTTCCGATGCTCTAAAGTCAGGGATGTTCAAGGCTCCATCGCTGTTCATAATGCCAACTAGTGTCACCTGTGGGAAGTGCAGACCTTTGGCGATCATCTGTGTGCCAATTAAGACATCTGCTTTACCAGTTCCAAATTCTCTTAATAGCTTTTGATGGCTACCTTTATGTTTTGTGGTATCGGCATCGACACGTATGCTGCGAATTTCTGGGAAGATGGCATGCAGAGCTTTTTCGACCTGCTGCGTCCCTATACCGCGGAACTTCATGGTGGGACGGTGACATTTAGGGCACTCCGATGGTGGAGGACAAACATTATGCCCACACAAGTGACAGCAAAGGTGCTTTTCATCTTTGTGAAAAGTCAACGCTACATCGCATCGCGGACACTCTACAACATTGCTACAATCTTGGCACAGCAGGGTGGTGTGGTATCCACGACGGTTTAAAAACAAAATAGTCTGTTCGCCAGCCTGATGTCGCTTACGTATCGCTTCAACCAATGGTTGTGAGAACGTTCCGCTTTCTCGCTGCGTTGCCATGTCGATAATCGTTACAGTGGGGATGGAGGCGGAGTCAGCGCGATTTTTTAAGGTGCTGAGGATATATTTGCCGCTGGAGGCATTGTGGTAGCTTTCTAGACTTGGTGTGGCGCTACCAAGAACCACAGGGCAGCTTGAGAGCTTGCCACGCATGACTGCAATATCCCGCGCATGATAGCATGGAGCTGTCTCTGACTGCTTATAAGAAGCCTCGTGCTCTTCGTCGACTATGATAACACCGAGGTTGTTGACTGGACAGAAGATGGCTGAGCGTGGCCCTATGACAATACGTGCTTCGCCGCGATAAATGCGGTGCCATTCGTCATGACGCTCTCCGTGGCTCAATCGATGGTGCAGCACTGCTATATGATCGTCGAAGCGGCTGCGAAAGCGCTCTACGGTCTGCGGCGTGAGGGATATTTCCGGAACAAGAACGATGGAGCCTTTTCCTTGTGAAAGCGCTCGGTCGATAGCTTGCAGGTAGACCTCCGTTTTGCCGCTGCCTGTTACGCCATGTAGAAGATGCGTTTCGAAGCGATCTTCAACAACTGCCGAAGCTATTCTTTCTAGCGCGATGCCTTGCTCACCTGTGAGTACTTTGGCTTTTGTTTTGATGTAGTCTTCGTTGACCAAAGGGGAGCGGTCAACACGCACGATATCAACTTGTAGTAGACCTTTCTTTTCCAAAGCCTTTACCGCAGCAGCGGTCGTTTCGGCTTCCTCTAGGAGTTCTGTCAGCAGCATCCCTTTACGAACTTGTAGCATGACATCGAGAACATCAGCCTGTGCAGGGCTTTTTCTGCGCATTTCGGCACACATTTCGGCTAGCACATCGCGTGTTTTGGCGCGCATGACGTAGAGTTGTTGTTTCTCTTTTGCCTTTCCGCGTACGCTCGAGGGCAGTATAGTTTTGAGAACATGTGCGATCGGAGCGCAGTAGTAGCTAGCCATCCAGATTGCTAGCTCAAAGAGTTCGGGTGTCAGCAAGGGTTCTGGAGATAGCACTTCGGCGATGTCACGAACTTTGGGTACTTCAGGAGTGTCTTTCAGGGCAAAGACATAGCCAATACGTGGAATGCCACGGACGGGCACTGAAACACGAGACCCTTTGGCAATTGAGTTTCTGAAGGCTTCAGGAACGGCATAGTCCAACGTCTTCTGTATGGCAAGCTCTAAAATTACAGAGACGTACATAGTTTGTCGGCTAGTTGTTGCCACAGGGCGGTTTTTTGATCGGGATCTTCAAGCATCAGATCTAAGGCTGGCAACATCATAAAATGCTCATGATCGATCGCGCTACTGCCAAGTACCAACTTAGCGGAAACATTGGCTTTTAGTTCTTTGGCCACGCAAGCTGGCTCAAAGGTCATGGAGATTGCCCTGGCTATGTTGTTCAGCAGGGTTTGCTGCATCGCTGGCATGGCAGGGTCTGCTAAGATCCATATCTTAGGTTCTACATGCTCGGGCGGCGTATCCAGAATGGTTAGATTTGGGGCTACTTGTTTCAAAACGCCTTTCCAGTCAGAGGCCTCTGTAGAGTGACGTTTGGTGGTGCGTCTTTCCACAGTACTTTCAATTTTTGGCATTGCTTGTGGCTCGGGAGCCTTTTCCTGCACGACAACCGGCGCGGGTCGCGGTGTGGGACGCATAGGCACCGGCATAGGCTTTGGTGGTGTTATAGGAGCTGACACTACAGGGCGCGGAGCGGCTTCTTTCACAACGGGTTTGCTGCCAGCAGTTGCTAAGCGATTTCTGAAGAATTCGCAAGCTTCTATGTCACTGTCAAGCCAGTCTCCGGTCTTATACTCGCGTAACAAATGTATTTGCAGGAGAGATGCGATATGCTTGAGGGCTTCCTGAGCTTCTACCACGGGGCGAGCTCCTCGCATGCGGCACGAATCTGCGGCACTAGCTGATCGAAACCACGACGACGATAGGCTGCCAAAACAAAAGACTCTAGCTCTTGACGACCCTTGGGCCATAGCTTTTGGAGCAGATCACGTACAAAGCCCGTGCCACATAAAGGATCGAGATCAACTCGGCGGCGGAGTAGGAAGAACAGGACGTTTTCATCCTGACGAAAGTCTACTAGCATTTTTGGCCATGACTTGCGAAAGCGCTCAACAGTTTTCACCATTTTCACTATGTAGCCCAGAAAAGGGAGTCGTTTTTCGGCGTCGTCCGAACCATGAGTATAGGCATGAATGGCATGTTGTGCTTCTATCCATGCCTTATCAGCAATTTTGTACAGCGTTGCTGTACTATCGCTTAAGCTTAGTTGATGCAACTTGCGGCAATCGTTGCGAAACTGATGGAGGACACCTTGTGTCGGTTGTGTACAGGAGTAGATACTGTAAGAGACCATGGACTCCACCTGTTCAAAAAGGTGATGGAGGGTATCTTGATTTTTCTTACTGAAAGCAAAAGCAGCTAGCGGCAGTCCAAAAGAGCGTGTGATAGTGCGCTGCATATCCGAAGCTTCTTTACAGACGGCGATATAGGTATCAATGGCAAGCTGCAGAGCGACGCATACCGTCATCTTGTGCAGCAAACGCCTTGAAGTCACCTGTTCTATCGCTGTCATAGATCTTCCTTAACTTTCGCACTACTCTTTTAACAAAAGTGCTTGCAGTTTAGCAAGCTGAGTTAGTGCTTCTACTGGGGTCAATAAATTAACATTCAAAGAACGAATTTGCTCCAGAACAGCATGAGTTTTTTCGTTGTCGCTTGTCTCATCGGTGTCTTTCTTGGGCGTGAGCACATCAAAAAGTAAGTATTGCACTTCTGCGCCAAAGCGTTTTGGCTTTGTAGGCTTCCTGGTGTCATTCTGTTGGAAGGGGCTGTGGCGTTGGGAATTATCTTCCAAATGCTGAAGGATTTCACGTGCACGTTGGATAACAGGTTGTGGCAGACCTGCTAGGCTTCCCACATGGATTCCGTAACTTTTATCTGTGCCGCCCTTAACAATTTTCCGTAGGAAGACAATTGAATCCTCGTGCTCACGTACAGCGACATTGTAGTTAACAGCGCCGGGAATGAGTCCTTCGAGCTGTGTCAGTTCCCAATAGTGCGTGGCGAAGAGAGTCTTAGCCATCTTATTTGGAGTGGTTAGCAGGTGCTCGGCGACTGCCCAGGCGATGGAGATACCATCGTAGGTGCTTGTGCCGCGTCCGATTTCATCCAAAATGACCAGGGAACGGGATGTTGCGCTGTTCAAGATATTGGCTGTCTCGGTCATCTCGACCATGAAAGTCGATTGTCCGCGCGACAGATCATCGCTAGCGCCGATACGTGTAAATACTTTGTCGACGATGCCGATATGGGCGCTTTGCGCTGGCACGAACGAGCCGATTTGAGCCATGATGGTGATCAGAGCGACCTGGCGGATGTAGGTTGATTTACCGGCCATGTTAGGACCAGTAATCAGATGCAGGCGTTGAAATTGGTTATCGAGTTCGGTGTCGTTAGGGATAAACTTCTCACCAAGCAACGCACCTTCGATAACAGGGTGTCTGCCGCCCTTGATGATCAGTGTTTCGCTTTCATCGACAAGTGGGCGCACATAGCCATGACAGCGAGCTGCTTCCGCTAAGCCTTGTAGCGAGTCTAGGACAGAGATATTACGCGCTAGCTTAGAGACTTGTTCGGCGTACTTAGCAACCTCATCTCGCAGTGCTAGGAACAGATCACCTTCAAGGGTAGACGTGCGCTCTTCCGCCGTTAGCACCTTGGTTTCATACGTCTTTAGCTCTGGGGTGATGTAGCGTTCGCCATTTACGAGCGTTTGACGGCGCTGAAAGGAGGCGGGAACATTGTCAGTCTGGCCTTTGGATACTTCGATGTAGTAGCCAAACATCCTGTTGTAGCCAACCTTGGCAGTACGGATACCCGTTGTTTCGCGCAGCTCTGTTTGGTAGCGTGCAAGCCAGCTTTTGCCATCACGGCTCAGGCTTCTTAACTCATCCAATTCTGCATTGAATCCTTCACGGAAGACGTTGCCATCGCTAATGCGTAATGGAGGCGAGTCGGATAAGGCAGTGCCAATCAGCTTGGTTAGCTCAGGCAGTGGCGTCAGCTGGTGGGTTTCGCCGTATAGCAAAGGCGACTTCATGCCTTCTAGGCACTGTTTAATGGCTGGAACAGGCTCTAAAGAATCTTTTAACGCTACAAGGTCTCGTGGCGAAGCGTAGCCGGAGGAAACTTTGATAATCAAGCGCTCTAGGTCGCGAACCTTCTCCAGGTATCCACGCAGCGTCGTTAACGTTAAAGGGGAATTGAGGAGTTCCTCAACGGCATCTTGTCGATCGCGGATATCTTGGCTGGCCAGTAAAGGCTGCTTAACCCAACGGTGCATCATCCGGGCGCCCATTGGCGTGACCGAGTGATCAAGGATAGATAGCAGTGTGTTTTGGCGGTTTCCAGAGTGCTGGGATTCGGTTAGCTCGAGGTTGCGCTGAGTATTTTGATCCAACGACATGAAGAGGGCGTTGGAGTAAGTTTGAAGGTGATTGATATGCGCTGTTGAGAGGCAAAGGTTATCTTGAAGATATTGCAGCAACGCCCCGGCTGTATTGACAGCGGCGGTCATTCCTTTCAAGCCATAGCCATCTAAGCTGCGAACTTTAAAGTGATCAAGTAGGAAGTTGTAGCAAAGCTGGTAGTCGAAATGCCAGTCTTCGATGGGGCTGGTCAGAAAGCGATAGCTTAGACCTAAATCCTGGAAAAACTCGGCGTGGCGGACTTTAAACTTTTCTGAGACCAAAAACTCGGCTGGGCGAAAGCGATAGCATTCGTTCTGTAGATCGCTAAGTTGTTCAAACTCAATGACTCTAAACTCTGCCGTTGTTAAATCTAAGAGCGCTAAGCCATAGGTGCTGCCGACTTGTCCAATAGAGGCAAAGAAATTATTGGTCTTTTCCGATAGCAAGCCCGAACTGACAACAGTTCCAGGAGTGACAACGCGTACCACTTCGCGCTTAACCAAGCCTTTAGCTTTTTTGGGATCTTCCGTTTGTTCGGCAATGGCTACCCGATAGCCCTTAGCGACTAGGCGATCTAGGTATCCATCGCAGGCGTGGAAGGGAACGCCAGCCATAGGGATACCCTGGCGTTTCGTCAGAGAAAGATCTAACTCTTTGGATAGCAACGCTGCATCGTCGTAAAAAGCTTCGTAAAAGTCCCCCATACGGAAGAGCAAAACAGCATCCTTAGCAAGCTTTTTACAAGCGTGCCATTGAGCCATCATGGGTGACACTTTTAATGTGTCCTCTTCGAGATTTTCGGGGATGATCACGGACATTACATTTTGCAGCTGTAGGGGTTTGGAAGCCCCATAGTTTTACCAACGTAGGACGTCGGATGCAAGCAAAATTCGATTCGGGGGAAATTAACGCAAAGACGCCAAGGGGCAAAGGGACTCTGTAAAGGCATTGAAACGCTGGGCGCGTACTTTGTGAGTGTACTGCGAGGCTAAATGATTCATCTTGGCGATACGAACAGTGTCATAGTGCTCGGTAGCCTTAATAATCGCATTGGCAAAGTCGCGGGTAGTTTGGTCGCTTAGATATACTGTATCCTCACCGGTGATACCGCGAATGGTCGGATAATCTACAGAAACGACGGGGATAGAAGTGGCCATGTATTCAAACAGTTTCATAGGCGAGGTGAAATAGCGAGATTCCATGTTGTCACCTAAAGGGAGCAAGAGAGCGGCCGAACCATGCAAAGCGCGTTGGGGTAGTTCGTCTGGTTTAACAAACCCAATGTAGTCAACTCGGTTTGTAACGCCATGTTTAGCGGCCATGGCGTCCACCCATTGTTTGCTATTTGCATCACCCTTTCCACCGGCTAGCCTCAAGCAGAAGGAGTCGTCTAGCAAGGCGAGAGAAGCGAAAAGTAGCTCCACATTTTTCCATTGAGTGAATTGGCCAGCATAGGTCAACCAACGCTTGGTGCTATCATGCGACGGTTGGGCAGTCGCGTATCGTGCAAGATCCACACCATTTGGTAGCACAATGGAAGGGGGCAGAGTGGTAAATTCTTGGTCAAAGAGAGTTTGTTGCGAGTAATTGGTCAGAATCAAGCCGTCAATGTTCTTGAGCAGCTTTTGCATTTGCTGCTTTTCTCGCTTTGGCGGCGATTTTTTGAGCAAATAAGGGATGGCATCCTCATGGCGTTCCCACAAGAACTTGCAACGTCTGAAAAAGCACTTTAGAGCACGTACTTCGGCCATTTTGTTGATATTGCGCGAGACAATGATTTTTTGATTGGGATCACAAAAGATATCCCACAACATTTGGCATTTTAGAAGGTTGCGGAGGTACTTACTACTACCTTTACGATAGCGAATGTAGACGGTATCGTTTTTGATATCGTTCAAGATAGTATTGAGAGCTTCTTCATCCTCATAGACGCCATAAAGAAAGACGTTGTGACCGTGGCGCGATAGCTCTTTGTAGTCTTGAATGACCTGCAGCGTCTGCCCCGAATTGTAATGAAGCGTCAGAGGGTAATAATAATAGATATTCATGGCGCAGAAGTATAAGGGAATCCAGAATTACTGCCTAGAAAAGGGATTTAATGCAGCTTTTTAGTACTTATCGTTTGGAGAAAGGAGGTGGTGAAGAAACTACTACCGCTGTAAGCGGTAGTGGATCTATTCAAACGATAGGATAGATGCAGCTTCGCTGTGTTGAATTGCCTATACAGGTCTGGCGGGTGACAGCAAATTATGATGCTTCTGGATAAAACGGATCAGCATGTTGCGTGAGTAGAGGCGCTCTTTTTTTAGATCGCCAACGGTCATTAGGCCCACCGCCGCAAGGTTATCTTGCACGCCAAGAGTAAGCCGTTCACGATGTAGGGCGCGTTCTTTTTCGTCATGTTTGCTAGGATCCAGGTTGAGCTGCTGTAAATCCTCAATTCCTGGGATTAGCCCAACTTCCCAATAGTCTTGTAGAACCCAGAGAGAAAGGGCAGCTAGTGCTTCAATAGCTGGATCGTCATCTTCCAGCGTTTCGGCATCATAGATGCTTTCCAGACGGTGCTCTAGCTTGGCATATAGAGCTGTGGCAGGCTTGGAGGCGGTTCCGGCACGTCCTACACCAAATTGGAGATAGCGCAGCCAATTTTCTTTTAGTTGTGTAAGACGATCGATAAGATCTTCACGATTGGTATTCCAGGCTAAGCCCAAAGCTGTATCAATGGTGTGCAGGCCCTCATTAAAGAAGACTGTGGCGTCCTCTATTTGCTGCACAAAGCTATCAATATCTCGTTGACGCACTGCTTTCACATCGTATTGGTCGATTTGGCTTTCTAGCTCGTCCAGGTCGGTTACATAACCGTCGGCTAAACGTGCGAGTTCATGCAGCAAAAGGGTGAGGTGGTGCTGAATGCTCTCGGTAGTCCCGAGGTCTTTGAGCACGCGCAGCTGTGGATCGTCTGCTAAATGTAGAATTGATTCGAAAACATTTTGTGGGAGACCCACCAGAATAAACTGTAGTTTTTCGCGCAAAAGCGCATCGTCCGTGCACTGCTCTAGCAGCTCGACCATTTGCTGTGGACTGAGGGAGCGCCCCATTGCCTCGAGCTGATGGCGCTGATTCAACCCACGTAAAATGGATCTGATCTTGCCTCTCCAGTTTGCATCATTCTCAGCCACAAGGTGTTGAATTGTACGCTGAAGTTGCTCGGGATTAAAAAACGCGACGACACCCTCCAACTGCTTGGCATTGAGTTCTGCTGCTACTTGCGCAGCATCATCCGGACTTAACAGATTAAAGTCGGGCGATTCCATGTTGGTGTCTCCTCACTATCTAATCTCTACCATAGAAAATTTGGCCTAAAGGTCAAACAATGATTGCTTCGACATTGCAAAAAGTATGCCAAGGGGTTTATAAGTTTAGTCACGCAAAGGTGAATGATATGGAAAATAAATTAATCGACGTCTTCCCCACAGTGGCTTACACTCATGGGTTGGAGCGTATCTATGCTCTTGAGGCTGTTGATCTTAGTTCTGTGCGTCCTATCAGTTTACCTAAGCCTAAAGCCGTTGTGACCAAGAGGGTAGTGCCTCTTGAGTCTGATCAATTTTCGTTAGATCTCGGGCCGGGGTTCCGCTCTTGGGTAAGTTCAACCATTTGGCAAGAGCCGATATCAGTTCTTGGTCTATCGCATCATACTGAACGCGTGTTACTTGAAGCTGATAAGCATATCCTTGATGATCTTCGCGACGTTAATTTATTAGGTCTTGGGTTAGGTCAGGGTCATGTCGATGAAGTTGTTTCCAAGCTCGAAACCTATACTTCTGACTCCAACAGCGACCATTCGACCTGCCTAAATATTGGTTCGTGCATTAGAGCCTTAATGCGCTTTTGTGATCTGCGTGCAGGATATGTTCTTTTGCAGGAGTTTGGTTTAGAAGGACTATCCTATCTGCAGAATTCTGCTATTAACGAAATCAGACGTGCCACCCCAGACAGGCTAGAGCGCTTAAGAGAAGAGGCTCGTATCTCTCTACGGGGTGAAGCAGCGAAACAGTTGGTGCATCGCATGCTCTCAGAGGCTATTGACGCCTTCGTAAAACCATGGATGCGACAGCGCGAAGGCATTGCCACACGATCAGAGCTACTGGAGAGATTAGAAAGGATTGCTACTCCTAACGAGTTAACGAAGCCCTTTATCGCTTTGCTTAACGATCTTTTTGGAGACCTAGAGTTATTTCTGGAGACCATTTCAGGTGTGTTTTGTGCCGATAGCTGGATAGCCGAGCAGTGCGACCAGGTAATCCAATGTACCTGTAGCTATTTCTACAATAAGAATGTGTGGTACGACGCCGATCATTTGGTGCGTCTAGTTCAGACCGAATTAGCCAAAGACTGGCTTGACCTAAGTGACTGCTTTGTCATCAAGGTGCTGTCGTGTAGCAAAGGATTTCGTGTACGAAAAAGCCACTCAGGTCGTGTCGTTCAGCTAGCGTAGTCCTCGCAAAATGAACCTTAAATCATATCTACGGCTTCTAGGGGCACGCCAGCCTCTATATAACGGGTAGGGTCGGGGCAACTAGCAGCGATAAAGCCCTCCTTGCGTAGGTAACAAGCGTCACATCTCCCGCAGTGTGTACCATCTTCCATTGGATCGTAACAAGATATGCAAAGTTCTAGTGGTGCTTGGAGGTCTACGCCAAGCCTGATGATCTCTCTCTTATGCATCCTCAATAGCGGGAAACGCAGTTGTGGGGCTTTGCCTTCAACAGCTTGTCTAGTTGCTACATTCAAAAGATTTTGAAAAGCTTCCATGTATGCTGGGCGTGTGTCGGGATAAGGTATCTGATCTGCAGCATTGGCTCCCAAGTAGATTTCGTCTACTTCTAGAATCTCTGCCTGTGCTGTAGCATATGCTAGAAAAAGGGTGTTGCGTGCAGGAACATATGTTGATGGGATACTGCCATTGTTGATTTGATCAATGGTTCTACCTTTAGGCACCAGAGATTTATGTACTAAAGAAGACTTATCAAACGTGTTAGGCCCAAATTTTACCATTCGATGATCGATTCGATAGAAAGAGGCAATTTGTATTGCGGCACTGAGTTCGGGAATATTTCTTTGGCCATAGTCAAAAGAGAGAGCGGTGACTTCACGTCCTTCATCGATCGCTTTAGCTAACATCACTGTTGAATCAATGCCACCACTTAATAAAACTAAGGCTTTCATCAATTACACTCCTTGAGTTTCTGGCGTCCAAATCATTTTATGAATCTGCATGTTTATGCGTACGGGTAGCTTATCTTCAAGAATCCAATTGACTAAATCTTTGGGATCTAGCTGACCATAAACCGGAGAAAATAGGACGGAATTTGTTTTGTCCCAAAGCGAGTGCTTATAGGAGATTTCTTTGGCATATTCATAGTCTGTTTTGTCGGCGACTACAAATTTAACTTCATCGTGAGCGCGCAGGTATGAGATATTCTGCCAGTGGTTTTTGCTCTCCATGCCGCTGCCAGGACATTTAATATCTAGAATGACCCTTACACGTGGGTCAATGGCGTCGGTTGGTAGAGAGCCACTGGTCTCGATGCTGACCAGATACCCTTCATCACAAAGCTGCTTCATCAATGGAATTACGTTGTCTTGCAGCAGGGGCTCGCCTCCGGTCACGCAGACGCATTTGCAGCCATTAGCGCGTACTATGGATAGGATATCTTCCAAAGTTTTGGGGGTGCCGCGTCCGAAAGAGTATGTGGTGTCGCACCAAACACAGCGTAGGTTGCAAGCAGCGAGGCGAACGAATGTGGTTGGCAGGCCTACAAGTGTTGTTTCACCTTGTACGCTGGCAAAAATTTCGATGATATTAAGACTATCAGCCTTCATAGAACATCCTCGAGGATATAAAGAGCACTAAGTATATCCCACGTCGTTATTAACAACCATGAATATTTCGGTGAAATTCATGGTCTAAGTGGACTAAGTGGACGATATGGACCTTATGGACAGGGATTGATCGTTGTCCATAAGGTTCAAATTAGTGCTTACAGAATGCCTGTGAAGAGACCGGCTATACTGCTTGCTGCGGCTTGTAGGCCACCGGCTAGCTGTGGTAGTCCTTGTGTCACTACCCATTTAGGAAGTTCATAGGCAACTAAGCTTACAGTTTCAAACATGGTCAATAGTGCGAATTTTCCTAATTCAGAAACGACCAACCCAAGAACTACCAAACTCTCTGCACACAAGGCAATAGGTGTGGCAATGAAGCTTGGGCAGGTGCTCATTACTGCGCCAAGAAGTGGTCCACCGATTGCGGTAGCGAGAAAAAGGTAAGCTTGGCCACCAAGATATAATGCTGCGGCGGTGCCGACTGCATAAAAGGTGCCTTTTGCGACCATTGAAACAGCCTCTTGCAGCTTTTCAGTTGTGGTAGGTGGCTTCGGTTTTGGTTTTAATGCTGGAATGATAAATCCCGCACACTTTTGAACACCTGTTAAAAGACTCACTGTTACCCCCTTAAAAGCTTGAGTATTAAGAGAGTAGTGTACCTACGTAGATTTAAGCCGGCATAAAGGCCTTATGAAGATCCCCCATAGAAGACACTTGTTGCACATTATAGTCGGGGCCAATAACATAAACTTACGATTTTAAGTGCCTGACATAAGGAGCGATCATGACACAACCTTTGAAACGCGTCGTAGTAACAGGTGGCGCTGGGCAGATAGCCTATACTTTGCTGTTTCGCATAGCTGCCGGGGCGATGCTAGGACCTCAACAACCTGTAGCGTTGCACATCTTGGAAGTCCCAGAAGCACTGGGAGTGTTAGAGGGTGTGATGATGGAACTCATCGATTGCGCTTTTCCTTTGCTTAAAGAAATACATATTGGCAGTGATCCCAACGAAGTATTTCGTGGTGCGGACTACGCGATGTTAGTAGGAGCAAAGCCACGCTCGCCAGGTATGGAGCGTAAAGATCTATTGGTAGACAACGGCAAGATTTTCATCGCTCAGGGTCGTGCTCTTAATGATGTTGCAAATCCCGATGTAAAAGTGTTGGTTGTCGGCAATCCATGCAATACCAATTGCTTGATTGCGATGAGCAATGCTCCGCGTATTCCGCGTAAGAACTTTCACGCAATGACACGCCTAGACCAAAACCGCGCAGTGGGTCAGTTAGCGTTGAAAGCTGGCGTAGAAGTTACCGATATCTCTAATGTGACAATTTGGGGTAATCATTCCACAACACAAGTGCCTGACTTTTATAACGCCAAGATTAGCGGCAAGCCTGTGACCTCTGTGATTACCGATGAAGATTGGCTGAAAGGTCAGTTCATCACATCCGTGCAAAAGAGAGGCGCTGAAATCCTTAAGGTTCGTGGCAAGTCCTCTGCTGCATCTGCCGCTTGCGCTGCTATTGATGCAGTGCGTGCGCTCGTGACGCCGACACCTGAAGGCGAGTGGTTTTCGTCTGCTATTTGTACCGATGGTAACCCATATGGCCTAGAGGAAGACCTGATTTTCTCCATGCCATGCCGATCCAAAGGCGACGGCAACTATGAAGTTGTCGCTAATGTGCCTTGGAATGACTTCTTGAAGCAGAAAATTCAAGAAAGCCAAAAAGAACTATTGGAAGAAAAAAATCTCTTTTTCGAAGCTGTAAAATAAAGTGGGAGTCTTGCTATGGCCGATGTACTGTTTGAGGTAACCCAAGATCATCTGGAAACCGGGATGCGCGGATATCCAGTAGGGTATTGCGTTACATCTTCCGTAGATCCCGATAAGGGACTGTTCTATATGGGGCAACCCTTAGGGCAGATGGCAAATTGGCGGCCGGAAGAGGTCATCTATTTGCTATATCATGGCCATAAAGGCTCTGACAAAGAGGTAAAAGCTTTTTCTGACGAATTGGCTAAACGATCTAAAACATCTCCTGCGGTCTTTGACCATGTGCGCAAGCTACCGCGTCAGGGACATCCGATGAAGCTCTTTTGTGCAGCTTTACTTGTTCTGGGGATGATTGAAGGTACAGGGGACTATCGTGAAGATTGCCTCAATGTCATCGCCAAGATTCCTGAACTTGTAGCGACTGTGATCAACTATCATGCGGGTTGGGGAGGAACAAACCCCTCTCAACCAGAGCTAGGCTATATGGAGAACTTTACACATATGCTAAACGTCCCTGGAGCGGACTTGAAGGCTCTGACAGATGTGATGCGTTTGTTTAATGTTCTGCACTATGACCATGGTGGTGGTAACCTCTCGACTTTTGTCGGCAAGGCTGTTGCTTCCGGTTTAGAGGATATGTATGGATCGCTAACAGCCGCCATGACAGCGTTGGCTGGTCCTAGGCACGGTAAAGCGAACCAGGATTGTTTGGCTTTCGTCAAGCAAGTTCATGATCAGCTGGGTGATAATGCTACTGAAGCACAGATGGAGGAGCTAATCCGCCGTCGCTTAGCCTCAGATGACCTGATTTTTGGCTTTGGTCACGCGGTGTTACGCGTAGAGGACCCACGAGCGACTGTACTATTCCAAGTTGCTCAAGAGCGCTATCCCGGCCATCCATTGGTGAAAATAGCTTCTCTGTTGCGTAGCGCTGGTGAGAAGGTGCTTGGCGAGAACCCAAAAATTAAGGATCCGCATGTCAATGTGGATGCCATATCTGGGACACTATTGTCAGCGGCAGGCTTCCCATTCCCGGATTACTTTACAGTACTCTTTGGGCTATCACGCGTCGTGGGAATTGCTATACAGATCGTTTATGAGCGCTTGACAGCTCGCGGCGGCAAGGGAACGCCCATAGTGCGCCCGAAATACATATTTAAGAGCCTATAGGAAATCATGACTTGGGAAACAATACAGCGCATGACGAATCGTGCGTTACACATGACGATCGATTATTACAAACTGTTGCTTATGTTTTCTGCACTTGTTTGTGTTGGATTAATGGTGGTGGCATGCAAAGCCTTAGCTTTAAACAGCGGTGCGTGGGCAGCCATAAGCTTGCAGTTCTTACCAGTCTATGTGGGCACTGCGGTCCTTATGTCTGCAGGCATTGTCCTTGCTAGAGTATACCATGACGAGGTCAGAGATCGCGAGGTTGACTACAAGAAGATCCTTTTAGGTTCCTGGCAGGTTATGCTTGCGGCAGCCTACTTCACCATTCCGATTATTTTGGTCTTTTTGGTGTTTTGGATGGCTCTAGGTTTCTTCTATCTGGTTAGTCAAATTCCCTTGATTGGGCAGGTTTTAGCGGTAGTACTGGCTTTTTGGCCGTTTCTGCTTAACTTTGCTATTTTGCTTTTGGTTGTGGCCAGCGTGATCGAGCTATTTTTTGTCACACCGGTTTTAGCTTTAAAAGGAATCGACCACTTAAAGGTACTACAAGCTCTTAAAGTACGTTTTGTTACCGATCCTTTCGGGCAAATAATGCTGCTACTGTTGGGCATGTTGCCTTTGATTATTGTTACTTCATTGCTTGTTTTAGCTGGGTGTTTGACATGTGCCATGGGATTTGGCTCGACGCATCCTTTTCAGGCTATCTTGCAGATCTTTTTTGTGATGGTTCCCGTCGCAGCTATGTTGACACCAGCGATGATTTTTTTCTTTAATCTGGCTGTGGAAGCACATGTATTATCGCAAAGCCGCCTACGTGAGCAATGAGAAAAGAAAAATTCAACGCAAAGGCGCAGAGACGCTAAGACGCAAAGTAGATAGACCTTCTTTGCGTCTTCGCGACTTTGCGTTAAGTTCCTTTAAAATTAAATAGGGGATCGTTATGGCCAAGCGTCCAGTTTCAACCTATGACTTTCTGAACTACCGCACCGTTACGGATCCGCAAGTGTCTCCAGATGGTTCGCAGGTTCTTTTTGTGTGTAAAGGCGTTGGGCCACAGAATAGCTATGATACTAGCATTTGGTTAGCTTCGCTCACAGATGGCAGCATTCGTCCTTTCACTACTGGTTATGACGATAAGCATCCACGTTGGTCTCCCGACGGGCAACGCATTGCCTTTTTGCGTGGTGATGGGCAGGGGCATGCTCAGCTGTATATTATGTCGCGCAATGGAGGCGAGGCGACGCCTCTAGCCTTCTTCCCCGAAGGCACTATGGGAGAGTTTCAATGGTCGCCCAATGGTCAGTGGATAGCTTTGACGTTCCGTGAAACTGCAGAAGAGCAGACTGCTCAAGCGCGCTATCAGCGTCAGCAGATGGGTTTAAGCGATGCTCCGGTTGTTACAGAGTCGTTATGGTACCGCTACGACGGCCAAGGTTCTTTTGGTTCACAGCGCTTTGCGTTATACCTTGTCGATGCTAGACAGGGTAGTGCGTCACAGGTATTCAACGACGATCATCTTGGGCACTTCAGCTTTTCTTTCTCCCCCGATTCGCAAAAGATAGCGGTAACGGCTAACACTGAACCTGAAGCTATTTTATATCCTTGGAAGGATGAGCTATACATTCTGGATATCGCTACTCGTGCAACACAACCGGTTAAGGGCGTTCCTGCTTGTAAAAAATACCGTGTTCGTTGGTCTCCAGATGGGGCAAAGGTAGCTTTTGGTGGCTTCCTGGGGCAAGAGCGTGGTTATTGCCCGGATAACGTGCAACTCTTTGTACATGAATTTAGCAGTGGTAGCACTCGCTGTGTCACTACTGAACACGATTTGTGCTTTCAGGGGCATCTGCTTGCTGATGGCACCGAGGCAGGTTTGGAACCCAACTACATTTGGGATGTAGAGGGTATGAGGCTGTTAGCCTCTGTATCGCTCAATGGGCAGCGTCACATTGTGTCCATTGATGTTGCTACTGGCGCTGCAACGTTTTTAACGTTTGATGCCTGCCATTGCGAGTTAGGGAATATCAGTAAAGATGGCTCGATTATCACCTTTACTCGAGGCAGCGTTACCTCGCTGCCTGAAGTTTATGTCGGTCTAAACGATGGACATAAGATGGAGGTCAAGCAGCTTACTCACATGAATGGCTATTTGGATGACCTAGAAGTAGTTGTTCCAGAAGTACACTGGATCGATAGCAGCGACGGCGTTAAAGTACAAACGTGGGTATTTAAACCTAGTGAAGAAACAAATACTGGTGCAGCTATTTTGGATATCCATGGCGGCCCCCATAGCATGTATGGCGAGGGATATCGCCACGATGTGCAGGTGCTTGTTGGGATGGGCTTTACAGTGGTCTATAGCAACCCAAGGGGTAGTAAGGGCTATGGACGCTCTTTTAGTTCTGCAATAAAAGCGAAATGGGGCGACAAGGATTGGGACGATATCCAAGCTGTGATCTCCTTCATGAAAACGCTTCCAGGTATCGACGTGGCGCGCATGGGTGTTTTGGGTGTTAGCTATGGTGGCTACATGGTCAATTGGGTAACCAGCCACACCGACATCTTTAAAGCTGCAGTCTCCGACCGCGGGATCAGCAATCTTGTTAGTGATTTTGGCACTACCGATGTCGCTTGGATACCGGAGTCGCGTTGGATAGGATCTCCCTGGAATAAGTCTGAGCTATTATGGGACCAAAGCCCTCTGAAATATGTAGGAAATGTGAAAACACCTACCTTGATCTTGCACGGCGAGGGTGATCTTCGTGTGAGCATCACGCAGTCAGAAGAGTGGTTCAGCAGCCTAAAGCAACTGGGCGTTCCCGCACGCTTCGTACGCTATCCTCGCAAAGCAACGCACCAATTCGCTCGTGTTGGACCTCCTGATTTGCGCTTGCACCGCCTAGAACAAATTGTCATGTGGTTTGGAACCTATTTACTCGATTAAGGACGACATTATGCGTACACGAAACTGGATTTTTTCCTGTCTCTTTTCCTTACTCTGCTGCTGGACAGCTCCGGCTTCTTGCGACGAATTTTTCGCTAAATGCTTAGACGTCGTGCAACGTTTGCCAGATTGCTCGCTCGATGATATCGATATCAAAAGGCTTGGCGGGGGAGCGACAAACTACAATTACCGCGTGGCAAGCGATGGCAAAAGCTATTTTGTGCGTATTGGAAACCCCTTTGGCAGTATTTTAGGAGTGGATGTTGCTAGCGAGTATCATATCACTAAGCCATTGGCGGAAAAGGGAGTAGCGCCAGCTATTGTCGCCTTTTTTGAAGATGTGCCAGCGTTGGTCTGTGAGTTTATTGAAACGGATGGCCGAGAAGTAGATATTCGAAGCTCTGATATCCAACAACGTCTTGTTGAACAGCTACAAGTTGTTCACGATATGGGCGCCATTTTCCCCAACTCTTTCTGCCCTTTTGCCACCATTGAATGGTCTTACAAGCAATGCTTAGACTTCGGTGTCGATTTGCCGGAGGAAGTTCATGACATTCTGCTGCCTTCCATCCTTTCACTGCGCAACACCATTACGCGTTCGCCAAAACTTAGCCCTTGCCATTTAGATCTATGGAATACCAATCTGCTCGACGATGGCGATAAGCTATGGATTATCGATTGGGAATATGGTGCGTTGGCTGATCCGTATCTCGACCTAGCTGCACTTTGTGCGACACACAATTTTTCGGATGGCGAAATGCAGGAGTTTCTAACTCTGTATCAAGGCAATATTACCGCAACAGAGTGGGAGCATTTTCAACATTCACGCATCTTAATGGATGCTCGTTGGGCATTATGGTCCTTTTTGCAGAACATGCTTTCTAGCGATGACTCTTTTCCATTTGAAGCCAATGCCCATATGTACCTCAATTCAGCATTGACTCGCATCAAAGCCTGGAATCTGTAAAAGCGAAGGGGAATCTAACGCAAAGGCGCAGAGGCGCGAAAGAGGTAAAGAGCCTTCCTTTGCCTCTTGGCGCCTCTGCGCCTTTGCGTTAAATTCCCATAATCATTGTCTTTAACGTGTTAATAATAAGCTATTTGTGTTAATAAAGTAATTATTATATACTGGAGCTTGAACAGGTTGAGGAGCTTTTTTTAGAGCTAAAGGAGGAATCATGGTTAGGTGGTTGGCCTATGTATTTGCAGCAGTCTTCTTGTTTATAGGGATTGCTGGATTCGTGCCGGCTGCTTTTAAAGATGGCCTATTATTTGGCCTCTTTGCCGTCAACTTTTGGCATAATATCATCCACATAGTCTCCGGTATCGCAGCAGCAGCAGCGGGCTTTGCCGGTTTTTGGTGGTCAAGAGTGTACTTCCAAGTTTTGGCAGTAGTTTATCTTGCCACCGCGATAATGGGCTTGGTAATGGGTGATGGTCTTATGTTGGGCTTAGTCGCTAACAACATGGCAGACGTTATCCTGCACTTTGTATTGGGCGGCGCAGCTGCTTATATTGGCTTTGGCTGCGGCTGGTGCGGAACCTGCTGTGGTAAAAAGCGCTTGGACAATGTCGAAAAGGATAACGAAAGGGAACGTTAGTCCCCGTTGGTTGGGGGGCGTCGAAGAGTCTTTCTCTCGGAATGTTGACGCTTGCCCTCTAGCGTTTTTTCTTGCTGGCGCCGCGTTCGGCGGCGCTTCTGTCTTCTTATTTTTTCCATTTCATGTTGCTTTTCGGTCTTTAGCTTTAGAATTTGTGCTTCGAACTTATCGCACAACTCTTTGCGCGCCATGTAGCGGTTAAGCTCTTGTGAGCGCTCGCGTTGGCACTTGACCTCGATACCAGTAGGAATGTGTTGCAGATAGACACAGGAGCTTGTCTTATTGACCTTTTGGCCACCTTTTCCTGAGCCCAGGATGAATTTTTCGATCAGATCTTTATCAAAGATTCCTAATCGGTCCATCCGGTCTGCGAGTTGCTTGTATTTGTTTTCACTGATCGCCATGATTATATCTTATCACTTGACAACAAGCCTAAAAAGCCTTTTTTTAGAAGGTACAGAATAAAAGGAAAGATAGAGATGTGTTTTTCTGCAGAAGCGAGTTTTGTAGCAGCCGCAATTGTCGGTACTGTTGGTTTTGCGACGGTTAAGCAAGTCACTGAAAAGCGTCAGCTTCCATTGGCGCTCTTGCCCGTTCTATTTGCCTTACAACAGTTATGCGAGGGCGTTTTATGGGTGTATCTTACCAACAAGATAGAGCCTAATTCGTTTCTTACGGGCGTCTATGTTATGTTCGCTTTTGTGTTGTGGCCCACGTGGTTTTCTTTTAGTGCGTTAATGCTGGAACAAGTTGAATGGCGCAAGAAGGTACTTACTGCCAGTTTGATAGCTGGCATTGGGGTCTCTATATTTTTTGTCTGGTTGTTTTCCAATTCCGGTGCAAAACCCGAGATAGTCGGTAATAGCATTTTTTACGGCGGCTCCGGTCACGTCGGAGGGTTTTTCTACTTAAGCGTACTGAGTCTTCCATTCCTTTTTTCGTCTGTTCCGCATTTATGGGCGATGGGTGTAGCGGCACCGGTATCTTTCGCTTTTACAGCATGGTTTTACTGGGCAAACTTTGCTTCTATTTGGTGCTACTTTGCCGCATTCATCAGCATTTACATCTTCTTTGTGATGAAAAAGCTCCACGACCAAAAGGTTAAGCGCTCATAGCGTTACCAGCGATGTATCCGGTGGTCCAAGCCGCCTGAAAGTTAAAGCCGCCGGTTACTCCATCGATATCGAGCACTTCACCAGCAAAGTATAAGCCCGGGCATTTTTTGCTTTCCATGGTCGTGAAATTAACCTCGTCCAAAGCTACGCCACCGCAGGTGACAAATTCAGACTTGTAGGTTGTTTTTCCCTGAATTTGGTAGGAATCACGCGTGAGCCTCTGCGTAATGCGCGCTAGCTCTTGCTTGCTCAGCTGTGCCCACGGCCCATCGAAGCCTGCCAGCCGCTGCCACAGGTTGCGGGGAATAGCTGCAAAAGGGCTAGCGCCCTGAACGGACCTGGCGCCATGTTTTGCTTTCGTTTCCTGAAGTACCTCAAGCACCTGGCTGTCGGTAAAATCGCCTAGCCATCGGATCGTTACTGTGGCTTTGTAGTCGAGATCATGGAGGATCCTAGCTCCCCAAGCCGAAAGCTTTAGTACTGCCGGGCCGCTAAAGCCCCAATGGGTGATCAGGACAGGACCTCTTTGTCGCAGAGTAGTCCCTTCGATCACACATTCTGCCCCTTCTACCGATATTCCCGCTAAATCTAGCAGGGGACTATCTGGCACGTTAAAAGTAAAAAGGGAAGGTACTGGTGGTACGATGGTATGGCCTAGTTTTGTTGCAAGATCAAACCCGTGACGCGTTCCGCCCGTGGCTAGAAGTATACTGTGGCAAGGAAGGGTTTCGCCGCTAGCGAGCAGAATGTCGAAGCCTTCAGGTGTCGGAGTAACGTCTTTAACGTTGCTTTCTGTACGTATTTCTACACCAAGCTTCTTTGCCTCGGCCATTAGGCAATCGATAATTGTCTCGGAGTTGTCGGTGACGGGAAACATGCGTCCATCTTCTTCCACTTTTAAGGGCACACCACGCGATTCAAACCAAGCAATGGTATCGCGTGGTTGAAAGCGGGTGAAAGGGCCGCGTAAGGCCTTATTGCCTCTTGGGTAATTTTTAACCAACTCTGCGGCATCAAAGCAGTGGTGCGTGGCATTACAGCGACCACCGCCGGAGATACGCACCTTTGCTAGTAGCTGGCGTGTCTTTTCTAATATGATGACGCGAGAATCACTCGCACAGGAGAGCGCACTAAAAAATCCGGCGGCACCCCCGCCAATAATCACATGTGTCTTTTTCATAGCCCACTAGAATGCCATAATGGTTTTTTTTGCAGGAATTATTTCAGTATGATACGTTGGCCACAACGGAGATATTTATGACAAAGAATGTTTTGGTCACCGGCGGCGCAGGTTATATTGGAAGCCAAGTATGTAAACTTTTGAGCTTAGGTGGCTATCAGCCAATTACTTTGGATAATCTGTCCAAAGGAAAGAAAGAGGCCGTGCAGTGGGGACCTCTAGAAATAGGCGACATTGCTGACATTCCTTTTGTCACCAAGCTGATTCAAAAATATCATCCTATCGCCACCATTCATCTTGCCGCTTCTACGGAAGTGGGAGAATCGGTGACGCATCCTGACGAATTTTACCAAAACAACACAGTCGGAACGCTCAACTTGTTAAAGGCGCTTCGAGATGGCAATGTCAAGGTGTTCATCTTTTCCAGCACCTGTGCAACTTATGGCGATGTTAAAGAAGTTCCTATTAAAGAAACTGCGCCACAAGCTCCCATCAATCCTTATGGATGGTCTAAGTTGTTTGATGAGCAGATCATTCGTGATTTCAGAACAGCCTTTGGCTTTCGCTATGCACTGCTACGTTACTTTAACGTTGCAGGTGCTGATCTCGATGGCGATTTGGGAGAAGACCACCAGCCGCCTTCTCACGTTATTCCTATCTTGTTCGACTCTATCAGCGGAAAAACGCCACAGTTTAATCTTCTTGGCGAAGACTATCAGACCCCGGATGGAACTTGTATTCGCGACTACATTCATATTGTAGATCTTGCAAATGCTCACGTGGTGGCAATGGAGCACCTTTTAGGCAAAGATGAAGGTATTGAACTCAACCTTGGCTCGGGAAAAGGCTTCTCGGTTAAAGAACTAATTATTCATGCTGAGAAAATCACCGGGAAAAAAGTGCCAGTCAAAAAGGCCCAGCGTAGACCGGGCGATGCGCCAGCTTTAGTGGCAGATGCCTCTAAGGCATATAAAGTTCTTGGATGGAAGCCCAAGCATTCTGATCTTGAAACCATTCTAAGCAGCGCTTGGAAGTGGTATTCAAGTATCAATTTAGCTTCCGCTGATCGTCGTTGATAGAGCTGTTAGCTGTATTTCTTGGCATTTTCATGTCCAAGAAGCTTCGCGCATTTGTAGTTTTTACAAAAAAAAACGCCGAGCTTTTTTTCAATGAATATCGGTTATGTGATAGACTCACCAGACACCGAACTATTAGCTTAAGGAGCTATATAATTTAGCATCATCATACTACATCAAAGGAGTTATCGTGAGCACAAGTGTTGGATTGGTTGAAAAAGAGGGTTTCGGCACCTTTACTGGTGTCTTTGTGCCTAATGTGACCATGATGTTTGGCGTGATATTGTTTATGCGTCTCAGTTTGGTTCTAGGTAATGTGGGCATTTGGGAATTTGCTGGCATCATGGCTCTTGCCTTACTGCTGATGTTGGTAACGTCGAAGTCTATTGCCATGATCGCTACTAACATGAGTGTTGGCAGCGGAGGCGCCTATTATATTATTTCACGTTCTTTAGGTATGGAAATAGGAGGCGCTTTTGGCATAGCACTGGTGCTAAGTCAGCTGATTTGCCTATGCCTTTGTACTTCAGGCTTCGCCTATTCAATAGCTGCTTTGCAGCCAGATATACCGATTGAAGCCGTCGAAGCTGTAACGCTTTCTGTGCTTACCCTTCTAGCCCTAACATCTTCTAACGTTGCTCTACGCCTGCAAACCGTTATTTGTGTGATTTTAGTGGTCTCGATTGGAACCATTTTTTTTAGCAAGCCCGACTATGATGGAGTAGTTATCCCCTATTTGGCACAGCCCTTGCCATTCTGGGCGGCTTTTGCCATGTTCTATCCTGCCCTAACAGGAATTGAAGCTGGTATGGCGATGTCTGGAACCTTAAAAGACCCAGCGAAGTCTTTGTCCCGGGGTAACATGCTGTCTCTGATCATTGTGGCAGCTATCTACTTTGCGATTGCCCTCTATCTTTGGTGTACTTTCGATGTAAAAGCGTTACAAGCCAACCCGATGCTTATTCTGCAGCAGTCCCGATGGCCAGCCATGATCTATATTGGTATTTGGGCCGCTACACTCTCTACCGTATTGGGCAACTTTGTCGCCGCGTCCCGCATGCTGCAGACAGTAGCTGAGGATGGGCTGGCTCCAAAGTTTTTGGCATCCACTTACGGGCCATTAAAGGAACCTAGAAATGCTCTTGGGGTTATTTTTGTTGTAGGTCTCTGCTTGATAATGTTCACCACCATCGATCAGATTCTACCCATCTTGGCTATGATTTGCCTGCTGACCTATGGGATTTTGAATCTTGTGGCGGGTCTTTGTGAGCTAGTTCAAAGTCCTAGCTGGCGCCCTACCTATCATTGCCCATGGCAACTCTCCTTATTAGGAGCTGCATTGGCATTATTTTTCATGCTTATGATCGATCCAGGCTGGGCTATCATTAGCATCGGCTGCATGGTATGTATTTATGTTTGGTTAGGGACCCGAAGCCATGAAGCGAGCTTTCAGGATTTTCGGCAGACCATTCTTCTATTTGTCTCTCGATTCGTCCTGTATCGCCTTCAAGACTCCCAGGAACATGCATTGCACTGGTTGCCTCATATCACTGTTTTCTCTAGAGGTGCTGCCCATCCACCCAAAAAAATGATTCGCCTTGCGGCGTCCATTACAAAACGCAGCGGATTGCTTAGCGTGGTCTCTATTGTTCCGTCTACCTGTAGTATTTCCGAACATGAGTCGCGAACTAGAAACTTCATGCAAAAATGGTTAGCTTCTCAGTCGGTCAAATGCATGAGCGATACGAAGACATACGATTCTTTCCATGCCGGGATTGAGAACCTTACGCATTCGTATAGTCCAGGACCCTTAAGTCCGAATACGCTAATGATACCTGTGGATTTTGAGGCAATGGATGAACTGGATTCTGTTGCCAGTGTGATATCTACTGCACAGAGCCAAGCAAAAAACATTATGCTGTTTTTTGATCCACCCCTTTCGACTGACTCTGTCTTTAGCCGAAAATTTTTGCGACGCAAAAAAATTGAAATCTGGTGGCCGCCCGAAAATGGTGACTCTTTTCAATTAATGTTAAGCCTTATTCTTTCCACAAGATCCAGCTTAACATGGAGAAACCGTGAGATAACCTTACGCGCAATTGCTCAAGATGAAAAAGCTCAAGGGCATATGCAGCAACAGCTCCAAACTCTGCTCGCTAAAATGCGCTTTAAGGCCAAGGCTGATGTAATGTTAGCTAGTCCGGAAGAGTCGAAAGACTCTAACCTGCAAACGTATAGTCACCAGGCAGACTTGGTGTTTGTTGCTCTGAAACCAATAACTGCTTTCGATTCCATCGAAGCGTTTGGTCAGTATTTAAAGCAGTTTGTACGTGAGCTGCCCCGTAGCGTAACAACCGTGGCTGTTACCAGTTACGATTCGTTGGATCACCGGGAGGTGTATGCAGAGAATGCCTAGAGAAAGGAATTAAACGTAACCGAAGCAGTGCTTCGGCTATCTTATAGGAAAATGACCTTTTCTATGCCTCCGCTTCGCTCAACGTCACCAACCTTTCTAATGCTGCTTAGCAGCATTAGAAAGTGGCGTTCTGAATCAATCGCGGTAAAAATATGTTTTAAGTTGATGACATTGCCCTTCGCTTCGACCTGGCAAAGGCAAAAAAAGCAACCGAGTCCTGAAGGGACGGCATAAAACATGGCAATAACCACTTCTGTAATTATAGCGCGCCATTTACTATTAATCTTGCTTTTGTTAATATCCCTCTGGATATAAAAATTTAGGATTGGTCATGATAGATAGTATTACTCGTGTTTCTGGTAACCCACAGCCTTCGCAAAATGTCAACACAAGTAGACGTCACAATGAGGTAGAAGTGGTAGAAACCTCTAATCGTACTTTTACAGAAGCTAGGCAACAAAATAAAAATTATGCTGATATTGGAATTGGCATCACTACTAGAATGATTTTGGAGGATTCATTATTTTCACGGCGTTTAGAACTTGGGGGGCAGGAAAGCGGGGACAGCCATCACGATAAAGTGATTACCGCAAAGGCGATTCGATCTGAGCCGATAGTCCCAATGAATAAACTGGAAGAAGTTTTGGATTCTAACGCAACAAAGAGACTAAATAGTCTGTCGACAAACCTCGAGCTAAGTGTTGATGTAAAGAAAGATTTTGACGTCCTTTACATTCAATTGCAACGAAGAAATTTTTGCTATCCATCAAAACGTATAATAGATGCGATTTACATGTATGCAAACGAGCTGTACACGAAAGTTGCTGATCGAAATGGTGAAGCAAAATTGCTCCCTGCACAGTTCACTAGCAAGTTAGCTTTGTTTCGATGCGTCATTGAATCCGCTTGCCAGCCAAATCAATCAGATGAGTTCGCAGGAGAGTGTTGGGCAGAAAGCCTCGGGGAACACATCACGGATGTTCGACGTATCAAGAATAGCATACAACAGAAGCCCGCTTACAGAAAACTACAGCCCAGAACGCAGCAAAAAATGACTGAAGATGCTGACAATCTTATTTTCCTATTAGAGATAGTACAAAAGCTGATGGCTACCGATGCTGGTCAGCGAGCATTAGGCCTAAAGTGTAATACCAGCAAAATAGGTGTTTCTGAGAATATAGACCAAAAAGATCTAGTTTCGTCGACTAAACTTCGTTTAGAAATATTATTAGACACTATGAAAAAACCGACTTTATATGGAGAGGATGCTCCGTTAGCTGCTAAAGTTTATCAAACATACCTAAAGCCATTCCAAAATATAGTTCAGGTAGTTATTGACGCTATTGATTCAAGCAATCCTGAGCGGTTAGAACAAGCACACGAACAACTGGAAAGCTTAAGTCAGAAGTTTGACGAAGCACAAAAGTCCGCAAATATTGCACACTTTTCCAATGAAACCACTGGTCTTACAGTTAGCATGATAGAAATACTTACTATTCTTGCTACTGTCCGTAATTCTTTTAAACTGAAAGATAAGATTCTTGTTAACAATCAACACCAGCTACTTGACAAAGTCGAAATGCTGTCTGATTTTTTTTCTATGATAGCCTGGGACAGGCTCTGTAGTACCTCGAATAAGGGAACACTGCTTGCGGAAAAGGTTGCACCTTTATGCCAAATCTTTATTCAGCGGTGGGAAAGGATGAATCAGGGCTACAAGTTTGTAGAGGGGCGTCAAAAGCCTGAAGGATCAGATATTAATCCTATTGACTGGTTCAAAATGGACGTTAAGCTTGAAAAGCAGCGCATGCTCCTATTGGCAATCCACGATGCAGCATTGATGATCCCCGATTTAGATGTGGGCACGGTAAAATTCGGTAATGTGTTTTTTGGCCGAATCTCCCACATACTTCGTCCAATAACAAATCCCATTGAGCCCAGCAACTTAACGATTGAGCCCCCGAAAAAATCCCAGTGTGAGGATACTACGGCTCGTGACCCTCAAAGGTGGAAGAGTCTCCAGTCCGGATCAAAACCTATAGTATCTGTTGAGCCAGCGCCGGTAGTTCAGGAATCAATAGAACCGTTATTTGAAGATGAGCAGGAATTAGCTAGCTATATTAGTGACTTTCTCATACTGCCGGAAGGTAGCGAGGTAGAAGATAGTCCAGTGGAAACCGAGCTGTCGAAAACTGCTGGCAAGCTCCCTATCGCCTATCCTCAAAAAGCACGAGCTACTAAAAAAAAGAGTAAAGGCCAGAAGTCCTTTAAATCCACCAAGGCAAATAAAAAAACTGTAAAAGGAGCTGTGTCAGTTCAATCTTCCTCCAAAAAGAATGAGCCCGCGTTAACCTTCTCATCTAAATCAAGAAAGATGCGTAGTGTGATCAACGCCTTAACTGAAGCTAACTACCACTTTGTTAGGAAAAAAGGTAGTCACGAGCTGTGGCATAATGAAGAAACTAATGATAGCTTCACCCTGCCTAGGCATGATGGTCAGCTGATAAGCAGACGGGCGGTTACTGATCTAAATAGAAGGGTTCAACATAACGGATAGTCTAGCGGCTGTGGCGGCTTTGTGTTGAATTCCCTTTCTCTGGCGTATCTTCTCAGCCATCCTGTCCATTCCATACGCATTAGGCTAACTATAATAAAATGCTAATAAAAATCCTCATAATCAGTGGATAAAGTTGCGATATAATTGTGTCAGACTCTCTTGGTGTCATCTACCCGAAAAAAACGAACATTTAATCGCGAAGCGATGTAAGTGTGATAGCCCCATGTGAAGAGCGGCGCGTAGCGGTGCTCGAACGTGGGGAAAGCGCCAAAAAATAATCCAGCCGCACAGCGGCGTAAGATATATCAGGATAGTGTCTTTCGCCGCTACCGCGGCTCAAACTTCTGGCTGTAATATTCCCCACGTTCGTCCGCCGCTGCGCGTCGACCATCACATGGGGCTATCGCTTCGCGATTAGCTGCAAAGCGCTTTCACGCCGTCTAGGCCACGAAGGTGATCTACATCTAATTTATTATGGTGTATTTATGACCTAATTATGAAAAGAACATCACAAATATTGGCATCTCAAAAAATATTGTTCAAACTACGATCGAGTAGGCGACATGACATGTAAGCATATGATGTCTAATTAGTTGCTATGTTTTTTCAGGCAGGATAAGAATTGATTCTTAGGCTCTTCTAAAATCCTGCCTATCCTGTTAAGTCTCCTTTTTCCGTTGAAAATCAATAATAGGCACTTTCTCCGTATAACTGTAAACTAAAGTAATGTTTGTTAATTATATTATTAAAAATTATAATAATAGTATGTTTATTAGTTATACTTGAGGTGGGGCGATGGATTCTCTTTCCGGATTACCAGAACGGCATTATTACCAGACTGAAAAGTCGGTAAGCGGTGGCAATAAAACAGACCAAAGGGACATGGAAAACAAAGTGGAAGCCTTTCTAAATTCAGGAGGGTTAGGTCACATTAGAGATTTAGGTGGCAGCATCATACTTAGCGCGAAGGATTCAACTAAGCTCATTGGTGTAAGAGGTAGCGGAAGTCATGCGCGAGTCGATATTCAAGGGCCTGAAGGCAGGATGGCAGTCCGCATTGCCTACCAAAAAGGGGGCGCTGTAAACGCTCAGGTAATTATTCCTCTTAACAAAGAAATACCGCGGGATGAATTCGTTCAAGCCTTTAAAGACAGCATGATCTCGAAAAAAGTAGTAAGTTTCGTAGATCCGGGTCAGGAAAATATAGATCCTGCTGGCGGCGGTGCTCCCTTTAGTCACAAGAAGAGGAGTAAGCGAACCTAATCTAAGAGGGCGAGGGAGCGAAGAAAGGTCCTACGCTGTGATAAAGCAGCCCTTTTGACCCGAGGCCAGTAAATGCCGTTACACGTTCGGAAATGCGTTCGTAAAGCGGTAGGTGGCCTGGTGTCGAGGCTCTGACTCCCGTTTTAACATCAATGGCTTCCGCATTTGCCAGGAAGGGCAACAGTTTCGTTATTTTCGGCAGAAGTTCTTTGTAGGCATCGACACTATCTACGCCTCGTTCATAGGTAGCGCCCACAAAACAAGAGTGGTTTTCAGCATGCATGACACAATAGACGTGTGAATTCACCGGAAAGGGGAGTGGCGGGTGCCCTTCAGGCCATTTCAGTTGTAATATCTGCCCTCTAACCTGCGTTACAGGTAAATGGGGAGTGAGTCTCTTGTCTGCACCGCTAGTTACGAAAATATGATCAAAATGTGCTAGCTCATCCAAAGATTCTACATTGTGAGCGACGAAGCGTGCTCCGAGACGTTCACAAGCGGTCCATAAGCCGAGAAGATAAGCGTTGCCATCGACCTGAATACCGCTACTAATGAGGATGGAGGGGGCTGACACGATGCCCGAGACCAAGCTTTGCGTTTGCTCGGCCGTGTTCCAGGTAACATCATCATAATCCAAACTGCATTGATGAAAGCTCGTTTGCTGGCGTGGGTTAAGCGCAACGCGCAAGATGCCCTTGCGTTGGTATACAGGCTTTTCAAGGGCTTGTGAAGCTATATTTAATAGTTTCAAGGTCGCTTGGTAAGCTTCAGGGCCATGCAATGCAAGCTTAGCATCGATACCCATGTAGGTATGCAAGAGCCCTGCTGCAATGCCTGAGGTGCCCATTCCCAATGGAGTATGGTCGAATAGTGTTACAGAAGCATTTTGCTGAAGAAGATGCCAGGCTGTTGCCAGCCCAGCATACCCCGCGCCAATGATGGCGTAAGTTTTAGTAACCGTGGGAGGTGCCACAGCCACAGGAGGATCCGACGTTAGGGTTGGAGATTTTGAACCCGGAACCCATCAAACCGTCGACGTAATCGATTTCAGAGCCGATTAAACGCGGTAGAGTCTTCTTGTTGATGTGAATTTCAACGCCGTTAGAGACGAAAACTTCATCATCAGCGTTAGCTTTCTCGGAATAGTCTAGAACGTACTCAAAACCGCTGCAGCCTGCTGGCTTATCCCCAAAACGCAGTCCCCAACCAAGCTTTTCATCTTCTTCTAGAATAGCCAAGTATTTCTTAGCTGCGCGTGGAGTCAGGGTGATGGTTGTGACATCGATTTCTTCATCCAAGAGTGCGTTTAGGCGCTCAATTAGACGTTCGATTTCCTCTTCCTTCTTACCATGACTGCGCATACCGGCTTCTAGGGTTTCCCATGTCGCCGCTTGGCATCCCACGCAGTTTAAACCAGCGTTGGTGATCTCTTGCGACAGCTTTTGTGCCTTATGCGGGAACAATGCAAGAATGCTCTCGATAGTCATTTCGCGGCTGACGCGTTGTTTTGTTTCTTGTGAGGGCGTTGGTGTTGTCATTCTTAATCCTTTAGAACGTAATGGATACTTTGCCTTGCTTAATTTTGCACTGACAGGCGAGGCGCTCGCCGCACGTGTCTTCGCCCAAAAAGTCTAGTTCTTCTTGGGTAGGTTCGGTAAGGTTTTCACCGCCGCTGCACACTTCGATAACGCAGGTACCACAGACGCCTTCAGTGCAGGCAAACGGTACACCCGCTTCCTCGCAGGCCTCGGCAATTCTCTCGCCGTCTGGAATTTCTACCTCTTCATCGGTATTGTCAAATTTTAATGTTGCCATCTTAAAGCCCTTGAAACATATGCTTTTAAATTTCTGTTAACACAAATTTTAGCTCAAAACGATCTAAAAAGGCAACTCCTTTCTAGGTTAACCCGTGACATAGATGTTTTCTAGGAATATTATAAAAGTAAATAGTTTAAGTAATTATAATGAAATAAGATATCTGGAGGGTTTATGAAGAAATTGTTCAAAGCCTCATCCTTGAAAGGTATTAATGATTGGATGCTGGATGAGGGGCTTTTAGAAAACGATCCCGAGCGAAAAGCATTGCGCCAGCCGCTGGAAGAATTCACTACAAATATCGCAGCAGGTTATCGCTCACTCGTCGAAAAAGACAAAAAGTTCACTCTCCCAGATGCTCAAGTAAAAAAGTTAAAGAATCCCGAAAAGGCATCCGATCTTTGGTCAGAGCATGTCGTTTTGCAAGGAATTATGGGTATTACCCCTGACATCATGACAGAGATGTTTGAGCACGCCTGCGATTTAGACCATGAAAAGCGCCATGGCGAGGCCATAAATGTGCTGTGGTATTTGATTTATCTAAATCCCTACGTGGGTTGGTTTTGGCATCAACTTGGTCGCTGTTGGGAAGTTATTAATGAGAATGAGCACGCCATCTATGCTTATTCGGTAGCGATCAATTGCGAGCCCTTTGCTGCCGATCTGTACCGCGATGCCGTTCGATGCTTATTAAATTCTCGAGAAGTCGACAGAGCCTTAGCCCTACTGGAGTTTTCTATTCAACGTATCAAGATAGACTCTGGTAACCACCAGAAGCTTTGACTCAGCTTGAAGCGTTAACGCGCCAAATCAGTAATCGCACCAAAAAAGCTGCCTAGGAGGAATGATGATGGAAATACCTGCCGATTACTCCATAAGGCTTCCTAAAGATATTGAAGCTGGTGATTTTGTTGATATTGACCTTTTAAACGACGAACCAGTTGATCACGCTGCCGACGTACGACAGGCGACTGAACCAAAGAGCACAAGAGATCACGTGGAAGCCTTTCTAAAGGATTCCGGCAAAATATCGGGGCTTCTTAAAGAGGGTAAACATAATAAAGTTACAGCATTTCTCTATCGCCATCCGGTTTTAACTTTTGTACTCGGCGGAGCCACCTTGGTAGCTTGCGGCGCTACTTTTGTAGCTGCTGCTGGCGTCGTTGTTGGTGGGTTTGCGGTCGGACTTGCTGTAGCTATAGTGCCATCATTTCTTTTTCCTCCATCAGCGCCCGCATCTTTGGTTGCCGGAGTTGCTATTGTTGGAGCCTTTGCTTACATAGGCCTAGCCTTCGCTGGTATCGGTGGAGGGGTCGCTATGGGAATGGGGGGAGCAGGCCTAGCTATGGCAGGAGTAGATCTGGTTGCGGGACCGTTTCTTGGTCTACGCAAGCATGCTGATTTTCAGGAAAAGCTAGGGAGTAAGGAACAGCAAAATATCCCTCTGGAAGATATACAAGTCGCCACCGAGCATGTAAAGAGAGGTGAATTTCTTTCGATATTACGTACCGACATACTCAATCCGGAAGAGCGGGCCGATCTAGCGCTTCGCATTAAACACGACAGTGTTTTGAAGGAAGAGAGCAAAATAGACTTGCTGACAGGTCTTGCTGACGACCTGAATACGCAGAAATTGGAAGAGGAGTTTGAAGGGGCCAAAGAATGGGATGCCCCTAATATTGAAAACACTATCGAGATGTTAAAGAAAGTGCTGCCAGAAGCCAAGGTAGATGAGCTTGTCCATGCACCACATGAATCCTATGCGGCCAGGTGCGATAGCATCTTCGAAGCACTTAAAGACAGTGACTATACCAAAGCAATTAAACGCGATCTTTCCTATCTTGATGATAGCCCATTTCATGCTGGGCGAGTGAAGCAGCTATATAGCATAGCGCTTGCTGGCAAGGAAGAGTATTATCGACAAGCATTTCTAAACACCTCTCACGACCAAGTTAGAGCTCTTCAACAGGCTGCTGCTGCTGCGGCTTAGGGACTAGTCTATCCCAGTGGTTTACACCGTTGTTGAATAAAATAATGGGCGGCTTATTACCTTCAAATGGTTTGCCGTCAATTCCCGTATTGAATTCCATTGGGCTACTTTCAAGCTGATGAAGTATATGACTGAAAACAATTACTGGCACTCTGTACACCCATGAGATCAATTTAGCGTGTGGGATTTCTGCCCATCCTTCGCGACCCTCGATGTCGCCAGCTTTATTATTTATTGCTCGGATGGCGCTATCGATCGTATCTTCCTGCAGCAATTCAAGGAGAACAAGATCCTGTCCTGCCTCACTAACAATACGATCTCTATTTTTACTAATGTAGTCGGCTAGGTCTTTACGTACTGTCATCATATCACAGCCCAGATAATGTGATACGGCATGATAGAAGCAGTCGCCATCATCCGCGCATTCCTCACGTATAAATCTATCTGACAGCACATGATCAAAAAACGCATTAGCTTCTGCAACAACTCGGCTTCTATCGTCGTTGTTGTTTCCTTCAAGAAGGCTTTCAACATAAGCAACTAAGTATCCTCCTGAGACCGCATCATCTAGATTCATCATAAAGGTGGCGAGGTTCTCTGGAGGTAAAGCATTCATGTGATCTGCGAGAAGCTTCTTTTCCTCATCCTTTAATCTTTCAATTGCTTCTTGCCGAACCTGCTCAACAGTAGGACGCGGCAGAATATCGATGTCTGCTATTGACAGGAGTAGGGCAATTTCCTCTTCGGTTAGAGGTTGGTCTTCTAATTTTTGTTGTTTCTCTTGCGGCACCGCTACTGGACCCAGATCTTCTTCTTGTCTCTCTTGAGGCGCTTCTAGCTGATCTTCTCTTACATCATGCACTTCTTCAGCCTGCAGTGGATCCGGGGGTACATCAATAATTGGTGGCTGTACTGGTGGTGCAGCTTTTTCCTGCTGTGCGCGTATTTGAGCCTCTTGTTGCGCTACTCGCTCAGCTTCTTCCTGCTGTGCGCGTTGTCGAGCCTCTTGTTGCGCTAGTCGCTCAGCTTCTTCCTGCTGTGCGCGTATTTGAGCCTCTTGTTGCGCTAGTTGCTCACCTTCTCCCAGCCCATGCCCCAAATGATCTTGCTGCTCCACATGGTGTATTGGTGGTTGCGCAGCCACGTGTGGAGGTGTGAGTAGATTATCTAGGATGGATTTTATTCCAAAGCAAGCTGCCAAAGTGCCTAGAGAATATTTTACGGAGCGATGTATGGAATCATTTAAGTTCGGTTCGACCAGTTGATTAAGAGGAAGGTCTGTTGCATCTACCTTGGAGCTAAAGGCGTAGGTTCCATATCCCAGAATTCCCAAAACAGCCAGCCCTGCTAGTGCTCGTAGGCCTGCATCGGAGATTATTGCTTGTGAAGTCAATTTAGAGATTTGTAGAGCCTTGTCTTGCCATTTTAAAGGCGGTGGTTCACACCATTTGGCAGATAGACCAAGGCTATAATTAATCTTAGGAATCAGTGATGGTATTAGAATGGTGATTGGTGCTGCAGGCAGAAGTAACAGATGGGTGATCGCTCGCAAAGCGTGCTGGCTATCAAAATTTCGCGCAGCCGCCCAAGCATGAAGGGCGGAATCATGCAATGCGGCCCACTGGATCTTTCCAGCACAAACCATCGCAGAGCTGTAATTACATTCCTTGAGATCTTCGGTAAGATCTATCGTCCAGGATGTATCTACCGAAATTCGGTTACTAACCACCATAAACCATACCTTTTCTAAAAGGTTAACCCATACGCTTTAAGATTCCATAAAGTACAGTGGACAAAGGTCAAAAAGGAAGGGGCTATTTAGGTCTCCTTTAGGTCGTTTTGGTCCTTTTCGTCCTTTAAGGGTTCTCCTTTTCTCTTTTCTTCCTCTCCCCAAAAATAAAGCCGCTCTGGAATTCCAGAGCGGCTTTATTGCTAAATAGGATAGATCACCGATCCCTAGTCTTTTTTCTCGCTGCCATCAGCATCGAGGATTTCGACTTCAGCATCTTCGATGATAGGCTCTTCAGGAGTGCCACCATGATGTTGATGCTGCTGTTGCTGGTGTCCTTGGCCCTCGTGCGGAGGCATTCCCCCTGCCTGGCCGCCCTGCGCGCCAGCCGCCTTAGCCATTGCTTCGCCGATGTGCTGCATATGCTCATCGAGCTCTTGCTTAGCTGTGCGAATTGCGTCGATGTTACCCTTTTCGAGAGCAGCTTTCACGCCATCGATCTTAGCTTGCACATCGTTGGCTACTTCCGCTGGGATCTTGTCCTTGTACTGTTCAAGGGCTTTTTTAGCGCGGAAGGCTAGGGAGTCCGCTTCGTTGCGGACTTCTATTTCCTCTTTACGCTTGCGGTCATCTTCCTTGTGGGCATCGGCATCGCGCACCATGCGTTGGATTTCGGATTCATCCAGGCCTGAGGAGGCTTCGATACGAATCTTCTGTTCCTTACCAGAGGACATATCCTTGGCAGATACATGCAAGATACCATCAGCATCGATATCAAAAGCCACTTCAATCTGCGGTGTACCACGTGGCGAAGGAGGAATATCAGTCAGATCAAAGCGACCAATTTCCTTGTTGTCTTTCGCCATTGGACGCTCACCCTGTAGAACAACAATTGTTACCGCAGGCTGATTATCAGCAGCTGTGGAGAACACTTGTTTCTTCTGTGTCGGGATAGTTGTGTTACGCTCCACAAGGGGAGTCATCACACCACCGAGAGTCTCGATTCCAAGTGTCAGTGGGATAACGTCTAGCAATAGGATGTCTTTAACTTCCCCAGCTAATACACCACCCTGGATCGCAGCGCCGATAGCAACCACTTCGTCAGGGTTAACACCTTTATGAGGCTCTTTATTGAACAGAGTCTTCACTAGTTCCTGAACCGCTGGCATACGAGTCATACCACCGACGAGGATAACCTCTGCGATGTCTGCTGGGTTAACGCCAGCATCTTTCATCGCCTTCAGGCATGGCTCACGTGTGCGCTCGATTAGGTTGTGGCACAAGCTTTCCAGCTTAGAACGTGTTAGCGTAAGAGCTAAGTGCTTGGGTCCTGTTGCATCCATGGTGATGAACGGCTGGTTGATCTCGGTAGACTGTGTACCTGACAGCTCGATTTTAGCCTTTTCAGCAGCGTCGCGTAGACGTTGTAGGGCCATTTTATCGATGCTAAGATCTATGCCAGTTTCTTTTTTGAATTCGGCCAGCATCCAGTTGATGATTTCTTTGTCGAAGTCATCGCCACCGAGGTGCGTATCACCGTTGGTTGCTAGAACTTCAAACACGCCATCACCGATCTCTAGGACGGAAATATCAAAAGTACCTCCACCTAGGTCATAAACCGCAACTTTGTGATCGGCTTTATCTTTGTCTAGACCATAGGCTAGTGCTGCTGCAGTGGGTTCTGGGATGATACGCTTAACATCCAAGCCAGCAATACGACCCGCGTCTTTTGTGGACTGACGTTGTGAGTCGTTAAAGTAAGCTGGAACGGTGATAACCGCTTCTGTAACTTCCTCGCCGAGGTAGTCTTCAGCTGTTTGCTTCATCTTAATCAGAATTTGCGCCGCAATTTCTTCTGGTGTAACAAGTTTACCTTGTACTTCGAAGACCGCATCGCCATTTGGACCCTTGGTCACTTTAAAAGGAACAGTCTTGATCTCGCTGGCAACTTCTTCGAACTTACGTCCGATGAAGCGCTTGGAGGATACGATCGTGTTCTCTGGATTTGTGACAGCTTGACGCTTAGCAGGTACGCCTACGAGGCGCTCGTTGCCCTTAAAGGCTACTACAGAAGGAGTTGTACGGCTGCCTTCCGCGTTGGCAATCACCACAGGTTGTCCACCTTCCATCACTGCTACGCAGGAGTTGGTGGTACCTAGGTCGATGCCGATGATTTTTCCTTTTTTCTTTTTCTCTGCCATAATTTTTCTCCTTAACGATAAATCTTAGCTGTTATTTGAGTCGTCGATTTCGGTCGGTTGGCGGCTTACCTTGACACGTGCCGGGCGGATGATTCGGTCGCCCATGGTATATCCACGGGTGAATTCCTCTAAAATAATGCCTGGCGGCTTGTCGTTAGTTTCTTCAACCTCCACAGCTTCATGCTTATGTGGGTCGAACTCTGCGCCTACCGTTTCAATTTTTTCGACGCCCTGATTTTTCAATGCCTCTTTAAACTGAACGAGTATCATCTGAAAGCCAACTGCCCAGTTTTTGACCTCATCGGACCCTTGATCGGCAAAAGCTAACGCGTTCTCAAGGTTGTCTAGGGGCTGCAGGAAATCGCCTATGGCTGAGGATAGAGTGTACTTGCAGTAGTCCTCTTTTTCCTTCACCAAGCGCTTTCGCAGATTTTCGCCGTCAGCCAAGGCTCTCAGATACTTATCCTTATAATCTTTTGCTTCACTCGTGAGCTTTTCAAGCTCGGAAATGGTCACTGGTGCGCCTGATGGAGCATCGCAAAGCTCTTCAGGATCGCCCGAGACTACTGTATCTTCGTCGAGTAGCTCTTCTTCATCATCGATTGTGTTGTTCTCTTCCGGGTTATGCGTCACTTCTTTTGTCCTCCAGTAGGATCTTGCCAGACTGTTCAAGCAATAGACGTCCAGTCTCGGAGAGTGGATGCATCTGCGCCGCAGGCTGGCGAACGGATATTTTAAACTTGTAAACACTTAGTGTTAGTGTATCGCTTATATCTTGGGCGAAGCGCTCCAAGGTAGCAAATAGCTTGTCATAGGGAATTCTTGCTGGTCCGAGTACACCAATAGATCCCGCCACAGTTTGGTGGATCCGGTAAGGCGTAATAACCACAGCCGAAGGCGTGCTAGCACCTTTGAAGAGGTCGATGTCGTCGCCTATCCAGAATTTCATTTGCTTGTGCGACGCCACTTCTCGCAAAAGCAAGCGCATGGAATGGGTATCCTCGAACAGCGCCAAGCTAGCCGCCAGAGCGCCAACGTCATTGTATTCCGGATAATTCAGCAGCTTAGAAAAACCTGTGCGGAAGATGTCTTCATCTAAAAAGTTCGAGTAGCGGACGATGTAACGAACCATTACTTCATTATAAAACTCTTGAGCTAAGCGTTCTTCAGTCTTCTCTAAATTTTCGGGCTTGTCGTGGCCTGTCAGCCTCCACAGGAAATAGCTTTCTAAGCGCTTTGCAGAAAACGATGTCAGTTTCTCCGGGCTATTCAAAATAGCTGTTTGGATCACACCAAATTCCGTAATTAATACAACTAGGCAGCGATGCGCATCTAGGGTGACCACCTTGATGTCAATAATATAGTCGTGGTCAAATCGTGGTGCGGTCAGGAAGACGGCCATATTGGTATATTGACTCAGAACATCCGCTGTCTCCTGCAAATAACGCGCGATCTCGCGAGTTTGGCTTTGCTCCGGGGATGCTAACTGGACGCCAGGAACTGTCGGCCAGTCACCAGAGGAGTACACTTCCTGAGCGTAAAAGCGATACGCTTTGTCCGTAGGAATTCTGCCTCCAGAGGAATGCAACTGATGCAGGAAACCCTCTTCTTCCAACTGGCTAAAGTAGTTGCGTAGCGTCGCAGAGGACAAGTTTTGGAAGCCGGCATCCTTTAAAGTATGTGATCCAACAGCGCGTCCTGTTTGAATATAGTGCGCTACCAGACCAAAGAGTACCTTGTAAACTCTGGCTTCTTTCACCGATTTTGGAGGTGTAGGCAACTTTAATGACTTCAAAGTAGTAAGTCTCCTATTGTCTCTATGGTCTCATTATAGGCGAAAAGTCGTAAAGGAGTCAATAATATTTAGCACTCAAAAGAGGAGACTGCTGAATTCGTTCCTGTTGGCGCCTGAAAACCAATGATTTTAGCAATTTACGTATTAGGTTGCTAAGGAGAGGGTTTTTTAAGCAAAGCGCGGAGGGAGAAAATAATTTCCCTTCTTCGGCCTTTGGTTCTTTGCGTTCTTTGCGTTAAAAATAAATCTGAGTGTGATGAGATTATTCTTGCTTGCAATTGTGATGGTAATTTTGCACAATGCCGCTATTTACTAAGGGGAGCCTAGAAACGTAGCCTATGCAAGCTTGGGAGAAGTTTCTTCTTTTACAAGAGCAAGACTTGGGTGCAGACACTGTACGCAAGTGGTTGCGCACGCTTCGTATTAAAGATTACGATGCGGCAAATCTCTATCTAGAAGCTCGTGACTCTTTCCAAATATTATGGTTTGAGGAGCATATGAGAGCTAAGGTCGCTAAGGGATTGTTGAATAACAATCAGCGACCTATTCAAGTTCACCTTGAAGTTGGCGGCATTGCTGCTAAGAAAGGCAAGAGCGATAAAACCCGTAAAGCAAAGACAGAAAAAGAGAAATCAGAGTTCAACCTGGTTGTAGAGGATTACGATCCACACTGCACCTTCGACAATCTTGTTGTGTCAGAAAGTAATTTGTTAGCGCATAAGATTTTGTGTGAAGTAGCTGGATTGCCTTTGGATCACCATTCAAGCAGCCATACGGATTCACAATTAGCAATTTTCAATCCTATATACATTTACGGGCCTTCTGGGACGGGTAAGACGCACCTCCTTTCCGCAACAGCGCATGCGTTATCTGCCAGGGGCTTGGATGTGATATATACGCGGGCCGAAACATTCACGGAGCACGTTGTACAAGCGATTCGTGCAGGGGAAATGGCGGCCTTTAGACGCTACTACCGAAACCGCGATGTATTAATTCTCGATGATATTCACGTCTTCTCTCGTAAAAGCTCCACTCAAGAAGAACTCTTTCACACCTTTAATACACTCCACCTTGAAGGCAAGCAGATCATTCTGAGCTCAAACTGTGCGCCACAAGAGCTGCACCTTATTGAACCAAGGTTGGTTAGCCGCTTTGAATGGGGTCTTGTGATGCCTCTAGAGGCTATTAAAGAGGAAGAATACCTTCATGTCCTTCGCAAAAAAAGCAGTGCGATGGGTTTTGAGGTCTCCAGCAAGGTTCAAGAGTTTCTGTGCAAGACCTTCTCGAGCAGCCCCAAAGCTATTTGTGCGGCATTAGAGGCTTTGGCTCTTCGCACTCATTTAGGTGATGAAGGCATGCGGCGAGCATCTGTCAGCGCTAACCTTAGTGCAGCATCTGTACGCGATATCCTTCAGGACCTAATAGATGAAGAAGATCGCCAGGCACTACGCCCCGAAAGGATAGTTCAAGCCGTTGCTGAATCTTATGGTATTAGGCTTGAAGACATCTTTGGCAAGAGCCAGAGCAGGGAGTTTGTAACTCCACGCCAGGTAGCTATGTTCTTGTGCCGTCAAAACCTTAAGATGTCATTCGCCAAGATAGGTGATTACTTTAAGCGCGACCACTCAACAGTGATGTCAGGCATTCGTAAAGTACATAAGGACCTATCTTCTCCAGATAGTGACTTGTTGTCCGATCTCAGTGCCATCACGAAAAAACTACACACATACTCATCATGAAAGGTCCTACAAAAATCTCACTATGTTTTGCTGCCGGCAGTGTTGGCGGCATTATTAGCGGACTCATTTTATATCTTTGCGGCGCTTTGGGCTTAATGCAGGAATACGGGGTGAAGATGGCCCCAACCTTGTGTGCCCCCTGGATCTATCAACGCGTCGTTTGGGGCGGTATTTTCGGTCTGTTGTTTGCGCTACCTTGGCTGGAGAGAGTCTCCTGGTTTTTGCGAGGCGCTGCTTTCAGCATCGTTCCCATTCTAGCTCAATTCTTTATCTTTTTCCCACTTGTGACAAGCGAAGGCCTTTTTGGTTTTAAGCTAGGTGATAACACTCCTTACTTTGTGATCCTCTTCAACCTATTATGGGGCTTAATTACGGCTTTTTGGTTGCGCTTATGCAGGTAGGATTTTTATGGAGTTGGATTACAAAGTAGCTCTAGGAGCCGATCTAGCTCATTGGGGGCGTAGAGAAATTTCCCTGGCCGAAAAGGAAATGCCGGGTCTGATGACCCTGAGAGAGCGCTATCAAGCCTCTCAGCCACTGCGAGGTACACGCATTGTCGGTTGCCTCCATATGACTATCCAGGCAGCCGTACTGATTGAGACACTCACAGCGCTCGGAGCCTCTGTCAGATGGTGCTCTTGCAATATATTCAGCACTCAGGATCATGCTGCAGCGGCTATTGCCGAGGCTGGAATCCCTGTTTTTGCGTGGAAGGGCATGTCCTTGCAGGAGTACGACTGGTGTATAGAGCAAGCCGTGAACTTTCCCGGAGAGCCTGTCAACATGCTGATCGACGACGGTGGTGATCTCAGCGAGTATATTCAAAATAAGCGTCCCGAACTCGTCAGTGGTATTAGAGGACTTTCAGAAGAGACTACCACAGGGGTCCGCCAGCTACGCAAGCGTGAGCGCCTCGGAACTTTGGGTTTTCCAGCTTTTGATATTAATAGTGCGATCACCAAGTCGCAGTTTGATAATTATTTAGGCTGCCGTGAGTCGCTTGTAGACGGTATCAAGCGCGCCACAAGCTTTATGATTGCGGGTAAAACTACCGTCGTCGCTGGTTACGGAGACGTCGGAAGGGGATGCGTAGAGGCTCTTTCTGCCTTTGGTGCTCGAGTACTGGTGACAGAAGTTGACCCCATCCGAGCTTATCAAGCTGTCATGCAGGGATACCAAGTGGTTACAATGGAAGAGGCAGCTCCAGTAGCCGATCTGTTTGTCACAGCAACTGGTTGCTGCTCAGTTATCCGTCCTGAGCATATGAAAGTCATGAAAGACGCAGCAATACTATGCAACATAGGCCACTTTGATTCAGAGATAGATGTCGAGTGGTTGCAGCAATTCAAGCATGAGATAGTCCGTCCTGGGATGGTGGAGTGCTATGAAGTGGGAGATAAGCGCTTGCTGCTACTTGCAAAAGGTCGGTTGGTCAACCTAGGGTGTGCCGAGGGACATCCCTCTTTTGTCATGTCTAACTCCTTTTCCCTTCAGGTACTTGCACAAATTCAGTTGTGGACGAATCCTGAGCGCTATCCAATAGGCGTTTATTCGTTGCCGCGCTCTATTGACGAAGAGGTCTCAAGGTTACACCTCGAAGCCCTCGGCGCCCACCTGACAAAGCTATTACCCGAGCAAGTTAGCTACCTTAGTTAGCTTTTTTTCTTTTTTACCACAGGGGGAACAAGATATTTTGCTTAGGCAAAACATTTTAATTCTCAAAAGACTCCACAATATGCTGCTAGCAGTATAAAGGTAATATACGAAGCTGTTCCCCTCTGTTCCTTCTCTGTGTCTCTGTGCCTCTGTGGCAAAAAAAATCCTGCCTTTTTGCGAAAGTGCTGTCAAAAACGCATTTTTTGTGTGAAGAAATTTCCGACCTATGATACTTTATACCCACATATGTAACGGAGTATAGCGCAGCTTGGCTAGCGCGGCTGCTTTGGGAGCAGTAGGTCGGGGGTTCGAATCCCTCTACTCCGATCCAGTCCTGACGATGTCTCATCGTCAGGACTTTTTTTTTGTCTGGCGGAAGCCAGAAGAAAAGAGATCTTTTATCAATGAGTTATGTAAATTCTTAATTATAAGTTGAATAGAAATCAATTTCGTCCATTCCTTCCTATTTAATCGCCCCATTCCTTAAAGTGAAGGTAATGCCCACTCTGGGTAAAAATGAGGGAGGTTCTGAATGGCTACATCTACTACTAAAGGTAATACGTTAGAAGCTAAGCAAGTTAAGACACTTCTCGACGGTATTTTTAATGTATTAAACGAGATCGGACGTCCTAACGCTAAGCCAGATCAAGCTAAGTTGAGCAAGTATTTTGCTCCAGATTTTCAGCTGACAGCTAACGAAAACAAGAGCGCAGCACAGAATCTGAATCAATTGCAGGAACGCATGCAAAAGATCAAAGCAGAGTATCCTACAATTGAATTTAGCAAATTCGAAGAACCTCCTTTGGTTGATCAAAATAGAATCGCGATTCATTATACAATGAATGTAACGGACAAAAATAATAAAAAGCAGGCGCTGCTAGTGGCAGCCTTCCTGACTATCGAGGAAGATAAAGTGTCTAAATGGCATGAGATAGTTCATGAGAAAGATGCAGGCATATGCCTAAACTCCTGCTCTAGCTCTAAAAAATAATAGTCCTTCTTGCAAAGGCGGTCCTAAATCCGTACACTGGAACATCTTAACAGTGATTTAGGAGCCGCCTGTTATGTCTTTGGTAGCGTATTTTTATTGGAACCCATCGCCGTATATCTTCAACTACTCACTTCCTGTCATAGATAGGCCCTTGGGGTGGTATGGGGTGTTATTTGCCCTAGGCTTCATCATGGGTTACGCTATCATGATTAAGCTGATTACCCGCGAATTGCGCATAGACGGCAGCTTTACTCCTGCGCATATCGCTAAGTGGAAGGCGTTGATGGAGAAGTTGCAAGCAGCTTCTAACAACCCTATAGATCCACTTCATCGCGTAACCAGAACGCTCGATCTATCTAAAGCTACCAAAGAAGAGATCTGCGCTGCACTGATTCGTACTTATGATCGATCCACCCTTGAGACTTTACTTCCTAACATCGTCATGCCTATCAACGACGTCGCATTTTCAATGGTTGATAAAGGCTGTTGGTTTGTGGTTGCCGGGGCCATCATTGGTGCAAGGCTAGGACATGTCTTCTTTTATGGTTGGGACTACTATCGCCATCATCTGAGCGATATTCCTAAGATATGGGAGGGAGGCTTAGCCAGTCATGGTGGTGCTATTGGTATCTTAGTCGCTATTTTCCTCTTCAACAATCTCATTGGCAAACGCTCGTTGCCATCTTTTACTTTCTTGCGTTCGATCGATCTATTGGCGGTACCAACTGCTTTAGCAGCGTTTTTCATTCGCTTGGGTAATTTCTTTAACCAAGAAATCATCGGCACCGTTACTGACCTACCTTGGGGCGTCCTTTTTGGCAATCCTTGGGAGGGTGGACCTGCACTACCTAGACACCCTGTGCAGCTTTATGAAGGCATCTTCTATCTATTTCTATTCTTTGCATTGCTTTCCATGTGGAGAAAGGGCTGGCACAGACAACACTCAGGCGTTATCGCTGGCACGTTTTTTATCGCTGTGTTTGGATGGCGTATTCTTATGGAGTTTTTAAAGTCGCCTCAGGGTGGCCTCTTTGCTGACTCATTTCTTGAGACTGGCCAAATGTTAAGTATCCCGTTTGTCGTGATTGGTCTCTGGTTAGTTTTTTATCCGCGTCTTCGACAGTATTGTTCGAGTTGTGCATAATACTTCTTTTTGTTGTGCAAATTCATTTTGTTTGATATGATTTTTTTGGTCATAATAAACTAAGTTAAAAATGAGGACAACAAATGTTCGGGCATGTAGATAACGACAGGAAAGCTCGCGGTCATGTAATCAGTCAAGAGTATATTCAAAAGAGGGATGCAAAAAGTACTGCGAAAGCGAGGGCTTTTAATGAATTACAAGAAAGATTTGACACACAGATTTCAAACATAAAGAAAGAAAATTGCGAGCTAAGACAGCAGCTTTCAGCAATGCATATGACAAACCTGGCAATGTTCAATGCTATTATGGCGTTCCCTACATCAAAAGAGGTTAGAGCTCAAAAATATGAGCATGGAACTTATGTTGGTGAATTTTCAAAGGGGAAACGTTCGGGTGAACTTCTTGGCGAATTTATCTTTAATGATGGAAGCTCATTCAATGGAAAATGGGAAGGTGAAAAATATACTGATGGGACCTTAAAAGACTCTGTGGGCACCTTTATTGGTACCTTTGATAATGGAGAACGGAAGGAAGGGGTTCAAACCTATAAAAATGGACACTGGTTCGAAGGCACTTGGCGAAAGGGTAAGAGAGATAACGGTATTTTTTGTGATGGACTTGTAAGATATGAAGGTTCTTTCAACTCCAAAGACCTCCTAGCTGGATATGTGAATTGCACTTTTCTCGATTTGACTAACGGTTTAGTGGAGTTCAATGGTTTTTGGGACAATGGGCACCCTTTTTTCGCAAAGGGAACCTATACAAGTACTGTGGGGGGAAATAAAATTAGTTGGGAAGACTATTGGAAAATTGATAAACTTCCACCCAAGCCACCTACGACTAATCCAACTGAAACTTTAACTGTTACTCCAAGATAAAACTTGCCTATGCTTGAGATCTATGCCTAATGAAGTTGCCTTTTCAGGGGTCGATAAAAGTTATTGGCTTGTAATAGCTGGAGCATTATCGACCCTCCGTTAGGACTACTGCTCTTCTTCGCCTTACTTTCTATGTGGAGAAAGGGCTGGCACAGACAGCATTCAGGAGTCATCACCGGCACCTTTTTTATCGCAGTGTTTGGATAGTGTATCCTAATGAAGTTCTTAAAACCGCCTCAGGGCGGTCTTTTTGTCGATTCCTTCCTGGAAACTGGACAAACATTTGTGTTGATCGGCTTGTGGCTAGTTTTCTACCCGCGTCTGCAAGGTTGTCGCAAACTTAGCGCTAGCTGCAAGTAGCTTTTGGCATCTAGAAAGAGCCGCAAGCACGTTACGATCTTGTATTAAAATAAAAATTATTATTAGCATCGGGAAATAGTAGTCACTTATGGTGTCGCTGTGCATTCAACTAATCCTCTTTACCCTCCTCCTCCAGGTCTTTTTGTGCCGCCATTGCATCCGATACATGTGCCAGCAAGAGAGGCTGATCGCATTAATTCCACTGCTGAGTCTGCGATGATTCAACATCTGAGTTCGACTATTACTCATCTTAGAAACGAAATAACTGTTCTAGAACTCAAAGTCCGATCTCAGAATCTGTTCCTGCTCAAACTGGTTCTAAGTCCATTTACAAGCTTAAGAAACTACTCAAATGGGCGCTATTGGGGACAAATCCAACATCGAATGTTAAATGGTAATGGAGTCCTTAACTACTATAATGGCCATTATTACATAGGCAGTTGGTTTAACGAAAAATTCCACGGTCAAGGTATGTTGGTCGATGACAGAGGTACTTACGAAGGGAGCTTTTCAGATGGTAAGCGAAATGGTTACGGGACGCAAAAATTTAAAGATGGTGAGTCAATGGTTGGCTGGTGGGAGGATGATAAATTTGCAGGTGGTGATTACTACCGAGTCGTAAAACCCGGATATCGATGAGGTATCTTCTCTGATTTGATTGCCTGAAAGTCCTTCCTGACATATACTTCAGCGCTTTTAACTGGGGGCTTTTTATGGAAGACTACGGCTCGTATGGCAATAACAATGATCCATTTCGACGCGAGAATACAAGCAGGAACAATCTAATCCCAACCTCTACTTTGCAGCTTAGCGTCCTGCTCGAGAAAATGAAAACCTTAGAAACTCAGAATCTCCAGCTAATGCGAGAAAATAAGCAGCTTAGCCAAGACTTGCTTGCCTTCCAACACGAAAACAGAGCCATGTTTAACGTGATCATTGGTGCTATGAACCTGTCTCTAAACTCTCCAGGCAAGGAAACACGCACGTACCCAGACGGGATTTATTCTGGGGAAGTTAAAGGTGGTCGACGTCATGGTATAGGGACTTTCGAGTCTTTCAACGGAGATCGCTACAAGGGTGTTTGGGAAGATGACTGTATTAGAAAAGGCACCTTAGAAGATGCCGATGGAAACTTCGATGGTGAGTTTGATAGTAAAGGACAAACGTCCAGAGGTCTGTTCACGTATAAAGATAACTCTTGGTTTAAGGGTAGTTGGTGGGGTCACAAGGAAAGATGGATCGGTACCTTTTGTGATGGTATCGTCAAAATGAAAGGTACCTATAACCCTGTTTCGGGGAAAAAGAACTCTTTTCACGGGAACGTGACTTGCACTTGGGTAGATGAGTCAAACGGATGCGTCTCCTATAAAGGTGGATGGCATTTAGGAAAGCCTGATGGTCAAGGAGCATATACGATGATCTGCAAAAATGGGATTTCCCACACGTGGAGAGGGCCCTGGGTATATACTAAGACACCTCCGTCACCTCCAGAGAATAACAATAATAATGGATAGTTTATGAATAAAGGGGGATTCAAATGGACTTGGATGCTGTACTAAATGGCCGAGATGCTAATCGTATTATTGACGGTGCCGCGGCAAGAGAAAACGAACAAGGGCTATCCGTTAATGGCGTAGAGGCAAAGCTAAACACCGTTTTGACAGAGATGCAAAATCTAAAAGATCAGAATGCTCAACTCCGACAAGATTTTTTAGCCCTACAGCTACAGTGCAACGCAATGTTTAATCTGATGATGCCGATTATTCAGACAAATCGGGTGGGTAGCAAGATAGAGTCACGTAAATTGCCTGGTGGCACCTATATTGGAGAGATTGGAAATAACCTACGTCATGGGAAGGGTACTTTTATTTCATCTGATGGCTCTGTTCTGAGTGGTAGGTGGAGTGATGATGTGTTAGAAGAGGGAATCCTAGAAGATTCGACAGGTAGCTACAATGGGAGCTTTTTCAAAGGCATTAAAATGAAGGGCCGTCAAACTTACAACGATGGTACATGGTTTGAGGGGACTTGGCTCAATAACACTGAGAGGTCGAAAGGAACCTTCTGTGATGGTTTTGTGAAGTATAAAGGATCCTATGATTGTCCCCCAAATTCTAAGAAGTGGACGTTACACGGGAAAGTTGTATGCACCTTTGTAGATGAAACGAAGGGGTTAACAAAGTTTACTGGTGAATGGAAATATGGAGAGCCAGTCGGAATCGGCACCTACCATTGGATAGACACAAGTCATAACGAGGCTGATACTTGGGAAAAACCTTGGGTCTACAGCCAAACACCACCCTCGTCTCCAAACTTTTTACCACCAAGTCTTTATCCGAGCTCAAGCTCATCATCAGACTCTGATTAGTTTTGAGATGAACTTTAAAGGATAGGCAGGCCATATGCATCAACCTAATTATAAAAAAAGCATCGCACTAATTAGACATCATATGCTTGCATATCATGACACCTATTCGATAGTGGTTTGAACAATATTTTTTGAGCTAATGCTGCAAAGCAGCATGCTTTCTTATCCTGCTAAGTCCATTTCCTAACGTGCTTTGCATTTCAATGCGATAACACGTTCGAAGACCTCTGTGGGGCTACCTTGGCATTGCACCATTCTTTTAAAGGCAGGATTGCGAAGGCGTAGGAAGGGATTTGTTTCCTTCTCTAATCCGATTGAACTTGGGGTGGTGGGGAGATTCTGACGACGGAGCTGTTTTACCTCTGCTAGCCTTATGGCAATGGCTTCATTTCTTGGCTCGGTATCAGCAGCCCATTGGATGTTCTTTTGAGTGTATTCATGTCCGAAATATACGTGAGTACTATCCGGAAGGGCAGCGAGTTTGTCTAACGATTCGATCATTTGTTCTGTGGTGCCTTCGAAAATGCGTCCGCAACCAGCGCTAAAAAGGACATCGCCTGTGAAAACGGCTCCTTGTTCAGGCAGGTAGAAGGCAACATGAGTAGCAGTATGACCTGGGACGAAGAGAACTTTAACTACCAGGCCGTCTAAGTCCAGATCACAATCTTCACGGACGGGGCTATCGAGGCAGGGGATTCTCCAATCCGCCGGTCCTAGCACTTTGCATCCAGACCATTGCTTTAGGTCTGCATTTCCATCGACATGGTCGCTATGATGATGTGTATTGAGGATGTAGGTGAGCTTGAGTTTTTCTTGCTGAAGGTAGTAGCCTACGGGGCCAGCCTCGCCAGGATCCACGACAACTGCTTTGCCATCGTATTGGATAACATAAGCATAGTTGTCTGCGAGAACGGGAAGCGCTACTACCTTAACATGAACAGCGTGGCAATAAGAGAAGGCCAACAATGCTATGCAAGACAGTAGCGCTTTCATCTACTTCTTCGCTCCCTTCTTAGCAGGAACTGCTTTTGTGGGGAGTATGATTTTGGCAGCTGGTTTCCTGTTTTTCATGGTCCACCACTGTTGAGCCATTCCCAATAGCGTCGAGGATAACCAGTATAGGTTTAGTCCCGAAGGGAAGTTGTAGAACAAGATGGTGAACATCGGAGCCATCAAGGTTCCCATAGCGCGCGCTTGACGCTGCTGATCAGTCATATCTGATGGATCAGCTGGAGCTGGGGACATCAGTCGCTGCTGCATGAACATGCAGAGACCCAAGATCAGTGGCAGCAAGTGGAACTGGTTACCGATCAGTGGAATTGGTGTTGTCCAGCTAAAGAGCACGTCAGGGCTCGTTAGGTTGTCTATCCATCCTGGAATAAAGCTCGCGCCACGAAGCTCGAAGGTTGACCTTAGAAGGTCAAACATAGCAATCAGGAAGGGCAGCTGAATCAGCATGGGGAAGCAGCCGGAAATGGGATTCACACCCTTTTCGCGGTACAGAGCCATGGTTTCAAGCTGTAGCTTTTTAGGATCTTTCTTATACTTTTCATTTAGTGCATGAATTTCCGGTCCAAGTTCTTGCATCTTGGACATAGATTTCATCGACCATTGGTTCAGCGGGAACAGCATGAGCCTTAGCACTACTGTTAGCAGGATAATGGAGATAGCCCAGGATCCTGTCAAAGTGTGGAATCCTCTCATCACGATAAAAAGTAGCTTAGCAAAGGGCTCTGAAATAAAGCTAAACCAGCCATGGAAGCTAATAGCTGCTGAGTAATCGGGATTATACCCGGTGGCTGGATCGGAGTAGGCTTGATCCACAGCGTCCAACGCCGAGCTAGCATAAGGTCCAGCGTAAACGCGGAACTTCATGACGCCGCCGGAATTCTTCAATGGCACGAGTACGTTGTAACCAGGGAGATCTTTCTCCTTATCGCCATCTTGATCAACATCTAATAGTGTGATCCTGGACGGCACTGTCCGATTGGAGACCTTCATCGACTTGAGACCTGGCTCAATGTCAGTTAGAGGGTTTACGATAATGCCAAAGAAGCCATTGCCGTTGGATACCCAGTCAGGAGAGAAGGCACTATATGTAATGGTGTCTTTAGGAGGATCGATATTGATGACTTCACCCTTACCGCTCTTTGTTACGCGATATTTGATGGCGGGCGCAGGTGCGCCGCTGATCATCTCAACTTCTGGGATACCAGAAGTTAGCCATAGGCCGCGTGCATCGCCTTCTAGTTCAATCGTCAGGTCGAGAGTATAAGGCGCCAGATCTGGGTTAACAGTATAGGTACGCTTAATCTTGCGACGACCAATAGTGGATTCGAAAACGATCTGATGGCTATCGAAATAGGTGACCTCATATTCGCGTTCTGCAACTTCAGGGTATTCGGATACGATGTTAAGCGCGTAGTAATGAGGGTTGATGCGAACTTCTCCCTTACGAGAGATTAGGTCGCGGCGTAGCAAGGGGTAATAACCTCCCTCTTCGCCTTTTTTCATATCGCCATAGGGTCCTTTACCTGTCGCGGAGGGTAGGAAATAGGGATGAGCGGGGAACAAAGCATCTTGTGGCTGTTCCTCAACCATCTGGCGGTCTACTTCAGTCTGAAGGACTAATGTCTTTTTATTGACATCTGAGGGGAACGGGAAGTTGATCTCTACTAAGGAGCCGCCGATGCTGGAAAATACAAGCTGCTGATAGTCGTTCTCTAGCACATAGTATTTAGCATCGCTTGTTTGTGACGTAGAGACCTTCTTCTCTTCTTCAACGATTTCAAGTTTTCCTAATGTCGTAAAGTCAGAGAGTGGGCTGAATGTGTGCTCATCGGCATGATAGATACCTAAAGGCAGATATCCTTTTGGTGTCTTGTACAAGGCCAGCGCGTTATTGTGCGGCAACAGGCTTTCTTTTTGTTCGTCGGTCACCGATAGATCAGCAGCTGGGATAAACAGGTCGCCATCACGAAATTCACCAAGCGAGATATTCACTCGATTATCGTTGAAAGAGACAACCTGAACTTCGAACGTGCCAATGTGCGGCAGTTGTGCTGCCGTTAGATCTTTCGTACCTTTAGCCTTGTAGATGACAGGATAGCCCTGCTTTCCAGCGTTTGCAAGCTCTACAGCCTTTAGGTCGCCGGTTGTGCCATGCTTGCGTACATAGATTGTTTTAGGAAGTTGATCACTCCAAGCTACTACCAGAACATTGCCTTCGGATTCTGTACCAACTGTCAGCAGTTCTTGGCCTTGCTTGTCGGCATAGACATCGACTACAGGCAGATCGTCAACGCTTTTGGTGCGTTTTGCTATCGATCTAGTGAGCTCTTTTGTTTGCTGCTCTTGCTTAACTTTATGCTGCTCGAGCCATACTCGGCGGCGTTCCTCTTCGTTTTGAACAAAGAAAAGGTTCACTACGAACAGCGTGAGTGTCAGCGACACGAAAAAGACCAAGGTGCGTCTATCCATAACCTACAAAGACCCAATGTTAAGATAAAAAATAAGGTGAGACGTTATCAGAGTGCGCATTTAAATGAAAGGCACCCTAAATATGGTTATTTTTTTGGCTTTCAGCTAGCATGTGACGTTTTAAGGCGGAGAATCATGCTGCTACGTTTTCTGTTATGCATTTTTTGTTTCAGCGCGCTCCATGCTGAAGAGTCAGTTTCTGATAAGCTGTCCAGCGGAGAGGTCAAAGGAGCAATCGCATTAGCACACTATTTGTTGCCAAAAACACCCTCTACAGAAAAGTCACAGCTACAGTTACAGCTCGCGATCGCTTACGTTCGCGATCAAGAAGATGAAAGCGCTTTCTCGATGTTCCTAGACTCCTTACAAACCGCACCGCACCAAAAAGCGCCTACTGTTTCTGCGGATGAGCAACGTTTATACGACGAGGCGCTAAATTTATATCTTACGCATCAGGGGCCCGCGGCTCATCGTGCTGCCAAAACAATTATTGAGAATTACGGTTCGATCGTCTCGCAAAAAGGTGATTACTATTTGTTAGGCTTCCTAGTAGCTGCTGCGAAAGCTAACTTGCAACACTATGACCAGTTCTTCAAAATTTTCTATGATTCCTATCAGCGTTATCCGGAGCATTTTCTCGCCTATAAAACTAAGGCTTTGATGAATCACAAGCTTTGGCAACGTGGTCGGGTTCCCGGGGAAAGAGAGGTCTTTCGCACTCAAATTAAGGGGAATTTAGAATTTGCCTTAGGACGTTATCCTAATGACGCGAGCCTATATAAAATGATGCTCGCTTTTTCCAGCGACGAAGAAAAGCCGGCTGCGGTGCTGCTTTGCTTGAACAATATTGTACAGGGAAATATCATCATTCCTCGTGAGGATATTCTTTTTTTTGTGCAGGCGGGCATCTCAACCGGGCAGCGTGAAATTACACAGGCGTTCGTTAATAGCGCGCGCTCTTGGTACAAACAAAGTCGTGCGTTAACGCATGCACAACAGCTAATAGACAGCCAAGGGGGCGTGTAATATGAGGGCAGAAGCGGAACAAAAGCTTGCCGGTGCGGCTGAAGGCACCATCATTGGCGATTACCGCGTGCTACGTCACCTGGGTGGCTGTATATTGGGTGATACCTATTTAGTCGAACATCGCTTTTTGAAACGCACCTTTGTTATCAAGTGCTTTGCACCATCTTTGTCTGATCAGACTGGGTTTATTGAACGTTTTGAGGCTCATGTGGGCGCTTTAGCACAGCTTGAGCATCCTCATATCGTCAAGATTCACAATGTTTCTTTCGCCGATGGACTTTATTTCTTGGTGACGGACGCCATCGTAGATGAGCATCTAGTTTCGACCAATCTGGAACAGTACCTCAGCAACATCGGCAAGCGCCTCGACGAGGCTAACCTGTACCAAATATTGCTGCAGTTAGCGAATGCTTTCGACTACGCTCACGGTGCAGGAGTTATCCACCGTGGCTTTAAGTTGGACGATGTCCTTGTACGCGAAAGCTCCTCGCAACCGGAAGTTTTTGTTAGCGATTTTGGCATTTCTGCCGTCGTAGGTTCTTTGCAGTACCTCACGCGCATGTATGGCGATGTGTTGACCGCGGTGGCTCAGGCTGAAGCTGATTCAGCCTTATTGGGGCATGATGCGGCGTCAATCGACACGACATGGCACTCTTCCGTCTTAGAAACGTTGACTTACCAAGCTCCAGAACAACGCAGGGCCGAGACCAATATTTCTTCCGCCGTCGATGTCTATGCCTTTGGTGTTTTAGCTTATGCCATTATCGTCGGGGAGCTTCCTGAAGGTGCCTTTGCGATGCCTTCCGAGCGCGTACCTGACTACCGTTGGAATTGGGACGGCCTAATCAAAACGTGCTTGCAGCCTGATCCACAGCGACGTGCTACTAGTTTGGTGACTGCTGTTAAAGCTGTTCAAGCGACGACACAAGCGGCGCAACCTGCACCACGCACGGCTGATACGACACATTTCCAAAGCGACACAACCGCCAAAGCAACGGATGCTCTACAGCCGGGCTTACGAGCTACCGGGCCGCGTATTGAGCGTCCAGAGGTAGACCTTCATCCTGAAAAAGCCTTTCAAGTTGATACGACAGTTAAGGTTTACCAGCCAGCTGCCAAAACTTACTCTGAAGTAGACCCCATACCAACAGAAATGGTTGTGATTCCATCTGGTACTTACTGGAGAGGAAGCAACGATGGCAAGAGAGATGAAACGCCTCGTCATCGCATTACCTTGCGCAGCTATGCTGTGGATGCACATCCAGTGACCAACGAGCAGTTTGTTCGCTTCCTCACCGCTATGGGTGGGGAAAAAGATAGTTACCACCGCGACCTAATTCGCCTTCGCGATTCCCGCCTTAAGCGCAGTGGAGGCAAGTTAAGTATCGAATCCGGCTACCACAAGCATCCCGTTGTGGGTGTTACATGGTACGGCGCCGCGGCTTATGCGCGCTGGGTCGGCAAAAGGCTGCCGACAGAAGCGGAATGGGAAATTGCTGCCAGCGGTGCTGGTGGCGAGTGGCCTTTCCCAACAGGCGAAAATATCGACAAGTCACTTTGCAACTACTTTAGTGCTGACACAACTCCCGTGACCTCTCATCCAGCCAACGCTCTAGGCCTATATGACATCGCGGGTAACGTCTACGAGTGGTGTTACGACTGGTATGATTACAACTACTATGAGAAGGCGTTGCAGGAACCTGATAATCCCGAAGGGCCTCTACAAGGCGTCTACCGCGTGCTTCGTGGTGGCTGCTGGAAGAGCCTGAAAGAAGACCTACGCTGCTCGCGCCGTCACCGCAATAACCCCGGTACGGTCAATAGCACGTATGGCTTCCGTTGCGCTTCAGATGTTGATCCGGTGACACCATGACCTCTGTTTTATTCGTTTGTCTAGGAAACATCTGCCGCTCTCCAGCTGGCGCGGGTATATTGGCTCATCTCGGCATGGATCCCGGTCTAGTAGTTGAAAGCGCTGGAATTGGCGATTGGCATGTTGGCGAAAGGGCGGATGCACGCATGCAAGCGGCTGCTTTGCAGCGTGGTATTGTTTTGTCAGACCGAGCCAGGGTTATTCGACCTGAAGATTTTGATCGTTTCGACTATATTTTAGCCGTCGATCATACCATTCTTTATGAGTTATATCAGCTGGCACCGACACCTCAGCAGAAGGCCAAAATTCACCTGGCCACTGCCTTTAGCCCTACTTACCACAATCAGGATGTTCCAGATCCCTACTATGGCAATGATGCAGGGTTCAATGTCGTTCTAGATATGCTAGAAGACGCCTGTGAGGGTTTTCTAGCGCGAGTCAAAGCTAAGCAGTAGCCCTTTTAACAACCCTTGCCAATTTTTGCTGTATATGATTACTATGTTGCGCAAAAATTGGAGGTTCTCATGAAGCTATTGTTGTCCAAGCCAAGAGGTTTTTGTGCAGGAGTCGATCGCGCCATAGAAACTGTTGAGAAGGCTCTAAAGCTCTGGGGAGCCCCAATCTATGTTAAGCACGAAATTGTACATAACAAACACGTTGTAAATGGTTTAAGGGAAAAAGGAGCTATCTTCATCGAAGACTTGGATCAAGTCCCTGAAGGTGCAAGGCTTATCTATTCTGCCCATGGTGTTTCTCCCGCCGTTCGTGATCATGCTAAGCGCCGCAATCTCATCGAAATTGACGCAACTTGTGGGCTTGTCACTCGAGTGCATTCTGCCGTTAAGCGCTATGCAAACATGGGCTATCAGATCATTCTGATCGGTCACAAAAATCACGTGGAAATCGTCGGCACGGCAGGGGAAGCTCCTGATGTCACAACAATCGTCGAATCTGTAAAAGATGTAGAAGCACTGACCTTTCCTGTCACTCAAAAGCTCTTCTACATTACCCAAACGACGCTCAGCATCGATGATGTTAAGGATATTACCGACGCATTAATGGTGAAATATCCGCAAATTGAGACACTGCCCAGCTCTAGTATCTGTTATGCCACGACCAACCGCCAGATGGCTTTAAGAGAAATAGTACACGAAACAGACCTCGTTTTGGTCGTTGGGGACCCACAAAGCTCTAACTCCAATCGTTTGGTGGAAGTAGCGAAGCGTCGCGGGGTTCCCTCACATCTGATCAATAACGAGCAGGAGATTCGATCCGAGTGGATGGAGAACGTTAAGACTATCGGCTTGACTGCTGGCGCCTCCACACCAGAAGAAGTGGTGCAGCAGTGCATTCGTCGTCTGGAAGAATTGGGTGTTACCAGCGTAGAAGATGTAGTTTTCACTGTAGAAGACGTATTCTTCCAGCTGCCTAAGCAGGTGCTCGTTCAGATCTAATGGACGCGATGGACCTTATGGACTATATGGACCTTATGGACGGGAAAAAATGTCCATTTGTGTCTATTATTGTCCATATCGTCCATAAGGTCTATATGGTCCATAAGGTCCATTTCTGGTCCATTCTTACTCTATTCTTTTCGCTTCGTTTCCTGTTGCTGTTGTAGGCATTTTATGTTATGATTTTCACTTAATATCGGATGCATTGACGAGTGAAAAGAACTCCCAAAAACTACGACGGATCCGGACTGACCACGCATCAGTTGCGTGAAGTGGCACCAGCCATTTTGCGTGGCATTAATGCGACAGTGCAAGAACGTCCAGACCTAGTCCTGAAGGCATGGTCTGTGGTAGTAGGAAGTGCGGTGGCTAAGATGACTGAAGCCATTTCCTTCACTTCAGGGGTGTTGCTCGTTCGGGTAAAAAATTCCACACTGCACAGCCTATTAAGCCAGCGTGAAAAACCCCGACTTTTGACGGCATTACGCCGTCAGCTGCCCAATACAGCTGTTTATGATATCGTTTTTCGAATGAGCTAGGAGGACGCACACGTTATGGCAAAAGAGTACGATGCCAGTTCTATTACAGTTCTCGAAGGGCTACAAGCCGTTCGTGAGCGTCCGGGGATGTACATTGGCGACACCAGCTCGGGCGGCTTGCACCAACTCGTTTACGAGGTTGTCGACAACTGTATCGACGAAGCTATGGCGGGCCATTGCTCGGTCATTAGCGTTACGATGCATACTGATGGCACTATCTCTATCGAGGACGATGGCCGCGGTATTCCAGTTGGACGCCACGATAAAGAGTCTGCCAAAGCAGGGCGTGATGTTTCGACCTTAGAAGTCGTTATGACCGTTCTTCACGCGGGTGGTAAGTTCGACAAAGATACCTATAAGGTTTCTGGCGGCCTACACGGCGTCGGCGTGACATGCGTTTGCGCATTGTCCAAGCGTTTGATCGTTGACGTCTTCAAAGATGGCAAGATCTACCGCATGGAATTCTCTAAAGGTAAGGTCATCAAACAGCTTGAAATCGTTGGCGAGACAAAAAAACGCGGAACGAAGGTGACATTCTCTCCTGATGACACGATCATGACTGTCACAGAGTTTGATTATGATATCTTGGCCAAGAGATTGCGTGAGCTAGCTTTCTTGAATAAAGGCATCAATATCCACTTCCATGACGAGCGTGCGGATGCCAAGGAAGATGTTAATTTCCATTACATGGGCGGCTTGTTATCGTTCGTAGAGTACTTGAACGAGAATAAAAGCCCGCTTTTCCCTAAGCCAGTGTATTTCATGGGTACTCGTCAAGGTGTTGACGGCCCCGTTGAGTTTGAAGTGGCAATGCAGTGGAATGAGACCTTTTCCGAGACTATTCTCTCTTACGTCAACAATATCTCTACACGCTATGGTGGAACGCATTTAACAGGTTTCTCTACCGCCTTAACACGCGTGTTGAATCAGTATATTAAAGAACACAATCTGCAGAAAAACGATAAAATTAGTGTTGGTGGCGACGACATGCGCGAAGGCTTGACCGCTGTTATTTCGGTCAAAGTGCCTAATCCGCAGTTTGAGGGCCAAACGAAGCAGAAGTTGGGTAACGGTGATGTTGGTTCGATTGTTCAGCAAATTACCGGTGAAGAGCTAGCGACTTTCTTGTCTGAAAACCCTGCTGTAGCCCGCACGATTGCTGACAAAGCGATTTTGGCCGCTCAAGCACGTGAAGCAGCCCGTAAAGCTCGCGAACTTACGTTGCGTAAGTCGGCGTTGGACAGCTCTCGCTTGCCAGGCAAGCTGACAGATTGCCAAGAACGCGATCCTAGACTATGCGAAATCTTCATCGTTGAGGGTGACTCTGCCGGTGGTTCTGCCAAGATGGGCCGTGACAGACGTAACCAAGCGATCCTGCCGATTCGTGGTAAGATCCTTAACGTTGAGAAAGCACGTCTAGAGAAGGTACTACAAAACACCGAAGTCGGTACTATGGTTGCCGCTTTTGGTTGTGGCATAGGCATCGATGGCTTTAAGCTTGAGAAGCTACGCTACCACAAAATCATTATCATGACGGATGCTGACGTCGACGGATCTCATATTCGTACGCTATTGTTGACGTTTTTCTATCGTCATATGCCAGCGTTGGTGGAGAATAATTTCGTCTATATCGCGCAACCGCCATTATTCCGTGTAGCTCGTAAGAAGGCTTTCCGCTACATACACTCTGAACGTGAGATGGATCAATACCTTCTTGAGCTAGGTGCTAGCGATATTAAGATTTTCTCTGGCGATAAAGAGCTCAAAGCTGAAGATAGCAAAGCCATTATGAACGTCATTTTGGAGGTCGAAGCTTTTATCTCCAAAATCGAACGAAAAGGCATTCCTTTCCGTGAGTTCTTAGATGCTCGTAACGAGCAAGGGCAGCTTCCTCCTTTCCAGGTGACTGTGGGAGATCGCAATCAGTTTGTGTATAGCGAAGATGAGTTTGACGATATCAAGAAGCGTCTTGATGAAGAACAGCACCGCCAGCATGAATTGACATTGTCTAGCATCCCTGCGTCGGAAGTGACTGATGATATGCGCCTTTTCCGCCCCAAACAACTGCCATTTATTGAGTTGTATGAGGAATACGCGCTAGACGAGCTGACGGCAAAGCTTGCAAAGTATAACTTCACGCTACAGAGCTACATGGTTGCCAATGGCGAGCTGTTGAGCATCCATGAAGAAGATGGGCATGTCTCCTCTTACCATACCTTAAAAGAGGTGATGGAGTTTCTACGCCAAAACGGTCGTAAGGGCATCGAAATCCAACGCTATAAGGGCTTGGGTGAAATGAACGCCGACCAGCTGTGGGAAACAACCATGGATCCCACCAAGAGAACTTTAGTGCGTATTACTCTGCCGGATGTCATTGCCGCCGATCACATGTTTACCATGTTGATGGGCGAAGATGTGCCACCACGACGCGCTTTTATTGAACAGCACGCCCTATCCGTTAAGAACCTGGACATCTAAGAGAGAGCTTGTAAGGCGCCCTTAGACCATTTAGTAAGATCACTGCATAGAGGACATTATGGCTGACACTACCAGCGAGATTATTGTACCACGTAACGTGGAAGACGAGATGAAGGAGAGCTATCTACGCTACTCCATGTCCGTCATCATCTCGCGAGCGTTACCCGATGCGCGCGACGGTCTGAAGCCATCGCAAAGACGTATTTTGTTCGCGATGCGCCAGCTAAACCTCAGCCCAGGCGGTAAACACCGTAAGTGCGCGAAGATTGCCGGTGACACATCCGGTGACTACCACCCACACGGTGAGCAAGTCATCTATCCTACTCTAGTCCGAATGGCCCAGGATTGGATGATGCGCTATACCTTGATCGATGGTCAGGGTAACTTCGGTTCTGTCGACGGTGACCCGCCAGCTGCTATGCGTTATACAGAAGCTCGTTTGACACATGCCGCTGTGCAGTTAATGGAAGATCTCGATAAAGATACTGTCGAGATGGTTCCGAACTACGACGAGACCAAGAAAGAGCCTACTGTTTTCCCAGCTAAGTTCCCCAACCTATTGTCAAATGGTTCATCCGGTATTGCCGTAGGTATGGCGACGAATATTCCTCCGCATAACTTGAATGAATTGATCAATGCGACACTGCTAGTTTTGGAGGATTCGCACACATCCATTGAACAGATTATGGAAGTGATGCCAGCGCCAGACTTCCCTACGGGTGGCCTGATATGTGGTTACCGCGGTGTTAAAGAGGCCTTTCACACTGGCCGTGGACGCGTTATTCTTCGTGGTGTTATCCGTATTGAGGATGCTAAAGAGGGCGATCGCCAACGTCTGATTGTTGATGAAATTCCTTACAACGTTAACAAATCACGCCTGATCGAACGTATCGCTGACTTGACAAACGAGAAAACGATTGTTGGTATTAGCGACCTTCGCGATGAGTCTGACAAAGATGGCTTGCGTCTTGTGATCGACCTGAAGAAGGGTGCTATCGCTGAAGTCATCATGAATCAGCTGTATAAGTTTAGCGATCTGCAGGTGACCTTCGGCTGCATTATGCTAGCTTTGGACAATGGTCGTCCTCGCATCATGAACATTCATCGTATGATCAGCGTTTGGATCGATCACCGAATTGACGTCATCCGCCGCCGTACACGCTTCGAGCTAAATAAAGCGGAAGCTCGTGCACACGTGTTAGAGGGCTACCTTAAAGCCATCGACCATATGGATGAAGTTATCCGCATCATCAAAGCAAGTAATGACCGCGATGAAGCGCGTAAGGAATTGATCGAACGCTTCACCTTCTCTGAAAGACAAGCTAACGCTGTTCTGGATCTACGCCTTTACCAATTAACTGGGTTGGAGCGCGACAAGATTCAGGCCGAATACGACGAACTTCAGAAGAAGATTGATTACTACAAAGCTGTATTGGCTTCTGAAAAGATGGTTCGCGATATCATTAAGGAAGAGCTTCTGGAAATCCAAGCTAAGCATAAGTCGCCACGTAAGACGCTGATCGTTCCGGCTGAAGGCGACATGGATACCGAAGACCTTATTCCAAACGATGCAACAATCGTTACGATTTCTGAAGATGATTATATCAAACGTATGCCGATCGATACTTTCCGCGAACAACGTCGCGGTGGTCAGGGCGTTTCGGGAGTTCATCTCAAAAAAGAAACAGATGCCATCAAGGGCGTTTACTTTGCTAATGCCCACGACTATCTACTGATATTTACCAACCTGGGCCGTGTCTACTGGCTGAAAGTGTGGCAGATTCCTGATGCGGGCAGACGCTCCAAAGGCAAACCATTAATCAACCTGCTGGAAGATATTCGCGAAGATGAGCGCATTGCAACAATCTTGCGTGTAGAGACCTTTGAGGAAGCTGCCTACGTGGTTATGGCGACAGCACGTGGTGTTGTGAAGAAGACTAATCTAGATGAATTTAGCAACCCACGCCGTAAAGGTGTGTGGGCTCTAAACATCGACGATGGTGACGAAGTTATTGCCGCACGCTTAGTCAGGTCAGGTCAGCAAATCATGCTATTTACCCGCAATGGTATGGCTGTGCGCTTTGACGAGGGTAAAACGCGTTCGATGGGACGTCTCGCTCGTGGTGTCAGAGGTGTCAGACTGAAAGATGTTGATGACCGTGTTGTTGGCCTGGAAGGTGTTAAGGGCGATGAATCGTTGCTAATCGTGTGCGAACACGGCCATGGCAAGCGCTCATTAGTCGAAGACTTCCGCCAAACAAACCGCGGTGGTAAGGGCGTACGCTCTATCATCACCAGCGATCGAAATGGTAAGGTTGTTGCCGCTATATGCGTTAGCGATGAAGATAGCATGGTTCTTATGTCCGCTGGTGGCCAAACTATCAGAGTCAACATGAGTCACCTCCGCGTGATGGGACGTAATACTCAAGGTGTACGTATCGTTAAACTTCGTGACGATGATATGATCGTAGCTGTTCAGAAGCTCGAAGGTGTCACCAGCGAAGAAGAAGATAGTGTGGTGCCTGAAGAGTTGCCAGAAGGCGAAGAAGTCGAAATTGTAGAGGATCTCGAGGAAGAGGAAGAAGATGAGCTCGTTGACGACGAGAGCGAAACCTAAGAGACCGCCTCTGCCGCAGACACATAAGTGGCAAATGAAAAAGCGGCGATGGAACGGCCTTTTCGTCACCTTTGAAGGTGGCGAAGGCGCCGGTAAGTCGTCGCTTATCTCCTCTCTTTATGACTACTTAGACGATCAAGGGCATGATGTGCTGCGCTCTCGTGAGCCAGGTGGATCTCCGCTTGGAGAGATGATACGCAACACATTGCTGATGCCGCCCAAAGATGTGACGATTGGTGCCAGAGCTGAACTGTGCCTGTTTTTGGCAGCACGCGCTCAGCATATCGAGGAAATTCTCGTACCAGCTCTCGAAGATGGCAAAATCATTCTGTGCGACCGCTTTAACGACTCTACAATAGCCTATCAAGGTATTGGCAGAGGCCTCGGCATGGACTATGTTCGTCAGCTCTGTACACAGATTTGCGAAGGAGTGACTCCTGACCTTACCTTTTACCTCGATGTAGCCCCGCATGTTGGCTTGCATCGCGCTTCTTCTACTCGTGCAGGTTCTGATCGCATAGAAAGTGAAGAAGTAAGCTTCCATGAACGTATCCGCAATGGATTCTTGCATATTGCCTCTAAGGAAAAGAACCGCTTTCATATTGTTGATGCGCATCAGCCTCAGCAAGATGTTTTCGAAGAAGTCATAGAGGTTGTCGAGCACCGCTTAAATCGCGGAAAACAGGGATGGGAGTAATCGGGATGGATCTATCCCATATTATCGGCAACGATGAAATCAAGACCTTTCTGCTGCGCATGATCTCTACAGAGCGTGTAGGACACTCATTGTTGTTTGCTGGGACAGACGGTATTGGCAAAAGCCTGTTTGCTACAGCTTTAGCACAAAATCTGTTAGCAACCACGCGCGAGAACCACCCAGATCTGCATATTTATCGTCCTGAAGGCAAGCTAGCCATGCATAGCATTGATACGATGCGTGCCTTTAACGATGAAGTTCATATGCCGCCCAATGAAGCGAAGTATAAGGTCTTTATTATCCACGATGCCGATCGCATGCTTTCTACCGGAGCCAACGCACTACTAAAGACGTTTGAAGAGCCTTCGCCACATACTTTAATCATTTTACTTTCCAGCAGCCCTCAAGCACTGCTGCCTACAGTCATGTCACGCTGCCGCAAGCTCTATTTTCAGCCGATAGCAGAAGCACAAATTGCTGCCTTTTTACAACAAAAACACAGTTGTTCTATTAAGGAAGCGGAACGTATTGCTGCCAGGTCCTCCGGTTCGATAGGGCGCGCTATGCGCCTTTTAAGTCAACCCGATGATAATAAGCGCGATCTCATGCTAGATACCTTGTCGAGTGGCAGATTGCCAACCTATAAGCATTTGGCGACTGTGGTGGACACCCTTAACACCAGCTTTGAGGCGCTGAAAGAGTCCCTTTCCGCAGCTTGTACCAGTGAGATCGCCCCGCGTGGTTTTGAGGAGCTAACGGCTACCCAGCGTGATGCCTTTCAAAAAGAAATCGATGGCGCTGTAACCTTGCGTGTTCGGGAAGAGGTCGATGCACTTTTTGAAGTCATTATGGGATGGTATCGCGATCTCGAACTGCTACGGTGTGGAGGCAACACGAATTTGTTGGTTCATCGCGACCGCTTAGAGCCCCTTCGCCACGCTTTTCAGTGCGGGCGAAATCGCCCACTAAAAGATGTTCAAGAAGCTGTCGTGGAAGCACGTACTAATATTCAACGCTCTAGCTCTATCCGCAGCACCCTAGAAAGTCTTCTACTAAAGTTAGATCTTATTTAATGGACCTGGTAGGACTCGGTTGCTCTTTTGCATTCACCCAGGCCCCCGCTTCGCTCAATGTCATTAACTTGGGGACCTTTGTTCCCAGCCACGGTAGCACTGGGTTGGATGTTCACTAGGTCCATGCTGACAAGGTGACAGACTCAGTTCCAGCCTTATTTTGGGAAGATCAAGTTAGCGCCCTTAAAAACCCCTATAATCGATTAGTATTTTCGTTAAGTTAAATTATATTATATTTGAATTTAAATACAGGTTTGTTTATATTGATATTATATTTTTAAAAATAAAGATAAATTAATATGGTATTAGTAAAATCGGCTGAATAGTATGGCAAGTGAAAAAGCTAGCGTAATACTGATATAACCTGCCTCTAAGTATATAGTAGATCTTTTGTGAGAAAATAAGGCAAGCAGCAAAGAATGTTGAATGCATTTATATGATTTTCGCAAATTATCCTATATTTTTTAATTATATAATAAATAGTTTTTTTAGGAGTGATAATGGACGTGTATGTTTTTGGTTTCGATCGTTTTTTAAAGTATCAAGTAATGAATCCTATTGATCAAGTAATGAAATTTTCATCCAGATTAGTAAACTATTGGTCGGTAAGAAGCCAGGCGGAGTTACTAGCCGATGTTGTCCGTGACGATTATCCAGCACAAAAGCTGGATGTAGGCATGGGTTCAGTTGAACGAGCCGCACGCCAAGTCTTAAAGAACGAATACACCAATCTTGCAGAAATAGAAAAAGTGTTGGCCAATCCCATTAATGGAGACGTGTTTGTAAATGATGATCTTAATGATGACCTTTTTGGGGAGGAAGTACGTTCCGATTTTGTCACTGAATACCTTCAGTCTAAATTTGATCCAGAGCTTATTAAGGGACGCATAGATGCTTTCACTTCATTTTCAAAGGAGAAAATTCAAAGCTTTCATAGATTTTTAGCTCACCATATTTTTTGTCCAAAGAATCTCGCTCGAATGAATGAGGAAGCTGCCGCATACGTTGCAACCCTAACTCCATTTAGCAGGGAGGATCTTGGTCATTATTCAGAATGGGGAGCCGTAAGATTGCTTCGAAACCAAAATGGATTGGAACTAACTGATGCTATGCGTGGAGAGGGGTTTTCGGACAGAGAGATTTTATCCGTGATCAATTTCGCAATAAACGCTAATGCACAGATTGGGCTATGGATTGACTTGACCTATACCATGTGCGACAAGGATACCCTTGCGACAATTCGGAAGGAGTTGCTTGAAGCTGATGGTCCGTTATGGATCGCAGCAAGTCAAAATAAAAAATTATGTGACATCGTAAAAGAGGGCCTTCGGTTCACTACTGGGGGTGACTTGCGGCGTGTCACGCCGAATCGCGAGGTCATTTACTTTAGAATATCAGATTTAGGTAAGGATCCTGAGCTAGTAGGAGAAAATCCTGAGCAGTTTAACCCTAATAGATTTGCGATGTATAACTCCGAACATCTACCACGCTTAAAGTATTTGCCTTTTGGTACGGGTCCTAACCAGTGTCCAGGGTGGCGACTAGCGCATACTCAGGTTTTGCAAGGTCTTGCTCATTTAGTATTAGGTAATGGATCACTTATTGATCCCTAATCAAAGTAGAGGGCTAGCCGGATTGTAGCGATTGGCAACGAATAAAACGTTGCAGCTACTCCTAAAAGAGCGGGCAGCGCCAGAAGCTGTCCGCAGGATCCATTAGAACTCTAGTGGGAAAGCTACATCTGCCTTTTGTGACTATATCTCAACCCAATAAAATCGGAAAGTTTATATGCATCCTATCAAGCCTAATGGCAATTCACTCTCACTGAACACGCCGGACTATTTTTCAGATAACATAAATACGAATAGCCCTTTTCCTTCTCCTCCATCGACACAGATGTATGAGGGGGCTACAGCAGCTTATACAGCGGTACGAATTTCAAGCCCCTCTTTTAATATCCCAAGGCCGGAACAAATACGGTTACGCGGAAACATTTTCTATCGAGGCGAAACCATCAATGGAGTTCCTAACGGGAAAGGCATTATTACGGATAACAATGGTAATGTTCTATACGACGGTTTTGTGCAAAACGGTGTCCCAAATGGTGAGGGAACTCAACACTATGTAAGGGAGGGCGTGAAGTTTACGGGGGCATTTGTTGGCGGTAACCCTCATGGTCAGGGGAAGTACTTTTGCAACAACGTTTGTACTTATGAGGGTGAAGTGCAAAATGGTTGTATGCATGGTAAAGGTGTTAGGAAACCTATTGTGACTGGAGAAATTCATGATGGAGAGTTTGTCAATAACGTGTTTGTTAACGGCAAGATTTTCGGCAAAGATGGACATCTGTGTTATGAGGGAGCACTGAAAGACAATCAATACCATGGTTATGGGATCCAGTATAAACGAAACGGCGAGAGGTATAAGGGAACTTTTGAGTTTGGATTATACCACGGAGAGGGCGAGCTAATCTCTCCTGAAGGAAATCTTTACAAAGGTCAATTCATCAAAGGTCTATTGCATTTTGGAACGCAGATCGCCCCAGACGGTTTTACAAAGGGGCTTTGGTAGACAGAAAGCAGCAAGGAATGGGCACCCTGTCACTTGCAAATGGTACTCCTTTCCGGAGAATTCAAAAACGACCAATTCACGGTAATATCAGTTATTTACCTAACAGCACACGTCAGGATAGCGCTTTAGTCAATGGTCTCTTGGACGGTATCAGTCAAGATATCCCATCGCACTGGCAAACGTATGGAGAAGTAAAGGCTGGGAAACGTCATGGTTATGGGCATAGTAGGGCAGAGCGAGTCACAATATTAGGGGAAAAGTGTCCTGCTGAATGTTGCCTCCAAAGTACAGTGCTGCGACGAGAGTCATGACTTCGGCGACCCATTTGCATCGTGGGTCGTCCGTGTACCCCAGAGCCTTAAGTAGATCGCCGCAGATGCAATAGAGGGTGATGATTTCAACTATCATAGAGATCTCCTCTAGCTAAGGAAAAATAGCGAAAAAAATATCTAAGACGAGCTCTAGGGTCTCAGCGAGCTGCGAGATAGGTAGCCATCCGAGTTTTAATGGACTGCCGGGGACTGAAAGAAAACTGCAGAAGTTGCTATTGCAATATTTTTATGTCGTTCTTCCCGCGATCGGCTGCCATTTTTGCCTTACCGAAACTTTCGTTTCGCTCAACGTGATCAACTTAATTTTTACGACTTTTCTTCTTAGAATCGAAGGGGCGTCAAAAGTGTTACCTATGTTGGGTTAACTGAACCACCGGGGCTGAATACCGCATTTCAGAAGTAACTACTAAAAACTAATCCGAACTATTGCGATGGAATTATAAATATGTAACAATCTTTGCGGTATGAAATAAACAAAGGATTTATGTCGTGTATGTAAATGATAAAAAGGATTCTATAGTTTCTTTTGATATAACCTCTCCTGTCACGGGTGCTGAAGAAAATAATGCGACACCAAGTGGTGTTTGTGTTGCCGTTATACAGCTCACTCAAGGTGAGGTGAGGTCACTACAAAACCGCATAGCGCAGCCATTAACAGGCTTACCTTCATTTTCAACAGAGTCTAGGGAGCTATCAGCATCGGGATTTATACATCTTAACCCGGCTGTTGCAGCAAATATCATAAGACAGATGAATCCTTTAGATGCGGCACAGATGCTTGCTTCCGAATCCCATATTGATCGCAAAATTACGGTTGATTTACTGGCATCGTTAGATACTGGAGGTTCAATTTTGAATGCTGCCTGCGTTGTCGGCGGTACTGTTCAAAAGGACTTTTTGGCCCTGTTTAGTGCGCTAGACATAAACGTAGCACTGAAATTTTTATTGAGTTCTGGATTCGATGTTTCACAAACGAGTTCCTTTTTTTGCCATGCTCTTAATGCCGACCCTAGTATATGCCCTTTTCTCGGTCAGCTGTTTGGGTCGCTTAATAACGAATATGCATCCTCCTTGCTACTTGGTTATCCACTTCCTTTATGCACAAATATGGCTAAAGTTTTGGAGGCAACTGGAGCTCCTCGAGCGTTTGAAATAATAAGCCAGGCGTGTACTGACTTGGAGCAAAGACCTCAACCGAATAGGATTGATGAGCAGCGACAAATATACGCACTATTTGCGCAGCAAAACCAAGAGGCGGGTAATACACAGCAAACTCACATAGAATATGTACTGCAAAGCACGGATGAGGCTCGTCAGCTTAAAGAACATATGAATCAAAAGAACGCAGTGCGATCTCGGATACCGAGTATATTTAATTGCCTGGACACTATGTTTGCTGCAAAGATCTTGGCAATTGTGGGCGAAAGGATCCAGGCTGCAGCAGGAGCTCCCATTCCTGCTTGTCAGGTGTGGACTATGTTCAAGGATTTACGAAAACCATGCTTATCGGCTATTCTTGCTGCTGCTGAACCTGATGATTTGATACACATAACAGCTTTATTAAATCAGTTAGATGCGTCGCAACTCCATGGTTATTTCAATGAACAGCATGGGGTCGATCTTGCTACGTTGGCCACAGTGTACGCTCAAATCAACCCAGACTTAGCAGTAAAGGTGTTGCTTTATGCTGCACAACAGTATGGATTAGAATCGAGAAAATCCATGGCGATCCTACTAGGACACCTGACGCCTAGAAACGCTGCAGAATTGCTGTCGTTAGCTTCTCAGGAAGCTTTGGGCCGTTCTGGTTTGGTCATACAGTTAACAAACCTAATTAATCTTATTCCTGAGGAAGTGAGAGCTAGGCTCTCTAACGCAGGTAGCTTAAAAAGGGCTACTCAATAGCTCTTTAAAAATGCCAAACATGGAGAGCGATGACTTGTCTTAAGGTGGTCGTGTTGGCAGGGGAGCACCGCATTGAATTTCCTATCTGACTCTATTCTTTGACATAATAATCGTAATGGTTGTCTTGATACCTAAGATAGATGTTTTTTTGATAGCCATTGGAAGGTTCAATGATTTGATAAATCTGGCCTTCAGTTACTATTGCGATGGTGACCTCATAGGTGTTCGAAAATGCATTCATTTCTAGAAAACCACCCCACAGAGGGGTGTTTTTTGAAACATCAATATATAAATTAAAGAGGTGATCTAGGAAGTCTGCGCTTAATTGAGAATACTGTGGAAGGCTTGGATTTTGAGTCAAACGTAAGCTGTTAAGTGTTGCTAACGCGGTTTCGTAACGTTCTTTTTCAGGTCCCTCGTAGAAAAAGATGGCATTAGTAACTGAAAGGACTTCTTCTTCTCCCATGAGATTCCTATAACCATTCGGATCGGAGAGAATTATGTCGGTTAAAGCCTTTCTGCATTCCTCCACAGAGGTAACATCTTGCATGATTCCACTGTCTACAAAGCACTGGTAGAGACAAGAGCCGTCTCGCAAAACGGGCTTAAGGCGTAGTGTTATACCATCAATGACGATGGGGCCATCTTGGGGTGGCTGAGAATTAGAGGGCAGAGGAGGTACCGACTTTAAAGCGTCAAGAAGATCAATCGAGACAGCCATGGCTTCTGGTGTTAGACGACAGGTGCTCTTTATGTTCCTGACTAATTCTGGAGTAACTCGGCATGATTTTATTAATAGCGCCAATTGCTTACGCATCGTTTCGTCCAACATGGCTAAATCGCCATCTGCAAAACATCCAGCGTAATCTAGTTTCGATGAGATTTCGATTTCATTTAAAGGATGTCGCTCGCTTTTTTGAGTTGAGAAACGAATGACTTTATTGGTATGCCAGCTAATAGCTCCATGATGGTTCATAAAGGGATCGACTAAAAGAGGGAATGAAGGAATTCTAGATGGCAAAACTCCGGAAGTCACTATATATATTTTTGGTTGTTGTTCGGTACCTTGGGTGAATTGACGGATTTTAGAGCTTCCAGTGATCTGCTCAATCGTAAATTTAAATATAAAACGAAGTTGCAGTTGCGTAATGTGTTCTTGCATATTTTCCATGCCAGAGGAAACTAGATAAATCATTGTACGAGCATCATTTGTCGCTAACGTCTTCAAAAGTTTGCGGCCGGCGTTCCTGGGATGAAAGTACTTGTAAATGGCATCTTTTGCTGCAACCCGTTCACTATGGTGAATAACCTTGTTTTCAACGTTATTTAGAGAAGGCTTTGCATCCAACTGGCTCAGTTGAATTATTTTTTGTGTCAGAACAATAAGACTTAAAAGTTCCACATATTGCGCGTGATCAGGCTTACGAGTTAGAGATTTAATAATAGTTTGCATTCTAAGGGTGCTGCGCTCGATATCGAGTAAGCGCATGAGCTCTAACTGATTTTTGAGGCTTGAACGGTCACTCCATACCATTAAACGTCCTTTGCCTACCGCATCATATACTGCGCGGTGTCCCTCAGCATCGCTCAGAGGAAGGAAGACTCGTGGATTTAATTCAGTCAGAGTATTTAGTTTAGCGTAGTTAACGAGTAAGGTTTCGGTGGTGATAACAAAAGTTTCGCTGGCAAGCAAGACGTCGGCTCGAGCTTCATTATCGGTAGCTTTCACTTGGGATGCGAAATTGGTTGGGGGCCGGTTAAATTGTCTGCAAGCTTCAAGAATTTCATCAAGCTCAGATCCTGTTTGTAGGAGTGTGAAATAGGCTAGTACTGCTCTGCTGGTGTCATTAGGATAGTTTTTTGCAATATTTTGAAACTCAGGATCGTCCTGGTAAATAGTTGCTTGACTCCTGTACAGCTCACCCAATAACGTTGATCTGTTATTTTTTAACCCGTGACACAGCTGTAGACGTAATCGAATAGAAATAGAATCATCAAGTATCACTGATCTTATAACAGGTAAAGGAACTTCCTCTCCATTTGCTAATTTCCAGGCAACACTTAAGAGGCTTTCTTTTTCAAATTTATTTAATTTATTTACGAAGTGAGTTTTAAATTCTTCTAAATCAGATGTTTGCAATCCAACAATACATTTCTCATCAGACATTATCCAAAGAACCAATAGTGAGAAGAACTTTTCGTCATAAATACACGGTGCATCGATGGACATTGTATGATTAGAGGTCAAACTGCTGTGGATGGCTTGTATATCCTGTTTTGACAGGTGGGGAAACATAGCCTCATAAAATTTCATCTGTTGAGGTGTCGCTGAAGTAGGAGACGAGTAGGTAGAAATTATTGTTTGTAAATCGCTTATGGTTGTAGGTAAGAGTTGTATATGGCGGCGCTGAGAAATCTGCTCAATACCAACTTCACTGTTTTTGATAGTAGTTCTTTGCCTATGCAATCCGTCTGATTTAGCCAATTGGGGCAAGGCAAAAGGATCCACCATCGCAGGAGCAGGACGTTTATTGTCTGTGGATGGAGCGTCTGATCCATCTGAAACTTTTATTTTTTTAGAATAGAGATCATTAAGTTGAAGATTTGTGGCTTTTCGCTTCCTAAAAATGACAATTAAGTCCGGACGTTTGAGCAAGCTACCTGCGCTGCTAACGCATATCACGCCATTCTCAAACTTCATAGGATCGGTAATGAGAGCGTTGTGCTGTGCCATATGGAAGGGATGAAATTCAAGCACCCCATGAGTTCTAGTGTAGGTCATGGGCTGATACTTTTCACTGGATATTTCAATCAACACAAGCCCTGAAGTCGGCAGTTCACTACCTTCAATTGCAGCGCGTGCTGTATCTGCCCAAAGATCAAAAAAGGACTCAACAGCATAGGCAGGTAGATTACAGGGCTGCCTGCTAACTGGTGGCGCCGGGACAAATACGGGATGATTAGGACCTACTCCGCTATGGTAAATCGACAAATGATTATAAATCGCACTACAGCTTGGATTACCCTGAGAAATAACATTCAAATCTTCAGCTAAGTCGTGTAAACCTGGTTGATTTAGATCCAGAGAAAATCTTCCATGAGAATTGCTCGAATTGGATAAGGCTTCAATGATCTGTTCACGGTGCTGCTCAAGAACACACGGAATTAGCCCGTTACTGTCTGAGTTTGCGGAGAAGTTAGGAATCGAAGAAAAGCGTGAAGATACCGTAATTGGTAGCTCTTCTTGAGGTGTAGGTAGCTGCTGCAGACTATTTCGTTCCACTTCGCGAAAATCGACAACTTCCTCTATAGTAATCTCGGAGTCGTGTGGAGCATTTTCAGGTCGGTACTCCAAAGCATCGTGAATTCTTTTAAGGATAATAGCTTTAAGAGCGATATCTTCATGGTCATAGAGCTTCGGCACAAAACCATCAGCCTGTATCGTAGCTGCATAGCTTTTTAATAAGCCTTCTAACTTTTGCAAGGCGTCATCTAATCCATGGTATTTATGAATAGTTTTTAACCGACGAAGCGATTCAACTATAAAGGTTATATCTCCAGGTCGAATTTTATGGTTATTTACTGATGTAATTATTTCATTAACATAATTTTGCTGCGGAGCTTCATGGATCGACGATTTAGAAATATATTCAAGCAAGTCGCGGTGATAATGAGTAAAAACGGTGCTGAAGTCTACTTTAGGAAGTAGTGATGCAAAAAACCGCCTAAAAATTTCTTGGTTTTCCTCTGTTACCGCTACCTGAACTAGGGCGGACGCAACTTCCGTTTTAGATCGAAGGTTAAATGTGGGGTAGATTGTTTTAATATCACGATCTACTATTTTAAGAATAGCTGCGTCTACGCCTACTTTTTCTGCTCTAGTCAAAGATAAACGCGTGAAACTTTTAGCGATGTCACATATAAAAATAGGGAAGATCTCGGGTTGTTTATCCACGATTTCTTTTGCTAATTTTAATATTAATGGTTTTATTGAAAGAGATTCTTCTTCGCTAAATTGAAAATTATTTAAGGCGCCCAATAGATGATAGTTTATATCTACTGATTGGCCAGAATGAATTTTGCAAAATTTTAGTAGGCAAGTAGTTATAGCTTTCCCCAACTCACTATGTTGTCTTTTTATGTGTCGTAGTCCCTTTTCTACTCTTTGAATACAAGACTCATCTAAATCGCGAGAATTTATCTCTTCTATCGCAGAAATCAATCTTGACATATTAAAAGCGTTGTAATAGATCGAATCCAACAACATCAATCCAGAAGCGTAGTTCACTAAGTTGTTTGCAGGAAGTTCTTTGTATTTAATATTAACCAGAGTAGTCTGAATTAATTTAGTAACTTCTTCGTGTATGTTTCTATCGGTAAATGAACAGCCTATTAATTCCAGTAAATTACATAAAGTGTTTTGTTTAAAAGTTGTTAGTGATTTTAAAAAATCATCAACATGTTTATCTATGAATCTGTTGAAATTTAATTTGCTGACGTCTGTATAGTTCAAAGCGTTGATAATAGTTTCAAAATCTATGGCTTTTATTTCTTTTTGATTTAAATTACTTAATAGCTCGAGTATGTGTTCGGAAATTTTGGGATCATCTCTGTTTGTAACTTTAATTATAGATAATGTTTTTATTAATTGAGTAATTTCATCATTGGTAAGCTTGGAGATATTCAGTCGTGGTCTTACAATTAGTTTAGCGATAATTCTTCTGCATATGGGTAGTGCGTCTTGGTTTTTGTTGGCGCAAAAGAAAACTTTTTTGATTGATTCGGTTATATACTTGTTGTCTGAACGATCGCATAATTCAAATAAATATGGTGAGATGTTGTTTAATACTGTTGGAATGTGCGCAATGAGTTCCTGGTCCTGATCTTGAACCATGCCTAAGATTGTTGTTAACTCCCTTGGCGTGATATTTGCATATTCTCGTAATGAAAGACTGTTATCTATAATTTTTGATAAAAGAGCCCTAGAATACTGCCGTAGCCTACCTTCGGGACGATTCCCTTGTATGTTGGTGGTCTGCTGGGGATTGCGATTAGATGGCTGTTGCTGAGGGCTATTATGATTAGATGAGTATCGGTGGTCTCGATCACGATTTCCGGAATTTGAATTGACCTGGAAGTCTTGTGGGCGAGGGAAGTTCCCTGTATTTCTTTGATTAGGGTTATAACTAAATCTATTAGCATCCTGGTTGCCAGTATTATGCGTGTAAGGTTGATTAGGAGGACGGTTTGGTCGCGATCTTTCATTTCTGGGCAACTGATCGGTAGAGTTATTGATATTCATTAGACTTTTCGTGTTGTTTGATTATTGTAAATTTTTAAAAAGATATCTCAAATTTATATTAATTGAATTTGGATGTCAAGTGATTAATTAATGTCGATACTATATCGTTTCCGTGTTTTAATTATTTTCTATTAACCAGCTTTAGCATGGGCCCAAATCCAAGTTTGGCGCCGAGTGTGGTATAAAGAAATAGAGAGCTAGAAGGATGTTTAGCCGATTGCAGAAACGCAAATCGCAGCCTTTTTGCAACAAAAGCATGGTTGCTCTGTTCAGGAAGCCGAACGCGTTGCTGCCAGGTTCTCCGGTTCGATAGGGCGCGCTATGCGTCTGCTTAGTCAGTCTGATGACAATAAACGCGACCTAATGTTAGATACTCTGTCGAGTGGAAGACTGCCAACCTATAAGCACTTGGCGACTGTGGTGGACACTCTTCACACTAGCTTTGAAGCTCTAAAAGAGTCTCTTTCAGCCGCTTGCACAAGTGAGATCGCCCCACGTGGTTTTGATGAGCTATCTGCTACTCAGCGCGATGCCTTTCAAAAAGAAATCGATGGCGCCGTAACTTTGCGCGTTCGCGAAGAAGTCGATGCTCTTTTTGAAGTTATTATGGGATGGTACCGCGACCTCGAACCGCTGCGCTGCGGGGGCAACACGAGCTTATTGGTTCACCGCGATCGCTTAGAGCCGCTTCGTCATGCCTTCCAGTGTGGACAAAGTCGCCCCCTAAAGATGTTCAGGAAGCCATCATAGAAGCTCGTACCAACATTCAACGCTCTAGCTCTATCCGCAGCACACTAGAAAGCCTTCTTCTGAAGCTAGATCTTATTTAATGACCTATGAACGATATTGACCTTATGGACCTTATGGACACAAATACAGGTTAGTGTGTCAATAGGGTAGATCCATAAACCAAAGGTACTCAATTAACCGGATGACCACATTCCATTTTGCGGTTACAAATGAATATTTTTAATTGATTATAATTAGTAATGCCTGTACTGTTGTATATTAAAATAGTGTGTATTTTTAATATGGTGAGGTGTAAATGTATTTGACTAATGTTTGTTCAGGTTTTGTTTATTCCCATTCAGACGAAATACTTCCCCTGCTAGCGAGTGAGTCCATGGCCAATATGAGTAGTTATTTACCATCGATAATCAGCGCGCCTTTAATTGCAGGTACCGCAATGGTCCTATCGGGTTATGTCTTATTATTAAGTAAAAGACTCTTTATAAATCGTGCGGAAAAACAAATAACTACTAAGATCATAAACACTTTTCAAGAAATAATAAATAAAAAAGCTAAAATAACTAGTGATGATCTGGTAATAATTTGTAGGTTGTTACGAGATAATTTTCATTTACTTAGACGCAGTAATGTGGATTCAAACAAGATATATTCGCTTCTTGAGGAAGATATAGTACCAAAAATATGTAGCGAGAATTTGGAATATAAAAAAGAAGTTTTAGTTTTAATAAATAGGTTAGTTTGTAGGCATAATTATAAGTCTGAGTATGAGTCATGTCCGTTAGAAATTAAATGTCTGATAATAGATTATTTAAATTGTGAAGATTCCTTTAACTTGATTATGTCTCTATCCGGAACCGATATTAATTTGACCTCCTGCTTGCTAATAAAGTGCATAGATCAAGGCAAAATTCCCCTTTCTTTGGCTGTTAAGTTTCCCGACTTCTATAAAAATATTGCTCCCTATATCAAGTATGTTAATTGTGGAAATCTCTCTTATAAACTTGAGAAATTTACTAATGCTGAAACGTTAGTGCTGTCGGACACTTTTAATAAAAAAATCCCTCAAGCGGTATTGTCCAATTTAAGATCGCTCGTAATGGGGGCTAAGTACAACCAAGCCTTTCCGGAGGGGTTAAATCTTGGGAACCTGCAGACGCTTACAATGGGGCATACTTACAACCAAGCCTTTCCGAAGGGGTTAAATCTAGGGAACCTGCAGACGCTTACAATGGGGTATAGTTACGATCAAGCCTTTCCGGAGGGGTTAAATCTTGGGAACCTGCAGACGCTTACAATGGGGCATATTTACAACCAAGTCTTTCCGGAGGGGTTAAATCTTGGGAACCTGCAGACGCTCAAAATGGGTGTGTGGTACAACCAATCTTTTCCGGAGGGGTTAAATCTTGGGAGTCTGCAGACGCTCAAAATGGGTCTCTACAACCAAGCTTTTCCAGAGAGCTTGAACCTTGGAAATCTGCGGACGCTCAAAATGGGATCCGATTACAACCAAGCCTTGCCGGAGAGTTTGAATCTTCAAAACTTGCAGACGCTCATAGTGGGGAGAGGTTACAACCAAGCCTTGCCGTATGGTTTAAGAAACCTCATAGGATCTACCTCTACCCACACCCAACCTTTGCCGGAGGGTTTAGATTTGCAAGCCTGAGTTATCTTTACAACCCGGTTGGCTACCTATCCGCCCTTATTGACTCGGCGAAGCATGCAAGATACAAGGGGCAACGACGAGGCAATAGCGAGCTATTGCCGAGGAGTTGCGCATTGTAGATTGCTTGCTGCAGCCAGTCAGTAAGGGCGCTATGTTAAAATTTCAATTGTCCGACTTAACGGATATGCTAGAATAATTAGCTCTAAACGTAATACAAATCCTCGGGCAGATCGAGCCACAATATTGCGGGAAAAGCGCCTTGTGATCTGACTGATGACTGTTTCAACACGTTTGCGGTATGTACTTTGTTGGTAGGATACAGGACCGCTGTGAGGCCGTTTGGAATTACATTTTCGTTGAGCAATTAGCGATATCTTTGCGTCTTGTGCAAGCTCTTCCTCAAAGTCATAGTGGTTATAAGCACGATCCGCAAATAACGTTACATTCTCGGGAAGGTCTAGATCCATGTTTCGTAAAGCTGTAATATCTGCCATCGAAGCTGGGGTTACAACGAATTCCCAAAGATCACCCTCAACAGTCACGATTAGGTGAACTTTTAACCCATAGTAGGAAAGCTTTTTGGCTGCGCAGTATCCAAGATAAGATCTTCCTTGATACAGCTTACAACGCCAACTTCGACAGGGCAGGCATACAGGCACTGGAAAGCTATCTACAATAAACTTATCAACAGGTCGGAGCTGGTTACAAATGTGTTTAACCAGCGTAAAAAGGGCTAGCCATAGATCGCTCGAAACGCTAAGCAGGCGTCGATTTAATCGACTATGGCTAAGCATTCTAGGGATATATCTGTGCCAATACAAAAAACGTCTTGCCGCTTGAATGTTACCACCGAAGTACAACGCGGCGACTAGGCCGACAGTCAAGACTTCGGCTGATCCCATTTTGCATTGTGGGTCATCCGTATGCCCAAGAGCCTTGAGTAGATCATCGCAGATGCAATAGCAGGTGATGGTTTCAACTAGCATAGATATCTCCTTCAGCTAAAGAAGGATATGGTAGCGAAAAAAAATATTTAAGACGGGCTCTCGCGTCTCAGCGAGCTGCGAACGCATGATCTTTGTTGCCTCGCTCCTCGCCTGAGTCTACAGACTCAGTCTCGTTGCGCGGCAACAAACCTCATGGTTCTCGCTTACGCTGAGCCTGCGAGATAGGTAGCCAACCGGGTTTAAA